>JAXIOV010000199.1:0-26440 GCA_045403245.1 Pyrinomonadaceae bacterium | reverse complement strand
CGAAACTTGACTGCCGGCACGTCAATATGGATATCGATGCGGTCCAAAAGTGGGCCCGAGATCCGGCCGACGTATCGTTGAATCTGCAAAGGCGTGCAACGACATTCGCGCGTTGGGTCATTCCAAAAACCGCATGGGCACGGATTCATGGCGGCCGCCAGCATGAATGATGCCGGAAAAGTCAGCGACATCGCAGCCCGGCTGATGGTTACTCTTTGATCCTCGAGTGGCTGCCGGAGAACTTCCAGTACGCTGCGATCAAATTCAGGCAGCTCGTCGAGAAATAAGACACCCTGATGTGCCAGAGAAACTTCCCCAGGCCGCGGCACTGCACCGCCGCCAATCAAACCTGCGTCGCTGATCGTGTGATGCGGCGAACGGAATGGCCGCTCAGTCACCAGTCCAGCGCGTCCAGTCAGACCTGCTACTGAATGAATCTTTGTGAGTTCAAGGGCGGCTTCAAATTCCAGCGGTGGCAGGATCGTAGGCATCCGTTTTGCCAGCATCGTCTTGCCGGAACCCGGCGGTCCGATCAAAAGAATGTTGTGAGAACCAGCGCTCGCAATTTCCAGCGCCCGCTTTACCGAAAGCTGCCCCCGAACCTCGCGGAAGTCGACACTGTAGTGATCAGTCCTGACGAGAATTTCCGCCGGATCAATTTTCAGCGGCGGCGGCCCCTCGCCTGTACGCAACTTAGCCACTAGTTCCACGGCACTCCGCAGATCGGATACTGGATAAACATCGACACCAGCAACGACCGCGGCTTCTTTCGCGTTCTCATCCGGAAGAATGACCGACTTGATATTTGCCTCCCGGGCGAGAATCGTGATCGGCAACGCGCCCTTGATTGGGCGTACTCGCCCGTCGAGCGACAACTCGCCAACGCACAGCATATGGATCAAATGGTTTTGTTCAGCGAGGTCGCCGTTCGCACCGAGAATGCCCAGCGCAATGGGAAGGTCGAAACTGGCGCCTTCTTTGCGCACGTCCGCCGGCGCGAGGTTGATCGTCACTCGCTGAAACGGGAAGAAGAACGAGCAGTTGGCAATTGCCGCGCGGATGCGTTCTCGGGATTCGCGAACGGCCGCGTCTGGCAATCCGACAATAGTTACTGATTGGGGTGATTCTGCCTCACCCCTTACGGGCGTCAGATCAACTTCAATGTCGACGAGATCGGCATCGATGCCGTAAACGGCTGCCGAAAGAGTGCGAAAGAGCATGGGAGGACCTTCCTCTGTGAAAACAGCGAAGGTGAAAAAGCTCGAGCGGTAAGTTTTAAAGGAGGGTGAAAACTAATCGAGCGCGCTTGCGGCAAAGCGCGCTCACCAGATGTCCCAATGGAGCGGAGAAACCGGGACCAATGCGTGGTCGTCAAAAAACTATCAAATACTATCTACGTCGCGAGCCGCCGGCGCCGGCCGTAGCTGGAAGCCGGATCTCTTGTCCGGCGCGAAGTTCTGATTCGGGAGTGACACCATTCAAGCGGGCCACTTCATTCGCATCGAGATTGCGCGCCGCAGCGATTCGGGCAATGGTGTCGCCCTTGCGCGCGCGAATTTTGGTCAAGCTGGCTGCGGGTGTTTCCGTACCTACGGGCTTCGCTCGACGCCAGCTGGTCAGTCGAACGCCGCTGTTAGGCACCACCAACTTGGTGGTTGACTTCAGATCGACGCCGGTGTTTAACGCCTGCAACTGTGCCAGGCTAACTCCGGTGCGATTGGCAACCGCCTGAAGATCTTCACCGGGCACCACCGAAATCACTCGAGCCGAGTCTCGACGCTCCGCCGGAATCCGCTTCAGGATCGTGTAGAACTGTTTACCTTTTCCGCCGGGAACCCTAACGTTGTATGCCTCTCCTCGCGGAGTTACATCGCGCTTGAGTTCTGGATTAAGAGCGCGAAGGTAGTCAAAGTTTGAGTCGGTCGCCTCAGCGACGAGCTGCAAGCTGGTGGCATTCGCAACCTGCACGACGTCGTAAGCCATTGGCGGATCCGGACGAATTCCTTTGAACCCGTACTTCTCCGGGTTCTTGGCAATCAGAATCACGGCAAGAATGTTAGGAACGTAGTTGCGTGTTTCCTGCGCGATGTATGGATAGATGGCCCAGAAATTGGCGGTGCCGGCGCGGGAGATGGCGCGATCAATGTTTCCGGCGCCAGTATTGTACGCACCCATCGCAAGTTGCCAATCTCCGTTGTAACGCTTCGCGAGATCCTTCAAGTGTCTGGCGGAAGCCCGGGTGGCCTGTTCAAAGCTATTGCGCTCATCGATCCAGGCAGTCTGTTTTAAGCCATACGCTCTCCCGGTGCTGGGAATGAACTGCCACAAGCCGGAGGCCGAAGCCCACGACATTGCCTTGACGCGCCAGGCGCTTTCAACCTGGCCTAACCAGGTGATGTCAATCGGCACGCCTTCCTCTTTGAAGATCTGCCGCGCCAATTTCATAAACTGGCCAGAACGTCGCAGTCCCGACTCCATTGTGGACCGTCCGCGGCCCTGGTAATGATTGATGTATTGCTGAATTAGTGGATGGGGAGTGATCGCGAAGTTGACGTTCTGTTTGGCTTGTTCGAGCGCGAGCAGATCCGCATCGGAAACGTTTTGCTCTTCCGGCGTCAGAACGAGCTGGGCAAGTCGGTCGCCTTCTGCCGGTTCAAATTTCTGGTCGCGAAACCCGACGATCGGCGGCTCAGGGGTTTGCGGTTCCTGTGCTCCATTTTTGGCAACCAGCTCCGAAACGTTTGCCTGAATCGGACTACGAGTCTGCGGGACTTCCTCGCGATAGATGCGCTCCACGAGTTCCAGGTAGAAGCCTTGCAATCGTTGACTGGCTCGAACATCCAGCCCCGATTCGAGAATCGCGTCGACCGCTTTGTCAAACTCATCGCGAGCTTGATCGCGTTTGTTGTCTTCGAGATTGAGTTTGCCTTTTCGGAAATGGTCTTCGGCTTTGGAGATAACCTGGGTAACGCGAGCGTCGGCCCTCTCAATTTCGTTTGGAATCGACCGAGCAGATGAACCGGCAGGGATCTGAGCAGACGCAGGGAGAGCCAGCCCGACGAGCACCGCAAATAGCGTTGTTCGCATCATGAAAGTCGGGAAGCTCATTGTCATTATTCGTCGTTCTCCTTGACAGTTTGTAGTGCCGGTTTCCGAGACCCGGTTGCCGATGGCGCGCCGTTGACGGAACTCTAATTTACGCGAGGTTTCTAACTCCTCTTTGGTAGGCTGGAAAGACCCTCAAATGCTTCTAAAATCGAAGCCAAAGGCAGTCCGGAGGTTATCACACGGTTTTCCGGAGTGTCAAACAAGCCACAGTTGCAATAGACGATGAATTGGTGAGTTTTTCCACTCATTTATCATCGACACGAAATACAGATGCTTTGGTCCAAAGTGGGGTTGTGTCCTGTTCGAAACCCGCAAGTATCTTGCGATCAAACTAACCAACCGGTAGCGGCTAAGGACCCTCCCGACGCCGGACCTGGGAAGTTATACGCCTCAACGGTGAGACCGTTCCACTAGCATTGTACTTTTGCCGAGAGGACGGATTTAGTACAGCTGAGTGATGAATTTGCGATCATTCTGTTGAGATTCCAGCCGCAGCAAACCCAGGCCACCCGCCAAACCTCACAATCCCGAGGTCTGGTACACCTCTTGCTCGTTGATCTCTTCGGATCACACTTTCTGCTTGGGTCTCCCTTTTTTGTTTCATTTGAAACCACCATTCTGAAAGGGTAAATAAGAGGAACAAGTGTCAACCATCCTAAAAAAAGAAGTCGATTCGCGAAACTTGAAGGAAGTCCCGCGATTGCCTGCGCTTGAGCCGAAGGCGCCGGGAGCTACTCGCCTGTTCTTCAACCGCGAACTCAGTCTGCTTGAATTCCACCGACGGGTACTGGAGGAAGCTTTCGACGAAAGCAACCCAATCCTCGAGCGACTTAGATTTCTTTCGATTTTTTCATCGAACCTCGACGAGTTCTTCATGATCCGCGTCTCCGGTCTCAAAGAGGAACTGGAGGAAAACGTTACGGAGCTGTCGCCGGATGGAATGACCCCTCAGGAACAGCTCAACGAAATCAGGACTCGAGTGCTGGGAATGGTCGCGCAGCAGATGCAATGCTTGCGGGAGCAAATTCTTCCGGAGTTGACCGCCCAGGGGATACACATCGCTCCCTTCGATTCGCTGAGCCAGTCGGAACAGAAGACACTACGCGGCTACTTCATCGATAAAGTGTTCCCGATCCTGACACCGTTGGCAGTCGATCAAAGTCATCCGTTTCCATACATTTCGCCGCTGAGCTTGAACATAGGACTGATGGTTGAATGGCCGGCGGACAAATCTCCAGATGATCCGCAGCGCCGGCACGAACCGCGATTCGTGAGAATCAAGGTGCCATCATCGGTACCGCGGCTGGTGGCAGTGGGAAAACTGGGAACAAAGTTTGTGCTCCTCGAAGAGCTGATTGAAGCAAACACCGAGGCGCTTTTTCCGGGGATGGTCGCGAGCGTCTGTCATCGCTTCCGTGTAATTCGTGATGCGGACATCGAGATTCGCGAGGACGAAGCCCAGGATTTGCTTGGCCTCATTCAACAAGAACTGCGGCAGCGACGATTTGGTACGCCTGTCAGGCTCGAGGTTTCGGCAAGCATGCCTGAGGAGATGGTGACTTATCTGACTGAGTCACTGGACCTCTTACCGGAGGACGTCTACGTCGTCGACGGCCCCCTAAGTTTGCAGGAACTGGACTCAGTATGTGAGCTGAAGCGTCCGGATCTGAAGTACGCTACGTTCTCGCCCGCGCCGGCGGAAGTGCCGGGCGAGGAGTCGATCTTCGACGTCCTCAAGCGCCAGGACATTTTGCTGCATCATCCTTTCGACTCTTACGACAGCGTCACAAGTTTCATCGACGAAGCTGTGGACGATCCGGAAGTGTTGGCGATAAAGATCTGTCTCTATCGGACCGGGCCCGAGTCTCCGGTTCCGCCGGCGCTGATCCGCGCAAGCGAAAAAGGGAAACAAGTGACCGCGTTGATTGAGCTCAAAGCCCGGTTTGACGAAGAGCACAATATTGAGTGGGCCCGAAGGCTGGATGAAGCGGGTGTTCACGTGGTTCATGGCGTTCTGGGTCTCAAGACCCACGGCAAGCTTACGCTGGTTGTGCGTCGCGAAGGCGACTCACTCAAGCGATACGTGCACATAGCTTCGGGAAATTACAATCCAACCACTTCATGTACTTACACCGATCTCGGTCTTTTTACCTCCAATGACGAGATTGGCGCAGACGCAACCGAACTCTTTAACTACCTTACCGGATGCTCGCGGCAAGATGAGTACCGGCAACTCTTCGTGGCGCCGGTAAACCTCCGCGAGAAGTTGAGCGCGCTTATCGACCGCGAAATTGTTCATCAACTGGCAGGAAGGCCTGCGCACATTGTGGTGAAACTCAATCGGCTGGCCGACAAAGGAATGATCGAAAAGCTTTACGAGGCTTCCCAGGCGGGCGTAAAGATCGACTTGATTGTTCGAGGCATTTGCATGCTCCGGCCTGGTGTCGATGGACTCTCGGAGAACATTACGGTTCGAAATGTTGTCGGCCGTTTCCTTGAACACAGCCGCGTCTTTTATTTTGCCAACGGCGGCGAGGAAGAAATGTACCTGGGCAGTGCCGACTGGATGTCGCGCAATCTAAAACACCGCGTGGAGGTGATAGCGCCTGTTTATGACGACTCTCTGAAGCACTATTTGAAGAACGTGATGCTATCGGCGTATCTGCGAGACAACGTGAAGGCGCGCGAACTACAGGCTGACGGTAGCTACCAGCCAGTGAAACGCGCGTTAGGTGATAGCCCGTTCTCCAGTCAGACTTTCTTCATGAAGCATAAAGCAGAACTAAGACAAAGGCCGCTCGGTTGAGCGGCCTCTTCAAGGTCATCAGGATTTACAAGCTCGTTTAGTTTGCGCCGGCAGCCGCAGCGGTTGTAGTTGCGGGCGTAGCCGCGTTACTCGCCTGGATTTGGTGCCAGTATTCCTCAACGAAATCCTTCTGCTTTCCATGGCCCCAGCTGGAATAGAATTTATACTGCTTCATCTCGGCGTAGACCTGGTCAAAATTCCACTTGTCGCGATTAAAGCGATAGACCGCACCCATTAAGCCCGTGCGATGCTTGCCCCCGGCGCAGTGCACATAGAACTTGCCTGTGGCGGGATCATCAATCAGCTTCAGAAACTCATTTACCTGTTCAGTACTTGGGTATGATTTGTCGACGATTGGAATGTTGACGTAGCGCATTCCCAGCGCCTCAACGGCTGGTTTCTCATATGACATGGAATTGTCGGTCAAATCAATCACTGTATTGATCCCGATCGCCGCTAGAGCTTTGTAATCTTCGTCTTCAGGCCGGGCGCCACGATAAAACCGCTCCGTCATTTGGCCAAAGTTTTTGATCTTGACACTGGGAAAATTGCTCTCCTTCGACTTGGCAAAAGACAAGGCGCAAACCGCGAAGATGAACACCAGCGTTGCAATAAGAGTGGGCGAATAATTCCTGACAAGTCTCATCTTAAAACTCCTTCGGTAGTCGAACGCAAATTGATAACTATCGGGCTGCTGAGGCCTTTGATCGAAACAACGCTGTCAGTGGATTACTGGATTTTCCCGGTTTCGGGAACCAAAAGGCAACTCCGGAAGGAAATTTTTCGGAGTTACTAATTACAAATTTCGCATCAAATAACCGACTATAAGATTCACAGATCTTCCGCGAAGTTGCTCAAAAACCCGCAATTTCTGTGTACCTTTTCCGCACTAAACTCCCTATTTGAGTCTTTCAGACGTCACGGGCGATCGCCGCCTGGGGCATCCGGTGCGGTCGAGGACTGGAGGTAATTGGCGGCACAACCCTCTCTTTCAATGCCTCGCGAAAAACCTGCCGCATGTTTTCGACAAACACAAACCGAATATCTTTGAACGGCTCTTTGGGAACTTCGTCGAGATCACGGCGGTTTTGGGCTGGTAGAATAATGGTTGAAACCCTGGCCCGCCTGGCTGCCAGAACCTTTTCTTTGACTCCTCCGACCGGCAACACATTGCCGCGCAAAGTAATCTCCCCGGTCATCGCTACATCCTTCCGCACTGGTCGCAACGAAAGAGCAGAAACCATAGCGGTGGCCAGGGTAATTCCTGCGGATGGCCCATCTTTGGGAATCGCGCCCTCAGGTATATGGATGTGCAGGTCATGGGTGTTGAAGTCTTCTTCGTTTATCTCCAATTCTTTTGCGCGCGACTTCGCATAAGAATACGCAGCCTGGGCCGACTCGCGCATGACTTCGCCCAGTTGACCGGTGAGTACCAGGTTGCCTTTTCCTTTCATCCGGAGAGCTTCAATGAACAGCACATCTCCGCCGACCGCAGTCCAAGCCAAACCGGTAGCCACGCCAATCTGATCTTTCTTGAGTACCTCTTCCGGGATGATTTTTGGCGCGCCCAGAAATTCATGCAGGTTTTTCAGCGACACGCGGACGGAGCCCTTATGGCCTTCGGCCATCCGTCTCGCCACCTTGCGACAGATTCGGCCAATCTCTCGTTCCAACTGCCGGAGGCCGGCCTCCTGCGTATACTGCTGGATGATCGCCGTCAGCGCAGTCTTCGAAATGTGGACGTCTTTGGCGGTTATTCCATTCTCTTCCATCTGCTTCGCCAACAGATGCCGGCGGGCAATCTCGCGCTTCTCTTCTTCCGTGTAACCGGCAAGACGGATGATCTCCATGCGATCTCGAAGCGGCGGTTGAATGGTATCGAGCACGTTTGCCGTCGTCATGAAAATCACGTTCGACAGATCAAAGGTCACGCCGAGATAGTTGTCACGAAAAGAGTTGTTCTGCTCAGGATCAAGAACCTCCAGCAGGGCTGAAGACGGATCTCCGCGAAAGTCAGCGCCAACTTTGTCGATCTCATCCAGCATTATTAACGGGTTGTTTGTGCCTGCCTGCTGAATTGCCTGGACCACTCGTCCGGGCATCGCTCCCACATAGGTTCTACGATGTCCTCGGATCTCGGCCTCGTCATGGACACCACCGAGCGACAGGCGCACAAACTTGCGCTCGAGCGCGCGCGCTATTGATCTGCCCAGCGAGGTCTTACCCACACCCGGAGGTCCCACCAAACACAGAATTGGGCCCTTCGGCTTCTCTTTCAGTTTCCTTACCGCGAGTGCTTCGATTATCCGGTCCTTTACCTTTTCCAATCCGTAGTGGTCTTCATTCAGGATCTGCTCAGCTTTCTGCAGATCAAGATTGTCGGTTGACACTTTTGACCACGGCAGGTCCGTCATGATCTCCATCCAGTTGCGCAGAGTGGCCGTCTCCGCCGCGTCGGGATGCATTCGCTCGAGCTTCTTTAATTGTCTTAACGCCTCGTCCTCCGCCGTCTTTGGCATGTTGGCGGTTTCAATCTTTTCTCGAAATTGCGCCACTTCTTCGGCCAGCTCATTTCCTTCGCCAAGCTCGCTCTGAATCGCCTTCAGCTGCTGTCTCAGATAAAACTCTCTCTGCGAACGATCGATGTCTGCGCGGGCCTGGGTGTTGATCTCCTGCTGAACTGTCAACACCTCGATTTCCTTGTTCAGCAGTTCGTTGACACGCCGCAGACGCGTGGTCGTGTCAGCTATGTCGAGCACTGACTGCGCGTCTTCCACCTTCAGTTCGAGGTTGGAAGCTGAAAGATCCGCAAGCCTACCCGCGTCGTCCAAATTCGCGATAATGGCCATTACCTCCGGCGAAATATTCTTGCCGAGATTGATCGCCTTCTCCATTGAGGCGCGCACGTTTCTAAGCAGGGCTTCCACTTCCAGGGAACGCTCGGGAGGTAAAATCTCCTGAATCACGTTTACGCGTGCCCGAATGTACGACCCACTCGCGTCTACCGATTCAATCTCCGCGCGAGCAAGCCCCTGAACCAAAATTCGAATTCGCCCGTCAGGAAGTTTGAGCATGCGCATGATTACCGCGGCGGTTCCCACCCTGTAGAGGTCTTCGGCTGTTGGTTCTTCCTTGTCGAGATCTCTTTGCGAAGCCAACAGGATCATTCGGTTCTCGCCGAGTGCTTCGTCTACCGCCCGGATAGATTTCTCACGCGACACAAAGAGAGGCACGATCATGAATGGATAGATCACGATGTCGCGCAAAGGCAAAACCGGCAGATCGCTTGGTATCTGCAGTTCCTGCGGGTTCTCAGCTCCCTCGATATCTTCGTCGATGTCGGCTGTTTTAATTATTGCCATGATTATTTAACTTCGGTTTCGCTCTGTGAGCCTTCAATTCAACGCTGATTAGCGCCTACTCGTCATTTGCGTCCCGCACCGGAATTTTGAATTCTACACCGCGGCGATCTTCAATCTTCGGAAAAAGAATTGTCAGCATCCCGTTAGCAACTTCCGCGGTCGCATCCCGGATGCTGACTGTCCAACGAAGCGGCACTATCCGGTTAAACTTTCCATAACTACGTTCAGAACATAGATGCGAGAGTATACGGCTACGCGCCACGCGGCGTTTCTTTTCTCCCCAAATCCTTAGCTGCGTATTGGTGGCCCCTATCTTAATCTGCTCGGCGGTCACTCCGGGAAGTTCGACGCGAACCACAATCATCTCGCCTGTTTCGCAAAGATCCACCGGTGGCGCCCAGGTTCCAGAGGCCAGTGGGTCGTCAGCCACGGTAGCTTCTTGCAACGCGGCAAATAAACGCCCTACGCGATCCCGTAGTCGTTGTAGTTCAAGGCGTTCGAGCCCTGTTGCGCGTACCGGTTTAAGCATTAAAGTAGGACAGCATTCTTGCCTGTCAGGAGTTTCATTTCAAGGGACAGGGCAGGAATGCCTGTCCTACCCTTCAGTTCTTTCGCCCCGCCGAGCCGCCCGCCCGGGTGCGCACCAGGTGCTTTAGCTCAGTCATAAACTCTGAAACATCCTCAAACTCAAGATACACCGAAGCGAAACGGACGTACGCAACTTTGTCGAGTTCCTTGAGCCGGCGCATGATCATCTCACCTATCTTGCTCGTGGGTCTTTCGCGTTCTGACGACTCTTGAACATATTTTTCTATCGCGTTCACGATTGAGTCGAGCTTCGAAGATGGTACCGGCCGCTTCTCGCAAGCACGCAACAATCCGGCCATCACTTTATTGCGATCGAATGGCTCGCGTCGTCCGTCTTTCTTGATCACCATGTACGGAATCTCATCAATGCGCTCATACGATGTGAATCTGCGCTCGCAGCGCAGACACTCCCGCCTCCGCCGGATCGCTTCGCCTTCGCGAGACTCCCGCGAATCAACCACCTTATCCTCGAGATAACCACAAAATGGACACTTCATCGGATTTGTCCTCAGAAACGGATTGGGAAACTGCTTACTACCCGCGACCTGTCAAAAATCAATCCCGGACGTCAGCCGTTTCCAGCCGGGCTTTTAAGAAGGGTTCGTCGGGTACAATCTTTTCATCTTCAACCGCATGCTCGACGGCCTCGGATGATGTCAGCCGGCGCAAGCGACTGAGGTTAATATCACCCCGGATAAGATAGTAAAGACCAAAAATCACTGCCGGCCCAAAATCAACCACATGCATCACAATTGAAACTGCCGCGGCCGTCTCCGGGTCAACCCCAAGGAATATCAAGCCTGCCGCCGTTGCCGCATGGAAAGCACCTGCCGCCCCGCCCGGCGTCGGTACGAGTGAGCCCACGAGCGACCAACCCAGCACAAATATCGTTGCCGGCAAGCCGAACGGCAGCCCAAATGCGCGCAGTACCAGAAGATTCGCTACCGCAATACCAAACCAGACCATGGCGGTCCAGGCAACGGTGACGGCAAGTTCACGAGCGTCGACTAGCACCCGCAGTGCCCGCGCAAGTTGTTCAAGAATGCTGACAATCGCACGGGTGAGTCGCGCCGGTATGAAACCGCGAGATTCGAGCTTTTTCCTGATCCAGTCGACGACTGTTGCAGATCGCTTTCTAAACTGAATAAGGAAAAAAACACCCGCCAGCGACAGGAACAACAGCACCATTCCTCCAAGGCGGACCCGACTGAATTCGTTGGTGACTTTTATCGGCGGCGTAAACCAAAGCAGGTTGGCTGCAAACAAAACACTAACTGCCAGCATGTCGTAGATTCGCTCCACCATGATCGTCACAAACGATGCACTGGGTCGAATCTTTGGATCACGCATCGGCAAAACAACGGGACGAACAACCTCCCCCGCGCGCCCCAGCAGGAGAACTGCGCTAAAGCCGACCGTAGTGGCGATGAACAGATTTCTAAGACTGGTGGGAGATAGTGGAGCGAGCAAAGCACCCCAGCGGACGGCGCGAAAGAGATACACCAGGCAAATAACGACCACGGCGAGCCCGAGCAGGTAGAGGTCTGCGTGGCTGACTGCCTGCCGCACCTCCATCCAGTTTAGCTTTCGACCAAAGAACCATAGAATGGCCACTGCCAGCAGGCAAAGCGCACCAAACTCAAGGTATTTGCGAGTGATGGACTTCAAGGATTTAGTAAGTAACTTGACTTGCCAGGAACGTGAACCACAAGATATTGGGCCGCGCCGGAAGGCTACTACAGTTCAGTTAATTCCGGCAAGAACGCGTTAAGTGGACATTTTCAGTGGGAATCAGGCTGCGGTCCGGGATTTGGCTTTGCGGGGAACTTTCCCCTGGGGGCTATCGTAATTCCGGCTGAGGAGAACCCGGAACGTAATTTGGTTAGGCGGAGAGACAAGTAACGTGGGGGCTGCAAGAACTTTGGCTGCCAGCGAAGGAGCCGAATTAGTTCGAAGGTGTCGGTCGGGTGACGGCGCGGCCTGGGAAGAAATTGTGCACACCTACTCGCGAAGGATCTATAACCTGGCGTACCGGTTCACATCGCGAGTAGATACCGCCGAGGATTTGACTCAGGAAGTTTTTGTTCGAGTTTATCGCTCTTTGGATCAATACGACGCCAGACAGGGTGACCTGCAAAATTGGCTCATGCGGTTGGCTCGCAATCTGATTATCGACGACTACCGGAAACGTCAACGCACGCCACACGATAACCAGGCCGACGACCTCGCAGATCACACCTATCACCTCCACACGTCGTCTCGATCAGTCCAGCAGGACATGGAGCGTCGGGAGCTTGGCGCGCAGGTGCAAGCAGGCATTGACAAACTTTCGCCGGATTTGAGGACCTGCGTGATTCTCAGGGACATTGAGGAGTTGAGCTACCAGGAAATTGTCGACCTTTTGAAGATACCTGAGGGAACAGTGAAATCGCGGATTAATCGAGGACGAATCGAGTTGGCAAAAATTCTACGGCGAATGAAGGTGTTGGCGATGGGCGAAGTTTAAGCGCGTGTGCTTCGGCTGCGGGGGACGAAGCACACTTTCGAGACGAAACCAGGGGCGGAAAGAAAAAACTGATGCTTTGTAACGATTTTGAGAACCGGTTAACTGATTACCTTGATGGCAGTCTCAAGCCTGAAGTCCACAAGAGTTTTGTGGAGCATGCACTGCGTTGTCCGGTTTGTCATGAAACTCTAAGCGGAGTAAGAAATACGATGCAGGCTTGTCAGGCAGCCAGCGCTCTGGAGCCTTCAAGAGAGCTCGAGGCGCGAATTCTGCTTAGCACGATGCCTGAGGCCGCGATGGCGTGTGAGGACTTCGAAGAGCATCTAACTGACTATCTTGATGGCTTCCTTCCTGCCTCCCTGTATCACCGTTGGGAACGCCACGCGGTTCTTTGCGAGCGTTGTACTGAACTTCCCGGCGAAGTCGTGCGCGCGATTGGCGCTTGCTACACATATATCGGCGAAGAGCTGCCTGTACCCGTAGGCCTGCACGAAAGAATCCTGCTGGCCACCTCGGAAACGCATCTGTCACAGGAGATTCGCGCGTCTTTTGGCGAGCGGGTTGCGACCTGGCTTCGACTCTGGCTCGACCCGATCATCTCCCCACAACTGGCTACAGTCGCAACGATGTTGTTGGTGGCTATGTTCGTTCTCACAAACACAGTCTCTGCCGATGGTTCGATCAGTGGCGTCTACAGCGCCAGCCTTCGTCTGGCAGCCGGGAACAGTGGTGGCTCCAACGGAGGAATCAATGACATAACCAAAGGGCTGAAGCAGCTGGTTGGCGGACAGCAGCAAAGTCAACCGTCGCCTAACCAGAACAAAGCAAACGAAGATCAGAAGCAGCAGAATAAGCCAAATAGCACGTCGAATCCGAAACGACAGAACAGGTCGTAAGTAGAAGTATGTTGTATTGCGCCTACCATCCGAAGAACGCCGCCGTGGTCCAGTGTAATCAGTGTGCGCGCCGGTTGTGTTCGGCCTGTGACCACCGAATCAAGGGCTTCCCTTTCTGCCAGGACTGTATTGTCGCCGGCGTTGATTTACTTCGGTCGCAATCCCACTCGGGCTCAGATCTTAGTTACCGCAAGAGTTCACCGTTTGTGGCGACCCTTTTGTCTTTCGTTCCCGGACTGGGTGCTGCGTACAACGGCCAAACCGCCAAAGCGATCGTTCACTTCGCGATCTTCGCCAGTTTCTTTCAGATGGCGGTGCTTACGCAGGGGATCCCTTTCTTCATTTTGGGAGTGCTGGGAACCTGGCTCTTCGCAGCGGTTGATGCCTGCCGGACGGCTCAATTGATGCGAGCCGGCCTTTCACCGGATACCGAAGAGGACGTCATCACGCGTCGATTGTATGGAAACCCATTCGCATGGGGCGTGACGCTGGTGGTAATTGGCACCATCTTCCTGCTTCATACGCTTCTGGGCGTGCAACTTCCAGTGCGGCAGCTGCTGCCGGTTGCCCTGGTGGGCCTGGGCGCCTATATGCTCTTTGATTACCTGCGACGGCGAGGCTCTACCAGTCGAGTGGTGCGCTTCGATTCGAGGAGGCCGCCGCCATCGGTAGTTTCAGACTCCCTGGTGGAAGCGTCGCGGTTCCGGTCGGGAGAGACGACCCAACTAGGTCGGAAGAATATCGAGACCGTACCTTTCAAGAGAAGCTTTTGATGTGAAGGATCACGGGTTAACGAGCTAGGACACAAAAATGGCACTAATTCTAAAAGCACTCGGCGGCATAACTGCTCTAATACTTCTTGCGATCGCCATGCTGAGCTCCATCATCACGTTGGGTGGCGTTGTGTTGACTGCCATCAAAGTTCTCATACTGGTTATCTTCATCACCCTTGTCATCGCCATCGTCTTTACGATCCTGCGAGATCGTTCCCGCCGGCACCGCGAATCGGCAGATTTCTAACAAATTCGGCCAAGTTCCCTCAGGTTGCAATGACCTTTCTCGTATGATAGGGTCAGCTATCTGCAGCCACCGGCCGGATGGGGGTTCACCTCAGGTTGAGAGGTTTTTCTTATCCGCTGCAACTTCAAGCAGGTTCAAACCTCGTAGAACAATAAGCTCGCATCAGTCGCCCTTTGGAGGCTGTGCCTTATCAGTTGTTCCACTTTTGCCTTCTTGATGTGGTGCAACCGGAGTCACATTGAAATGGCCAGAGACGACCGCTTTTACGCCTTCATAATCGCTCATACTCCTCGTTCCAGTGCGCAAATTCGCAGGTTCTGTGTAGCTAAAAGATCGCTAAAGTTCATAGCGCTCGGGGGAGTAGTGCTTGCTTGTGCATTGTTTTACGGCTTTTACGGCTTGACGCAACAGGCATCGCACCTTCGCACGGAGATGGAAAATCAAGGGCTTCGTGATGAAAATGATCGGCAACGCGTAGAACTTGATAAGTTGAATAATCGCGTCGAGGCGGTTGAGGACACGTCACGAAAACTTGCCGAAAAATCCGGCGTCTTGAATGAAGAGCCGACTTTGCCGGGCACGGGAGGTCCGGCACTTCCGCTGGATGGCATTAGTTTAGCGGCTCTGGAACTCAAGATGCGTCAGCTGGAACAGACGTTTCGGACTTATGAGAAGGTCTTGCGAGAGCAGGGATATTCGCCTTCGATTTGGCCGGTTGTAGGAAAGCTCGAAAGTGGATTCGGCGGGCGCCGTAGTCCTTTTGGGGGCGGCTCCTACGAATTTCATTCAGGCCAGGATATTGATGCGACTCCGGGCCAGGAAGTAGTGGCCGGGGCCAGTGGTTCGGTAACGTTTACCGGCTGGCAAAACGGCTACGGACAACTCATTGTCATTGACCACGGAGGCAGCCTAACCACCCGGTATGGACACCTCTCCCACATTGACGTGACGGTGGGGCAAAGAGTAGAAAGAGGCCAGTTTATTGGGCGTGTCGGCTCAACCGGTCGATCAACAGGCCCCCATTTACACTATGAAGTACGCATCAACGATGAGCCTGTGAATCCATTGCGGTATCTACTGGGAAGTACAACCAGGTAAGGTTTTTTTTAGCTTGACAGCTTAATTTGCTTTCGCTTAGTATGCGCCCTCGTTTAGACTAAGCCTCTGAAATCGGTCGTAAGTTTTTCGATCTACAAGCTTTACAGTGATGTGTTTTGTAGTTAGCCCCCGTAAGCGTGCATGATGGACTGCGTGACCAGCGCATTTCACCATGCATTTTTTCTTGGTTGTGTTTCGCGTTGCGCCTGTAAAAAGCGCGTCCGGCTCACAAGCTCCAACCCAGGTCGCGCGAAAGCTTCTCCAGCTTCCGCCCCCGTTTTACCGAATCGTTAGGAGGATTCGTTGTATGTCTAGAATAACCGGTAAGGTCAAGTGGTTTAACAATTCGAAGGGCTATGGATTTATCGAACAGCCAGGCTCTTCAGACATCTTTGTTCACTATAGCGCCATTCAGGGCGACGGCTTCAAGACCCTCGAAGAGGGCCAGGAAGTAGAGTTTGAAGTTACGCAGGGTCCGAAAGGACCGCAGGCGGAGAAAGTGATCAAGATGTAGGTCTCCCCGGCTTGCGTTAGCAACGCCACTGACCGCTTCCGGTCTTCCGGTCCGGTAAGCGCCTAAAGAGAAAAGGCAACCAGATACTGGTTGCCTTTTCTGCTGCCTGCAGTTTTTTCCCGGTTATCTTTCGCCCTTCGCTTTGAAGCTTACATGCCCACCCTCTACATCAATGGAAAATGAAACACGTTCGCAACCGAGTCGTTCCTTGAGCCCATCGGCCTGCGAAGCAATCAAGCGATGAAAGCGCGGAAAGGAAAAATCCTCTGTCGATTCGCCACAAACTTTCTTTGCTTCGATTAGAGCACTGTAAATGTCTTTCACTCGTTCCACATCTTTGTGAGCATCAACACCCACGAAGTTTGCCTTCCTGTATGCAGCCGCAGCTTCTTGTTTCGCCGTAACCCGAGCGAAGACTATCGGGTCTCTTCCCTCTTCCCTGCCTTGCATGGTGCGCCGCCACAGATCACGGAAGGCGTTGTAACGCGACGCAAGTGTTGAATACCGATAACGCTGCGCATAAGTGATCGTGCGATCGTCGCCAAGTCGCTTCATCAAGGTGTCAACCCGGCCCTTAGTATCGTAGGGTGGTCTCTTTGACGCTCCGTTAAAGAAGATATCAAATTCGATCTTAAGTCTCCGAATGTCCTCTTCAAGTCGAGTCAATTGCTCGTCGACTGTCGGCTCAAGCTTAGCAACAGCAAACTTGCTCTTGTCCCTGGCTCTGGTTTGAGAACGGAGTAATGAATTTCCTATCGAATTCTTGCCCTTTTTCACTGACTAATTCTCCTGCGGCGGGAATGCTGGCGGGATGGCGCCGGCTGGGACGCGACGAGAACGAGTCTAGGCGTTTCAAAAGCTTTGTGTCAACAAATATGTCCGAAACGCTGGATTTGTTAACGCGTGGCGGCGGAATTGACGTTTGCCCGATAACCCAAAAGGCGGCTATTCTACTGAAACAGCTCGAAAAGACTGCTTCCATAATGGCTAACGCAACTTCCCCGCAGACATCAGCGCTTCGCGCCATTCCTTCGGTTGATCAGCTCCTGCGTACTGACACAGCCGCGCAAATGCGCAGTTCCCTTGGGGCCTCCAGGCTTTTGGACTTGGCTCGCGGGGTTATCGAAGAATTGCGCGGCCAGATTCAGTCAGAAGCTCGGCCGCAGCATACTAAAGATGACCTGTTGGCCAACGCAGTTGAGCGGCTGAGAATGGCGGGTGATCGCGACGCGCTTGCCAATCTTCGGCGCGTGATCAATGCCACCGGCGTAATACTTCACACAAATCTCGGACGCGCGCCATTGTCGGAAGCCGCCCGCAAGGCCGTGACCGAGACCGCAGCTGGATACTGCACGCTCGAATATGATCCAATCACCGGCTCACGCGGTAAGCGTGGAGCGCGCGTCGAGGAACTTCTGATTCAATTGACCGGCGCCGAAGCCGCCCTGATCGTCAACAATTGTGCTTCGGCGGCGCTGCTGATTCTGACAGTGATGGCCAACGACGGTGAGACAATTGTTTCGCGAGGCGAACTGGTCGAGATTGGCGGCGATTTTCGCGTTCCTGATGTGATGGCAAACTCCGGCACTCGCATGGTTGAAGTGGGTTCGACTAACCGGACTCGACTGACAGATTACGAACATGCGCTCAACCAAAACACGCGCCTCATCCTGCGCGTTCACCCTTCAAACTACCGCATTGTCGGTTTCACCGATGCACCTGAACTTTCAGAACTTGCTGCGCTTGCGCATCAATCCGGGTTGTTTCTGTATGAAGACGCTGGTTCTGGAGTGTTAAGTGATCTGAGTGAATACGGATTAGGCGATGAGCCGTTGATTAGCGCGTCACTCGCAGCGGGTGCTGACGTTGTTTCCTTTAGCGGGGACAAGTTGCTGGGTGCGAGCCAGGCGGGATTGATTGTAGGGCGCCGCGAAATAGTTGATCGGTTGCGCAAGCATTCACTCTATCGCGCACTGCGGGCAGACAAGTTGTGTCTGGCGGCGCTGGAAGCCACGCTCGAGGCGCATCGTCGTTCAGCTCTGGATGAAATACCGGCCTTGCGGATGCTCGCGGTGACACCTGGCGAGCTTAAGGAGAGAGCAAGCCGGTTTATTGGCCGGCTGAGTTCTGAGAACCCGGGCGGACTAACCGCAACCATTTTGCCCGGGCGATCTGCCATTGGAGGCGGATCCGGCCCAAACACGCACCCTGAAACCACACTGATAGCCCTCAAACATGAGGCACTAAGCGCAGATCAAATCGAACGCAGGCTACGCCTTTCTTCACCACCAGTAGTGGCTCGAGTAGCCGACGACCTGGTTTTGCTCGATCTTCGCACCGTTTCGCCCCTTGAGGAAACCGATCTGCTGCGGGTTCTACAGTCTCTGGCTCTCTGAAAATCAACGCCAAAACCGGCATATCTGGCTGTTTTTCAGTGGATTAAACAATGTCATACAATGTATAATGCCTTGGCTTTTGTGACTACAAGAGCTGTCGGATTCGCCCTTCACCGTTTCAACCCCCAATCCAGTCCTTGTTACGTTCCTATCATTTCAAATCCGGAATAACTTACGTCGCCGTCGGTTTGTTGGCGGGGCTGATAAGTTTTGCCCTGTGGTACACAGGCTTTCTTCATTTGATCGAAGCCGCGTTTGTTCTGGCACCGGAAAATGAGGACGTCACGCTTTCAATGCCGACTGTTCGGAACGCTATGATTCTGATCGGCGGAGCCTCGCTGGTGAGCGCCCTGGTTGTCGGCCGATTCGGAGTTCGCCGGGCCTTTCCGTTTCTCGGCAGCGGTCTCATCGGGTTCACCGGCCTTAGTTTGCTTGCCTCCTGGTACTTTTCGTTTGATGTCCTCTTCACACCTATCACCCTGGCGGCATCAATCTCCGCGATCCTGATGCAGTTCAAACGACTCCGCGATGAAGATGTCAGACTCTCACGAAAACTGACCGCATCCTCCGGAAAGCTCGAATCTCTTCAAGCAGATGCCGCAGAACTGGCGTTAAGCAGTGGTTTGAAGCTGCTCGACACTGTGCTATCACCAAGCGAAGCTGTCGTGTTCAGTCGTGACAGCGAAGACCGGTTGGTTTCTTCTGCCCGATTGCGTGTTACCGCAAATCTTCCTGAAACAGGAAGGAATTCCAGCTGGCGTGAAGGCGTTAACTTGTGCGAACGCGCGATCGCAACCAGCGACTTCGTTGTCGAGAAAAGCAATAAGGAGACCTTGTCTACCAACGTTGCTATGCCCTTGCAGCATGAAGATCGCACGGTGGGAGCACTGCTGATTCGTCTCGATAAGAACTTCGATCAAGACGACCGAAAACTCCTGGCCGCAGTTGGTCGACAGATGGCGCGCAATCTGCAACGCCAGGAGGCGCATCGAGCCGCAACCGAACGCAACGCCTTCTCCTTCTTTTCCGACAAAGCCGCCCGGCAAAAACTTCAATCCCTGTATGCGCTCAATGGCGCTCTCATCGAACAAAGCATCGGCATCAATGCCCTCGCTGAAGTAGACAACGGGGTAGCTCTCGCATATCTCGACGGACGAATCGCCTCAGTTAACAAAGCGCTTTTAGCGCTGGCGGACCTCAGTCAGGGCCAACAGACCGACTTGAACTTCTTCGCTCTATTGGATCGTTTCCGTACCGACGTCTTTGATGAGCCAGTAATGGCCGTGCGCCGGGTTTTGGAAACTGGCGAAGCCTACGAGCGCGAGCTGCATTTTGAGAATCAGAACAAAACCTATGGTCTTCGCATCTCGCTCGTGCGCGATGAACTTTCCCGCACTAGCCAGGGATTGGATAACAGTGACCGTCCACCACTCTGTTTGGCTCTGGTAGTCAAAGATCTGACACAAATCAAGCAGTATGAACAACTGAAGAGCGACATGATTTCGCTCATGTCACACGAGCTCCGGACACCTCTAACCAGCATCAACGGGTTTGCCGAACTGCTCACCACCGATGAAAGTCTCTCCGGGCAGACAAAGGAATTCGTGACGATCATCGCGAACGAATCCCAGCGTCTGTCGCGGATGATCAATACCTTCCTGGCCGTCACCCAGTTGGAGCGAAAGGACAAGCAGGAAGTCCTGAAGATTCCGCTGCGCCTCGACGAAGTGGTAAAGGAAACGATCGCCAGTCTCCAACCAGTCGCCAAAAAGCGTCGCATTCGGCTGGTGGAGCAGCCCGCAAACCGGCTTCCTCCCGTTGCGGCTGACAAGAGCATGATCACGCAGGCAGTAAAGAACCTGTTGAGTAATGCGATCAAATACAGCCCTGAGAGGACGACCGTAACTGTATCCACCGCCCTTGAGGCTGAAGCAGTCAGGCTTTGCGTTGAAGACCGCGGCTACGGAATTCCCGCTGAGGCCAGGGATCGCGTCTGGGAAAAGTTTTACCGGGTGGTCCGTGAAGGACAGGAAAAGGACGAAGAGTCGACCGGTCTGGGATTATCGTTTGTGCGGGAAGTCGTCGAACAACACGGCGGAACGGTGGATTTAGACTCGGAGGTTGGGCGCGGATCGAAGTTTAGCTTCACTTTGCCGCGGTTATAGACAGTGAAAAACAGGGGAAAAGGTAAAGCGGAAGGGGTAAACGGAGGCACGCATTTAGTCCTAGCCTTTACCCTTTACCCTTTCCCCTTTACCCTTTCCCCTTTACCCTTTCCCCTTTTCCCGCCCCTTCGACCTTATTCGATTTTGTTGATGGTGCCGCGACAGGTTTTCGCGCCGCAGATACATTTCTTGCTGTCTGAGTGCAAAGTTGATTCGTAGTCAATGGTGATCTCCTCGCCGGGTTCGATGTCACGCAACGCGATAAACAGAATATGGTCGTAGAGAATTTTCATGAACGCGTTGGGTTCGCACGAATGATTGATGTAGTGCGTACCATTGCCGCCCCGGCTGCCATCCAGGCTCCAGCGCTGGTTGATCGCGCAGATGCGCAACTTCCGCCGGCTTCCCCTTCGTTTCGCCTCAGCATTTGTGATTCGCTCACCGGTGTATTCGGCTATCTTCGTCCGGCGCTTAAAGTGGGCGGTTGAGAAACAACCCTGGCCTTCGATGCTCGACTGTTTGATTGATAGACCTGGAGCAAGGCGTAGTTTCATTTGTGCGCGGCATTGTAGCGCAAAGCGAGACTTTTGATTGAGTCAGATTGGCCAAGGCAATATCGTTCAATGAGCCTGCGATAGCAGGCTCGTTGAGTAACTCAATCCAATCTTCAGCACTTCGGATGAAAACAAATCGGCCGCCAGTTTCTTCTCGAAACGTGGCGGCCTTTCGAGGAGGATTGCGTCGTGGGTCGCTACTTCGTTTTGAAGCTGCGCGCAATCGAATCCGTTTGGTTGCGTATCCGCGCAAGCTTGTCGCGCAAGCCGCTGAATCGCAATGCGTAGATCGTGCGGTTGTCCGCCTGCAGGTAATAGATGCGTCCCATCATTGGCTTACCAGTTCTTACAAACTCGTAAGAGACAGTTACTCCGTTTAGACGACCTGCAAACTTCTCCTCTTTTCCTTCAACGAAGCCTGGAAGAAAACGCAGTTTTTGATCCAGATCCCGGCGCGCCTGCTCTGAAGGCGTGACCCCCGCGTCCACCACTTCCTTGCGAACTTGAAGATAGCCATCCAGCCGGTCGCCGTAAACAAACTCCACGTGATCGTTGAGTCCTTCGGGTTCGGCGATCATGCGCCAGGCCGTTGACGGTAGTTCGAGAGTGTAGTCGACCTTCGGGTTTGTGTAGAGCTCTTGCGCGCCGACGACAGATCCGGTTGCCACACTCAAAACCAGCAGAGCTATCAGGTATCTCATCTTGCTATCTGACTCCTTCGAAATCTAATCGCGAATGTAAGCTCATCAGTGCGGTCGGCATAGGGTGTTCGTCGACTGCTCCGATGCGGCCGGCCATCCGCTCGTTGTCCTGATGCCTCAAGAGGGCAGCTAAGTGCCTTTTTTTGTGATGATTTCCCTTTGAATTGCGATCAGCGATTCCAATCCCTGCGTGGCCAACTTGAGCAAGGTTTCCATCTGTTCACGCGAAAACGGTTCGCGCTCAGCGGTACCCTGCACTTCAATAAATCGCGCGTCGCCGGTGCAAACCACGTTCATATCAACTTCGGCGCAGGAGTCTTCATCGTATTTCAAATCCAGGAGCGGGGTATTCCCTACGATTCCCACGCTAATGGCCGCCACCTGATTGATAATTATTGTTCGCGGGATCCTGCCCGCATTAACGAGCTGATCGCTTGCCAAAGCCAATGCCACAAAGGCGCCGGTGATTGCAGCGGTGCGCGTGCCGCCGTCGGCCTGAAGCACGTCGCAATCAATGGTCAGCGTGCGTTCTCCCAGGAGCTTGGTGTCAGCCGCTGCTCTTAGACTGCGCCCAATCAATCTTTGAATTTCGTGAGTCCTGCCTGATTGTCCACCACGCTTAACCTCTCGCGGTGTCCGCTGATGGGTAGCGCGCGGCAGCATGGAATACTCGGCGGTGATCCATCCCTGGCCGCTGTTTCTCAGAAAGGCGGGCACGCGGTCTTCGATCGAAGCCGCACAAACCACACGCGTCTGGCCCATTTCGATTAACACTGAGCCTTCCGCGTAAGGCAGGTACCCGGGAGTTATGCTGACGGGTCGCAACTCGTCTGAAGCACGTCCGTCAGTGCGTACGAAGCTCATCGTGTCCCCAAACTTCCACCGCCTCCAAAACCGAAGGCGCCGTCCCCAGAAAACGTTCAGCTACTTTGGCGAAACGTTCCGCCGCATCGGTTACATAGAAATGATCCAGATCGTCGCACAACTCGCGCTCGCGAACGACACTCTGCGATGGCAGTGCCGAGATTTGGTTGGATTCCAACAATGATTGTACTTCACGCGCGGCCGCCTCGCCTGAATCAATTAGGGGAACGTTTGTTCCAACCGTTTGACTAATCAAATCGCGAAGGATCGGGTAGTGAGTACAGCCGAGCACCAGCGCGCCGAGATCTTCTTTCGTCAGGTCACTCAAATACTCTTCGGCTACGGATCGGGCGACATCGCTCTCGGCCCAGCCTTCTTCAGCAAGCGGCACAAACAGCGGGCATGCACGCTCGATTACCTGAATGGATGGATCTGTTTTGGAGATCGCGCGGGCGTAAGCACCACTCTGCACTGTCGCCTCAGTTGCAATTACTGCAACCCGCTTTCCCTTTGCAACTTTGGCTGCTGCCCGAGCACCCGGATCGATCACTCCAACTACGGTCACCGAGACGGCGCTCCGAATCGCCGGCAGTGCGAGCGCAGAAGCGGTATTGCAAGCGACTACCAGGAGCTTGATTCCGTGGGCTTCGAGAAAACGGGCATTCTCAATCGCGTAGCGCTCAACCGTGGAGAGTGATTTGGTGCCGTAAGGAACGCGGGCGGTATCGCCGAGGTAAACAAAATGTTCGTCAGGAAGACTTTCGTGCAGGGCTTTGTAAACGGTCAGTCCGCCAACGCCGCTGTCGAAGATGCCAATCGGGAGAGAATTTCGGATTTCGGATTTCGGATTTCGGATTGACGAGTTCAAAGGCTTTTCCACAACCTCTCAATCTCAAGGCTGAAACTGGGCTTTCAAATCCGCAATTCGAAATCCGCAATCCGAAATTCAAATGGTGGAGGCGCCGAGAATTGAACTCGGATCCAAGAGTCAACGCCGAAAGACTCTACATGCTTATTTGCTTCTCATTCTTTGGCCGCAAGCGACCAAAAATTTTGCTTTGCACCGAGTAAGTGAAGCAACAAGACCTCGGTGAAAGCTAGTCCGGCTTTAGTCTCGCCCAATCCCACGGACCGAAGGATTGGGCCAGCTCATCTAAGTGACATCTCGCTCCGCTCGCATGAGCAACTTGCGGTGAGACGCCCGCCGCTAATTAGGCAGCGAGAGCCAAATCATTGTGATTGGCAATTGTTTTTTCCCTACGCTTTTTAACGAGCTGCATAAGGTAGCCCGGCATGGCATCCGTCGGTCGCCAGAAACCCCTGTCGAAGCCTGTCGCCCCCGTTTGCGTTCCAATTATAAGGCCTGGAGCACGGAATCAGAAAAGGAGCGGTTATCCATTGCATATCGGACATTTGACGCTCAGATCGAAGTCCAAACCCTTCTGGGATATAATTTTCGCGTTGTCCGCCCGCCGAAATCCCCCGCTGTGGGTTTCCACGTTGTCGCGCTGTTGTGGGTTAAGGCAACATTTTGTTGAGAGGGCTGCAATCTTATGGCTTCAAAATATCCACTGAGAGCATACTCCCCAAAAGCAATCGTTAATGCGCCGCCCGCCCAGCGCGGGCATGTTCTGCGCCGGTTGTGGCTGCCCGTTGTGCTCCTGCTGGCCCTGGCGGCCGGCGGATTGACCGGGATAATTGCGGCTTATCAACTCAACTACTCCAAGGCCGCAAATGAGGTCGCCGCCCTGGCAACTTACCGACCCAGCGTCGTGACCCGCGTTTACGCCGACGACGGCAAAACAGTTATCGGCGAGTTTGCCCTCGAGAAACGCATCCCACTCAAGTACGAGGAGATTCCGCCGCTGATGAAAAATGCCATTCTCGCCGTCGAGGATGCGCGGTTTTACGACCACGTCGGCATCGATCCGATTCGCATCATCGGCGCCACCTGGAAAAACCTCACCAGCGACAAAGTTGAAGGCGGCTCGACATTAACGCAGCAACTCGCCAAGAACTTGTTTCTTTCAAAGGAGCAAACGCTCAAGCGAAAAATGAACGAGTGGGCGTTGGCGCTTCAGATCGAACGCTACTACACCAAGAACCAGATCATGGAGCTTTACGCCAACCATATTTTTCTCGGTGCAAACGCGTACGGAGTAGAAGCCGGCGCCGAGACTTATTTCGGGAAACCGGCAAAAGGCCTGACGATTGGCGAGGCCGCGTTGCTGGCCGGGATACCCAAGGCGCCGAGCGAATACTCGCCGACTGCGAACCCGGCAAAAGCCAAGGAGCGACGGGACCTGGTCCTTGATCTAATGGCGCGAAATGGTTTCGCCACTCAAGCTGAAGTCGACGCCGCAAAAGCAAAGCCGATTCAACTTGCTGATACTGCCTACTATCAGTCGCAACCAAAATCGAGCCCGTTTGATTATCCGGTCGAATACGTCAGGCAGGAGCTGGAAGACAAATACACCACCCGAGTAGCCCAGGGCGGACTCTCCGTTTACACGACCATTAATGTAGAAGCGCAGAAGAAAGCATACGAAGTGGTACGCGCTGGCCTGCGTCGCTATGACAAGAGCCGCGGCTGGCGCTCGAGCTACCGTCCAATTCCTTCGTCAGCTAACAACGGGCAAGGCCCGGCAACCACGCAGGAGTTGAATAACTACAAAGATCCGGATTGGTACGGAAACGACTTTAAGCCCGGGCGTTTTCTAACCGGCCTGATCATGAAGGTCGACCAGGGCAAAAACGCCGGCACGATTAGATTTGGAAACTACACCGCCACCGTTGGGTCCGCGGACATGGGATGGTCCAACCGTCAACCAAAAGATGAGTTTAAGGCCGGATATCTCGCCGAGTTTCAGATCAAGGAAGTCGACGAAAAGAGTCGCCGTCTAAAAGTTGAGTTGTCTCAGGTTCCAGCAGTAGCGGGAGCGATGATGACCCTCAACGCGAAGACGGGCGAGATCGTCACCATGATCGGTGGCTACGATTTCTACAGTGCCAGCAAATTCAACAATGCAACCCAGGCGTACCGGCAAACTGGTTCCTGCTTCAAGCCGTTTGTTTACACTGCAGCGGTCGAGTGGGGTATGACTCCCGATACGTCAGTCAGCGGTGCGCCGATCAGTATCGGCAGCTGGCAACCGCACAATTACGACGGCTCGTTGGGCAACGGCGACCTGCCATTGAAGACCGCGCTGGCCAAGTCGATGAACGTCCCCGCAGTCCATCTGCTACAGACGGTCGGGATTCAAACCGGCGCGCAGATGGTGAGGCGTTTCGGCATCAAGGTGCCGATGGCTCCTTATCTGCCGTCCGCTCTTGGCGCGACGGAAGTTCCGCTGGACCAGATGATTTCTGCTTACTCGGCTTTTCCAAACAAGGGGATCAGGGTTGAGCCGCATCTGATTCGGAAGGTGCTCGATCCCGACGGCGCCACCCGCGAAGAGTGGGAAAAGACAACATACAAAGTCGTTAACGCATACGTGGCGCTGACGATGGTTTCGATGATGCGGGGCGTGGTTGAGGGCGGTACTGCTACCGCGGCGCGATCGCTTGGTGTTCCGCTTGCCGGCAAGACCGGGACAGTCAACGATCACACTGACGTTTGGTTTATTGGTTACACGCCAACTTATGTAACCGGCGTCTGGATGGGCTACCCGGGCAGGAAAAAAGATCTCGGGAGCGGGATGACCGGGGGTGCGGGTGCACTTCCCTTCTTCATTGATTTCATGAAGGATTTCCTGAAGGACAAACCAAAGGAAAACTTTGACAAGGCGCCGGCCATGCCCGAGGACATGAGGGAACTCTTCCGGCAGCGCCAGCGAGAACTGGCCGCCGAGCGCGCTCAACT
>JAXIOV010000153.1:0-28329 GCA_045403245.1 Pyrinomonadaceae bacterium | reverse complement strand
ATTTGCAATCTACACTGCAGCTACTGTCTTCGTGACGAAGATGCTCTCTACCACAGTCCGCCTGACTTTCTTCCCGTAGACCTCTTTGCTCGAGTGGTCAGAGACGCGCGCGACTCCATGGGCATCGAGCAGGTCATGTTCACCGGCGGTGAGCCGACGCTTCATCCGGATTTCGGAAAACTCCTGGCGGCGGTGGCAGCGCTGGATCTGAAATGCAGCTTTGTGACCAACGGTTGGCATTTCGAACGTGTTTGGCCAGTCCTGAGCGAGCATCGCGAAGCCGTGACCCATGTGTCTTTCAGTCTGGACGGTGCAACGCGCGAGGCGCACGATCATTGGCGCGGTCAAGGATCTTTCGACCGCGTGGTGCGCGCTTTTTCGCGCTGCTGGGCTAACCACCTTCCTTTCAATGTGAAGGTAGGAATTCGCCGCGACACAATGCCCCAACTTGAAGCTATTGCTCTTTTTGCCGCGCGTCTGGGCGCAAAAGGACTGAGTTTCGCCCATATCATGCCCACCTCGACTGAAATCGCCGACGATTCGGCCTTGACGCTTGAAGAACGAGCGGACGCAGAACGCGAAATCGCTCTACTGGCCCGCATCTTCAAAATGCGGGTTGGCATCGACGTGGGATATTACAACACCAGTTTAGAGGCGCCCTGCTCGGCCCTGATTGGTGTGAGTGGCAACATAGATTATCGCGGTCATCTTACTCTCTGCTGTAACTTGTCAGGTTTTCGTGGAGGCATAAGTACCGAGGACGTTGTTGCGGATCTGGAGCGTGAAAAGTTTGGTGTTGCCTATGGTCGCTTGCAAAAACTTGCCACGACTCAATCGGAAAGGCGAGTAGAGGAGCTGAAGCGACTCAAGGCCAACGGCATTAAGGCTGATTTGCTCACCGGCTCTCCGTGTTTGTTTTGCTTAAGCACCCTTGGGAAAACCCCGTGGAGTTCGTTGTCTTCACACTCAGCCGGACGGGCCCTACCCGTGCTCAATGAAACAGGATGAGTGACAAAAAATGGAAGGGGTAACCGATCAGCATTTTTGGCAGTGAAGTCTCAGCTGTTTTAGTATGCCACAAAAGAAACCCCCTCTGTGCCAACAAACTTGTTGACGGCAGTCGATCCAGCCAGTATATTTTTACCCCCCGCTCTTCTTATGCACGTCTCGATTGATGTGGCATATCGCCTCAGAGGTTCTGGAAATCATTAACTCACTACGAAGGACATTACACTCACTTCGCAAGTTGGGATTTTTGAAGAGTCATGCGTTGTGACTGAGTTTTGGCTGAAGGGTCGTGCGTTCTCGTGAATAAAACGGACGCTCACTTTGACAAAAGGAGAATCAGAATGCGTAAGCCGGTTCGGTTGTACATCTTAGTGCTGATCGCCATGGTCGCGCTGCTGTCGTTTCAATTCGAGGTTGTCGCTCAGAAGAGCTCAAGAGGTGCCCCTACAGTGGGACCTAAAGAGCCTCCGCACAAAGAAGACCCTAAGGAAAAACCTGATGCGAAGGCGGCCGGAAGTCTGGTTATTAGCGAATTTCGCGTCCGTGGTCCTAACGGGTTAAACGACGAATTCATAGAAATCTATAATGACTTCGGTGCGGATCACACCGTTGCCGGCGGTGGTACTGGGTACGCCGTAGCCGCTTCAAACGGCGTGGCGCGGTGCGTAGTGCCAAACGGTACCGTTATTCCCAATCGCGGTCACTACCTGTGTGTAAACTCCGTCGGCTATTCGCTGGCGTCGTATCCAGCGGGCAATGGAACCACGGCTACGGGAGACGCGACCTATACGACCGACATCCCTGACAACGCGGGAATCGCAATCTTCAATACCTCAGTTGCTGCAGACTTTACTCTTGCGAACCGGATGGATGCTGTTGGTTCGACTTCCGAGGCAAACACTCTTTACAAGGAAGGTACTGGGTATCCAGCGCTCACGCCTTTTTCGATCGACTATTCCTTTTATCGCGACGACTGCGGTAAAAGCGGCTCCATCACCACGTTTGGGCCTTGCCCGATTAGCACGCCGAAGGACACCGACAACAACGCTGCTGATTTCATTTTTGTCGATACAAACGGGACTTCAGCAGGCGCTGGACAACGCCTGGGAGCGCCGGGGCCGCAAAATCTCTCGTCTCCAATTCAGCGCAACAGCACGTTTGGCACGAATTTGCTCGACGCCACGGTGTCTTCAAGTAATCCGCCAAATCGCGTCCGAGACTTTACCAGCGACCCGCCGAACAACTCCACTTTTGGCACCCTCTCAATTCGTAGACGATTTACGAACAATACCGGCGGCTCTGTCACCCGATTGCGCTTCCGCGTAATCGATCTCACTACTTTTCCCGCGCCGAGCGGTATCGCTGACCTGAGACCGAGGACGTCAACTCTGGTGGTAGTCGCGGGCATCAATGACAGCGCCACGTGCTTCGCTTCAACAGGTTCAGCGACCACGCCTTGTACTGTTAATGTGCAAGGCTCGACCCTCGAGCAGCCACCGTCGCAGCCCAATGGTGGCGGGTTTAACAGCAGCTGGAGTGCCGGCACAGTCACGTTGGGCACACCGTTGGCCAACGGAGCCAGCATCAACCTACAGTTTCTGGTCGGTATCCAGCAAACAGGTAGTTTCAAAGTTTATTTGAACGTTGAGGCCCTCCCGTAACCCGGAGTCGTGGGCCCACATCTGATTATTACGACTCAAAACAGGAGGACACTTCAATGACGCTGCAAAATCGAAAGCTGGAAGGCCAGACCCAGGCAAAGGACGCTAAAGGCGATGCGCCGCTGGTCTCCGAAGGCAAAAAGAAGTTTGTCGAGCCGGAGATATCTCAGCCGGTTGACGTGCTCGAAGCTACAACCTTCTTCCAGACTGTGGATAGTGGCCCGACCAACTGAAATCTGGTTGTCCGAAGGTTTACCGTGCCATGAGCATCTGGGACCGGCGACAACTTCAGTTGGCATAAACCGGCATTAAGAGGACCGGATCTCTCGAGTATCTACACGAGTGGCCGGTCCGTTTTGTCGAGGGCGCTTCGGCGTCCTCGATGCTTTTTGTATCCTTCTCAAGCGATCTCGTCTATGCGAACGTGGCCACAACGCTCGCGGTGGGGCGGGCGCCACGCCGGTCCGGAGATCCGCGGGTCGTCTAAATAAATGGGACGCACTCAAGATACCAAACCTGCAGACCGCCAAAGAGCGGAAGATCGGCAGACGCTTGTGCGCTACACCGCGCTCACCGCAATTCTCTTCATTCCATCACTTCTTGCCTTCGCTTCGATCAGAAACCTCTACCCGTTCGCTGCCTCAACGATGATGGTGTCAAACAGAGATCTCCAGAGCAGCCGAGACTATTATGTTTTGCGTGGGGAGAATATCAGCGGCGAAACGATCGATTTGCCGCCTATTCACCTTACTAACGCGTTGACCGGCCGCAACTGGAGCCTCGTGAGCGCCACCATAAAGAACCAGAGTTTCAATATTCGTTGGCCGAACCCGACAAACATCACCATGACCTCGGCTTATGGCGGCAGCGACAAATTGCCGAGGGCCGCGCGGCTCGAAGAACTTCTGCGCGCATGGGGTGCGATCTACAACTCACGCTTGCCAGAATCGTCAAACCAGAGGCTGAGGTTCGTCCGACTCGACGCCTACAGGTGGGAAGGAGGAATCAACGGCGAGTATTATCGCTTCGTTGAAACGTGGAGAGCCAAGCTCTAAAGCGGCTGGTGCCGGTGGACGCTGCAGCGCTCGGAATGGTGCGCGCAGGTGTTTGCGGTTTCATTCTGTCCCAAATCGTGCTGACTTCTTTCTCCGATCTCGGTCAGCTACCCACCACGTTGCTGCGCCCGACGGGTGCAATGCAAATCCTCCCATGGCGTGTTTACGACCTGCTGCTGACACCTCGGGGGATGCTTGCGCTCAAGTGCCTGATGGTGCTTTTGCTGTTCGCGGCAACCATCGGCTGCTTAACAAGCCTGGCGACGAAGTCGTCTGCTGTTCTCTTCGTTTTTTATGAAGGACTGTTGCGTAGCTTTAGCCATTTTAATCACGACGAAATGCCGGCTGTCTACATTCTCATCGTTCTCGCCCTCACTCCTTGCGGCGACGGCTTCTCCTTCGACAGTTGGCGCGGAAAGACATCGCCGCGGCGGCCTGGACTCGTTTACGGATATCCGATTCTCTTAATGCGCATCCTACTCGCGTGGTCTTACTTCAGCTCGGCGCTGATCAAGATTCGCTTCGCGGGAGTTAGTTACCTAAGCCCTGATAACCTGCCGGGAATCGCGATCCTGCATTCGCTGGACAATCTGCATGACACTCAGTTTCGGTTCGCTTTTTGGCTGCCACACGTTAGGGAGTACACGTCAATCCTGGTGGCGGTGGTGTTGCTATGGGAACTTTCGTTCCCGCTGGCGATCTTCTTCAGGCGCGCCCGATTGATAATTCTCGCCCTCGGTATATTCTTCCACCTGGGAACTCTCTTCGTCATGAACATCTTTTTTCCCTATCACATCGCGATGTACATAGTCTTTGTCGACTGGGGAAGACTGCGTCGAAGAGTTGAAGCCTTCGAGCGTCACTGGATGGTTCGGGATTGCGTGGTGCGTTTCCTCAAGCGAGCCAAACATCGTGTCTCTTTCTCGACCACTCCTGTCGATACGCAAATAGTGTCATTACCACGATCTGCCGCATTCCTTTATTATCCTCTGCGAATGCTCCGACTCTTCAAACAGCGCGGCTGGCAAAGTGATCAAGTGGCCCCTGAGAACAGATCTGTGAGCCCGGTTTGACCTCTTGCATGATCACTGGCCGCGACATCGTCTATATCTCCAGTATTGAATGGGACTTCCTTTGGCAGGCTCATCAGGAAATCGCCCGCCGTCTGGCGGCTGCCGGAAACCGCGTCCTCTATATTGAAAACACCGGCGTCAGAGCTCCCGGATTGAGAGACACGAAGCGCGTTGCTTCGCGTCTGGGCCGGTGGATGCGATCCGTGCGTTCAGGCGGCGCCCGCCAGGTGGCAGAGAACATCTATGTGTACTCTCCGCTGGTTCTGCCACCGTTTGGACCTGCATGGCAGCGGCTGTTGAATCGTCGAGTTTTCCTGCGCCAGCTCCGGCAGATTGTGAGGGCGATGGGAATGAAGGATTGCCTGTTCTGGACGTACTTGCCTACCGACACCGCTCTGGACATCATCCGCACGCTTCGAACCGACCGCAGCGTAGTCGTCTATTACAACGTTGCCGATTTTTCACTGCTAACTCCGAAAGCCAAAGAATTAAGAAGGGTTGAGCGGGAACTGGTCAGCACGAGCGATCTGGTATTCGCGATGTGTTCTGACTTAGCGACTAGACTATCAGGCGACGCCGGCAGGGCGCATGTTTTTCCACCTGGGGTGGATATGACAGCATTTCCGGAGGAAACGGGCACACTGCGTGGTGAGCATCCGGATCCGCTGAGCCTGTCGAAGTTACCGCGACCAATCGTTGGCTACGTGGGCGGTTTGCATCGGTTCGTTGACTACGATCTGGTGGCCGAAATGGCTCGTGCGCGTCCATCCTGGTCCTGGGCTTTCCTGGGCGCGCATCAGGTTTCACTGGAGAAACTTCAGGGGCTCGTAAACGTACACCTGTTTGGTCAACAGGCGCATGAAGAGTTGGCGAGACACATGCGCTTTTTCGATATCTGCATCGTTCCTTATCTCAACAACAGCGAGATGGCTGCCGTAGTGCCGACCAAGATCAATGAATATCTGGCGGCGGGAAAGGCTGTTGTCTCAACCGATCTACCGACGGTGCGAGAGTTCAATGAAAAACATCGGGTCCTCGCCACGTCAATCCCCTCTTCGCAGGATTTCTTGCAAGCCATCGAAGGCCAACTGGCTGGTGCTCATGATCCGGTTCTGAGAAAGAGGAGACGAGAAGTCGCCGCAGCAGCCGACTGGAAGACACGCATTGAGGAGATGAGCCGTCTGATTGAGGCTAGACTGGCTGGTCACCCTGCATCCCAGAATACTATTGAATAATTGGAGGGCACCGCACTCTCATAGCCTCATTAATGACGGATTTTTTGCAAAACACATCTATTGACCTAATCAATGTGTGTTAGTAAACTCCGTTGAAACGCCCTGTTCGCCGGGAGAGATGTCATCGAGTCTCCCGATGCAATCGCAGGCCTGTTGGCACAAACCGCAACCCCTCAGGACCACCCGCAATGATGAACTCTGCCTTTGTACCGTTCGAACATATCGTCGCCACTCAACTCGATGACGGCGATGGCGTGCTCGTCGATCTAAACACCAAGCAGTACTACCAGCTAAACGAGACCGCGATGTTAATCTGGCGCGCGCTCGAAAGTGGCCGCGTATTTGATCAGATAGTCACTGACATCATGGCCGCTTATGCAGTGGACAACGAACAGGCGGCTGCCAGCGCAGAAAGACTGCTAAACAAGCTCCATGAACGCAAGCTGGTGCGATCCGCTGACTAGCCGGTCCTAAGGAAGTCTCAGCGGAGAGTTCTGATGGCACGAGGGGGCCGGCGATATGGAATCCTGGCCGCCGCGGTCGTCACGCTAATCGCGATTGCCCCACAGCTCTACATCTGTTTTTCACGAGGCCACCAGTGGCACGGCGCCTCCGCGCAAACACACGGCGATGAGACCGTATACGCTGCCTATCTGAATGCCCTGATTGATAGCCGGTTAATTGTCTTGAAAGACTTATTTTACCGCAAAGGAACGCGAAGAACCGCAAAGGTGCGCAAAGATATTCTCTTTGTAAGGAACCTGGTAGCCAGTCCGAATCAAAATTGATAATGCGGGCGGGGGGCGCGGGTGCTCGATGTTACTCGATTGCTGTCTGCGCCGATCCAGAGGGTTGCCGAGACTCGTAAGCGGCGATGTCTTGTTCATAAAGCAGCGTCAGACCAATGTCGTCAAGGCCTTCCAGCAGACAATGGCGCTGGAAATCATCAATCGGAAACGACGCCGAAAAACCTCGTCCATCAATGACTGAGCGACGCTCGAGATTCACGGTGAGTTCGTAGTTGTTTATCGATCGCGCATTCTCCATGAGTGCGGCTACTTCGCCTTCGCCAAGGGTCACCGGCAGCAAACCATTCTTCATACAATTGTTGGCGAAGATGTCGGCGAAAGATGGCGCGATAATGGCGCGAAAACCATAGTCGGCGAGAGCCCAGGGAGCGTGCTCGCGCGAGGAACCGCATCCGAAATTCTTTCCGGCAACCAGAATTGACGCCTCACAATAGCGAAGCTCGTTTAAGACGAAGGAATCGTCAGGTTTGCCGTCGGGCCGAAAGCGCCAGTCGTAAAACAAAAACTCACCAAAACCCCGGCGTTCAATTCGTTTCAGAAACTGCTTCGGAATGATTTGATCGGTATCGACATTGGCCCGATCAAGCGGCGCAACCTTACCGTTGTGAATGTGAAAAGGTTTCATGCCTCTCCTACTTGAATTTCCACTCTCGTACGTCGGTGAAATGTCCCGTGATGGCGGCCGCGGCGGCCATCATTGGACTGACCAGGTGCGTACGCCCGCCCCGTCCCTGCCGGCCTTCAAAATTGCGATTGCTGGTTGAGGCACAACGCTCGCCTGGTTGCAGCGTATCCGCGTTCATCCCCAAACACATTGAGCAACCGGCTTCGCGCCATTCGAACCCGGATTCGCGAAAGATGCGATCGAGGCCTTCGCGTTCGGCCGCACGCTTCACTGCCTGCGAACCAGGCACGACCATAGCGTTAACGGAACTGTTCGCCCGATATCCTCTGACGACGCGAGCTGCCGCGCGCAGATCCTCAATCCGAGCGTTGGTGCATGAGCCAATGAATACTCGATCGATTTGGATATCCTGAATCCTGGTCAGTGGACGAAGCGCCATGTACTCAAGCGCCCGTTCAGACGCCCTGCGATCACCATCATTGTCGGCAGTGGCTGGATCTGGAACGCACCCAGTCACGGGCACAACCATTCCCGGACTTGTTCCCCAGGTCACGTGAGGTTCCAGGGCTGAGGCATCAAGTTCTACGACCCGATCAAAATGAGCGTCGGAGTCGCTGCTTAAGGTTGCCCAATAACTTTGCGCCTCAGTCCACGCTGCCCCTGACGGAGCGAACCTTCGGCCTTGCAAGTAGGCAAACGTGGTCTCGTCAGGCGCGATCATTCCGGCTCGTGCGCCTGCCTCGATGCTCATGTTGCACAGAGTCATGCGGCCTTCCATTGAAAGCCGGCGCACCGCGTCACCTGCGTATTCGATGACATGGCCGGTTGCGCCGTCGGTGCCGATTTGAGCGATGATGCCCAACGCAAGATCTTTGGCAGCTACTCCTTCCGGCAATTCGCCACTTACGACTATCAGCATCGTGCGCGGCTTGTTCTGAGGCAGGCATTGCGTGGAAAGTACATGTTCGACTTCACTTGTACCGATCCCGAATGCGAGGGTTCCAAAGGCGCCGTGTGTGCTGGTATGACTGTCGCCACAAACGATCGTCATTCCGGGCTGGGTCAATCCCAGCTCCGGGCCAATGACGTGCACTATGCCCTGCTCTTCCGAGTCGATATCAAAAAGTTGAACACCGAAATCGAGGCAATTCTTACGGAGAGTATCGATCTGTTTTGCGCCTGCGGGATCCGCAATTGGCAACCTGCGATCGGTAGTAGGAACATTATGGTCCGCTGTCGCTATCGTTAGGTCAGGCCGCCGCACCCGGCGATTGGCCACCCGGAGACCTTCAAACGCCTGCGGCGAAGTTACTTCGTGGACGAGATGTAAATCGATGTAAAGAAGGGTGGGTTGATCTTCCGGAGCGCGTACGACGTGAGCGTCCCAAATCTTTTCAAGTAATGAACGAGGCATAACAATTCGAATTGAGAAGTAAGAATTCAGAATTCAGGAGACAGAATTCAGGCGACTGAATGGTTCTGACTACTGTATCCTGACTTCTGTCTTCTGTTCAGACCGCATGATACGCGTATCGCACGTCTGCGATTTCAGCAACTGCCTCGGCAACCAGTCCACCAATCTCAGAGGTTGTCGCGAGATAGCCGTGGCCATCGGCGCTAATGTCACGTGAGCGATAACCGGCGTTAAGCACGAACTGGATCGCCTCCTCAATGTCATCGGCTTCCCGCTCGAGGCCGCCACTGTAACGGAGCAACATCGCAGCCGAAGCTATCGCGCCAAATGGGTTGGCGATGTTCCTGCCGGCGATGTCCGGAGCCGAGCCATGCACCGGCTCGTAAAGTCCCACGTCTCCTCCAATGGTGGCGGAGGCCAACATGCCGAGTGACCCGGTGATGACAGCCGCTTCGTCTGAGAGAATGTCCCCAAAGAGATTCTCAGTTAAAAGCACATCGAACCGGCGCGGATCCGTGATTAAATGCATTGCACACGCATCAACGTAGAGGTGCTCGAGGGTTACTTCAGGATACTCGAGACCGATCCGCGAAACCGTCGCCCGCCAAAGTTGTGAAGTCTCCAGCACATTCGCCTTGTCGACTGACGTGACCTTCCGGCCCCGCTTCATGGCAGCCGCAAAGGCCACACGGGCAACGCGTTCGATCTCAGCAACCGAGTATCTCATCGTGTTGACCGCGCCCGAATTACCGTTTTCACTCCACAGTCCGCGTGGTTCACCGAAATAAAGTCCTCCCAAGAGCTCGCGAACTATCAGGATATTTGCGCCGCGGGCGATCTCAGGACGCAGGGGAGACGCCGCTGAAATTGCTTCGTATGAGATCGCCGGGCGCAAATTGGCATATCCGCCAAGAGCGTTGCGGAGCAGTAACAAGCCTGCTTCAGGCCGTTGGGAAAGCGGCAGCGAATCGAATTCTGGTGACCCGACCGCGCCCAGCAGCACCGCATCCCCCCGGAGGCAAGCATCCAATGTGGCGGTTGGCAGTGGCGAGCCTGTCTCTCTGATTGCCGCGCCGCCGATCAGTTTCTGCTCAAAGTTAAACTCGTGGCCGTGCAACGCAGCTACGGTGGCCAGCACTTGCACGGCTTCGCGCGTAACTTCCGGACCGATACCGTCGCCTTCAAGTATTGTGATGTTGAGTTTCATTCCTGGTTCGATTTAGGAGGAAGACTTTCAGGCACTGTTGGATGCGCTCGCCCATCTGCCGGTTGCGGCATCGGTGGCAATCCTTTCGCCCGCGACTGAGCCAACCTGGAGCAACGCGATGAGGTCCTGATCGTAGATTCGCTTTTTACGGTCGGCGAGCGAGGTGAAGCGTTCGTAGACGGCGTCTACTTCAGCCGGCTGCATGGAATAGCCAAGATCCTCATAACGCAGCGCCAGGGCGTGTCGTCCCGAATGCTTGCCTAATACGAGATTGTTTGCCGGCACACCTACCGATTCGGGCGTCATGATTTCATAACAAAGGGGATTGCTGATCACGCCGTGCTGGTGAATTCCAGCTTCGTGAGCAAAAGCGTTGCGTCCAACTATCGCCTTATTTGGCTGGACCGGGCAGCCAATGATGCCTGAAAGTAATTGGCTCGTAGGGTAGAGCTCCTGCGTCCGGATTGCAGTTTCAAACGGCAGCTGATCGGCTCGCACTTTGAGGGCCATCACGATCTCTTCCAGTGATGCATTTCCGGCGCGCTCACCGATGCCATTGATAGTACATTCGACCTGTCGAGCGCCCGCATCAATTGCCGCCAGACTGTTGGCAACGGCCAGTCCCAGGTCGTCATGGCAGTGCACGCTGATCGTCACGTTGCGATCGCCAACCACTTGCTCGCGAACTCTGTTCACCAGACGGGAAAACTCAACCGGCATTGTGTAGCCGACTGTATCGGGGACGTTGATGATGGTAGCACCCGCTTCGATGGCAGTGGCAAACACTTCACAAAGGTAATCAACATCGCTACGGGTCGCGTCCTCGGCAGAGAATTCCACTTCTGGAGCAAATTCTCGAGCCAGAGCGACTGCCTGTCGCGTCATTTCGATCACGTCGGAGCGGCTCTTCTTGAGTTTGTATTCGAGGTGAAGATCGGAAGTAGCGACAAATGTGTGAATGCGCGGGTGGGCTGCATCCTCCAACGCGGCGGCGGCTCGCAGAACATCCTGTTCCGAGGTACGGCACAACGCGGCCACGGTAACCTGCCGGCACTCGATCGCGACGGCCCTCACGGCGGCAAAGTCGCCTTCAGAAGCGATTGGAAAACCCGCTTCTATTATGTCGACGCCAAGTGTCTCCAACTGGCGGGCCATGCGGACCTTTTCGGCCAGATTCATGGAGCAACCAGGAGATTGCTCGCCGTCACGCAAGGTGGTGTCAAACACTGCGATTCGTCCGTTAGCCATTTTTCGCAACCCTCCAGTAAGGGCCGAATGGTAGGGGTTTGCCGCTCAAGAGTCAAAGTTATAATTTCTATGAGAACATAAGATACCGTGATACCATAAAGCAGGCTTTGGGTTTCGATAAGCGAGAGCGGCCGACGGTCCCGGCCCGGAAAGGAATAAGCGATCCCAGTGATGGGTCGCCCGAACCGGCGAGATTTGACCTCAGTGCTTTCGTCAGGGGGGGTTCCGCACGTGGACATTAACCAGCTTGAGGTGCTGATAGCGGTTGCGCAGGAAAAGAGCTTTTCTCGGGCAGCCGAGCGACTCCACCGGACCCAGCCAGCCATCAGTCAGGCGATTCGGCGGCTGGAAGTGGAGATCGGCGAGCCGCTCTTTGATCGCTCATCAAAGGACGGAACAATGACGGCGGCGGGCCGCGTGCTCTTTGATCACGCGCAACAGATGCTCAACTTGCGGCACACTGCTCGCGCAGCGATTAAGGAGTTGAAGGACCTCCATCGCGGTAAATTAAGCATTAGCGCAAATGAATATACCGTGATGTATTTGTTGCCACTGCTGTCGGCTTTTCGCGCGCGTCATCCACATATCAAGATCGAGGTCAAACGAAGTCTGGCGAGTCGCATTTCGTCAGAGATTCTCGCGCGGGAAACGGAGATCGGGATAGTTTCGTTCAAGCCAAGCGATCCGGCAATTGCCTCGGTCGCGGTCTTGAAGGACCACCTGGCGTTGATCGTTCCGGTCAATCACCCATTGGCAGCCAGGAAAGTAGTTTCCGTCCGCGAGCTTGGCGCTGAATCGTTCATCGCTCACAACGTTCCTTCGCCCTATCGAGAAAAAGTGGTGCGAACTTTTGAAAAACATCGGACGCCCTTGAATATTTCGCTGGAGATGCCGACTCTCGAAGCGATCAAGAGGTTCGTTGAACGCGGCATGGGCGTGGCGCTGGTCCCGAGACTGACGGCTCAGGCGGAAATTGCCCGCGGGCAGGTCGCGGCCCTCATGGTGCGCGAAATGAAGCTCGAACGAAAGCTGTATCTGGTTTATCGGAAGAGTGCCACCTTGTCGCACGCGGCGCGGGCATTTCTACGAGTGGCCCGCGAGCTTCAGAATGCTGACAGTCCTGAATAGGAATCAATCCCTACCCACGCCCAGCGCATCGGCCACGCGGTTGATGTAGTTAAACCACGAAGCGATCAGCGTTATCTGCAGAATCCCGCGGTCGTCAAATCCTACCGCGCGCAGTCGCTCATGATCTTGTTTGCTCAGGCGGGTGGCATCGCGCGTCAACTGGGCCACATAATCAAGCATCACCCGGTCCTGCTCGGTGATGGGTGCGGTTTTGTAGTCTTCCCGCAAGGACTTCACCAGGTCTTCATCTAAGGTGACTCGACGCAGAAACTCTGCGTGGGATTCGATTCAATAATGACAACGGTTGGCGACCGATACCACGGTGGTAATCATCTCATGCTGTCGCCGGCTGAGAGGCAATTCCGGTGACATCAAAACACCGAAGGTCGCGAAGGCGTGGCGGAGAGCGTTTGGAATAAGACTGTGAGAGGCCACGATGTTGGACGACTGTCCGTCCGGGGTGGGATGAACTGGCTCGGCGTATTCCACTGGATACAGCTCACGTTGCGATTCCATCGCAAGGCGAACTTCCTCGTCGTCCTCGGGAGAAACGGTCTTGATCCAGGTCATCGATAGGATTCCTCGTGCTGATTTTTCTAGTCTAGTTGATCACGAGCTTACGCGCAGTTCCATCGTCGGCCACGGTTACGACCCTGCCCGCGCGCACACCTGACTTTACTGTGAAACTCAGACGGCGAGGCCCCGGATTGTAACGACCATCCGGCGCCGCCAGTGTGAGTGTGTTACCAGCCGCGGTTCGCTCGGTTCTCAGACTCGTGCGTCGGAAGTCTCCCTGCCGGTAACCGACACTCGTCCCGTCGTCTTCGTACAACGTTCCCGATGCCGAACCATTCTCGTCCGCGTAAATGCTGAAAGTTATTGGATCCACCGGTTTTTCGCCGACGTAGTTGAGCGCCGGACCCGCCGGAATAATCGCCCCGCCACGAACAAACATCGGCACGGTGTCCAACGGTGCGTCCACGAGAATTGTCGATTGGCCCGTGTACTTCTTGTTGGTCCAGTAGTCGTACCAGGTGCCCTTCGGCAAATAGACCAGACGGCGAGTGACATCAGGCTTGAGCACCGGCGCCACCAGCAAGTCGTTTCCAATCATGAACTGGTCATCAAGATTGTAGGTGTTTGGATCATCCTGGTAATTCAGTACCAGCGGGCGGAACAGCGGCACACCAGTGCGGTGCGCCTCTTCCAAAGTTGTATAAAGGAAGGGCAGCCACTGGTATCGCAGTTTCAAATACTTGCGAATGATGTCTTCGTAATGTTTTCCAAAGCGCCATGGTTCCTGGTCGTAACCGTCGATGACTTTGTGGTTCCGGCAAAACGGCGCCAGAAAGCTAACCTGGTAAGATCGAACAAGTAGTTCACCGTTCCCTCGCCCCATAAATCCACCTACGTCACTGCCGATAAAGGGTTCGCCAGAGAGACCCAATGAAGTAAACATGGGAATGTTCAGCGCGAGCGCCTCCCAGGTGCTGTTCGTATCGCCTGTCCACATCGTCGAATATCTCTGAATCCCTGCGTAGGCAGCGCGGGTGATGATGTATGGTCTTTGGTTTGGTCGCAGCCGCTCGAGTCCTTCGTAGGTGGCGCGGGCCATCAGCAAGGCAAACACGTTGCGGTTCTTGGCGTGGGTTGATTTTTCGCCTTCGTCGTGACTGACGACATCCATCTGGTTCTTCCCGGTCTGGTCAACGAAGTCTGATGGCTCGTTCATGTCAGTCCAGATGCCGGCCACGCCATTGTCAGTGTAGGCGCGATGCAAACCGCCCCACCATTCCCGCGCTGCTGGAAGCGTGAAATCAACAAAGACACTTTCGCCCGGCCAAACTCTCGGAATGAAAAGCTCGCCACTCTTTCGCTTTTGAAAATATTTTTTCTCGATCCCCTGATCAAAAACGTAATAACGCGGCTCCTGGGGCTCGAGTTCTGGCGTGATGGAGGTAACCAGGGAAGTGTTTTTGGGGACTGGTTGATACTTGACTCCGGGATCCACGATCGTGATCAGCTTGACCCCCTGCTTTCCCAATTTCTCACTTAGCGCCTTTGGGTTCGAAAAACGACTTCGGTCCCAGGTAAACACCCGGTACGCCTGCATGTAATCGATATCGAGATGTAACACATCGAGCGGCAGGTCTCTCCTGCGATACTCGCGTACAACCTCTTCGACCATGGTGTCGGGATAGTAACTCCAGCGACTCTGCTGATTGCCAAGCGCCCACAGCGGCGGCATTGGCATGTGTCCGGTGAGGTCCGCGTAGCGACTGAGAATCTTCTTGAGCGAGGGTCCGTAGAAAAAGTAGTAGTTCATCTCGCCGCCTTCGGCGCCAAACCACATACGCTGCTGCGACGACCGGGCAAAATCAAAATAGCTGCGGTAGCTGTTGTCAAAAAAGATGCCGTAGGCGACTCCGTTTTGGACGGCCGTATAGAAAGGGATCGTCTGGTAAATCGGATCCTTCCCTTCGGTGTATCCCGGAGTGTCCGAGTTCCAGTTAACGAATGCACTTCGCCGCTTGTCCAGCCGCCCTGCTTTTTCGCCCAGGCCGTAAAAGTGTTCGTCAAAACCTACTTTCTTCGAGGCCGCGACAAAGCGACCAGCCTGAGCATCAAACATCATCTCTTTCAACAAGCCGGCGCCATCGTAAGCCATCGGCTGTTCATCAGCATTGAGCAACGCGTGCGTCCTGGCATCGCGGAATTCAATGAGCAGAGGCGAGCGATTGACCACCACCTCGATCTCGTCGGTGGCAATCCGAATGGACTCAGCGCTTTCGGACAAACTCCAACGCGGAGTCTGCCAATCAGTTTTAGCGATAGCCCAGGAATGATCGGTGGCGGGAATGGGCTTTCCAAAAGCGGCCCGGATGCGTACAAGATCAGGGGCGAGAAGTTTTACCTGGACCTGCGACTGATCCTTGCAGTTGAAGACGACGGCGTTGTCAGACTTTGTGAAGCTGGACACCGGACCGATTTTCTCGAGTTTCGTGATGTCCTGGGCGATGACACCGGTAACCAGACTGAGAAGGCAACAGAGGACTGCGAAGCATCGTTTCATATGAACCCCTGGTCGAAGAGCAAACTGTTAGTTTGCTGGTGTGGTTACACGGAGCGTGGACTGGGTTTTAGCTGACGCAAACTAACAGTTTGCGTTACGCTGAACCCACAAACGCCAGGCGCGCTGCGCCAAGCAGGCCGGCATCGTCGCCACATTGGGCGCGTATAATCTTGACGCGCCGTGCCGGTATTGGAAAGGCACGTTCCATGACCTGCTGCCGCATGTGTTGTTCAAATAGTTCCCATCCGTTAGACAATCCACCACCGATCAACACAACTTCCGGATTGAGCACGTTGATCATGCTGGCGACGCCGATTCCGAGATAAACGCCCATGCGCCGGAAGACTTCCAGCGCCAGCTCATCGCCGCCGCGGCCCGCCTGATAAACCTTTTCCGAAGTCAAATCCTCGGTCATGTGTAGCGACGAATTCGGATAACGCGGCCTCGCTTCCCGGGTCATACGCACAATCGCCGTCGCTGATGCATAGACTTCGAGGCAACCACGACTCCCGCAGGTGCAAGCAACGCCCCCAAACGGATCCACGCCGATGTGTCCGATTTCTCCAGCCGACCCGTCAGCGCCGCGCCAGAGTTTTCCATCCAGAATGATCCCGCCGCCGACGCCCGTACCCAGCGTTACGCAAATGATTGTGCGAAACCCCTGTCCGGCGCCTTTCCACATCTCTCCAATTGCGGCGGCATTTGCGTCATTTTCAAGGATCGCCGGCCACTTAAGCTCGCTCTCCAGTGCCGCAGCCAACCGGAATCCGTCGAGACAGGGGACATTGGGAGCCTTCACAACGACGCCTTCGGCGGCGTTGACGGTTCCGGGAACAGCCACGGACACGGCGGAAATTACGCCACCCTGCCGGGCAGTTGAAGCTTCACACTCGTGAGCAGCTTCGATCAGCGCCTGAACTATCTCGTTTGGCTTTTCCACTTGCGGCGTCTGTTGCATTCGCCGGCAATGGATTTTTCCTGAGCAATCGACTGCCGCCACTCGCAGGTGCGTGCCTCCCAGATCCGCCACGAAAACAAACTCGGATTTGGGCCCGTTTGGTTTATCGTTTGCACCAACCATCAGTTCTTTGTTGACCCTTTCAGATAGCGGGTCGATGTCAAGCCTGGAGTCTCAACATTATGTCTCTGTTTCACGTTGATGGCGAGACGGATAAACTGGGCCATAGACCATGCCAGCGGAGTCGCCGATCCTGTGCCCTCTCCAAAACGAAATTCGGGGCGTGGATTCCTCGCATGATCCCAAACCTGCTCGGGAATCATCATCCCGTCGTTCGCAAACGCCATCATCGTATCAAGCCGCTTTCTGGCGGCTGCAAAGTCGCCGCGCGCAACTTCATATTCGCCACGTTCGCCCGTCAGCAAACACCACAAGCGTCCGACCCCATTGCGGCCGTCATAGCCACCGCCCTCTGACGTCTCGCCATATGCATCAAGATTGTAGCGGTACCAGCCGGCACCATTGGGAGTTTCCACCTTGATTAACTTATCGGCCCGAGCGAGCGATGCCGCTATCAATGGATCATCTGCCCGCTTTACGCCCAGTCGAACCAACTCAAGAAATCCGGAATCCAAAATAACACGTTCATCGACGACGCGGCTGCTGCTATTAATCTCTAATCTCGCCCCATCGTTTGGGTCATTATTTTCAGTGATACGAAGATAGTAACGGCCGCCGCCAGGCTCACCTTCCATGGCAGTCCAGCGCTCCACATTTCTGGCCCATTCGTCGGCCGTCTTGAGATAAGTCTCGGCGGAGAGGTAATCCCGATTAACAGATGCAATTCGCGCCGCGCAAACAAGACCGGCAATCTCCGCAGCGATTGTCGAGGGCGAGTAACCCGGTTTCTCCTCCCAACGATCCTGCTGAGTAAATGGGCCTCTCCGAACGATGAAATCGGCGGCAGGCTTTATGTGTTTGGCCCAGGTGTTTCTGTCAGTCCGTCCAAACTGGTAAGCAAGCACGAGCGGAAACGCGACCTGATCCATCTGTAGACCACCGCCAATCTCGCGTCCATCGACCCACGAGTTTTGCGGAAAACTGCCGTCCGGTTTCTGTTGCACTTTGAAAAGATAATCCAGCGCGCGATTGGCGCTGGCGCGGTCGCCCATGGCTGCAAAAGCGGTAGCCACGTGATAAAGGTCGCGTGACCAGACGGCGTGATAACCGCTAATCGTAGGTTCGTTGGCGTTTGGCCCGCCACCCCATGGGACTGAGGGCGAGGCGATCATCGCGCCGGGATGGGTCTTGTCTTCGAGTCCCTTCAACGTTAGAGCCGCCACGTTGAACTGTCGCTGATATTCTGGTTCGACGCGTCTAAGTCTCTTGAGATAGGCGTGCCAGCCCGATTCATATTCGCTCCGGGCGCGTGCAAATCCTTTCCGCAACGAGGCGCGCGCATTCAGCACGGCCTCTCCTGGCGTTTTGCCAAAGGACAACGCAAGCGTGCAACGTCGTATCGGACTTCCCGTCGAACCTTGAAAACCTTTCAACGCCGCCACCTGCACAACGTTGCCGTTGTCCGCACGCGGATACGGCGTAAAGCCAGAGCGATTCCAATTCTTTTTCAACTCAGAGAGGCCATCACTTGAGCCAAGGTAGCCGTTGGAAACTGCCAGACTCGTGGCCCGATCCGACGGCTTCAGGTTCGCTCTGAAGAACTCGTCCGAATATGCGAATCCCGTACTTGAAATCAAGGCCGAAGCTTTGTCGCCGTCGCGGGCCAGGAGCGCGTCACCTTCGATCCAGGCAGAGTCGTGCATGCCGCTATTGTTCAGTGAAGGATCATAGTAGACGTAAACGTTGTTCGCTACCGGGCTGGAAAACTCAAGCCGGATCAAGACTGTGTTGCGCTCGGGATCGGTAACGTAAGTTTTCGTGACTGTGTAATCGCCACCCCTGGCGGTGTTGATCTGTCGAAAAGTGAGCGCGCGGGGATCGACCAGCTCAAGACGATGAGTTGTGTCTTCACTTTCAGTCTCCACATTGGAGCCAACAATGATCAGTTGCAACGTCTGAACATTTGGCACGTCGAGCCGGGGGTAAAAGACCTCCGTCATCACACCGTTGTTCAGAGTAAACCAGACCTTCGAGGCAAGCGTGTTTGAGGTACCAAAGCCATTCTTAGCCGCGCTGGGCCAGTGTGCATCAAGACCCGGCGCCCCGGGAGCAGGTCTGTTAGTTGCCTGCCCAAACAAAGCCGGGCAGCTTAACAGCGCTATTGTCGAGATGACGAATGGTCGAAGCATTGCGTTGTTGTCTTTAAATCAGGAACGGACGGAGGTCAACCCACCTATGCAAACCTGACGAGAGCAACATCTGAATCTTGCATCAGTAGCGCGCGAGAAATCACTCCAAGGTCCGGGGCTTGGGCACGCCTCAAGAAAATGCCTTTCTGGCTAGTCATACTGGCTGCCCATGATGGAGCTATTGTAGGCGCCCGCTTCGCCTCGACAGGTGGCGCGCGATCGTTTTCCAACTCCAGTTCTGACCCGGCTTTTTGGGAAAGTGGGACAGTGATGCTCTATGAATAACGTGCTGGGTTAAAGCGCTCAGCTTATCAGACTCTGCAATCGAAACATATTGAAGTTTTATCTTTTTGGTGATATTAATCACGGTATCTTTTGTGTGCTAGCGCACAGATAAAACCCCTCCCCCAATTGTAGTGTACGCAAGAGTTTAATCAATCTGGTTCCTCCAGAAAGCAAGGGTTGACTCTTTTCGGGCAACTCTTTGGATAATTTTGACCAAGTCAAGGGCGTTAATTTAAGCACTGCGAAATCAAGTGGCCTGGGGAGGGCCTTCCAATGAAACGAATCACGTCTAGTTTACTCCGCGTATTGTTGTGCGCGCTTTTCCTTTTGTTTGCGTTCGGGACAGCCCAGGCGCAATTCAAAGCAGGAGTTCAAGGCACTGTCACGGATTCCAGTGGCGGCCTGGTGCCTGACGCCAAAATCACGCTAACCGACACGGAGAATGGAAAGATCCAGGAGGCTACCACCAGCAGCGAGGGCTTTTATCGCATTTCCGGCTTAGCTCCCGGCAAATATTCGGTCACGGTAGAAAAGTCGGGTTACAAGAAGAGTGTCCTCGAAAACGTTACCGTTGGCGCCGAGAATGTTCAGGGACTAAACGTTGTTCTGGAGGTTGGCGAGGTCTCCGCGACTATCACGATTACCGACGAGGCGATCTCGCTTCTCGAAACTGAGAACGCGAACGTTGCCAAGGGAATTACCGAGGCAGAGGTCAAGCGTCTACCGCAAGTCGGGCGAGACCCATACGAACTTGCACGTTTGACACCAGGTATTTTTGGAGATTCCGCGCGCAGCGGCAATGGCAATTCAGCCGGCCTGCCTAACGCCGGTACCGACACGGGGCCTGGTGCTTCGAATAATTCCATCTTTCAAGTTGAAAATCAGCCGCAAATCTCGGCGAACGGTCAACGCATCTCTGCAAATAACTTTCAGATTGACGGCGTGAGCGTAAACAGTCTCACTCATGGCGGCGCCGCAGTCGTGACCCCTAACCAGGAATCGGTCAAGGAACTCCAGATCACGTCGACCACCTACTCGGCAGAGGATGGGAGAAATTCAGGCGCGCAAATTAAGGTGGTCTCGCAAAACGGGACCAACGACTTTCATGGCAGCGCCTTCCTGAAATACAACAGCCCGAAGCTTAACTCCTTTAACAAGTATCCCAATGACTTTGGCCGGGGATTTACTGAAAGAGTCGATCGATTCTTTCGGCAATTTGGTGGGAGTTTGGGAGGGCCTCTTCCTCTGCCGCGGTTCGGCGAGGGCGGCCGATCCACGTTCGGCGGCCGGAACAAGTCTTTTTTCTTTTTTTCCTATGAGGGTCTACGCGAAAACAGCACCACTAATACCACAACCTATGTCGAGACCGCCCTCTTTCGCCAAAACATTATCAGCCTCCGTCCGGGCGGCTTGTCGGCGAGCATTTTGGGCTCCGACGGCGTTGCTCCGCGGGTTGGCGCGGTCTTGACGCCGTCATGTGGTGATATTAATGGTCCCTGTCAAGTTGTTGCTGGCGGGCTCGACGTTGGTTCGCCTGCCGGTGCTTTGGGGCAATACATAAGTTTCGCTGATCTCAGCGGCGGCGGGCTCGATGGCATTGCGGACATTCAGAAGGTTATCATTGCCGCACCGAGAAGCAGCCGGCCCAATCAATACAATGCCCGGTTCGACTTCACGCCCACCTCAAACGATCTAATCGCATTCAGTACCTACCTTACTCGCGGCAATTCGGTGGGCAGCGACTCCGGGGCTGCAGCTCGTCCACAAGCCGACATTAAAAGCACGCCGCGCAACACGGCCTTCACCTTTCTTTACAACCGCATCATTTCAACCACCATGTTTAATGAAGCGCGTTTTAATTTCACACGCTTTGCTTTCAATGAGGTCGAATCGGCGAGAGAGACAAACTTCGGCATCCCCCGCATCGAGATTGAGAATCTGCTCAGAGACGGGCGCATAAGGTTTGGTGCGAACCAAGCGGAAACCACTCCCGGTATTTTTTCGGAGAGCACGTTTGAGTTCCGAGATGTGCTAAACAAAGTTTTTGGCAATCACGTGTTGAAAGTTGGTGGCGAATTCCGCAGGGAATTGAATAACGACAATCTCAATGGTGGATCGCGTCCATTGTTTACGTTTGCCGGCCTCTTCAACTTCGCCAACGACACTCCGCTTTTTTATCAAATCAATGCGGATCCGCGCACCGGGGGTGCAGCGGACGCCCAGCGACATTTCACTAGCGGCGGTTATGGATTGTTTGTCCAGGACGGATGGAAGGTTCGTCCCAACTTAACTTTGATGCTGGGCCTGCGCTACGAATACTTTAATGTTCTTAAAGAGAGGGACAACAAAATCGCCAATTTCGTCTTTGGCCCAGGCGGTGGTCTGGTAGGCTCCAGAGTGGTTCCGACAAGCGAACTTTACAACCCTGATCGCAACAACTTCGCACCGCGGCTGGGATTTGCTTACAGTCCCAAACATCTTGGTCTGCAAGACAAGCTGGTGCTCCGGGGCGGCTTTGCTGTCAGCTATAACCGCATTCCTACAGGGGTCTTCTCAAACTCGCGCGGCAATCCGCCCTTTTTTGCGCGCTACCAGATCTGCTGCGGCACATCGGCCAGTGACTTTAGCACTCCGTTTAATGGCGGCCAGATCCTCTACACGCTGGGTTCAAGTAATTCACCATTCAGCTACCCCGCGAATCCCGCACTGGCCACTGGTATTGACCCGGCAACTGGGGCTCCAGTTGGTCGAACTGTCGAGATCTATGGCGCGCTCCCGGAGACTCCCACGGCCTATGTCTACAGTTACTCCTTTGAAGGCCAGTATGCTTTGCCACATGGACTGGTGGCGGACGTCGGTTATCAGGGTAGTTCCAGCCATAAGCTCATCCGTCTCGTCAATCAAAGATTTGTGCAGCCGGTGATTCCGTCAAACTTCTTTGCGTTTGCCGTTTTCATCCCAACTCCCGACGTGAATGCAAACTACAACGCCCTGAATGCGCGACTAACGCGTCGATTCTCAAGGGGCCTCCAGTTTGATTTCCTTTATCGCTGGGCCAAATCGATCGACACGCTTTCCAACGAAGGACCAGGCGCCGTTACCAACCAGACATTTCCGCAAGACTTGCGCCAGGAGCGTGGTCCGTCAGACTACGATGTCAGACACAACTTTACGCTGTCGGGCCTGTGGGACCTGCCAATCTTCAGAAATCGCAGGGACGCCCTCGGTAAAGCACTGGGCGGGTGGCAAATAAATGGGATCTTAACCTCGCACACCGGTTTCCCGTGGACCCCGCACACTGGACAGTGCGTCCGAGCGCCGGGTTCACAGGATTTCATTTGTCCCTCCCGCCCGCCGCATTATTTTGGAGGCGCGCTGGATGACACCAGCAACGATGCTTTTATCCGGCCGGGGGGTAATTTCCCCGGTGGGGGCTTGGTGTATTTTGACCAAAACAATCCTGGCGGGACGCTGCTCCCGGGGATTGGGCGAAATTCATTCCGCGGACCAAAGTACTTCGCGGTTGACCTGAGCGTCGCAAAAAGAACAGGGCTGCCCGGCTTCCTCGGTGAAGCAGCTTACTTTGAGTTCAAGGCAAACTTCTTTAATGCCTTTAACAACTTGAATCTGGCCCCCTTTGGTTTCTTTTCGCCGGTGGTTGATAACCCGGATTTTGGTCGTGCCAGGAATGCGTTGGCTGGTCGGGTGATTGAGCTTCAAGGTCGATTTAGCTTCTGAGGCCACGGCAAGGTGAAAAAAGCGGCCGCAGCAGTTTCCGGACGCCGCAACTAAGCACCCAGAGCTTATCGGGCTGGTGGAACCGGCGAGGGAGCGCTTGGGTTTTCCAGTTCAAGATCGTCAGGCTGGTGCGGTTGGGTCTTCAACTCCTCGTCGAGTTGTTTGAAAATTGCCAGTTCGCGATCGGCTTCCGCTTCTCGTTTCAGCCGTGACAATGCAATGAACAGCTGGTAATGCACGCTGGGATTTTTGGGCTTGAGGGTTGCCGCGAAGCGGAGTATATCCAGGGCTTCTGCAAACCGTTTTGATTTCACCAGGAGTCGTCCCAGATCGTAGTTTGCATAAAAGTGTTTCTTGTCGATCGCGATCGCACTCCGCAATAGCTTTTCCGCTTCCCCGTAACGGTTCCGTTCCCCGGTTATGAATCCCAGTTGCGCCAGCGCATCAACATTGTCTGGCCGCAATCGGAGCGATTCAAGAAACTCCGTTTCTGCTAGTTGATAATCAGCCCTGGCTCGCGCCGCGATGCCGACAAAGTAGTGAGCTTCAGGCAAACCGGGGAAGCGCTGCAGGGCCCGACGAAAAACATCGAGCGCTTCATCGGATTGACCTAGTTGGACGTAAGCGCCACCCAGTCGGGCGTAATAAACAAACTTAGATGGATCCTGCTCAAGGGCGCGCTTATAAAAATCAATGGCGGCGCCAGTGCGACGGTTCCTTCTAAGAGCTTCGCCCAACATGAAATGCGCGTCAGGAAAGTTTGGACGCAATTGAACCGCCCGGTCCCAAAACTCGGCGGCTGTTTCGTCCTGGTGTCGCGCCCAGTAAATCAAACCAAGGTAATACAGCGGCTCGGCCGAATCCGGCGAGAGAGCCAAGGCCGATTGAAGAGCAGTCGCCGCGTCGTCGTAGCGTTTCAAGTTATAGAGGACAACGCCCAGGTTGTAACGAACCTGGTAGGTATCGCCGCTCAACTGGGCCGCGCGTTCAAGTAACGGCAGCGAACGCGCGTAGTCGCCGCGAGCCACGTACTGAAGGCCAAGATTGAGCGTTGCCTGAGGATGATCCGGTGCTTTTTTCAGAACATCCTCAAACGTCCGGATTGATTCGTCTGACCGTCCGGTCCGGGCAAGCAAGACGCCAAGATTCGCCAGCGGCGAAATCAACGTCGGATTGAGACGAAGCGCTGTGCGGTACTCCTGCTCCGCAGCTTTGAAATCTCCACGCTGGTCAAGCACTATCCCAAGTAAGTTGTGCGCATCCGGGTTTCGCGGCGCTGCCAGGATTACCTGCCTGAGAATCGGTTCCGCATCGGCAGGCCGGCCCTGCTGAAGCAATGAGGCGGCCTCACGCAACTGTGAGAGGATTGCCTCAGACTGAGCTCGCTGATTCGCCTGTGCTGCACGGCGGGCCACTGTTTGTGAACGCACGATAACTGGCGCGAGCGTTAGTGCGGTCCCAAAAACGATGAACATGATCGGGAACCAAAGGCGCTCACGTAGCCGCGTCATTGCTATGCGACCAAAGATCATACGAATACACTGGCTAGCCGGAGAGGACGAAAGTATATTACAGCCCTTGCGTTTCAAACTATCGGGAGCGCCCCGCCCTTAAGACCCGGACAGAAAGGTTCGGGGGCTCGGGTGATGGCGCTAAATCATGGGAAATCCATATGAGGTCAATGAGATTAAAACTTGCAGGATCTGCTCTAGTCGTCGCACTACTTTTTTCTCTAGCGTCACCGCCCTCCTCCCACTCGCAGCGGTCGCAAGACGTCGAGGCTCGAATCAACGCACTCCTGGCGCGAATGACGCTTGACGAGAAACTTGGCCAACTTCAACAGCTCGACGGAGAAGCCAACGGCAACTTCCGGCCCGAACATCTTCAGTTGGCACGTCAGGGGAAGCTTGGTTCAACTCTGAACGTGCGCGGGGCCCAAAAAACCAACGAACTCCAACGAAGCGCCGTGAATGAATCGCGTCTGAAGATTCCACTCATCTTCGGCTTCGACGTAATTCACGGTTACCGCACCATCTTTCCGATTCCCCTCGGCGAAGCCGCGAGCTGGGACCCGGTCGCTGTAGAACGCGCTGCCGCCATAGCGGCCGCCGAAGCCCGGGCCGCGGGCGTTCATTGGACTTTCGCGCCGATGGTTGATATCGCGCGCGATCCGCGATGGGGCAGAATCGCCGAGGGCTCAGGTGAAGATCCTTATCTCGGCTCAATCATGGCCCGCGCACGGGTCAACGGATTTCAAGGCAGAAATTACAGGGCACGAGACAAGGTTGTCGCCTGCGCCAAGCATTGGGTGGCTTACGGAGCTGCCGAAGCAGGGCGTGATTACAACACCACAGAAGTTTCTGAAAGGACGCTGCGCGAAGTTTATTTTCCACCCTTCAAGGCAGCCGTTGACGCCGGCGTAGGCACGTTCATGAGCGCATTCAACGATCTGAACGGCGTTCCTACGTCAGCCAATCATTTCACCCTTACTGAGGTGCTCCGCGGCGAATGGAAATTCGATGGTTTGGTAGTCAGCGACTACACTGCGGTTGAAGAACTCATCAAGCACGGCGTGGCGGCGAACGGGGCGGAAGCAGCCCGCGAGGCACTTGACGCCGGCGTCGATATGGAGATGGTTAGCCGGCACTACAACCAGCAGGGAGGCGCTCTAGTCAGCCAGCGCAAGCTTTCCCAGCGAACTATCGATGAAGCCGTCAGGCGTATTCTGCGCATCAAGTTTCGTCTTGGTCTTTTCGATGATCCATATACGGATGAGAAGTTGGAAGGCGCTGCCATTTTCAGTGGTGCCAATGTCGCCGCCGCGCGAGAAATTGCCTCGCGCGCAATAGTCCTGCTCAAAAACGACAACAGCCTCTTGCCCCTGGATAAAAACACCCGGTCGGTAGCTTTGATCGGCCCTCTGGCGGATAGCCGAAACGACATGCTTGGATCATGGACCGGAGACGGCAAACCGGAAGATGCCGTGACGCTTCTTCAGGGCCTCAAAGCAAAAGTCCCACAAGCGAGAATCAACTACGAGAAAGGCTGCGACATCAATTGCGATAACGTTGACGGTTTTGAAGCCGCGTTGCGTGCGGCTAAAGACTCAGACGTAGCCATTGTCGCGGTTGGCGAATCGGCCGAAATGAGTGGTGAGGCGGCATCGCGAAGTTCACTCGATCTACCGGGCCGGCAGTTGGATCTGGTAAAAGCCGTGCAGGCTACAGGCAAGCCGACCGTCGTGGTGCTGATGAATGGTCGACCCTTAACGATCAACTGGCTTGCCGAGCACACGCCGGCAATCCTTGAGACGTGGTTCGGCGGATCTCAAGCTGGTAATGCGATTGCCGACGTGCTCTTCGGCGACGTTAATCCTGGCGGAAAGTTACCGGTCACTTTTCCACGGGCAGTGGGCCAGGTGCCTCTTTATTACAATCACAAAAACACGGGCCGGCCGTCTGATGCGAAGAACAAGTACACTTCAAAGTACCTTGACGTTGCCTGGACACCACTCTTCCCTTTTGGCTACGGCCTGAGCTACACCCAGTTTAAGATTGCGAACCTGCAACTCAGCGCGCAACGTATTGCGCCGAACGGGAAGGTCACCGTGAGTGTTGAGGTGGAAAATACCGGTAAACGAACGGGCGACGAGGTTGTTCAACTTTACATCCGCGACCCAGTCGCGACCGTGAGCCGGCCCGTAAAAGAGCTCAAGGGTTTTCAGCGACTCACGCTTCGTCCCGGCGAGAAGAAGCGAGTTGAGTTTGTCCTGACCACGGTTGAGTTGGGGTTCTGGAATCGCCAGATGCGTTTTGCGGTTGAGCCGGGAGAATTCAAAGTGATGGTCGGGCCAAACTCCGAGGATTTGATCGAGGGAACGTTTGCGATTGAAAGGCGTTGAAGAGAGGCGGTCAAAGTGAAGAAAAAGAGATTGATAACCGGGCTGTGGGTGTTAGCCGGTGTGTTGTGGTTCATTGCCGGACTGCGAGACTTGCTCGCCCCGGGTTTTTTTAACGTCAGTTCACATAATCCCTCCACCACAGACATACTCTCCCAATTTTCGATGTCGGCGATGTTCTTTGCTCTCGCCTTCGTCTTCAGAGCGCAGCCCGATGCCACTGATAAGAAATAGAGATCATCGCTACGTTATTCAGTGGTAAGAATCTCGTGTCAGAGAAAATGAAGCGAGTCGGAGCACAGCTATTCTCTTCCAGGCGGGCGATCTTTGCACTGGTATTGCTGGTATGCTTTTTTACCTCAGTCATCCCTCAACCGCTCACTACGGTTGGTTCAACTTTCCGATTTAATCAAGCGGCTCAGAAATTCTCACGCGATGAGGCGCTGTTTCTCGAAGACCTTGAGCACCGCTCCTTCGATTATTTTTGGGAACAGGCCGATCCGCAAACAGGCCTGGTCCATGATCGTGCCAGAACTGACGCTTCGCCTCTGGATGAGAACCACCGCAACGCTGCCAGCATCGCCGCGACTGGTTTTGGTTTGACGGGCATGTGTATTGCCGCCGAGCGCGGTTGGATCCCTCGCCGTGAAGTGCAAGAACGCGCGCGTAACACACTGCGGTTCTTTGCGAATAAAGCCTTCCAGCAACACGGTTGGTTTTATCACTGGTTGGATTCCAAATCAGGCGAAAGACGATGGCAGAGCGAGGTCTCCTCGATTGATACCGCGCTGCTGTTGGGTGGAGTGTTGACGGTGCGGCAGTGTTTTCGCGACGACCGGGAGATTGCCACGCTGGCTACGAAGATTTACGAGCGCGTGGACTTTCGCTGGATGCTTAATGGCCATCCGCGATTGCTGTCGCACGGTTGGAAACCGGAGACAGGTTTTCTAAAGCCTCGCTGGGACACCTACAGCGAAGATACGATTCTCTATTTACTGGCCATCGGATCAACCACACACCCTATTTCGCCTGAGTCGTGGTACGCGTTTTGGCGCGATCGTTATCGCTATGAGGGTCATACGTATTTCACAACTATCGGCGTGCCGCTCTTCATGCACCAATATGCGCACGCCTGGGTCGACTATCGCAATTGGCGTGAAACCCGGGGCGATCGCATTGACTACTTTGAAAATTCAATCCAAGCCACGCTGGCTCACCGTGCGTTTTGCATGAACCTCGCGCACGATTTTCCCGCCTTTGAACCAAACATCTGGGGTATCACCGCTTCCGACAGCGCTAAAGGCTATCTCGCGTGGGGTGGTCCACCGCGTGACCCGGATATCGACGGCACCGTGGTGCCCTCCGCAGCCGGAGGCTCAATGATGTTTACTCCTGGATTATCGGTGGCGGCGCTGCGGGCAATGAAGGACAAGTATGGAGAGAAGGTCTACGGGAAGTACGGGTTTGTCGATGCGTTTAATCCGCACACGGGTTGGATTGACAGCGACGTCATTGGAATCAACGTCGGAATAATTCTGCTGAGTGCTGAGAACGCGAGAACGGGTAACGTTTGGCGGTGGTTTATGCAGAACCGCGAAGTGCCCA
>JAXIOV010000158.1:0-13195 GCA_045403245.1 Pyrinomonadaceae bacterium | reverse complement strand
CCTACTCCGCAGTCTCTTCCGGTTCTCCGTCTCCGCCTGCCTTAACCAAAGGCTCGCGAACAGGAGGCACCGGAATATCGTGTCCGCCAACGATGTCGGGGAATTCATCCAGCTCGCGCTCACGCACTTGATCGATGCTTTCGTCGCGGTCGATCTCAACGTTGCGGTAATACTCCATGCCGGTGCCAGCTGGAATCAACCGCCCCATGATCACGTTTTCCTTTAAGCCGCGCAGGTAATCAATGCGTCCTGAAATCGCCGCTTCCGTGAGAACGCGGGTCGTCTCCTGGAAAGACGCGGCAGAGATAAACGAGTCAGTCGAGAGCGAAGCCTTGGTGATACCCAGTAGCAGCGGTTCTGCCTGGCTCACTTCGCCACCTTGCCCAACCACGCGCTCGTTTTCGTCAGTGAATCGGAAACGATCGACCTGTTCTTCGAGCAGGAAGTCAGTGTCGCCAACTTCCTTGATCTTCACCCAGCGCAACATCTGACGAACAATCACTTCAATGTGTTTGTCGTTGATGTTCACGCCCTGTAGGCGGTAGACCTCCTGAATCTCGTTGACGAGATACTCCTGAAGACGCTGCATACCCAGCACTCGCAGAATGTCGTGCGGATTGAGTGGACCATCCATCAACGCTTCGCCGGCACGAACGCGGTCACCTTCCTGCACGTTGATGTGGGTACCGCGCGGGATGTCATATTCGCGCTCTTCGCCATCGTCGCCGGTAATGATCAGCTTGCGTTTACCCTTGGCAATCGGGCCAAGCGCCACCGTTCCATCAATTTCCGACATGACGGCGGTTTCGGCCGGGCGGCGCGCCTCAAACAGTTCAACGACGCGCGGCAAACCACCCGTGATGTCTTTGGTCTTGGTGGTTTCTCGCGGAATCTTGGCAATGATGTCGCCGGGTTCCACGTTATCACCGTCGCCCACCATCAGGTTGGCGCGCACCGGCATCTGGTAGGTTTTCAGCACTTTGTTGCCGGCGCTGCGAATCTCCAGACGCGGCTGTTTCTTTTCGTCAGGTGAGTCTTTGACCACCATGCGCGACTGACCGGTAACCTCATCGACCTCTTCGTCGTAAGTCACGCCTTCTTTCAGGTCCTGATACTTAACGTGACCGGCGACTTCAGTCAGAATCGCGAAGGTAAACGGATCCCAGGTGGCCAACAACTGGTCCTGAGTGACGCGCTCTCCGTCTTCCACCAGGATGTGCGCACCGTAGACGATCTGGTAACGAGCAACCTCGCGTCCGCGATCGTCAATGATCGTCAGCGAACCATTGCGATTCATGGCGATGCGTTCGCTCTTGCGGCTCTTCACCGTTTGCAGGTCGACGTATTTGATTACGCCATCCTGACGAGCTTCGTGTTTCGATGATTCTTCGAGACGGGCCGTACCACCGATGTGGAACGTACGCATCGTTAGCTGCGTGCCAGGCTCACCAATCGACTGCGCCGCAATGACGCCAACCGCCTCGCCGATCTCCACCGGCCGGCCGGTAGCCAGGTTGCGTCCGTAACACTTCACGCAACAACCGCGACGCGATTCGCAAGTCAGCACCGAACGAATACGAACGCGCTGCACGCCTGACCGCTGAATCTCAGAGGAAAGGTCCTCATCGATCTCCTGGTTGCTCTCGACGATGACCCGACCTTCTACCGGGTCGATAACGTCCTCCAGAGCCGTCCGGCCGACGATGCGGTCTCTCAACGATTCGATCTCCTCGCCACCCTCCACGATCGCGCTGGCGGAAATACCGCGCAATGTACCGCAGTCCTGCTCGCTGATGATCACGTCCTGAGCGACGTCAACCAAACGCCGAGTCAGGTACCCTGAATCGGCCGTTTTCAGCGCCGTGTCGGCCAGACCTTTGCGAGCGCCGTGGGTTGAGATGAAGTACTGCAACACGTTGAGACCTTCGCGGAAGTTAGCGCGGATAGGCGTCTCGATGATTTCGCCCGACGGCTTGGCCATTAAGCCGCGCATGCCTGCCAGCTGGCGAATTTGCTGCGCACTGCCCCGAGCTCCTGAATCGCTCATAACGAGGATTGGATTTAATTCGCCCGACGCTTTCTCCCGATCGTCCATCGCCTTAAACATCTCCTTGGCAACCTTGTCGGTCACTTCAGACCAGATGGCGATGACTTTGTTGTAACGCTCACCGTTAGTGATAACACCGTCGAGGTATTGTTGCTCGACAGCAATCACGTCTTTCTCGGCCTTGTCCACCAGGGGCTTCTTCGCATCCGGCGTAACCAGATCGTCGATTCCGATGGAGATACCGGCCTTCGTAGCATAAAGGAAACCGAGGTTCTTGAGGTCGTCAAGCATCTTGACGGTCATCTCATGTCCAAGCCGAATGTGTGAATAGTTCACCAGCGACTGAAGTCCCTTTTTCTTGAGTGTGCCGTTGATGAATGGCAGACCAGCGGGAATCGAGTCGTTGAAGATCACCCGACCGACAGTGGTGTTGATAACGCGACGCACGTCCTCCTGCACCGCGGCACGGAGGATGTCCTGCGGATCGTGTTCCTGCGTCAGATCGATCAAGTCTCCCTGAATGCGCAGCTTGATTGGCGTTTGCGTGGTTACTTCATGGGCATCCAGCGCCAGTAACACTTCCTCAAGCGACGCAAACACGCGACCTTCGCCCTTGGCGCCGGCGCGGTCACGCGTCAGGTAGTAGATCCCGAGAACGATGTCCTGCGAAGGCACCGCGATCGGTTGTCCGCTGGCCGGGCTCAGAATGTTGTTGCTCGAAAGCATCAACACCGCAGCCTCAATCTGCGCTTCCGGTGAAAGCGGAATATGCACGGCCATCTGGTCACCGTCGAAGTCTGCGTTGAAAGCGGTGCAGACCAGGGGATGAATCTTGATGGCTTTGCCTTCGACCAGCACCGGTTCAAACGCCTGGATGCCCAGGCGGTGAAGTGTCGGCGCCCGGTTCAGCAGCACCGGATGTTCGCGAATGACTTCTTCAAGAATGTCCCAAACGACGGGTTCCTGCCGTTCAACCATCTCGCGCGCCTGTTTAATTGTGGCCGCGTGCCCCTGCTTCTCGAGCTGGTTGTAAATGAATGGCTTGAACAGCTCCAACGCCATCTTCTTGGGCAAACCACACTGGTGAAGCTTTAGCTCGGGACCGACCACGATAACCGAACGACCTGAATAATCTACGCGTTTGCCGAGGAGATTTTGACGGAAGCGACCCTGTTTGCCTTTTAGCGTTCCGCTCAAGGACTTCAACGGACGGTTATTGACACCGCGCAAAACGCGACCCCGCCGGCCATTGTCAAACAGTGCGTCGACCGCTTCCTGGAGCATGCGCTTTTCGTTGCGCACAATTACTTCCGGAGCGCGCAGCTCCATCAGTTTTTTCAACCGGTTGTTGCGGTTGATGACGCGGCGATAGAGATCGTTGAGATCAGAAGTGGCGAACCGGCCCCCATCGAGCGGCACCAGCGGGCGCAACTCAGGTGGAATTACCGGAATAACATCGAGAATCATCCACTCGGGCCGATTGCCGGACTTCAGGAAACTGGTGGCAACCTTAAGGCGCTTCGAATACTTCAACTTCTTCTGCTGTGACGTCTCCTCGCGCATCCGCTTGCGCAAGTCGGTGGCCAACTCCTCGATCTTGACCATCGCCAGCAATTCCTTGATCGCTTCCGCGCCCATCTTGGCAACGAACTGAGCGGGGAAGTCACGAACCAACTCGCGATAACGTTCGTCGGAAAGCAGCTCGCGCTCTTTGATTCCGGGAACATCGCCCGGATCGATCACGATATAGGATTCGAAGTAGAGGACCTTCTCGAGCTCCCGCAGCGGAATGTCGAGCAGATGGCCGATACGCGAAGGCAGTCCCTTAAAAAACCAAACGTGTGAGCATGGGCTGGCGAGATCGATATGACCCAGGCGCTCACGCCGGACCTTCGCCTGAGTGACCTCAACACCACACTTGTCGCAGATCACGCCGCGGTGTTTCATACGCTTGTACTTACCGCAGAGGCATTCCCAGTCAGCTACCGGCCCGAAGATGCGCGCGCAGAAAAGTCCGTCGCGCTCAGGCTTGAAAGTCCGGTAATTGATCGTCTCCGGCTTGGTCACCTCACCATGCGACCAGTGCCGGATTTTTTCCGGCGAAGCCAGCGAAATTCGAATTGCCTCAAAGTCAGGAGCTAATTGCGTCTTCTCTTGTTGGAATCGAAACACGTTTCTCTCCATTGCCAGTTGCCGATTTCCGATTGGTCTTCGGCGTTGGTTAGTTCCTAATCCTTATCAAAAACCTGGTCTCGACGGCCAAAGTCCAATCGGCAATTGGAAATTGGCAATCGAAAAATCGTTTATCCTTCTGCAGCGCTGGTAATCAACGCTTCGCCGACGCCCTCTTCACTTGCATCACCGTTGCCGGCGGCTTTCTTATTAATCAACTCTACGTCAAGGCATAGCGACTGGAGCTCGCGCACCAGCACGTTGAACGATTCAGGTAACCCTGGATCGAAGTCTGCCTCGCCCTTGACGATGGCTTCGTAAATCTTCGATCGGCCGGCAACATCGTCCGACTTCGCCGTCAGCAGTTCCTGAAGGATGTGGGCCGCGCCATAAGCCTCGAGCGCCCAAACCTCCATCTCTCCAAATCGCTGACCACCAAATTGAGCTTTACCACCCAGCGGTTGCTGTGTGATCAAGCTGTACGGCCCAATCGAACGAGCGTGAATCTTGTCGTCGACCAGGTGTGACAACTTGAGCATGTAGATGTAACCAACGGTCACTTTCTGCTCAAACGGTTCACCTGAGAGTCCGTCATAGAGGATTGCTTTTCCTGATTCGTTGACGATTTCGGGCAAATTGAGTTCGGAGGCTCGAACATTCGCTTCATGCAACTTCTCTTTGATCTCCGCCTCTGTTGCACCGTCAAACACCGGCGTGGCGAAGTAAAGACCGAGAACACGAGCAGCCCAGCCAAGGTGGGTCTCGAGGATCTGGCCCACGTTCATACGCGAAGGCACGCCCAGCGGGTTGAGCACGATTTCGACCGGCGTTCCGTCGGGCAGGTACGGCATGTCTTCTTCGGGCAAGATCCGCGCAATCACACCCTTGTTTCCGTGGCGCCCGGCCATCTTGTCGCCAACTGAAAGCTTGCGCTTCATGGCGATGAAGACCTTGACCATCTTGATCACGCCCGGAGCCAGTTCGTCGCCCTGTCGCAACTTGGCGATCTTCTCTTCGTAGATATCGGAGAGAATCCTAATCTGCCGTTCGGTGCGATCCTCGTATTCCTTGATTTCGGCCCCGACATCGACCCGCGAGGAAGCCATTTGCACTTTTCGCAGGTTTTTCGCTTCGACGCCTTCGAGCATCTCTCGAGTAATCGCGACGCCCTTCGGAATCGCTACTTCGCGATTAACCGTCAAGTCAACCGACAGCTTGCGTCCTTCAAGCAACTCGCGAATCCGCTGATCGCGTTGCTCGCGCAGGATGCGGATTTCGTCCTCGAGGTCGCGTCGCAGGCGATCTTCCTCGTCCTGCTCAATTGCCAGAGAACGCTGGTCTTTCTCCTGACCCTTGCGGGTAAAGACCTGAACGTCCACGACGGTTCCGTCGATGCCCGGAGGCGAAACCAGCGAAGCGTCCTTAACATCTCCCGCCTTCTCACCAAAGATCGCGCGCAGCAGTTTCTCTTCCGCCGTCAGCTGCGTCTCACCCTTCGGTGTCACCTTCCCGACGAGGATCGAACCAGGCTTAACCTGGGCGCCGATGCGGATGATTCCACTCTCATCCAGATCACGCAGCATGTTCTCGCCCACGTTTGGAATGTCGCGCGTGATTTCTTCGGGGCCGAGTTTGGTGTCGCGCGCTTCGATTTCCAGTTCCTCGATATGGATCGAAGTGTAGTAGTCCTCTTTCACCAGGCGCTCTGACACGAGGATCGCGTCTTCGAAGTTGTAGCCGCGCCACGGCATGAAAGCTACCAACACGTTTCGTCCCAGAGCCAACTCGCCACGGTCGGTGCATGGACCATCGGCGATCACCTGGCCTTTGGTAACGCGCTCGCCAACGTGAACAATTGGACGCTGGTTGATACAGGTGTTCTGGTTGGAACGCTTGAATTTGATCAGCGTGTAGATGTCCGCCGTTACTTCGCGTGAAATCGTGCCGTCAACATTATGATCGGCTTTGATGATCAGGCGTTCAGAGTCGACGTAGTCCACCACTCCATCGCGCTTCCCAACCACGACCGCCCCTGAATCACGCGCGGTTGTCTGCTCCATTCCGGTGCCGATGTATGGGGCTTCGGCCCTCAACAAGGGCACTGACTGGCGTTGCATGTTAGAGCCCATCAGCGCGCGGTTAGCGTCGTCGTTCTCAAGGAATGGAATCAACGAAGCGGCCACCGAAACCAGCTGTTTGGGAGACACGTCAACGTACTCAATGTCCTTACGCAACGCTAAGATGAATTCGCCGGCCTTTCGGGCGGCGTTGCGCTCGTTGATTATGTAGCCCGTCTCGTCAAGCTCGATGTTTGCCTGGCCGACGACGTGTTTGTCTTCTTCCCAGGCTGTCAGATAAAACGGCCACGGCTCAGACTCGGCTTTTCTACCGCTCGCGCTGACCTTCTTGTTGGCTTTCTCAACATCGTCCTGTGGTAGATGCTCGCCGTGCTTGAGTTTTGTGTCGCCTCCGTTAAGGATGCGGACATATTCAACCACCCGCCCGTCAGTCACCTTCCGGTAAGGGGCCTCGATGAACCCAAACTCATTGATGCGCGCAAAACAGGACAAACTGGAGATCAGTCCGATGTTTGGACCTTCAGGCGTCTCAATCGGACAGATACGACCGTAGTGTGTCGGGTGGACGTCGCGAACTTCGAATCCGGCACGCTCACGAGACAACCCGCCCGGCCCAAGGGCCGACAGGCGCCGCTTATGAGTGATCTCAGAAAGCGGGTTGGTTTGATCCATGAACTGCGAGAGCTGGCTGGAACCAAAAAATTCGCGCACGGCGGCCGTCACGGGCTTCGCGTTGATCAGATCGCGCGGCATCGTGGTCTGCATTTCCTGGTGGATCGACATTTTTTCCTTGATCGCGCGCTCCATCCGCTCGAGGCCGATGCGAAACTGGTTTTCCAGCAATTCACCAACCGCGCGCACGCGTCGATTTCCGAGGTGGTCGATGTCGTCCGCCTGATACTCTGAAGGGTTCTTACGCATCTTCAACACGTAAGCCACCACTTCGTAAAAATCGTTCGCTGACAGCAACGGATCGTCGATGCGATCGCGCTCCGCCTTGCCCATTTTGATGTTGAACTTCAAACGACCAACACGTGAGAAATCAAACTTACGCGGGTCGAAAAACATCGCCTCGAGCAACTTGTAGGCTGTTTGAACGGTCGGCGGGTCGCCGGGACGCATCTTCCGGTAAATCTCAAGCAGCGCGTCTACCGGCTTCGTAATGACGTCTTTCTTCAACGTCTGCGATAGTATCGAGCCGATATCATCGCGCTCCGGAAAGAATACGGAAAAGCTATCAATCCCACCTTCGATGATCTCCTGGAGCTTCGCTGGAGTGATCTCATTGTTTGCTTCCAGAATGACTTCGCCGCTCTCCTTGTTGACGATGTCACCAACGGCATAAGCGCCTTCGAACTGCGAGGTTTCGATTTCGATCTCGCCGATGTTTGATTTGCGCAGGCCTTCCAGCGAGGTTGAAGTTACTTTTTTCCCCGACTTTACGATCGGCTCCGGACCACGACCCTTGATATCGAAGTCCACCTTCATACCGACCAGACTCGTGGTTCCTTCATCAGGGACCTGCATCATCAACTTGCCGTCCTCAACACGAATCTCGTCGGTCACATAAAGCGCACGCAATATGTCTTCGTCAGTAAACGAGGCGTTCTTGACGCCGTCTTCCAGCAGCGAGTCGCTTTTGACCAGCTTGCCGTCAGGAACTTTGTTGAACCAGAGGCCGAGCGCGCGCAGGAAGATTGAGGCTAAAAACTTGCGCTTGCCGACCCGAACATAAAGTAAATTCTTTTGATCGTATTCAAACTCAACCCAGGAGCCGCGGTAAGGAATGATCTTGGCGATATAGATGGCGCCGCGTTTGAAGAAAACTCCGGGTGAACGATGCAGCTGCGAAACGATCACGCGCTCAGTACCGTTAATGATGAAAGTGCCGTTGTCGGTCATCAACGGGATCTCACCGAAGAAGACTTCTTCTTCCTTGATGTCGCGAATCGACAGCGCTTCGGTGTCCGGGTCCTTATCGTAAACGGTGAGGCGGATCTTTACTTTGAGCGGCACGCTGTAGCTCATTCCCCGCTCCTGACACTCCTGCTGATCGTGCTTGTGCTTGAGTCCTACCGGCTCGCCGCAGTTTTCACAGAGTTGAGGTCGAACTGAGTTGAAGGTCCCGCATTTGTGACAGAGCGTTTCACCGGCCGCCAGCGGGTTGACCTTAATGGTTGAGCCGCAGCTCTTGCAGTTTGCTCGCAGGTAGTTAAGACCTTCGAGCCGGCCGCACTTACATTGCCAGTTGCCGATCTGGTATTCGACAAAGTCGAGTGTTGCCGTTCCGCGAAAGTCGGAAATCGGGAACACTGACTGAAAGACGGCCTGCAGTCCGGTGTTCTCGCGCTCCTCCGGCAGAAAATCCATCTGCAGGAATCGGTTGTACGACTCGCGCTGAATCTCAATGAGATTCGGGATGCGTACGGCCGTGGAGATCTTGGAAAAGTCGACGCGTTCAGCCGCGCGGCTTGTGCGCCTTCCCAACCCCGTGTTGACTGTTTGAAGCAGATTTACAGACATGTGAGATCCTTCGATTGAAGTGACGATTTCAAGCTGGTGATTGAAGGCGCCCCCTGGCCTCAACCGCCTACCGGAAATCTAAAACTTGAGAGTGCCCGTTAAAGACGCCAAGACGCGGTCAGAGCGCACAATGCCCTGACCGCTTAATCACCAAAAAGCGGCTCATCTTCGTCAAATTTTTTGGGAGTAACGCCAGCGCCTCAATACTCCCCTAACTTAACCAGTAACTAATTGAGTGTCAAGCGACGATAGAGGTGTCCAATGTCGCAAGTCCAGGGTCCAAAGTCAGTTTTAGTTACCGACACTGGACACTGGACTTAGGACAACTATTTAACCTCGACGGTTGCACCCGCGTCGGTAAGCTTCTGCTTGATCGTTTCAGCTTCCTCTTTCGAGACCCCTTCTTTAACCGACTTCGGAGCGGCCTCGACCAAATCCTTTGCTTCCTTCAAGCCAAGGGCGGTCACTTCACGCACGACCTTAATTACGTTGATCTTGTTGCCGCCTATGGCCTGCAAGACCACATCAAACTCGGTCTTCTCCTCGGCCGGGGCGGCCGCTTCGCCGCCGCCTGCTGCCGCTGCCGGAGCAGCTACAGCTGCCGCCGCTGCGGAAACGCCGAACGTCTCTTCGAGCTCTTTGACGAGTTGCGAAGCTTCAAGAAGCGACATGTTCTTCAGAAATTCAATAACATCTTCACGTGTTGCTGCCATGATTACCTTTCTATCCTCCTCAAGGGTCCTGAGTGCTACGGTTGTTGTTGATGCAGCAGGAGAACCCACGGAACACTCCTCTGAAGCTGTTTGCATCTCACCTTCATTGGAACGTCGAAGCCGTAAGACGACCTGACTATCGTCAAGCTCGTTTGTCCGCGTCCGGCCCTGTGCTTCTATTGCAGAACCCGGATTGCAGATTGCGGATTGATTACCGCATTCCGCACCCCGTCTTCCGCATTCAAAAATCCTCTAAGCGGCTTCCCCGCTCTTCTGATCACCAATCTGCTTTACTACAATTGCCAGATTGCGCGGCACCGCCGAAATGACGGTCACCAGCCTCTGTGCCTGGGCATTAATTAAGTACAGAACTTTCGAAATCAATTCTTCCTTCGATGGCAGGCTGGCAATTGCTTCAACGTCCCGCAACTCCACTACCTTGCCTTCGACGATGCCCACCTTGAACTTGAAAATGTCCGGATTGGCCTTGGTAAACTTAGCGATCGCCTTCGACAAGTTCACAGGATCCTTATCGCTGAGAGCAACAGCCGTGACGCCTCTGAACTGCTCTGTCGCCTGCTCCAAAGGAGTTCCCTCCGCCGCTTTGCGAGCCAGCGTATTTTTGACCACTTCGTAACTCACACCCGCTTCGCGAAGCTGATTGCGCAACTCCTGATCCTTCGCGACCGTCATGCCCTGAAATCCAACCAGCATCGCGGCCTTGGCGTTCTTGAAATGCTCAGTAAGAGCTTCCAGGTCTTTTTGTTTCTGTGCTTTCGTTTTCATTTGCGCTCCTCACCCCTATTTCGCGTAGGCCGCTTCGTCAAGCAAAACTCCGGGACTCATCGTAGCCGCGAGATTGACCTTTTTAACGTACTTGCCTTTGGCAGTTGAGGGCTTGGCCTTCACAATCGCTTCCAGCAAAGCCCGGGCATTGTCCCGAATCTTGTCTTCGTCGAACGAAACCTTCCCGACGCCAACGTGGATGACACCGGTTTTGTCGACCCGGTATTCAACTTTGCCGGCCTTGGTTTCCCGGACCGCAGTCTTTACGTCGAAGGTCACGGTTCCGGTCTTGGGGTTAGGCATCAAACCACGCGGTCCAAGCACTTTACCCAGACCACCCACCAGTCGCATCATGTCCGGAGTAGAGACCACCGCGTCAAAGTCCAGCCAGCCTTCCTTGATCTTGTTGACCATGTCTTCCCCGCCAACAAAATCGGCGCCCGCCTCTTCAGCTTCTTTGATCTTTTCGCCCTGGGCGATGACCAGAACCTTCTTTGATTTGCCGAGGCCGTGAGGGAGAACAAGGGTTCCACGAACCAGCTGGTCAGCCTTACGAGGATCAACTCCCAGCCAAACCGTTAATTCAACTGTTTCGTCAAATTTTGCGAAGGCAATCTCTTTGAGTTTCGTGACCGCCTCATCCAGATTGTACTTTTTGCCTGCCTCGACCTTCTGAGCCGCGGCATTGTATTTCTTTCCGTGCTTTTTCATTTCTTACCTCTGAGGTGCCAACGAGATTTCAGAGGGTGGGGTGCGAAAATGCCGAACCCGCCACTTCTCTTTTGCGATCTCTCCCTCTCAATGCGATTCGGCAGTCGAAGCGACTCCGCAATCCGAATTCACTCAATCGTAAGCCCCATCTGCCGGGCAGTGCCGGCGATGGTTTTTATGGCTGATTCCAAACTTGTCGTATTGAGATCCTGCAGTTTGGTCCTGGCAATCTCTTCAACCTTGGCCTGCGAGATGGTTCCGACTTTTTCGCGGTTAGGCTTCCCTGAACCCTTCTGAATTCCTGCAGCCTTCTTCAAAAGGTCGGCGGCCGGCGGTGTTTTAGTCTCGAAGGTAAAGGATCGATCAGCATAGACCGTGATGACCACCGGGATCTTTAGATCAGGGTCCATCTGCGCCGTCTTCGCGTTAAACGCCTTACAGAACTCCATTATGTTCACGCCGTGCTGGCCGAGCGCCGGGCCGATCGGCGGCGCCGGGTTTGCTTTACCGGCGGGAACCTGAAGCTTAATAAAACCTGTGATTTTCTTTGCCATAACTCATTTTCCAACAGCCGATTTTCCAAAAACCAATTTAAGAACTCAACCCGATGTTACCGCCAATCGCAAATCGGCATTTGGCAATCGGCAATGTCCTCATTCTTCTTCCGCAAAAGTCACTTTTTCGACGTCCAGGAAGTTTAGTTCGACCGGCGTCGAGCGGCCGAAGATCGTCACCGTCACCTTTAAGGTCGACTTGTCTTCGTTTACCTCTTCTACCTTGCCGGTAAAGCTCTGGAACGGTCCCGACTTGATCCTCACCGTCTCCCCGGCCGCGTAAGAGAACTTCGGCTTTGGCTTCTCCGCAGCTTCGGTCACGTTGTGAACGATCTGATCCACTTCCTGCGGTGTGAGCGGTGTTGGGTTGTGCCCGCCGACAAATCCGGTAACTTTCGGCGTCGACTTGATCATGTGAAAAACGTTGTCGGGAATATGACCACGCTCATCACATTCAATCTGAACCAGTACATATCCCGGATAAAACATGCGGGACGACTCAATCCGCTTGTTGCCTCGCATTTCAACAACGGTTTCAGTGGGGACCAACACTTCCGTAATCTCGTTCTGCAGATCCGTATCACGCACTCGAGCCTTGAGGCTGTCGCGCACCTTCTTTTCATGACCAGAATAAGTATGAAGTATGAACCACTGCTGCATTAGGAATTCCTTAATTACGATGCGCCGGTCAACCAGTTAAGAAAGACATTTAGCTGGACGATCAGGAATGACCAGAGTCGATCGACCAGAAACAAATAGATTGCAAAGAATATGACTGCTACCAGCGTGATGATCGTCGTGTTCTTGACCTCTTTGGCCGTGGGCCACGAAACGCGCTTCATCTCCGCGCGCACGTCTCGTATTAGTTGGGCTATTCGGCCGATGAAACCGGCGCGGGAACCACTAACACCGCGCTCACGACGCGCGTCTCTTCCTTCCACGCCTTCGCCAAAACGCGGCGCCCTCGGCGGCACGATTGGTTGATCTGGGTTGTCTGTTTCGGCCATTAAATCGCCAACCTTTTTCGACACTCGTTATTCCTTAGCGCTGGCAGGGGTACCAGGATTCGAACCCGGACTTTCGGTTTTGGAGACCGACGTGCTAACCGTTGACACTATACCCCTCCAGACATTGCCGATTGCCAATTTGCGATTGATGATTGGTCGCCCCTGCACGCCAATCGAAAATCGGCAATTGGCAATCGGCAATGCTATTTGGTTTCCTTATGATCAGTGTGTTTCCGGCAACGGCGACAGAACTTGCTAAACTCAAGCCGATCGGGCGTGGTCTTCTTATTCTTGGTCGTTACGTAGTTACGGCTCTTACAAACGCTACACTGAAGCACAATATTATCGCGTGGCATAAATTACTTCCTGATCTTTGTTCTTAGCTCTTGGTACTTTGTTCTCTCAATTCGGCGCCAAACCAGGCTTTCAACGAAGCACCCAGTTCAAAGTACCAAGCTCGTCTTATTCGACAACATCCGAAACTGTTCCCGCGCCCACCGTTCGCCCGCCTTCGCGAATCGCAAACCGCAATCCCTTCTCCATCGCGATCGGCGCGATCAACTCGATCTCCATCGCCACGTTGTCTCCGGGCATCACCATCTCC
>JAXIOV010000167.1:0-50552 GCA_045403245.1 Pyrinomonadaceae bacterium | reverse complement strand
CGAATAACAAGCGGAAGCTCAAATCTGAAATGGAATTCCGGTTCGTACTTATCCAGTGAATCGGTCCCAGGGCTGGGACGTTTTGGAAATCTACCATCAAGGAGACCCCCAATGAGCGCAGTTGCTATTGCTGCCGATGATGCGCCAGCGCTCGATCTCGCCGCGCTGCGCAGCATGAACTTCGACGAACTCGCCGAACTCTATCGCACCGCAAACCGGCCATCCGCCCTCTCCGATCTCAATGGCGATGCGCTTGGCGCGATGCTGGCCTGGCGCTCGCCACGAAGCGGGCCAATTGCGTGGCTGTTGCGGGTCATCGGAAAGGAGCCAACGTTTCCGTGGAAAGGAAAGTCGTTTCAGAACCAGGACGACAAGCGTGGCGAGGGTATTAACCGGATTACGCTGCTGCGAAAAATGCGCTGGTTCCCCTTTGCGACCCGGTTTGATGCTTCTTTTTTCGACGGCCAACCAACGTTTGTCCTCGATTACTCAGGTCGAGGGAATCCGCCATTGATTAACAGTATCGTGGATGAGGTGCGCGAGGTCGCGCCCGGACTATACATGGGCCCGGCGGCGATCAAGGTTAGCGGGCGACCGAGGCCGGTACTGTTTTTTGCAGTGTCGTTTCAGTGAAAGAAAGGGGAGGTGAAAAGGGGAACCGGGGAAGAGTCAAAAGCAGCTGGAGGTTCCTATTCCCCTTCGCCCCCTCTTAACCTTTCCCCTCTTCCCCTACTTCTTATCCCTGCGGCCTTCCACCTACAAGCGTGAGGCGCACATTACCTTCCTGAGTCAGTGCGACGAGATCGGCACGCTTTCCTTCGGCAATAGTTCCGCAGTCATGTTCAATTCCCAACAACCTCGCCGGGTTTGTCGACGCCATCCTCGCCACGTCCACCTCGGGCACACCGAGCAGGCGCATCATGAGCACTGCGTCGAGGAGACTGATAACTGAGCCGGCGATACTTCCCTTCTCATTTTTGGTGCGGCCGTCACGAACTGCGATGGTCTCTCCCCAGATGTGAAAGTCACCATCCCCGAGCCCGGCGGGTGCGATGGCATCGCTGATCAGTGTCAGACGCTCGGCCCCTTTCGACTTGATCAGCAGCTGAATCACCTGAGGATCCAGGTGAACGCCATCTGCGATCAGATCGCAGGTAACTTCGTCTCGCAGAAGCCCCCAGGCCACCGGACCCGGCGACCGATGATGGAGGGGCGTCATAGCGTTCATGAAATGCGTCATGTGGCGGGCACCGGCGGCCAGGGCTTTATCCAGAATCTCGAAACCGGCTCGCGTATGCCCGATTGAAACGATCCAGCCACGCTGTTTCAGTTGGTGGACCAGCTCAAGACCGCCGTCAATTTCCGGGGCCAGCGTCATCATGTGACGTGCGTCGTGGTCACGCAGCACCGGTAAATCATCTATGTTTGCGACCGCTGAAAAACTGCGGAAGAACTCGGTGCGCAAGGCGCCACACTGTGCGGTGTTGACGAATGGGCCTTCGTAGTGGACGCCCAGGATGCGCGCGCCTCCCTCGAGCTTGCTGGCCTCTTCGATCGCTTTGATCGAACGCTCATAATCGGTGGCGGGCGCCGGCACGAATGTCGGCAACCATCCGGTGACACCACACTTCGTCAGAAACTTTGAGACCCGGGCGAGGTCTTCGGCACCGGCTTCCATCGTGTCGACGCCGACGGCGCCATGGATGTGAACGTCGATAAAGCCGGGGTAGACAGTCGCGTTCTCGAGATCTATTTCCTGTTTGGCACCCGTCACACTGATTTCGTCTTCGGAAAACGAAGCCACGCGCCCGTCTACGACGAGAAGTGATCCGTGATCGATCACTCGCGCCGGAAGAACGAGGCGAGCGTTGCGAAGGAGGATGTTTCCGACAGGCGTGTCAGTCATGCTTGCATTAGAACAGCAACTCTTTGACCGGCCAAGTCTATTAACATTGATGCCCGCGACGCTTTTCAAAGCGCCGCGGGCATCTCCTTACCCGTTTAGGCCGCGACACTAAAAGATAAACTTCGCGCCCAACTGGATCGTGCGCGGGTCACGCACCGTTGTGACCTGGCCATAGCTTGCCAAGGTAACGTTGGTGCCGATTGCACGGAAGTTAGTATGGTTGAAAACGTTGAACGCCTCGCCGCGAAGTTGCAGACGTGTGGTCTCGCCAAACCGGATATTCTTGGTCATGGTGAAATCGAAGCGTTGTGTCGGCGGCCCCTGCACGATCCCGCGTCCGCCAGTTCCCACCTGATTGACCACCGCCGTCCCTACGGCGGGGTTTGTCTGGAAGCAAGCGGTGTTGAACCATTGTTGAAGGGTCTGGGCGCCTCCTGAATTCGGATCACAAAGAACATTCGGCCGGTTGCCGGCGACTGCCGCGGGATTATTGCCCAAACCTGCCGCATCAAAGCTCGACGTAACAATTGTGAATGGCAATCCCGAGTTCAAAGTCACAATACCTGAAGCTTGCCAGCCACCGAGAGTTTTGCCGACAAATCCCTGCTGCGACTTGAAGAACGGCAGCTCGTAGATGTAGTTCGCCGAAAAGACGTGGCGCCGGTCGAGTGTTGCTCTGCCATACTCGCTCTTGATGTCGAAGGCATTCTGGGGAGCGGTGGAGCGATCAGTTTGATTGTCCGTCAGGTTCTTTGACCAGGTGTAAGACGCACTCAACTGCGATGCGCCGCCGAAACGACGTTGAGCGTACAGCTGCAGGCTGTGGTAATTCGCGTTATACCGTGGCTGCAGCATTGTTATTGAGCGATAACCGCGAAACGGTCGAATCTGATCGAGAATCGCATTGTCGTTGAAGGTTGTGGTGCCCACGAAGTTGGGATTCCCTTGAGCGATGGTGGTCGCGGTATTGCGGAAGGCGTAACCCGCCGGCTGGCAGCGCACCAGCACTACAGCTGGAGTCGCAAACGAGTTATTGCCGGGAGCGCAAAAGGAGTTCCGAGCCAGGCCTGGCGGGAGAGCATTTATCTCCGTCACGCCAATCATGTGTGTTCCCTTCGAGCCGTAATAGCCCACTTGCACGACCATGTTGCTGCCCAACTGGTGCTGCACATCCAAAGACCAATGTTGCATGTACGGGGTATTCCAATCCGTATCCATACCTCGGAGGGTTGAGGCCGCCGCTGATGGCGGAGAGGTCGCACCGCCCGCGGGATTGTCAAGCCGCGTGTTAAGGATCGTGAAGTTCTCCTGGTATGGAGGGTTACCCCCGATTATTTGCAATGCAAATCCATTCAGAAACTGCTCGTGATAGATGCCATAGCCCATGCGCACCGAAGTTTTACCGGTGCCAAACGGATCCCAGGCCAGACCTACTCGAGGAGCAAAGTCGCGATTGGGCGTGCGGGCAATCTCATCTCCGAAAGGAGAAATCGACGGAGTGCAATTCACGGCGCTCTGTGGGTTCTGCGAGTTAACAAAAAGTCCGTTGCAGAAATTTCCGGTCCCCGCAACTCGGTTGCCGGCGCCGGTTACGACAGGTGCGTTCGCCAGATTAAACAAGGCCGGATCAAAATTGGACAGCCGGCCATTCCTATCGTTTGGTTGCCCAAAACGAGAATACCGAACGCCAAAATACACCGTCACATTTGGCCGGAAGCGCCATTCATCCTGCGCGTAGCTCTCGATGTTGGCTTGCCTGAAGTCTGCCGTGTAATCGAATCTTCCCTGAACAAACGTCGCTACATTGCCAACCAGGAAATTGGCCCAACGTTGCAAGTTCTGGTTCAAAGTGCTGCCGGTTACTCCGGTCGGCAAGCCAGTTCCAAAGGTGGTGAAAATACCCTGGTTAGCTCCAGTGGCGTCGCTGACCAGCGCATTCTCGTTCTTGCGATACTTCGAGTAGTTTCCACCAAATTTCATTGTATGACTGCCGCGAGTCATGGTGAGCCCGGCACCCATATTGTGCTTGTTCGAAAAGTTGTCGTAAGGACCAAAGCTGATCAGCCCGCCAAAGCCGTTACCGGAGACCGAGGTAATGCGATCACGAGTGTTTGGGAAAGGCAGGGTTACCGGGTTTGTTGATCTTTCCAGGGAAAGCAAGCCTGTGTTCCTACTGAGAATCGCGCCATAGGAATACGCATAGCGCGCCTCAAGAATGGCACTCGGACTGAGCGAGTAAGTGGTCTGGAAACTGTGCGTCTTTCCAGGGGAGCTGGTTGTAGTTTCCGAAACGCCTGGCAAGCTCCCGCCACTGGAGAAAAGCGAATTGGCCTCAATCGTAGGGATCTTGTCGTTTTCGTAGCGATAGAAAGCCGACCAGTCGTCGCTAAAGCTATGGTCAAACTTAAGGATCTCCTGTCGGAAGTTTGAAACATTCAGGGCTGCCGAGACCAGTGCAAAATTGGCGCCAGTTGGCAGTGGCAGTCGGTCGTAAATCTGCGCGATGTACGAGGCGGCTGCGGGGTTCAAAAGGGCGGCAGGCAACTGCGTTCCTGCCGGAAGAATATTAGCGCCCGTGCAAGTGGCCCCGGGAACGTTATTTCGATTGATACAAACAGGAATAGGAAAGATTCCCCGTCTCAAATTGGCGTCAGGAACTGTCGAAGTCAGCGTTGGATATCGGATATCACGTCGTTGTTCTTCCGAGAAGAAGAAAAACGTTCTCTCCGCCTTGCGGAAAGCCGGTCCATTGCCTTCGCCAAAATTCGGGAAGAAGATTGGGCCACCAATCGTGCCGCCAAAGTTGTTGTAACGAAACGGCCCGCGTTTAGCCTTGCCGCTGGAATCCCGGCCAAACGGCGGATTGGCAGTAGAGTTTGTGATGAAGTCGTTAGCATTAAGTCGCTCATTGCGAACGAACTCAAAGAGACTGCCGTGAAAGTCGCTGCCTCCCGAGCGCGTAATAATGTTCACCTGGCCGCCGCCGCTGCTTCCCGTCTCAGCCGGATAAAGACTCCGCAGGACTTTGAATTCACCGATCGAATCGACACTGGGATAAGCCTGGATGGTGATATTTGAACCGCGGTCGGTGATGTCGGCACCATCGATTAAGAACGTGTTCGAACTGCTGCGCGCTCCATTCACCGAAATGTTGACTGTGTTTGCCTGTCCGGCCGGATTAGTTGTTCCGACGTAAACCTGGTCCGCCAGGTCGTTGCTGACACCGGGCGCGAGCGTCACCAGCTGCACGAAGTTGCGGTTGTTTATGGACAGCTCCCTGACCTGATCTCCGCTGATGAGGGTGGCGGAAGCAGCCGACTGGGAATCAACCTGCAGCGGCTGGGCTTCAACGGTGACCACTTCGGCGATATTGCCAGCCTGAAGGACAACATCAACGGTACGACGCTGGTTGACATCGAGCTTTACTTTGCTTTCGACGTGCTTCTTGAAATTGGGGGCTTCCACCGTTACGTCATAGTTGCCGGCTGGCAGGAGCGGAGCGGAAAACTCACCATTGTCATTCGCGACGACCGTGCGCACGGTGATGTTCTTGTCCGTATCAAGGATCGTAATGGCAGCGCCCGGAACAGTAGCACCGCCGGTATCCTTGACAGTACCAGTGATCGTCCCGGTTATTTCCTGAGCCAGGACTGAGCCGGTCATCAAAAAAATGGAAATCGCGGCAAGCAATATTAGTCGGGGAACAAAACGGAAGAGCTGGTTCATGGGAGTATCCTCTCTAAATTTAGGTGGAAGCTGAAAGCTGTCGGAACCGTTGTGGAGACTTAACTTTATACACCGGAGCGTTAAACTAAACAAGGTCTTTTTATCTCCGTAAGTTACCTGAAAACGCCCCTCGACTCACCCGCTGAAGGTAATCGCCCGCCGGATTAAGATCACCTTGCCGCACGGCGAAGTCGTAGGAAAACAGAATGATCCCGTCTGAGCCGAGCCCGCGGGCGACATTGATTTTTTCGACCGTCGACTCGACCGGAATTCGATATGCCCCAATCCCTGCCCAAACTCGCCGGCCGGCCGCGTGAGCAGTAGTAGCCGCGATCTCAATTTGCTTTTCGAAGACAACCGTATCGGTTGAATAAGCCATTGGGCAGGCTACATCAAGAATGCCCATCGACAACCAGCGCTTCCAATCCTGGAAGCGGCGGGTGTAAGCATTTTCATCGTTGGCAAACACGGCGGCAGAAACCATAACTTCTGGTTTTCGCTGTTTCACGCCGCGATAGATTCGTTCGACGAGCGAGGTAATCTGCGCTCGCTGGAAATCGGCAAAAACTGGAGCGTGCATCTCCGCGGCAGCCAGCGGGTTCTCCTTTAACTTCGCTTTGAGTAACTCCCGATCTGTTTTGGACAGTCGTGGCTCCAACCACTTGCGAAAGTTGTCTAATGAAGTCCGGCTGTAATCGAAGTCAGGGCTGGCCAGTCGCACGTAATCGAAATGCAAACCATCAACCGGGTAGTCTTTCAGAATATCCATCCAGATATTGAAGATGTGGTCCCGTACCTTAGGATTTGCCGGACCAGTGTAGATACCTTCCAACTCAGCGCGATTGGCCTTCGACCACTCAACGATGCGCTCTCGATAACGTGGGTCCCCGGGTCGCATCCGATAGAGTTCCGCCGCAACTGGACGCGGGACAGCCAGCCATTCCGGATGCTTGTGGTAGACATGCTTCGCATCCGTAGGTAGCGCATCAAGATTTGCGAGGAGACTCGTGTTGACCCACGCATGAACTTTTAGACCATGCTGTTTAGCTTCGCGCAGCGTTAAGGCAAGAGGATCAAAGTCGGCCGGCTGATCCTTTAATTCCATCGCGCGAGGTTCCCGTCGTGATCGATAGTAGGCGTCGCCGCGCCCACGAACCTGCACAATGAGAGTGTTGAAGCCATTGGCCTTCGCGGCCTCCACCATCGCGATTATCTTTTCGGGCGTGGTGAGTGTGGTCCGTACTACCCAGAGCGCACGTACCTCATTGGCCGGCGGAGCAGGTGAGGCTTTCCGGGCATCCGGCGCTGCCGGAGTTTGCTGCGATAGAGGTACCGAGAGAGCTGTGCCGATGAAACCAACAACAAGGGCAGCGGCCAAAAGGGATGCTTTCTTGTTTTGCTTCATGGGCACTCGATCGCTAACTACTAAAACGTGTAACGCAAGGCGATTTGAACTACACGCGGCGTGTAGAGCGCGTTGGTCCCGGTGATAGCGCCAAAGTTAGTGGCCGCAATATCAGTTACCGGCGTTCCATACCACACGTGGTTGAAAGCATTAAACATGTCTGCGCGCAGCATCAGCCGGTGGCCTTCGAAAGGCATCTCGAAATATTTCGTGATTCCGATGTCGACAACCTTCTGACCGTCGCGGAAGAAAGTGTTGCGTCCGACTATCCCATTTTCAAAGTCTGCCAGAGTTGCTGCCCGAAAAGCGGAGCGTGGCAGAGCAGCTCGCGACGTTGCCGGATGATCGACGCCTCGACCCAGGATTGATGGATCGATAATCACCGGGCGACTCTCTATGAAGCTATCGAAGTTTAAATCGACGCCGGCAGTGTTTCTGACTGAAAAAGGTGTGCCTGAGGCAAAACGCACAACGGTGGCGACTTGCCAGCCACCAAGTGTCTCTCCCAGGAGATCACGCCGGCCGTTGAAGAATGGCAGCCGGTAAGTGCCGTAGAAAGTGAACCGGTGTGGGGTGTGGAAAAGCGACAGGCCTCGGGAAATTCGAGTGAGGTTACCGGTTTGGTTCGTGTCGCCGCTGGCAACGCCAACGTCCGTCGCTTCCGAAGTCGTATCTATGGCCTTGCTGAACGTGTAGGTCATCTGAAAATTCAGGCCGGTACTGAGTTTTTTGATCCACTCGATTTGCATGCCATTGTAGTAACTCCACGAGGCATTGCTAACCAGCAGGTTGGTTGCGTAACGGCCGTCGGGACGGCGTTCGTTGGTGCGCGGAACGCGCAGGCTGTATTCAAGCGTTCCGATAGGAACTACACTTGGGCACGCCGCAGTAAATACCACGGTGGTGCCATTGGTTCCGGCGCATGCGGCATTGGCGGCTACTCTAATCACCTGCCCGCGCAGATTCGCCGGATTGTTTGGGTGATTAGCAACCAACACTCCGTTTACGGGGTCATGTAACGGCAGGTTGCCTTGCGCGAAGCGCAGCAAGCCAATGCCGCGATTGCCGGTGTAACTGATGCGCAACGCCGAGTTCAGAGGCATCTCACGCTCGATGCTGAGATTCCATTGTTGCGTGTAGGGCATCTCGAGGCCGGGATCGACGACTGTTATGGAGTGTCGAGTGGCCTGCGGGCCGGGAACGAACACAAAGCCGTTGGTCGGGTCGGCAAAGTTATTCGGAACAAATAGACTGCTCGGCGCTGCAGTGGTTGAAGTTTGACTGTATTGAAAGGCGTTAGGTGGATTGAATCGCAAGCCTGCGCCACCTTGCGAGAAGACCGATTGGAAAATACGGCCATCGTAAATTCCGTAGCCACCGCGAACTGACGATTTGCCTGGACCACCAAAAACGTTGCCGAGGAAACCGTCTGTGAAGCCGGGGCTCCATGCGAATCCGACCCGCGGCTCAATGTTGTTCTTGTCATCCTGGTAGAGATAGTCAATGCGGTCTTTCGCCTCGAAAGGGACGGCCACATACTCGTAGCGCACACCTAAGTTCAAGGTCAGGTTGGGCCGCACGCGCCAATTATCCTCACCGTAAAAATTGTATTCACGGATCCTGTTTTCCAGGAAAAAAGGCCCAAAGCCTTTCTGAAAATTTGAAACGCAGCCATTGAGAAACGAATTCAGGCCACTTCCGTAATTTACCGTGTTACACGTGCCGCTGCTGAAATTGTAGAAGCCCCGCGAGAAGCTGTCCGCCAGGTCGTCCAGTCGCTGGCGCCGGATATCAGTTCCCGCCTTAAAGAAGTGATTGCCTCCCGCAAGCGTTGAGTGGTTGTAGACGAACTGATGATCCGTTTGATAACGCTGAATCGGGAAAGCGCCGGCATTGCCGATGATGCTGCCGCCGGCAACCGCCTGTGGGTTCTGGAAGCGAATCACCGGCGTGTCGTTTCCGGCCGTGATATTCACCAGCGTGGTGCGCAAACCCAGTCCGTAGCGAAACTCTCCCACGGTCTGCGGGGAGAAGAGGTGTGTCCAGGTGAAACCAATGTTCTGTTGTTTGTTGTTCTGATCTGCCCGTTCGCCAATGATGAGGTCATCAGCAGCAAAGATCTGGCGCGTGTACTGCCATCGTCCTGTGACTGTGTCGTCTTCCCTTGGGTTCCAGTCGAATCGACCCGAGTAATCTCTCAAAGGAAAGTCACGGTTTTGCACTCCCCTGAAACAACGAGGACAGCGCTGGGGATCGTTGGGCAGGATATTGTTGGCCTTGAAGCGATCAAGCACTGATTGAATAAACGCTCGGTTGGCCGGCGTGTCATTCGCAGCTCTGGTTGCCGGGTTGTTGAACCAGTTTGCCGGATCGTGCTCGCTGGCCAGAAAGACATCGCGGGCGATCGTTCCGCCGCCGGTATCTTCCACGCGATCAAGGCTGACAAATCCGAACAACCGGTTCTTCAAAATCGGGAAGCCGGTAGTGAAGCCAAACTGATTACGGCGATTCACCGGTTTGATCGAACCAGGTGCGAACACGTTGTTCGTGGCGTTTAGACGGCTATTTTGGTTGAACCAATAAGCGCTGCCGCTAACCCTGTTTGTTCCCGACAGAGTCTGCACCAGGACCACTGCACCGTATCCCCGGCCAAACTCCGCAGTAAAGTTGTTAGTGATGACCTGAAACTCCTTGATTGTCGCCAGCGAAACTCCCTGCCGGTGCTGATTCTCTGAAGAATCGTCGTTGTTGACGCCGTTGATTTGGAAGGTTGCGCCGCGAGTGCCGGTGCCATTGAAATTGATCGAGGATCCGGATGAAGCAGTCGGGTTGTTTTGCCCGCTAACAGGATTCTCCTGAAAGCCGCTGAAGGTTTCCGCCAGTGATAGGAAGCTCCCCTGATTCGCGACCGGCTTATTCTGAATCTCCTGAGTGTTGAGCGAGCCTTTGATCTCGGCGTTCGTGGTATTAATGGGAGTCGAGTCTGCTGTGACACTAACTGCTTCGGTGACCCCTCCGGGATTCAGAGTAAAGTCAATGACTCGCGTCTGATTCAAGGTGATCTCAACATTCTCGCGGGTCGCACTGGCGAAACCCTGGCCGGTGGCTTCGATGTTGTAGCGACCCAGCGGCAGGAACGTAGCGGTGTATAAGCCCTCGCTATTGGTTCTGACTGTGCGCTCCTGTCCGGTATCCACGTTGCGCACAACGACATCAACACCCGGGACCACCGCTCCCCTTGAATCAGTCACGGTGCCTTGCAGGCTTCCGGTAACAGTTTGAGCGGATGCGACAGCCGGCGCCAGCAGAACTGCGAACGCCAAGGCTAAACCCAGAACTAGAATTCGACGCTGATTGAAGTTTGTATCAAACATGGAGGACCTCCGCTCCGCATGAAAATTTCGTTCTCATGCCGCAACAAGTTTTCATCAATTCAGGTTTTCCTCTGACTCAGATTGGATGTTCCCCTTCCCCTCAGGGCCACACCCGGGCGCGCGCCAGTCATTTGGCCACCGGTATAGACCGGCAGGCCATTGACCAGCACTTCACTAATACCGATCGGAAACTGATGTGGCTTCTCAAACGTGGCCTGATCAGCGATCGTGTTCTCATCAAAGATGACCAGGTCGGCCGCAAACCCTTCGCGCAGCATGCCGCGATCGCGCAGACCGAAAGTTTGAGCCGGCAGCGATGTCATCTTTCGAATCGCATCTTCCAAAGAAATAAGTTTCAACTCGCGAACGTAGCGAGCCAGGACCCGGGTGTTGTTTCCATAACCCCGCGGATGGGGGACGCTTTCATCAATCTGACGCACCCCACTGTCGGAGGCAATCATCGTAAAGGGTTCGCGCATGATCCGTTGCACATCGTCTTCACTCATGGAGTGATAGATCATGCCGGCACCCCCGGCTTCGTACATGGCCAGGATCTGTTCGATCTGGCTCTTGACGTCCTTTTTTCCGCGCACCTGCTTCGTTATCTCGGCGATCGACCTACCGTTGAACGCACTGTCGGGCTTGTAGCTTGCTACCATGGCGTAGGAGAAATCTTTGAAACCGCTGCGCATCAATGCCTCTTTCATCTCAGAGACGACCCGCTCGCGGGTGGCCGCATCGCTCAACCTTTTCTTCGCTTCCTCAAAGCCTCCGGCGCGCAACCAGGTCGGCAAACGAGAGTCGAGCGAGGTTGAGCTCGCGGTGTAGGCGTATTGATCGACGGTCACCGTCAATCCTCGAGCCCGCGCTTCACGCACCAGGCCGATCGTCAACGGGCTCTGTCCCCAGAGCTTTCGGCTGCTAATCTTGAAATGTGAAATTTCGACCGGCAGGCCGGCCTGTTCACCTATCTGGATAGTCTCCTGAATTGCCTCGGAGACCTTTTCGCCTTCACTCCGCATGTGGGTCGCGTAGAGACCTCCGTGTCGAGCGACTACACGCGCCAGAGCGGTAATCTCATCTGTTTTCGCGTACGTGCCCGGCGCATAGATGAGACCCGTTGACATCCCGACGGCGCCGTCCTTCATCGCCTGCTCCACGATCGCTTCCATCTGCACCAACTCTGCCGGCGTGGGCGCACGGTCGTCGAGATTCATAACTCTTCGACGCACTGAACCATGCCCAACCAGCGTCGCTATATTCACGGCAAGCGGTGCATCCTTGATCCGTCCCAGAAACTCTCCCACATCGGTTGCCGAGCTACCGCAGTTTCCGGTGACCAGCGAGGTGACACCCATGCGAATGAAGCTTTCAGCCGCAGGCAGGTTGTAAATTGACTCGACGTGCGCGTGTACATCGATGAAACCGGGAGCAGCGATCTGATTTTTGGCGTCGATCGTCTCCCTTCCCTCGCCGGGGAAAATCCTGCCGATGTGCGCGATGCGACCGTCCCTGATTCCAATATCCGCGCGAAACCAGGGATTGCCGCTGCCATCGACAATGCGGGCATGAGTAACGACAAGATCAAACAGCGGTTCGGCCGCTGTGGCTGGAGGCGAATGCGTTGACCACGCCCCCACCACAACGGCAGCAAGTAAGAAGATCGAAAAGAAACGCAGCAGCGAATGCATTCCGTTAAGCGAAAGCAGACCAATCCGGAACTGACTTCAGTTGGAACGCTATTAATTTAAGAGGTTAGTGCTCGAATCAAAGCGGTTGACCGAAAGAAGCGGCATTATAGAGTCGCAATAGGAATAATGGTAGCTAAAGATTCTTATCATTTCGATAAGGTTTGTTGATGTCAGGAATCAGGTGTTTGAACGGAAGGTTGAAAAAAATCTTGACGGCAGAGTTTCAGGTTATATACTGCGCCCGTTCAAAATATTGGAGCACCGTTCGAGATTTCAACGTGCGTTTACTTGGAAGAACACGAGGTCAGCCGATTAGTTGACCCCGCTCACCACTTCTTAAAAACCACAGTTTTCACAAACCGGGCGAAGGCGGATCTTCGCTCGATCTCGCCTTGATGGAGGAGCCCAATGCTGAAGTCCAAACAATTGCTCACCACCGTGTTTCTATTAATCGTCACCGCTGCCGGGGCCGTGGCACAAACGGGAACCTCGCGCATCACCGGACGCGTCGCGGATACAAAACAGGCTTCCGTGCCTGGTGCCACCGTGACCGTGACCAATGAGGCCACCGGTGTTTCGCAAACACAAACCACTACCGACTCGGGCGTTTACGCTTTCGACTCTCTGCCAGTCGGAAATTACACTGTGACGGTCGAGCAAGCCGGGTTCAAGAAGTTCCAGCAAACCGGAAATGTTCTTCAGGTGAACACGCCGTTAGTTGTCGACACCACTCTTGAAGTTGGACAGGTGACCGAAGTCGTCACAGTGCAGGGTGGTTCGGAACAGTTGCAGACCGCCGATGCGACGATTGGTAATGTCGTCGATCAAAAAGCGATTGAGACTTTACCTCTCAACGGACGCAACCCCCTTACTCTGTTATTGCTGGAGCCTGGGGTGGTGCAGAGATCGGCCGGGGCTGCAGGATCTGGGGTCCACGTGAACGGGGCGCGCGACCGCGCCTATAACGTCACCATCGACGGCATCGAAGCTAATGAGTCGTCGGTGCCTAATCCGGTAAGCAATCTCTATCGCATTAACCCGGACAATGTTCAGGAATTTAAAGTCACTACAAACAATGCGACCGCCGAAGAAGGTCGCAACAGTGGCGCCTCGATTTCCGTGGCGACCCGAAGCGGAACCAGCGACTTTCACGGCACGGGTTTCTTTTTTCTTCGCAATGAGGCGCTCAACTCCAACGAGTTCTACGCGAACGCGCAGAACCTGGCGAAGCCGCTGATTAGGATGGGGCAGTATGGATTTGAAATGGGGGGCCCGATTAAGAAGAACAAAACGTTCTTCTTTGGCAGCATCCAAAAAAACCGCATCGACTTTACGCAACCAATCGACCAGACGTTTGGGATTCCGATTGTTCTAACTGCTGAGGCACGGAACGGCGTTTTTCGCTACTTTGTCCCAAACCCTGCAAGTCCTCTGGTGATTAATGGCCAAACGATCACGCGCAATTCTCCACTGCTAGTAAATCCCACCACGGGACAGTTCATCGCCGGCATTGGACTTTGCACAGCTCCCGGACAACTCAGATGTATTCGCTCCTACGACATCCGTTCAGCTGCAAACAACCCGAACAACATCGCCAACAGGACACTCGATTCCGCAGTTGCCGCGCTCTTGAACCCGATTCCCCAGCCAAACAGTTTTTCCTCCGGTGACGGACTGAATTTTGGCGCGTTTTTGTGGAATCCACCTACAGCGGTCAGGGGCCCAGCTTATTCAGCTCGCATCGATCACAACTTCAACGAAAACAACAGCATGTTCGGCAGGTTGCTTTGGTCCGACTACAACACTCTGAAAGGCGACCCCTTGAACGGCAGGCCCCAGGTTTTTCCGAACGGCCCAGCGCTGGGTGAGGTTTATCGCCGCACGTCCAACCTGGCCCTCAGTTATCGCAGAGTAATCTCGCCGCGCGTTATCAATGAACTTACCGCCGGTTACGCTCGCTTCATCTTCTTATTCACGCAGGGTGAGGCCAATCCCGCTTGGCCGGATGTACCGCCCTTCGACCTTGCAAATGTCAGCGAGTCTTATATCAACACCCCGCGCACCTATCGAGCGGTTACTACGCCGCAGTTGCTGGACAATCTTAGTATTGTTCATGGTTCGCACGTTTTCCGTACCGGGGTAAACTTGAGGTACTACCGCCACGTGGATCAACGTGGCCAACCGGGCGGTATCAACGTGACGCCTTCAGTAACATTCCTTTCGGCTCAACGCGACCCGTTCGGCAGCGCCGGCGGAGGATTCGCGCCTGCGTCCGGCATCAACGCCTCCAATGATCTGGTTAACCTGGGCGGCTATATCAACAGCCTCTACGGCTTGCCGGGCAGAATCCAGCAAGTGTTTATCTCTGACCTTGGCGCTGATACTTTCCTGCCGTTTAAGACAGGCGAGAGCATCACGCTCTATGCTGAAAAGCATAATCTGGATCAGTACAACTTTTACTTTCAGGACGAATGGAAGGTCCGGCCGAATCTAACCATCAACTACGGTGCACGTTGGGAAATAAACCCTCCTGCTAATACGTCCCCTGGCAACAACGTCTTCGTCGCCAGCACCCCGATTACCGGCACGCCTTTAACCGGAACACCCGTGATCAATCAACCGGGTGCAGTGACCTTCGTCAAAGCCAGGCACTGGTATGAGGGCAAATTCAACGGGGCTATCGGCCCACGCGTTGGCCTGGCGTACAGTCCTGATTTCCAATCCGGGTTTCTGCATTGGGTGTTCGGCGACAGTAGCAAGAGCGTCATTCGCATGGGCTACGGCCTGGCTTTCGACACCATCTCGTCGTTTCAGGTGACTGCCGCCGCCGGAAGAATTCCCGGACTCGTGCAGAGCTGCACTACGTCATTTCCGTTTACCACGATCACGGTAGGCTGCGTCAATTCACCGGACGTGAACAAGACAGTGTCCGGCGGCTTCCCCCAGCAATTGCCGGCACCGTCAGTCAAACCGTCTACTTTCTTCAGACCACCACTACAAACAAGAACGAATGCACCTCCAATCACTGTCTTCGCGCCCGAGATGCAACTCCCCACGGTCCACCAATGGAATTTGAGCTTCCAACGCGAGCTGCCGGGAGGGTTTGTGATGCAGGCTGCTTACATCGGCCGCCGCGGCGAGCACTTGTTCATGGCGTACGACGCCAACCAAATCGCGGTCGAGCCTATTCTTCCATCCTTCATTCAAATGCAGCAGGGCGTGAACCGTGTCTCGACGCCCTTGTTTGCTCAACTCGTAGCTGGGTTTATTGCTAACGGCCAAACTAATGCGCAGGCTACGACCTCAGCCACAAACTTTCTCAATTCCGGGACGACCACCGGCGAATTGAACACCAACAACATAGGAAATTTCGCCAGACGCATCGAGGACGCGGTTCTGAGCCTCAGGTTGAGACCGAACCAGCAGTTTGGGGTAATTACATATCTCAACAACAGCGGTGACTCAAACTATCACGCCGCTCAGTTTACCTTGCGACGCCGATTCAGCAGCGGACTTGGACTGAGCATGGCCTACACGTTTGGTAAGTCGATTGATAATCAATCCGTTGACCCGGTAGGCGCTGCATCGGGTGGCGGTCTCTCGACGACAAACTCGAGAACACCAAGCGATATTCGCAACTTCCGCGAAGAGCGCGGGCGATCCGACTTCGATCGAACACACGCGTTCCAGGCAGCATCAGTGTGGGAGGTGCCGGTGGGTCGAGGCAAACGCTTCCTCGGTTCATCGCATGGAGTTGTGAATCAGGTGCTGGGTGGCTGGACGATAAACAGCATCTTCGCCTTCATGACGGGCGAGCCCTTTGCGGTTCGCAGCGGCGTATTCAGCGCCAACGGAAGCCATGAATCGCGCGCGGTGGTACAAAACCCGAACCTTGGAGCGCAGTTGCAGCATCTTCCCAACCAAACGTTTGCCGGTCCGGTGTTATTCCCAGCCGTCACAGCTTTACCTTGTGGCGTCGACCTGACTCAGAACTTCTGCATCCCGCGGCCCGGTACTGACGGCGCCGGCAGGAACATCTTCACCGCTCCGAGTTACTGGAATCTGGATCTCGGTTTTATTAAGACGTTCCAAATCAACGAGCGTTGGAGAATCCAGTTTAGGACCGAAATGTTCAATGCTCTCAACCATCCTAACTTCGACAATCCGCGCGATGCATCCGTAGGATCGCCCAGCATCCGTTCCAGCGTATTTGCGCAGGCGTGCTGTGCCACGGTCGCACCGCCCTCAACCCAAACCATAGTCCAAACCGGAGAATCAGCCCGCGTGATTCAATTTGGATTGAAGCTCCAGTTCTAGCGGGTTTGGACATTGACCAAAAACAGCGAGGCATTTTTATGCTGCCTCGCTGTTTGCTTTCAAACAGATAAGATGAGCAAACCACTCGTTCGAACGCAGAAGGGCGTTCCTATCATCCTGGTTGTTGCCGCCGCGATGATGGTCAGTCTCTATGCTGATGCACCCTCATCAGCCTCCGAAAAAATGACGCCGGAAGAGCTGGTGACCAGGCACCTGGCTTCCATTGGAACTGCCAAAGCTCGCGCGTCTAATAACACTCGAATCATCGCTGGAACCTCACTTGTCGTTTTCCGGACTCCGCCGCCGGGACAAGCTGCCGGGCGCGCCGTCCTGGCTTCCCAGGGTTCGAAGAACCTGATCGGAATGAGTTTCCCAAGTCCCGTTTATCCAAGAGAGCAATTAGGATTCAATGGAAACAGTTTTATCGCAGCCTTCGTCACTCCTGGCACGCGTTCGGCGCTGGGAAACTTCCTGATGACACACCAGATGATATTCAAGGAAGGCTTGATGGGAGGAACACTGTCGACAGCGTGGCCGCTGTTGAACTTAGCAGAGCGGCGTCCGCAACTCGAATATGCGGGTCAAAAGAAGAGGGACAAGCGGATATTGCACGAGCTTCAATATCGGGCCCGAGGCGGGTCGGATCTGGAAATCTCCGTTTTCTTTGATGCGGAAACGTTTCAGCATCTGGCGACGGAGTATGAGCGAGTGATCCCAGCGCCCACCGGAAGTGTCTCTTATTCGACTATCGAGGAAAGAGAAATTCGCTACAAGATGGTGGAAGAATTTTCCGAGTTCAGGAAGGAAGGTGGCTTGATTCTTCCACACACCTACAGAATCAAATTTTCAGTTGATTCACAAGGCGGAACTTTTCTGGCGGATTGGGAAATAAAGCTAAGCAAGTTTACCTTCGACGAGCCCATCGATCCCGCCTCTTTCACCATCAGCGGCGATTAAAAACCGCGACGCCGGCATGGTTTCGCAGGGCGGCAGTTATTCGGCGGACACTCCATCACGAAAGCTCCATACGGTTCCTGCCAGCACCTGGATGCGAAAGATTCTTATCGACTGGATAAGATTTGCTAATGGCACAGTTGCGCGGATGGGGCTCTTTAGCCCGTGGCCGCGGTTGTCATTTGTTCACTCGTCAGGTATTCGGCGGTCACGCCGTCGAGGAATGCCCACAGCGCCCGGGAGGCCTCCCGCGCCGCTGAGATCGCCCGGTTGCGATCCTCGACAGTCAGGCAGCGTTCACGCAGGATCTGCTTTTCGACGTCCTGGTGCATGAGGTCGATGCTCTCGTGCACGCGAAAGAATGAGACGGCGCGTTCGTCGGAAAGATTGTAGAAAGTTTTTAGCCCTTCGCGCTTGGTCCGGGCCACTTCAGGGATTTGTGATTCGTAGGCCAGCAGGGCTGCCAGGCCCTCGCGATAATCTTCCTTTTGGGTAAGAGCTTTCAAGCGCTCAACTGAGTCCCTGGTTGAGGAAAGCAATTCGGCGTTTCTGACATCGTCACGGTCGACGCCCAAACCTTCCGCAAAACGAAGCCACAGCTCAGGATGGTTTTCATCGCCGCGTTCTTCTTCAATCAAATTCTCCAGGAGCAACTGCCGCGTTTGCAGCTCGTCGCAATGTGAGTGGACTCCACTAACATAGGTCGGGAAGGCGCGAACATGTGCGTAATATTGTTTCGCATACTCAGCCAGCACTTGCTTACTTAGTTTTCCCTGGCTCCATGACTGGTAAAATGGATGCTTGAGCATTGAATGCTCCATCACTGCATCCAGCAAATCCTTTTCGAACTGCACGTCAACTGGCTGATAGTCCGCGGTATTCATGTTCGCCTCCAAGCAAGTAATGGGAATCGGAAAATTGCGGCAGATTATAGCTGTTTCGTTTTGGTGTGGCTACACCCTGGAGTGCGCGGTGTCTGTGTTGTTAAGAGTCGAAGGGCTCCGGGGCAGTAGCCCGACCGTCAGGGAGCGCATCGCTACATCGAAACCAAGCCCTTCCTGACGGTCGGGCTACTGCCCGTTTATTCACGGGTAAATCAGAACACGCGCACGCCGGCGGCGAAATTCATCCAATCCGGGGAACCAGGAACTCATGATGTCACCTGACGGTTCACCGCGTTTCACGCGTTCGAGCGTGTCTGCATTCACCAACAGGCGGAGGTAGTCGTCTACCTTCCACTGCGACGGATACAGTTTCCGTAACGCCAGGGCGATGTCCAGCCCGCTGGCGACCGGTCGAAACCGGTTGCGGTCCGTGACAATGATGTTAATGCCACCGCACTCTTCGCCCTTGAAAACCGAACTCTTCGGAGTAAAGCGAATCGGAACGAAGCGGACGCCGGCGCTTTTCCGTTCATTCAAAAATTCTGCCAGCTGTGGTCCGTCAATCCAGGGTGCACCTACGACTTCAAATGGCGTGTCAGTCCCCCGGCCCACCGACACGTTTGTTGTCTCGAGCAACCCGACTCCCGGATACAGGGTCGCTTCCGTAAGACTGCGCATGTTGGGCGAGGGGTTCACCCAGGTCAGGTTGGTTTCGTCAAACCACATGTCGCGCTGCCAGCCCTCCATCCGCACCACTCGCAGGTCGCAATCGATTTTCCGTTCCTCTTTGAACAGTTGTGCGAGTTCGCCAATTGTCATTCCGTGACGCACCGGAATCGTATGAGGCGCGATAAACGAAAGCCGGTTGGGATCTGCGATGGGTCCCTCGATTTCGATTCCACCAATCGGGTTTGGCCGGTCGAGAACAAAAACAGGCACAGGCACCCTGGCAGCTTCTTCCATCACGTTACCGAGGGTTGAGATGTAGGTATAGAACCTTGCGCCAATGTCCTGGATATCGAAAACCAGGGCGTCGAGGTTCTTCAGCTGTTCCGGTTGCGGTCGTCGAGTTTCCCCGTAGAGTGAGTAAATCGGGAGACCAGTCTCTTCGTCCTTTGAGTCCGAGACATTTTCGTCGGCCACTCCGCGAATGCCGTGCTCGGGTGAAAACAGCGCCACCAGCTTTACGTTTGGAGCTTTGTGCAGGACATCGATCGTCGAGCGGCCGGCCCGATCGCGGCCTGTGTGATTGGTGACCAGCCCTACACGCATACCGTCGAGTTGTTTGAAACCGTCGCGAGCGATTACATCGATTCCATTGAGCACCTTCCTTTCGGAAGCAGGCCTTTCGTTCGATGACATCGTACGCAACATGCCGATGGAGTAGGCGAAACGCGTGTAACCATTGGTTAACGTCCTATGGTATTCGGAAAGGTCAAGTCGCGCGCGAGCGGTGGCTGTCTGATCCGTAACCGAACCGGCGGCAATAGACGCGACCTTACCGCGCAAAGCGGCCACGTCACCCTTGCCGTCGGGATGGACGCGATTACTCAAGAAAACCACAAACATTTTCGTCGCCGGATCAATCCAGAGTGAAGTGCCGGTAAAACCCGTGTGGCCGAAGGAACCCAACGGAAAGAGATCGCCGCGATTAGTGGAAAAACTAGAGTGTACGTCCCAGCCCAGACCGCGCGTCCAGCCTGCTTCTGAAACCAGCCGTGGCCGCACCATCTCCATCACGGTCAATGGTGCAATGATTCGAACACCACGATAGCTGCCGCTATTCAAGATCATCTGACAAAAGACAGCGAGATCATCGACGGTTGAGAAAAGTCCGGCATGACCCGCGACACCGTTCATGCGATACGAGGTTGGATCGTGAACTTCGCCTCGCAACCACTTCTCACCTTCCGCGTCTGAAACTTGAGGCTTATCACCGAGATAACTTAGTTGCCCCTTCCGTTTTTCGGTTGGAGCGATGCGATTGCGACGCAAGGAGCCGGGTCGAAAACCAGTGTCGCGCATTCCGAGCGGCTGGAAAATATTCCGGTGCGCAAACTCATCAAGCGGCAGACCGCCGGCGCGACGGACAACTTCACCAAGCGCGATGTAGCCAATATCACTGTAAACAAATCTCTCACCTGGCGGATTGCGTAGCGGCTCGCGAATCAGTCGCTTGATTCCTTCGTCATAACCCGTCCAGCGCTCTTTCAGATCGAAGTCTGGCGCATATCCTGAGCGATGAGTGAGCAGGAGTTCGATCGTGATTCGTTCTCTTCCTCCACCTTTGATTTCCGGAATGTATTGAGAGAGTGGGTCACTCAGCCGCACCTTGCCGCGTTCCACCAGAATCATGATGCTGGTGGCAGTGGCGACCACCTTGGTCAAGCTGGCAATGTCGAAAATCGTATTGGCCGTCATTGCCTCACGCGCGGGTTCGACTGCGCGCGCGCCATACGCTTTACGCCAAAGGACCTTCCCCTCCCTGGCAACGAGCACCACTGCCCCCGGGAGCTGTCGTGCAGCGATTTCCTGTTCGACCGCTGAATCGATCAGCGTCAGTTGTTGCGAGGAAACGGAAACCAACGCAGGTTTTGCTCGAGGGAGTTGGGCAACTGAGGAGATCGGGAGCGGCCAAACGAGTAACGCGAAAAAAAAGATCCGCCAAAGGGTGAATGCACTTGCAGACTCACTGAATCGCTCCGCGGAGGTGCTTGGTTGGATCAAAGTTTGCACAGAGATGCTCCGACGTAATCGATGGTCTTCTTACGAGCTTCATTCGCCGCGTAGCGGCAGTTTGAGGTTAGCCCGGCCTTTTGAGCGTCAGCGTGTTGCCTTCACCTGGATCCCTGTGCCGCGTGGGTACAGGCCCGGTAATGAAATCGGAAGTTTTCCGGTAATGTCGATTTGACCCATTATTGCGCGCGCCGAGGCCTGCTGCAGACTTGGCATATCGCCGTAAGCGACCAGATAAGTGCGCAGCTCGGGAAAGTTTTGGAGCAAGTACGGATTTCCGAAACTGATGCCAATGATCGGCGCCTTGTTTGCTATTAGAGTTGAAAGGGCTTTTGCTCCCGGTTCAGGTAAACCAACGCTACGCGCCTGGCCCGTTCTAACCCGGCCATACAACGATGCAATTACCAGGTCAGCAGCTCTGGCCCGCTCCAGGGCCTGAGTCACGTCGGTTTCCGACGAGCGTTCATCAAGCACAACTGTCTCAATCTTGCGTCCGGAGGCCGACATCGTCTCGACAAACGGGCCGGTAATCCAGGCTCTGTCATCGCCGTTTGTGATGGCGAGGTTGAAGATGCGCGCCTCAGGCTTGAGCCCCTTGAACGGCACCAGATTGTCGTCGTTGCGAACCAGCGTAACGGCGTGATCGGCAATCTCGCGAGCCAGCGTATTTACATCAGGGCTGCCCACAATCCGATCGATCTCATCGAGCGGCGCCAACCGCTGTTTGACCAATCCGAGATCAAACTTCGCGGCCAAAAGCTTGCGAACGGATTCCTCGATTCGTTTTTCCGTTAGCCGGCCGCTGCGCACCGCCTCACGCACTCCACGAAAAGCCGCATCGGGATCGGCCGGTTTCAACAACATGTCAGCACCGGCCTCCAGTGCTCGGACAGCGGCTTCATCCTGGCCAAAATAAATCGTCAGCCCGCTCATGCTCAAAGCGTCGGTAACAATGAGTCCTTCAAACTTCAGATCGTCTCTCAGCATCCTGCCGATTACTGGTGACACAGTCGCGGGAATCGCGGCTACCTCAGCGACGATTTCTGCCGACTCATCGGTGTCGAGAGGGCCGATCTTTTTCTCTTTCGGCAGGGGTTTTACTAACGTAGGGTCAATCTGTGGCAGGCCGATATGGGCCACCATGATGGAACCAATCCCGGATTCGATGGCCGCGCGAAAAGGAACGAGCTCGACGCTGTTCAGGCGTTCGCGTCCGACGTTGATCTCAGGCAATCCTCGATGCGAATCGATAGCAGTGTCGCCGTGCCCTGGAAAGTGTTTAGCGGTCGCAATCACCCCACCCTTTTGTGCTCCTTCAGTGAAGGCCGCGGCAAAACGCGCCACGTCGGCCGGATGCTCGCCGTAAGAGCGCACGTTAATGACCGGGTTCGCAGCGTTGTTGTTGATATCAACTACGGGCGCGTAAACGTGGTGTATTCCCAATGCGCGCGCCTCACGCGCAGTAATCTCGCCCTGGCGTCGCGCATAATCTGGATTGTTGGTGGCGCCGACCGCCATGTTCCACGGAAAGTTCACGGTATCGTCAAAACGCATACCCGCGCCTGCTTCCAGGTCTGCCGCGATCAGCAGCGGGTAGCGAGCAAGTTGCTGCATGCGGTTAACGAGAAAAACAGATTCGTACACGGGCCCGCGGAAAAGGATGATGCCGCCGATGTGGTTGTCTTCAATCTGGTGTTTGAGCGCGCGATACGCGTCAGTATCCTGATTCAGAAACTTCGCATTAATCCCCACGGAAATAAGCTGACCAATTTTCTCGTCAAGCGACATCCGGCGAAGCTCTTTGTCCGCCCACTTCAACGCTTCGGGCGAGGGTCGGCGATTAAATGGCTTGACTTTGAAGGAGTCGGCAGCGATGAAGGATGATCGATGAGTCGCGGCGACTGGCCGTCCGGCCACTGCGGGCGCCGCAGCAAGCATCATTGCCAACCCCAGACCGACGATTGAACGCCTAAACGAATAAGACCGAGTCATTTAATCTGTTTCTCCGATCGAGCCACTAATCCGCGGCGGCGCGCGGCGCCAACTGCTCTTGCCGGTTCTGAGGCGCATCTGCGAACGCAAAGCTCGCCAGCCATGCCGCCAACAGTGTGACGGCGCTCCCAATGAAGACATACCAGGTCCACGCGAGTCTTGTTTCGAAATAGACGTATAGCATGGTGGCAATGCTGACCAGCATGCCAACTAATGCCGGCGGCTGACTAACCCGCTTGAGCAGAACTCCCACCAGAAACACACCCAGTATTGGGCCGTTGATCAACGACGCGATGGACAACGCGAGGTCGAGTGCGGAGCGGTTTTGTCTTCGCAAGATCAAGGCAACCGCTATTTGCACGACTCCCCACATGAGGGTGAGCAAATGAGAAACCTTCAAATAGTGCTTGTCCGAACCAAGCGGGCGCAGCGGCTTGTAAAGATCGTTTACCGCTGTAGCCGCAATAGAATTCAGGGAAGAAGACATGGCCGCCGCGAATATGGCCGCCACCACGAGACCTGCCAGACCGGGAGGCAAGTGTCGCGTAATGAAATCCGGGAACACGCGGTCGCCGCCGGTGAATGGGAAAGATGCAGAAACCGCCGTCGTGTACCCCGGATCGGTGAACGGATGGTAGAACGCAAATAGCAAGACGCCGATGAAGAGAAAGCCGATAAACTGGCCAAGCACGATCGCGCCGCTGGTTAGCAGTGCAGCCGCCGCACGTTTCGGGCGATCCGTGCACAAATACCGCTGCACCAGATACTGGTCGGTCCCGTGGGTACTCATCGTCAGAAAGCAGCCACCGATCAGTCCAGACCAAAAAGTAAACGTCCTGGTGAAGTCAAACGAGAAATCGAAAAGCGAGAACTTGTTGTGTTGGACAGCCGCGTTGACGGCAGCTCCCAGACCGCCGTCTATGGAGTTAGCCAGGATCACGGCCGCGGCGATTGCGCCGACTATATATATGCCAAGTTGAATGACCTCAACCCAGATGACTGCCTCCATCCCGCCAAAATACGTGAAGATGATCATCGCCAGACCGATGAGAACGACAGAAGCGATGATTATCGTTTCGGCACTGGCGCCGGGCTGGAAGGACGTATAGACCGCAGCCAGCACAATCGCAGTCAGCAGCAAACGAATCCCGTCGGCAATGTTCCGCATCACGACGAAGAGTGAAGCTGCCAGCACCTTGATCTTCCCGCCAAAACGACGATCGAGCAGTTGATAGACCGTCATCAACTCTCCCCGGAAGTAAGAGGGAATAAACAGCAATGCGATCACGATGCGGCCGAGGAGGTATCCGAACACGAGCTGGAGAAACTGGAAATTGCCCCCGCGCGAAAAGGCAATACCGGGAACGGAGATAAAAGTGATGGTGGAAGTTTCAGTCGCCACTATGGACGCCGCTACTGCCCACCATGGCACTGACCGATCGCCGAGGAAATAGTCGCTGGTGGTCTTCTGCTTGCGGCCAAACCATGTTCCGAAAAGAACAATTCCCACGAGGTAGCCGAAGATGATAGTGAGATCGAGCGCGCTCATTCGGATTTTTTATTTGCCCAGTCCTTCGATCAGAATTTCCGACAGGCGCGACATCAGCAGGAGCGCCGGATTGTCGACCGTCCACATCACCTCGGGCATATCATGACAGGTGATCGCCAGCGCAATGCGACCGCGCGGATGGTAAATGATGCCAACATTGCTACGAAGGGCATCCAGCGCGCCGGACTTTGTGGCTTTGGAAACCCGCGATTGTTGTCGCCAAATGCCATTGGTTCCCTGCTCCCGTTTCATCAGCTCCAGCATCTCTTTCGAAGCCGCGGGACTGATGATCTCGCCGCGTTCGAGTTTCTCCATGATGGTTACCATCTCATGCGGCGTCGTGCGTCCGAGCCCGAACCGCTTGTTGTCCTCTTTTTTACCTTCCGCACTTTCGCCGCCGCCGAAGACCCTGCGCATGAGGCGCGTTTCCGGCAACCCTAGTGATTCCATCCGCGCATTTACGGCATCCGCAGTAAAGACGTCGATAACCAGGTTAGTGGCCGTGTTGTCGCTAAGAACCATCATCAATGTGACGGCATCGCGCAGAGTAAGACGCAATCCATCGGCGAACTCCGGCAGGATACCCGAACCGCCGACCTTCTTTTCCCTGGTTAGCACCAGCTCGTCGGTCCACTTTGCCTTGCCTTCTGCGACGCGCGCAAAAGCTTCAACCATGACCGCGATCTTGATAGTGCTGGCGGTCGGTACCCGCTCGTCGCCGCCAAGTTGATACGCGGCGCCGGTATCAAGATTTCTCGCAAACAGACTGACCCTGCCCTTGAATTGGGCGACCTCAGCGCGCACACGCTTGTCAATCGCATCGCCGGCGGCGGGCTGGCCTGCCTGATTGGCAGATGCCGGTTCAGTTTGTCCGGCTGCAATACCGAATGAACCAGCCAGAATGAAAACGGCCAGAATCACAGTTAACGTTCGCAGGATCGGCATGATGAATTATCAGTCTGAAAATTTTCGGTCACCGGAGAGTAGGACCTTATAACAAAGCAAGCCGCAGCTCACAATCGAACGAAAGTGATCAATGTCTGCTGCGGTGGTCAAGCCGTTCCACATTATTTGACTTATTGTGCAAAGCCGCGCCGAGACAGTCACCCTTTGGATCTAAGTTGACGCACAGCCTGCTCCACAACTCTTTTTGAATTGTTAAGCGCATCCCTCGCTGACTCGAATCCGCAGCCACTCTTAATCATAACCAACGCCACTCGAAGGTCGTTGTCAGCAGCCTCAAGCGCCTTGACGGCGGCGTCCTGCTCGAGACCTGTTTCCGCCGTGATGATCCGTACGGCGCGCGCTCGCAGCTTTTCATTGCGAGTCTGGACATTGGTCATTCGATTGCCGGTCACGTACCCGAGCTTCACCATACTTGCCGTCGACAACATGTTCAGCACCATCTTTTGCGCGGTCCCGGCTTTAAGTCGGGTTGAGCCGGCGACCACTTCAGGGCCAACCACGGGCACAATGTTGACCTCCGCCGCTTTGGTGATCGGAGAATGGGGCACGCATGTAACTGCGACGGTGAATGCGCCCAACTCGCGCGCGTAAGAAACAGCGCCAACCGTATAGGGAGTCCTTCCTGAAGCCGCAATGCCGACCAGCGCGTCGGCTTTCGTGAAGCCGCGATTCTTTAAATCGTGGGCTCCGGCCTCGCGATCATCTTCAGAGGCTTCAACTGCGCGATAGCAAGCTTCATGGCCGCCGGCAATGACAGCCTGGACCAAATCGGGTGACACTCCAAAGGTGGGCGGGCATTCGGCAGCATCCAAAACTCCCAGGCGTCCCGACGTCCCGGTGCCTATGTAAAAGAGGCGGCCACCTGATTTCAGCCGGCTTACGATTCCTTCAATCGCCCGTTCGACCTCTGTCAAAACCAAACCAATCGCATTTGCGACCAGCGTGTCCTCATCGTTCATCAGACGCAGCGCGGTTGCGAGCGGCAACGAACTTAGGTTTGCTGTGTTCGGATTTTCCTGTTCGGTGATCGGGAGCGGATCCGAAGTTTCAGAGTTCATCTGCGAGACCAGCTTAACTAGATGTTTCGGGTTTTTGGGTTTCGAGTTTCGAGAAAAAGACGCTGACCCATCTGCTACCGCAGACGGTACTGACCTGCGGACCACTCGAACTCGACCCCGAAACTCGAAACTTCAAACGGCGAGCGCGATATGATTCAGATGTTCGAGCGCCATTCGAGCAGCCGCAACTGCCGGAGTAAAGCGTGGCGGCGCCAGATACGCGCGCGGAGCAATTTCATTTATTTCCGTCCGCATAGTCGCCAGCACCAGCTCGCCGCCCGAACTAAATACGCCGCCGACGTAACCAACCTGAAAGGGTTCGCGTTCCAGTTTGAGATTTCGAATCACCGCGGTTGCCGCGAGGCCCAATTCACATCCCGCCTCCGCCAGAATATCCTTCGCGACCCGATCCTTTGACTTGGCGGCCTGGATGACCTGCTTACCAAAACCAGCGAGGCGTTCATTGGTGATTGACGGCGCATAGATAGCCGTTGAAAGGTCTTGCGGATTCGAAACATGAAAGTAGGAACAGGCAGCGTTTGCCAGCGACGTTAACGGTCCGCGCCCGTCAACTGCATGCGCGATTGCGCGCAGCGCCCGCCTGGCGATCCACGAGCCTCCTCCTTCATCTCCGGCTACAGGCCCCCAGCCTCCGGCGCAAGCTTCTTTGCCGCGAGCATTTATTCCACAGCAAATCGAGCCCGTGCCCGCAATCACGATCAGGCCGGGCGCGCCTTCGCTCACACCGTAAAGCGCGATCTCGGCATCGCCAACCACGACTATTTCCACGATGCCGGTGCTGACAAGCGCTTCATGCATTCGCGCGCGCAACTCGATTGGTCGAACCCCGGCAAGGCCAATCTCGGCGGCGACCAGATCCGTGCGTCTGATATGAGCGGCTTCGCAGGCTTTGTTGATGGCTTCGCGAACAGCGGTAGCAGCGTTTGCCACACCTACTCGCAGGGGATTCGAAGGGCCGGCTGCTCCAGCGCCCAACACCTTCCCGTTCAGGTCAATAATAACGGCCTGAGTCTTGGTGCCGCCGCCGTCTACACCGACGACGGCCCGGCGTAAAGGAACGCGAGGATTCAGGAAAGGCGCGGATCTTCTGTCGGGAGTAACCATGGAAATCTTGCCCATTCTAGGTAAGGCTGGACTATAATGGAAACTAAAAGAATTTATTATTCCGATAACGCCTGTTGATAATCATCTGGTAGACAAACCTATGGAAATTCGACAGCTGAGAGCATTTGTTGCGATTGCCGAATCCGGAACCTTCACCGCTGGAGCCCAACGCGTCCATGTGACCCAGGCGGCCATCAGCATGCAGATCCGGCAACTTGAAACGGAGTTGGGGGCCAGACTCTTTGTGCGCGCACCGCGACGGGTGATGCTGACGGAGGCGGGCGAGCACTTGCTTTTGCGGGCCAGACAAATCCTGCGCGATCACGAGGCCGCGATTGAGGAGATTGCGGAACTGGCGGGTGCCGAACGTGGCCGGTTGCGAATTGGGAGTGCTTCGGCCATGGTCACTACTGACGTCCTGCCAGGACTTCTCAAGGACGTTCGCAAGCAGCACGCCCGCGCAGAGATTACGGTGGCTTCCGGAACCAGCGAGGCGCTGGTCCAACAAATCCTGGCGGGTGAAATCGACATTGCCTTCGTATCACTGCCGGTGGCGGCGCGCGGCATTCATACCGAGCGCCTGAGCGAGGATCAATTGGTAGCGATCGCCTCACCACGTCACCGTCTCGGGAAACAAAAGACCGTGAGCGCATTCACCCTGGCCGGCGAAAAGCTAATTCTTGGCGAACGCGGCGGCAACACGCGCCGGTTGATCGATCAGTTTTTTGAACAGGCAGGGGTGACGTTGCAGGTGTCGATGGAACTCAGCCGGCAAGCAGCCATCAGACGCATGGTGGAGGAAGACATGGGCGTCGGCATCGTTCCGTTACAGTCTGTCACGGAGGAAGTTGACCGAGGCAGGCTGATCAGGTGGTGGATTGAAGGCGCTCAAATCAACTGGGAGCTGGGTATCGCGCGGTTAACCGGCGGCTATGAAGCGCCAATACTGCACACCTTTGTGAGGCTCGCGCGAGAACATTTTGGCGATGACGCTGCCCAACCTGCCGGGAGAAAGTCCAAGCCAAAGCTTCGATCCAAGAAGTAGAGGGTTCTTGGTCGAGAGTGTTCAGCGCAATCTTCCCGGAGGGCATCTCCATAACCCGCTCTTCGCGCCTGCGGCGCTCATTGCGGGGGGGACGCCGGCGGTCCCAGCAAATTGCTTGAGCGATTCATCGAAAGACTTTAAGCCAAACCCGCATTCTTGACCTCAGCAAGACCTTCAATCAGACGATCAACATCGGCTTCATTGTTGAAGAAGTCGGTAGCAACCCTGAAGCCTTGCGGTTTTTGGGTGATGATAATTCCGCGCTCGGCAAGTTTCCCAACGACGGCTGCGGGATCGCTTGCCGCCACCAGAGTTTCAGCAGATCGCATGCGCTCATCAATCAGAGGTGAAAGGACTTCCCATCCAGCATCGCCCAGGCGATTGGTCAAATAACGATTCACCTGTAGCGCGCGCTCCTCAATGTTTGCGCTACCAATCTCAGACATTATCGCCATCGACGCGCCCATCGCAAAAATTCCCGCGAAATGCGGACAGCCGAGTTCGGTTCGTGCGGCCGCATCCTGGCGAAGGTGCGCTTCGTCGTTGCGATCTCCATACGGATCTCGGACGCTCAACCAGCCCATCGCCCGAGGCTTGGAAGCGTCCAACAATTCTTTCGACAAGTAGACGAAACCACTGCCATAACCGGAGAGCATCCACTTGTGGCCGGTGGCACAGAGCGCATCGACCCTCATTCGCTTCACGTCGATCTCAAAAACCCCAGCCGACTGCGCGGCGTTTACCACCAACGCATGTTGCCCTCTGGCCGCGCTCAGTTCTTCAAGATCCATTCGAAAACCGTTTGAGTACTGGACGTGACTGAGGCAAACGATGCCCGTGCGTACGTTCATGGCTGCGCGGATGTCTTCAATCCGAACCACGCCATCAACCGATCGCACGAGGTGGACGGGAATCCGCCGGTTCATCCATGGCAGCGTCGAGGTGGGAAACTCGAGATCGCAGGAGATAACCTCGCCATGACTCTCCAGCGCGTCGATGATCACGTTTATGCCGCTGGAAGTGTTGGTGGTGAAGCCAATCTCGTCGGGTTCAGCGTTGATGAATGCGGCAACCTGTTTTCTGACCGTCTCTCGCTTTGCCAGCCACTCGTCCCAGTGAATGTCACCGTCATTCATCATCTGACGATAGTATTCAGCCGCGGCGTCGCTGGTAGCGCGCGACAACGGACCAGCCGCGGCGGTGTTGAGGTAAGTGGATGTTTCGGTAACTGGAAACTGTTTGCGAATCGTGTCCCAATTGATCATGTGAGGTCGAAGATACACGATGACTGTCGTGGGGTTCAAAGCCGCGGCGTGGAAAGAATTCACCGCAATCGGGATCTGACTTGGATCAGTCTCCGCATACGGCTAACCAGCAAGCGTCATCTTTTTCTTTGTTGATGACGTGCACGTCAACGCAGTTAGTCTGGAGCGTGCGCGCAAGGGGTTGTCCGCAATCAATCCATGTAGACGTTGATCATCGCTTCCCGCGCACGTCAGTCCTGCGCTTTCAGACCTACGTTTACAATGCGTCGCGCATTGCGGGCGCGCCTGACGTTTGGATCCGGGCTCAGGTCCTGCGTGGTGGCCAGCCAGTGGTCGCACTGGCGCCGAACAGGATTCCGCCCGAGGTGACAAGAGACCCAACCCGCCTTCCTTACTGGACTGAGATCTCACTCGATCACCTGCCGGCGGGTCGTTACACCTTGCACGTGTCGGCAACCGATCGCGCTGCGAACACCAACCCCTCGCAAACGATCAGTTTCTCAGTTGATTGAGGCAGTAAGTAACATCATCCGCAGGCGGCTTTGCCGCATTCCGTGCTGTAAGCCTGTGGCTTACCGCGTAACGGTCATCTTGTCCGAGGCTACGCCTCAACGTTTCGAGTAACGCTGGTTGCTTTCATACCAAACGCGCGGCAAACCTCCCTTAAGTACCTTGACATTGAATCGATTGGTGTCCTTCGTGCTTCAGCCACGCGCGGAAACGATTCCTCTTCAGTTCGATTGGCGTTTCTTTTTATTGGGGTTTTGAGCCCTCCCTGACGGTCGGGCTACTGCCCCTCGCGTCGGCGGAGCCTCGAACCACATCGAAGCCAATGGCGGCAGCGTGAGCACGGCCGAATAATCGAGTCCGTGACTCGAAACCTTCTCAGCCGTGATGCTCTTCACCACTCCAAACCCGCCACCGCAGTAATCCTCCGAATCAGTATTTAGTATTTGCTTGTACTTTCCGGCGCGTGGAAATCCCATCCGACGCTCTTCGCGCACCACTGGCGAAAAGTTGGCCACGAAAATGATCTCCCTGCCGGTCGATGGCGAAATGCGACGAAACGCCACTACGTTTTCCGCAGCGTTGTTTACCTCGATCCACTGAAAACCTGCCGGCTCGCCATCAGCTTCCCAGAGCGCCGCGTGCTTCACATAGAGTCTGTTTAGATCTCGCATTAACAACTGCACACACGCGTGCGACGGCTCGTCGATCAAGTGCCAATCGAGGCTTTCCTGCTCTGTCCACTCGCGCCATTGGCCAAATTCGCCTCCCATAAACAAGAGCTTCTTTCCCGGATGCGCCCACATGTAGCCGTAGAGCGCGCGCAGGTTCGCATACTTTTGCCACTCCTCGCCCGGCATCTTGTTGAGCAACGACCCCTTCATGTGCACAACTTCATCGTGCGAAAACGGCAGGACAAAATTTTCACTCCAGGCGTAAACCAGGCCAAACGTCAACGCATTGTGATTTCCCGCGCGAAACAGCGGATCAGTTTGAAAATATTTCAAGGTGTCGTGCATCCAACCCATGTTCCACTTGAAATCAAAACCCAACCCACCCAGGTAAACCGGATGACTAACCTGCGGCCAGGCGGTCGATTCTTCGGCAATCATCATCGCGCCCGGACATTCGCGATGCACTACTTCATTCAACTCTTTCAGCAGTGAAATCGCCTCGAGATTTTCGCGACCGCCAAACTGGTTCGGGATCCATTCACCTTCCTTGCGGCTGTAGTCGAGATAGAGTAACGATGCGACGGCATCGACGCGAAGTCCGTCGATGTGAAACTCCCGCAACCAGTAGAGTGCATTCGCCAGAAGAAAATTTCGCACTTCGTTGCGGCCATAGTTGAAGATGTAAGTGCCCCAATCAGGGTGTTCGCCCTTCCGCGGATCGAGGTGTTCGTACAGAGCCGAACCGTCGAATCTGCCCAGGGCAAAAGCATCCTTCGGAAAATGCGCCGGCACCCAATCCATGATTGCCCCGATGCCGCGCTGGTGCAGGTAGTCGATCAAGTAACGAAAATCATCCGGCGTTCCGTAGCGCGCCGAGGGTGCATAGTAATTGCTGACTTGATAACCCCATGACGGTCCATAAGGATGTTCTTTCAACGGCAGGAATTCGACATGGGTGAAGCCCACCTCCAGAACATAGTTGGCGAGTGGTTCAGCGATTTCGCGATAAGTGAATGGACGATTGTCCTCTTCGGCGACGCGTCGCCAGGAACCAAAGTGAACTTCGTAGATTGATAATGGCTGGCGAAAGTGTTCCCGGCCGGCACGCTTTTTCATCCATCTCGTATCGCGAAAACGATGCGTAGATTCGTAAACAACCGACGATGTGTCCGGAGGAACTTCCGCAAAGAAGGCGTAGGGATCGGCCTTGAGAAACGGGAGCAGTCCAGGCGATTTGATTTCATACTTGTAGAGCTCACCGGATTTCAGTCCCGCAATGAATGCCTCCCAGACGCCGGAATTGCCAAGACGCCGCATTTCATTGCGCTCACCGTCCCATGAGTTGAAGTCGCCGACCACGCTAACTCGGTCGGCGTATGGAGCCCAGACCGCAAAGGAGACCCCTTTGACGCCTTCCTGAGTGGTTACGTGTGCACCGAGTTTTTCGTAGACGCGTTCGTGCTTCCCTTCACCAAACAGATGAAGATCTATTTCTCCGAGCGTCGGACGAAACGACTCCTGCGGCTTAGGCGCCGCTGCCTTCTTCGCGCTGCGTTTACCGGCAACCGACGTTTTCCGGGGCTTAGATTTGGTCATCGCGTGAGAAGCAGTCTACCGCAAGTGCTCCGGAACAGCTCAAACATCAGAACCGGGAAGCATCGCATTGCTGATGCTTGACTCGGTCCGCGACGACGAAAACGTCGGTTGAGTGGCGGCAGGAATAACCCGGTCGCTACGGCTCCCGGTTCCGATGCTCAACCATGTGCCGGTAAATGTCGGCGCCGGTTCCCATCTCGGGACGATTGCTCTTCGCGGCCTCCAGGATTTCGAGAAACCGCCGGCGCGGTGAAGGTAAACCCAGATCAGCTAGCAATTCGATCGCTCGCGCGGCGTACTTCAACACCTGCACCGGCTCAATGCCGGAGATATCGTTGAAAAACCAGCCGCAACTCGAATACATCAACAATAGATGTCGCTGCACCTCAAGGTGCATCAAAGCTTCACCGGTTTCCGCGGCCGTCAACGTTCGCGGAGCATGCTGTTGGGCGAATGTCTCACGGGATTTCTGGTTGTCGAGTACTAGTTCAATCGCAGCGTCACGCGCGGCCCACGGGTCGTTGAACAGCGTGCCGCGAGTAGCCTCAAAATACTCCGCCACAGTATCGCGAAGAAAATCGAGCGCAGCTCTCAAGGGTTGGCGCCACGCCTGGTTCCAGTCAGGCGCGCCACCCGTCTTACACCCGCAATCCCTCGCCCAACGGCCCACGCCGTGGAGGCAACTCCATGAACTACCCTCGCCGTCTGGTCCATTGCTGGTCTCCACCTCCGCCACCGGCAGGTGTTTGTCCAGGTACTCACCGTAGTTGGTAATACAAAAACCGCGTGCCGGCGCTTCTATCTCAAGAACGTACGCCAGACAGAGATCGCCAAAGCGGTGATGGTGACCATACGTTTCACCATCCGTGGCGATATTTACCAGGCCCGCTCCGTCAGCTTGTTTCAAAAAACGATCCACCAACGTGCTGCTCGAGGCCAGCGCTTGCTCAAACGCGATCGCGTGCGCAAGTGACTGGTTGTAAAAAAAGACTGCGATGGAGCGCCTCGAGCCGTCCCGGTGAAAGTATTGATAGGGCACGCTGGGGTCGATCTCTGCATTACGAACAGTCTTCCACTCGAGAAATGCCTCTGGCGCGTCAGACCGATGACAGGCAGAAACACCGGGCCGGCGTTGTCGCACGCGTTCGGCCTGATGGGGCGCAAGAATTACAAAGCGCAGGCCGTGGTCTATCAGCAAGTCGAGCACTTGATGGCTGCATGCAGTTTCCGGCAACCACATTGCTTCCGCTTTTCGCCCAAACCGGTGTCGGAAATCTGCCAAGCCCCAACGCACTTGCGTTCGCTGATCGCGTTCATTGCAAAGCGGCAGAATTGGATGGTTATAAGCCTGCGCAATCGCGTTCCCATGACCACCGCGCCGCTTCACGCTCGCCGCATCAGCCGCAAGGATGGCGGCGTAGGTTTCCGGGTGATAATGCTGGAGCCACGACAGGAGCGTCGGACCAAAATTGAAACTCAGGTGTTCGTAGTTGTTAACAAACTGTTCCTGGCCGGTAGACGGATTGACGATTCGAACCGACGAGTTTGGTTGATAACACTCCGCCGTGATCCGCTCGTTCCAGTCATGAAACGGTTGCGCGTCAGGCTCAACATCGACTGATCCGGTCCAGGGGTTTTCACGCGGAGGTTGATAGAAGTGTCCGTGGATGATCAGGGCGGTCATGTGACTTTTAGACAGAATTTACAGGATTCGACAAGATTCAAAACTACTTCAAGAGCTGGTTCGAAGGAAAGGTGAGACTCTGAGAAATACAAACTCTGTGTTGGTGGTGCGAGACGATTGTACCCGGAAGGCTGACGGTGCAGCTTGGTCTTCTCCGTCCTGTTAATCTTGTCAATTCTGTTAATCCTGTCTAGACCAAACCTTCTTGGGCTACAAAGATTGGTTGATAAGGAAGGTGGGAATAACTAACTCTTGCGCCGTCCCGCCATGTCCAGACCAACGGCGGCAACCAGAATTGCGCCTTTAATAATGTTCTGCATGTATGGTTCAACCCGCTCCAGTGACATGCCATTGTCGAGACTTGCCATAATCAGTGCACCGAGAACGGCGCCGAACACTGTTCCTCGGCCGCCCATCAGGCTGGTTCCTCCAATAACGCACGCGGCAATTGCATCGAGCTCGAGGAGTTGGCCTGCGTCCGGCGAAGCACTTCCGACCCTGGCCGTATAGATAATTGCGGCCACACCCGAGAGGGCTCCCATGATGCAAAACACGGCGAGAATGTGTTTCTGGATATTGATTCCCGAAAGGCGAGCGGCGTCAGGGTTGCCGCCGATTGCATAAAGGTAGCGTCCGAAGGTCGTGTTCTGAGTCAGAAACGCCCCGGCCAGAGCAATCGCCAAAAAAATGATGACGGGATTTGGGATTCCTGCCCTAACGCCCGGGGCGAGCTCGTAGGAATTCATCATGTATATGAAAGCCAGGATGACACCGCACGGAAGCAATACGCGCATTAAGGTCGAGGTGAGCGACGCGGCTTCGAGTCCGTGGCGACGTCGCGCTCGATTGCGCGAGATGTTCATGAAGACGATGCCGGCAACCGCGATCGCAGCAATCACCCAGCCAACTGTCGGTCCGACATAATTCTGACCGATCGATTTGAATGCCGGCAGTTGAATCGGAATTGTTTCACCCTTGGTTAATCCCAACACTACTCCGCGCCAGGCAAGCAAACCACCCAACGTAACGATGAACGCGGGGATGTTGGCATAAGCTGTGAGTGCGCCTTGAAACGCGCCAATAGCGATTGCAACACCGATCCCGACCGCCAGTGACGGCACCAGCCCCCAACCGAGCCAACCCTGGGCCACCGCGGCGATTCCACCAGCCAGCCCGACGACCGACCCGACTGATAGGTCAATCTGCGCGGTAACGATCACCATTAACATGCCAACCGCCAGGATGCCGGTGACAGCCATCTGCCGCATCAAATTGGAATAATTGCGTGGGCTTAGGAAAATCGAATCGGTCGAGTAGTGAAAGAAGATCCAGATCGCAATCAGCGCAAACAGCATCGTGTAAGCGCGAAGCGTGTCGGTAGGGATCTTGAACTTCCCGATCCGGGTTTGCGGAGTCTCGGCTTCTTCTGAGGCCACAATTAATTCTGAAGTAGTGCGAAGGTCTCCATTTGGCTCGTTGGCTTCACTATTCATGGGATCACGCTAGCGGCTTGCCAATCCATTCAGAAAGGCCATAAACCATTGTTCTTCACGCTGCCTGTTTGACGTGCCCGGTCGCACACGCCATTACTTTCTCAGGCGTAGCGTCAGCGCGAGTAAACTCGCCCGTTGTTCGACCCTCATGCAGGACGATCACGCGATCCGAAAGCCCGAGCACTTCCGGCAACTCCGATGAAACAAGCACGATGGCCAGACCACTCTTGGCGAGCCTTTGAATCTGAGCGTAGATTTCCTGCTTGGCTCCAACATCGATCCCCCGCGTCGGCTCATCAAGGAACAAAACCCGTGGCTTCGTCAGCAGCCACTTTGCGAGTACTACCTTTTGCTGGTTGCCTCCGGAAAGCGTGCCGGCCACAGTGAAAACTGAGTTTGCCTTGACCCGCAAGTCCTTCATCGAGCGCTCGCCCGCTGCCGCTTCTGCGTCGACACTTGTGACGAAGCGGCCGGAGATCTGACGCAGGCCCGCCAGAGTCATGTTGTTGAGAATGGTTTGATCGAGAACCAGGCCAAAACGCTTTCGATCCTCGGTGACAAAGCCGATGCCCTGCCGGATCGCTTCGGCGGGACTCTTAATTTGTACCGGTTTGCCCTCAATCAGCATTTCACCCGACATCCGGCCAGGATGGGCACCAAAAATCGCCATCAAGAGATCGCTCCGTCCCGCTCCCATCAATCCGGCAATCCCCAGGACTTCACCGCGCTTGACCGAAAAACTCACATTGTCGATCAGCTTGCGGCCCTTAACCGCGAGGTCTTCAACTGAAATTCTTCGGGCTTCAAAGACTACTTCGCCCTGGTCGTGGTCCATGACCGGAAAGATCTCACCAACCTCGCGTCCAACCATTCGCGCGATGACTTGCGCTTCGTCGAGATTGCGCGTTATTTCGGTGTCCACAGTCCGCCCGTCGCGGAGCACCGTTATGCGATCACTGATCCGAAAGACTTCGTTCAGTTTGTGAGAAATGTAGATCATGGCTACACCGCGCGCCCGAAGTCTGGTAAGAATTCCAAACAGCGTTTCCACTTCAGAGTCGGTGAGCGCCGCGGTTGGCTCGTCGAGAACGAGAATCTGAGCCTCGTGGGACAGCGCCTTCGCAATTTCCACCAACTGTTGCTGCCCGATGCCAAGATTTCGAAGCAACGTGTGCGGATCGACCGGGAGACCGACATCAATCAACAACTTCTGCGCGCGACGGTAAAGTTCTTCGCGGCGAATCACGCCGAAGGTGCGCGGTTCGCGTCCCAAAAATATGTTCTCGGCGATGCTCATCTCTTTGACGAGTGACAGCTCTTGATAGATGACGGCGATTCCCGTCTTTTCGGCGTCGCGCACGCCGGTAAACTTCTGTTCGGTCCCGTTGATCAAGATCTCACCGCCGTATTGTCCATGCGGGTAGACGCCTCCAAGCACCTTCATCAGAGTTGACTTGCCCGCCCCATTCTCCCCGACCAGCGCATGGATCTCGCCCTCGTGCAGATCGAAACTGACGCCATCCAGAGCGCGCACGCCAGGAAAGGTCTTGGTGATCTCTTTCATTTCGAGGAAATGAGTCATTAGTCCAATGTCCAAAGTCCAAGGTCCAAGGTCCGCAGTTTCAGCGATATTTGCTGCCGCGGAGATTTGAGTTACTCAGATACTTCATCAGTGCTGAGCTTAATCGGCTAATCTCAAGTGCACGGTGAGATAATCTCTCAAACACGTCCTGTGAAAGGTAACCCAGATCCAATGCGACGTAGAGCTGCGCTCGAACCTCGCCACAGGATCCTTTGGCGACCGACAGGAATTGTAAGAACTCATTGTCGCCGCCGCGTTCAAAACCCTCCGCAATGTTCGAAAGCGTAGAAATTGATGCGCGACGAATTTGATCTTTCAACCCAAAATCACGAACGAAACTACCACTTGATGTGGCCCTGTAAATGTCTTTAGTTAGCTCGCGAGCCTTTTTCCATGAATCGATTTCTTCAAACTTCTTGATTTTCACGAGCTCTTCCTCCTCTGGAAATGAGGGTGACAAATCAACGGTCAAGCGGCCTAAAACAGACATTGGACTTTGGACTTTGGACTTTGGACTTTGGACTTTGTTCCTGGAACCTTGTCTTACGGTTTCGGACACTTGTCCGGAGGCAAACCTGCGCAAATCTCTTCGAGCTTGTGATAGCCGTCCTTAACCACAGTGTTAACCAGATTGTTTCGATCAACTGCGACCGGCGCCAGGAGGATGGCCGGAACCGCCTTCTTCCCGTTGTCGATCGTGTCTGAGGTTTCAATTTTTTCACCACGCGCCAGCTTGACTGCCGCATCGACCGCGCCGTCTGCCAGCGGTTGTATCGCCTTGTAGATCGTCATCGTTTGCTTGCCTTCAACGATGAGCTTGAGCGAAGGAAGATCCGCGTCCTGACCTGACACCAAAACTTTGCCGGCGAGTCCCTGGCCTTCTAATGCCTGCACCGCCCCCCGCGCCGTGCCGTCGTTTGAACAGACGACCGCGTCCACCTGATTGTTTGTCCTGGTCAGAGCATTCTCGACAATGTTGAGCGCAGCGCTCGCCTGCCACTCTTTCGCATACTCATCCGCAACAATCTTGACGTCACCGCGATCAATCGCGGGTTGGAGAACGTTCATCTGTCCAGTGTGCAGCAGAAGCGCATTGTTGTCGGTGGGCGAGCCACCAACGATTACAAAATTCGCCGGCTTCTTATTAACGTGATCGAGCAAGTATTGCGCCTGCATCTCTCCCATTTTTACAACCTGGTGAGAAATGTATAAATCGACATCGGAATTCTTTATCAGGCGGTCGTAGGAAATCACCGGAACACCCTGACGATGGGCCGCCTCAACAATTGCCGCGGCAACTTCGCCGTTGTGGGGAGCAACAATCAGGACATCCACACCCTGAGTCAACATGTTTTCGGCTTGCTTGATCTGTTCGCTGTCAACACTGTTGGCCACCTGAACGTTCACTTTTATGCCGAGCTCGGCGCAGCGTTGCTCGACCAACTTCTTGTCTCGCTGCCATCGCTCCTCTTTCAAAGTGTCCATGGAAAACCCAATCGAGATTGGATCGTTAGGACCCTTCTTGGCTCTGGTTCCCGAAGTGTTGGTTGGCTGGGTTCCCGAAACACAACCGAAGGCCATTAACGCTGTGGCCAGGAGAGAGAGCAATAGCGCATTTTTCAATCGCATGGTTTTCCCTTCCAAGATTGATTAGTTAAGACTCACAAGACCAGGGGAGCGGCAAGCTTATCAGAGGGTGGCGTCGCTTTGCCACGAATTTGTAAACCCGTCGCTTGAATCGGCGGCAAGTAGTACAGAACCGAGCGCGCCTTTTCATATATAGAGTAGCGCCGCGGCGCTGGCTCGCCTTGCACAAAAAGTCGTGCGGTGACGAAGTTCAACCCAGCTGCGGAGCAGGCGAAAGCGAAGAGCCTGGGGTGGAACGCAGCGAAACCCCAGGTTAATCCAAAGACATTGCATGCCTTCAGAATGCTTATCTCCTCTTGGGCCGACTCAACTCATCTATCTGCTCGTCTGGGATTCCAGCGACGGCCAACCATTGTTCACAGGCATTGAGCAAGTCAGAGTCGGTCGGATCGCCGGCTAATCTAACACCACCTCTGCGGGAAGGCCGTTTGCGCAGCTTCTTCAAACGCAGAATCGGACTTGTCGAATCGCTGGTGAGTTTCCTCGTATTCTTGGCCAGCCAGGAAATGATGGTGGCGCCGGACGTCGCCATAGTCCGGTAACGGACCAGGTTCACCGCCCCGCCAAGTTCAAGTTTCGCGACCTGGTTGATGACCTGCCACATGTCTTGCGCGCCGTACGCAGACTTTATTTCGGGCTCGGAGAGGATCTTGACCGCATCTTTGATCGTTCTGTTCAGCTCGACCGCCACAAAATGTGCAAAGCCGTATCCGTGTAGTGAAAGATTTGCTGCCAGATCTCGCGCGCTCTTCCGCACTTGCTGCGCCACCTCTTTGCGTAACAAATCGTCCGCGCTGTTTTGCCGACTGAAGCTCGAAACACTCGTAACGAATCGCAGCCACAGATCGTTAAACTCTCCATTTGGCACAGTGCCAGCACCACCGCCGGGAAAACCAAAAGCTCGGGCGTAGAAGTTGCGACGATCGCCTTCAGAGATGCGCTGCGGAGACTCTTTCCAATAGTTGAAGAGGTTCAGGCCTGCTCTTCCCTGGCCCAAAGGGAGGATCCCCGATTGAAACAGCTCGACAAGTTGGTCCATCACCTGGAACACTCGCAACTCTTCGAGCATCGCCGAAAAGTAGGCAGCCTCCAAAGCTCGAATGTTATCGGCAACGATTCGCACGGTGGTCGTCGTGCCGCCCTTCCGTCGTTGGGCTCTTTGTTTCTGTTCCATCACTGTCCTCCTTTTGCGCGGTTGACTGAAATACAATTTCAACCGACAACGCTGCGATAGGTCAAAGCCGGCCAAAGCGGCGTCGAGCCGCCGCAGTCCAACGTCTGTGCAAAACTCGGATTCAACGATACCATTACCGTAAAACGAGCATTAAGCAATCAGCATTAAGTTTGGATCGGGCTTCAAACCGCCTATGAAAGCAGCCGGCGTCATTCTTGGTCTGGTTTTGATTCTGGTCATACTCTGGGACGCATTCGAGACCATCATCCTGCCGCGGCGCGTGACGCGGCGCATCCGTCTGACCAGCCTCTTTTACGCAACCTTGTGGACCCCATGGTCCGCGATTGCGCGCTCCATGCGCAATGCGAAGCGCCGGGAAAAATACCTGGGACTGTTTGGGCCGTTGTCGCTGCTGTTACTGCTCATCTTCTGGGCAGTTGGCCTTATTTTCGGTTATGCCCTGCTTCATTGGTCTCTCGAGGCGGCCCTGAACATTCCACGGGATACGGTCGACTTTGGCACGTATCTTTACGTGAGTGGCGAAACCTTCTTCACCCTTGGCTACGGCGACGTGGTTCCCCAACTCCCACTTGGACGGGCTCTCGCAGTCATCGAGGCCGGCAACGGTTTCGGTCTGCTGGCTATAGTCATCGGTTATTTGCCTGTTCTCTATCAGGCGTTCTCGCGACGCGAAGTCAATATTTCTCTGCTGGACGCGCGCGCCGGTTCGCCGTCGACGGCGGCAGAGATGTTACGCCGCCATGGCTCCAGCGGGAACATGGACGATCTCAAAAGCCTGATGAACGATTGGGAACGCTGGTCTGCAGAGCTAATGGAAAGTCACCTGTCTTATCCGGTGCTCTGTTACTTCCGCTCTCAGCACGACAACCAATCATGGCTGGCGGCATTAACAACGGTGCTCGACGCGTGTGCGTTGGTAATGGTTGGAGCAAACGAGAGTTCGGCATGGCAAGCGCGCCTGACCTTTGCGATGGCGAGACATGCAGTCGTGGACCTGGCTCAGGTGTTCCATACGGCTCCAGTCGGCTCGGACTACTGCATCACGCGTCTGCCACCCGGCGATCTGGAAAGACTCCGAGAAATTCTCGAAGCGAATAATGCTCACATTGAACACACGGGCGAGACTGAGCAAAAACTTTTTGAGTTGCGGACGATGTACGAGCCATACGTCGCGTCGCTTTCCCACTATTTGCTGATGCCGCTTCCGCCATGGATTCTCTCGGAAGCTGCAATCGATAACTGGAAGACCAGTGCGTGGGGACGGATTCAGTAGAAGGATGAAGGCGGAAGGATGAAGGATGAAGCGCCGGATTAGAACCGGGAGCAGTAGCGACCGGGTCGCTGCGCCGCATCCAACTGTTAACTGCCCTCCTTGGCGTCATCGCGGATTTTTGCCTGAGTGTCCGGTGACCCTCGGTCGCTACCATTTCCGGTTCTGATGCGGGTATCCTACACAATATTCGTACATCCTGATTCCGAATCTCGGCGTAAACCAATGGCAGCGATCAGGTGGATCAAACGACTGGGTTTTTGGGGATTCATATTCTTCCTGCTCAAGGGATTATTGTGGCTCAGCATCCCGCTGTTAATCGCTTTCTTTGCCGACTAAAGATGGAACGCCAACCGCACGATTCGAAAGAGCAACCGCTACAAATTGTAGGAATGGTCTTATTCATGGCCTTGACGACTGCCCTTTTGGCAGCACGTCCAGCCGGCGTGTCCACGCCCGTGCAAGTGGCCCAACGTCCACGAGCCCGTGAAGCCGGAGTCAAAGTAGGTGTCATCCCGGTAGGACCACTCAATGCCATCACAGACGTCGCTGGGGTCATGGTAGGTCATACCACGATCGTTCGCGGGGATAATATTCGCACCGGGGTGACCGCCTTGTTGCCGCACAATAGAAATCTATTCCGCGAAAAGGTCCCGGCCGCAATCTTTGTGGGCAATGGATTCGGCAAATTGATGGGATCGACACAAGTGGACGAGCTGGGCGAGATTGAAACGCCGATTCTGCTGACTTCCACGTTGAGTGTCCCTCGCGTGGCAGACTTCCTTCTCGATTACATGTTGTCATTACCTGGGAACGAAGAAGTTCCATCAGTTAACCCGGTGGTGGCGGAAACGAATGACGGCTACTTGAATGATATTCGAGGCAGGCACATCTCCCGCGACGACGTGTTCACCGCGATCAAGAATGCGAAGGGCGGACCGGTCGAAGAAGGTTCAGTCGGGGCAGGTACAGGCACCGTCGCGTTCGGGTTCAAGGGTGGAATTGGAACGTCGTCTCGAAAACTCCCACCGCAGCTTGGCGGCCATACGATTGGCGTGCTGGTGCAGACTAATTTCGGCGGCGTTTTGACTATCAACGGAGCTCCGGTGGGGCAACAACTGGGCAGCTACTACCTCAAAGACCAGCTAAAGGCCAGGGGTTTCGACCCGGCCAATCCACCAAAGCTCCACAATTCCTCAACTCCGGATGGCTCGGTCATCATCGTTATCGCGACAGACGCTCCCGTTGATGCGCGTAACCTGAAGCGAATGGCCAATCGCGCCATGATGGGTTTGGCGAGGACCGGCGCCGCCGGGAGCAACGGAAGTGGCGACTACGCAATTGCGTTTTCAAGCTCACCTGATGTTCGTATTCTTTATTCACCCGATCCGGGCAGCCGAAACACGCCGCGCAATATCAAAACATTATCCAACGATTCTATGTCGCCGTTGTTTCTCGCGGTCATTGAGGCGACTGAAGAAGCGGTATACAACTCACTGTTCCGCGCGACCACCACAACCGGACGCGGCCACACGGTCGAAGCCTTACCGATCGATCGGACTCTCGAGATTCTCCGCAAATACAGTGCGTTGGACCGCGAAAAAGCAAACGGCAAACAGTAAACAGCAAACAGCTGATTCTTTCCGGGTAAGGTAGTTCGCCGACTGTTACCTGGTCCTATTCCACACCACCGTTTGCTGTTTGCTGTCCACTGTATGCTGTTTGCTGTCTTGATGGTCCAGTTGACACGTCAATAGTGCCTGCATAGAATCGCGTTACCCAATTGGTTGCATCAAAATAAGGAGGGAAGCCAGAGTGAAAACAACTATTCGTGTCAACCGCAAGCGCCCGGAATCGATGACGAAACAGATTACAGAGCAGCTGACAGGTTTGATTGAGTCTGGAGCGATGACCGTGGGAAGTTACCTCCCCAGCGAGCGTGAACTTGCTAATTCGTTAAAGGTGGCGCGGAACGTCGTGCGTGGAAGTTACGAAAACCTGATGAAGGCTGGAAGAATTCAAAGTGAGGGCCGCAAAGGTAGAACGGTGCGCGGAACAGGCGGGAAAAAACGACGCGCCGCGAAGGCTTCAAGAAGCACCGGCTCAAAAGCCCGCAAGAAATAACAGTTGTGTCCTCAGGGTCAAATCCTGTGTTCACCCTCTCAAAACCCCCGACAAGATTTCAATGAACTTACAGTGCTGTTTCCTCACCCAGCGCCAGTATTTCGTTGCGTATGGCCTTTCGCTCGGCAAGCATGCGCACGAAGAATCTGCGTCGCATGATGAAAAACGCTAACGCCCGTAATCCGCCCAAAAACTTGTCAAGTTCTTCAAAAAACCGGATTGCCAGGTAGCCGGTAAGGGGAAGACCGATCAGTAAAGTAAGTGCCAGTTGCCAACCCCGAAGCTGGAAAGCTGCTGCCGCCGCAATCAACCAGGTTAACGGCATTAACAACATCGCGGATATTATTTTCGCGGTTGAGAGAACGTCTTCCTCATCTTTTGAAAACTTGGTGGCGAGATAACGTCCCAGCCGATAGGCCGGAAAGTGGATCACCGCACCCACTGACGCGGGGACAATGAGCAGGAGAAACAGAACGACTCGAGTAATGAGGTGCGTAAACACCGCGAGCGTGGACGTGGGTGGGGAGAGATCTTCCGGATCTACTCCCGCTTGATTCAATTGTTCTTCGAAGCGATTCATCCGCGCTTCGAGTCTTCGCAGACGTTCAGGCGCCTGCTCTCGCAAAACAGCGTAAGCCTTGACGAAGCGTTTCTGAAGTTGTAACTCATCGGCAAGACTTTCGTTCTCTTCATCGCCCGCGTCTGATGAAAAGATCTTTTCCGCGCGACTGATGGTCTGCAACGACTCCTCGTGTTCGGCCTCCAGAATCACTCCTCGTAGCGCCTGCTCGATCCGGCCTGACAACTCGCGCACCTCGGCGCGAGGCGCGGTGCCGTCGCTTTCGAGCTGCACGGGTATGACATCAATTGGCTGGCCGAAATAGAGCAACGCAGCGCTGCGAAATTCTGACTTGGAAGTGTAGTAGAGACCCGCCGGCACGATTTTCAGATCGGAGACCTCACCGGTGGAAACAGCAGCAAGTGCAATCCGCGCCGCGCCGGTCTTGATCGGCTTCAGGTGCGGTTCATCGTGGGAAACACCTTCCGGACAAATACCAATGGTGCCACCGCTCGCAAGGAGTTTTCGCGCGGCCGTGAAAGTCTCCTGGTTTCTCGAAACGTCTTCGCCTTGATCCTGTTGACGGTAGGCAGGCAGAGACCCAAGCGCGCGCACAAAATAACCAATAACCGGCATGCGAAAGAGCGGCGCTTTTGCCAGAAAGGAAACGCGACGCGGCGCCAGACAGAACAGAAATACGGGATCAACCAGCGCGTTTGGGTGGTTGAGGACGAAAATTGCGGGAGAGTCACGTGGGACGTGCTCCAGTCCAGCTACTTCTATCCGGCGAAAGTAGACTCGTAACGCGAAATTAAGGATGGCAAGAATGATCCGGCGAACCATTTTGTAAAAGATACTCCAGCGAGTGGAGATTCCGAGTGCAGGTGATCATAAGGTCGGGTAGCGGAGGACACAATGAAAAAAGACCTATCCGCAGATTACGCAGATTAAGAATCTTAAGGACGGCCAAGTAGCCTCGTAAGGATAAGGGCCAGTAGCCCGACGGTCAGGGAGGGCGTGGTCGCCGAACACGCTACCGCGCAACGTACTGACCTGCCGACTGCTCCTGCCTCCTGCTCCTGATTACCTCGGGAAGCGGTCGCGATATTCGCCCGAGACGATGAACGCTTTAACCATGTCTGCCTGTTCAAAGTTTCCATTGAACTGGTTCAGCTTGTTGAGCCAAAATGCGAAACCGTCCCTGTCGGGATCGCGACGCAGGTAGCCAAAGTACTCCATCATTACAAACGTCTCATTAAACTTCAGACTCCGGAATCTTCCGTCTTCAGCAATTTGCCGCAACACCGACGCGCGCGTCGCCGTGTGGTTTATTAGACTGTTCACCAGCGCATTTCGCTCGCTGCTGGTGAAATTGACTCCGGTGTGACCTATTAACATGTCAACGTAAACATCATCAGCCAGGCTGCCAAACGCGTTAACAAACGCAGGCCGCTGCACCCAGGCATTCACAAACGCCTGCTTGTTTGCCTCCAACTGTTGCTCCCAACCGGTCCGGCCCACAATCACATTTTGGCCAACAGCCTGAGTGTCAGGCAGAAACTCGCCAAAGAGTGGCCGGCGCGCGAAACTCGCTCGATACAAGCCATCAACCAATCCGCCGGTCTCTTGAAACTCGATGGAGAGGAAATATGCGGCTGAAACATTTACCCTCCTGCGCTCGAGGCAAACCGCATCGGAACCACAACTGATCATCTGGTCGCTCCAGAAATTGAATCCCGCTTCGTCGGGTTCGCGATTCAGGAAATCCACGTAATGCTGGCGCACGAAATATTCAGGCGTGTCCAGAGGGTTGATGGTTGTACCAGCAGGTATTGCCGTAAACGGGGCATCAGTAGTGTTGCCAAGCTGACTAAGTGAACGTTGCGAGGGCGTGAATGAGAAGTTAACTCGCGACGGAGTTACCGTGTAGGTCCCGCCGGTGGCCACATCGTCAAAGCGATAGTCGCCATTGGCGTCCGTTATGGTCTTACGGTTTTGCGTGCCGCTCAGTCGGACTACAGCCCCCGAAACACCTGAGCCATCACTGCTGCTGGTTACCCGACCGGTGACGTCTCCAAACGCTTCCGTGGGACCGTTGAAGCGAACGCGAAAAACGGCTCCAGATCCGCGCGCCAGATAATACAGACTGCCATCAGCGGTCACGATCAGATCGACCGGGTTGGAAATTCCGGTCGCGAAAGCGGTAGCGGTGCCAGTTCCCGGGTCAAAGCGTCGAATCCAACCACTGCAGAACTCCGCAAAAAAATATTTGTCGACGTACTCAACCGGAAAGTTGACCGCCGTTGGGTTATAGAAAGCTCCTCCGGTTATCGCGCAGCCGGTTGTAGGTGAAATCCCATGCCCATACTGAAACAGCGGATCACGAAGGTTGGCGTTAGGCGGCACGCAAGCGCCCTCGCAAATGGACCAGCCATAGTTTGAACCTGCAAGGCCGTCGTTGATCTCTTCCCAGGCATTCTGGCCCACATCATTAATGAACATCCTGCCGGTCCCGGGCTGGAAGGTGAACGTGAATGGATTGCGAAGACCAACTGACCAGATGGCGCGGTTGTTTCCGGTTGGCGACCCTGCGATTCCCGGAAACGTCGTGGGATTGTCGCCGGGAATTGAACCATCGGAGTTGATTCGCAGGACTTTTCCCAGCACGTTACCAATGGATTGCGCATTTGCTGGGTTGGCGTTTTCGCCCACCGCGATGTAGAGCTTTCCGTCCGGCCCGAAGTGGATGGCGCCACCGTTGTGGTTGGTGGCTACGCTGAGATTGTTGAGGTCAAAGATTGGAACTTCACTGCCGGCAGCCGCGACGTCTGGATTACCCGCACTGGCGGTGAACCGGCTGACGCGATTGTGGACCTGGGGAGTCGGCGAAGTGTAGTAGACGTAGACAAACTGGTTGGTTGCGAAGTCAGGATCAAATGCGACTCCCAGCAGGCCGCGTTCGCCATTGGAATCAACTGCGATTGTCACGAACGGAGCCGCCAGCAGCGCGCCGTTCTTGATCACCCGCAATTGTCCGCCTTGCTGACAAACGAAAAGACGGCCATCAGGAGCAAACGCCATGGCCGTCGGACTGGATAGACCGCTTGCTAATTGAGTTTCCGTAAAGTTTGCCGGCAGGGTTGCGGCCTGGAGTCGCGAGCCGTTACTGAGCCCGGTACAAAGCAGCAGACCTGCGGGCAAGACCAGCCTGGCAAGCGACGAGAACAGCTTTCGGATTGAATTGTTGGGAACGTATAAGCTGGGCAGAGTTGAATGCATTTCTGGCTTCCTTCTGCCGGTTAAAAATTCCAAAAGAGTTTGGTTCGCAACGGGGGAGGGCCAGAGTCGGGGCTAGAAACTTTAGCATAGTGATTCAGGTAAACATTGTCTATCGGCTTTGCACAAAAGGGCCAAGATTAATACTGCGAACTCTCAACCATCGACTCTGACTCCCAGCGTTGATGCGTGGAGTCATGTTTAATGCCATAATGCGGACGCTTTCCAAAAAACAATCTAATCAACCAGCTTAGGGGGTCTGAATGAAGCGACTCGTTATCCTGATTTCTGTTTTCCTGCTTGCCTTGACCTCGCTCACGGCCCAGGAAAGACGTCACTACACCGTTGACGACCTGATGAAGATTCGCCGGGTCGGCGATCCGCAACTCTCGCCTAGCGGCAACTGGATTGCTTTCACTATTGGTGACGTCAACTTCGATGCCAATAAGACTCTCACCCACATCTATTCGATGCCGGTGGCCGGTGGCGAGATAAAACAACTCACTAAAGGTGAGAGCTCGGCAACTTCCCCACGATGGTCACCCGATGGCAAGAAAATCGCTTACGTTACGGGTAATCAAATCTGGGTGATGGAGCCGGACGGCGACAACAAAGACCAGGTAACAAAAATCTCGACGGGCGCAGCGGCACCTGTTTGGTCACCTGATGGCAAATCGATCGCTTTCACTTCGGACGTTTATCCGGACTGTGCCAACGACGAGTGCAACCAGAAGAAAGATGAAGCGGCTGAAAAGAGCAAGGTTAAAGCTCATGTGACGGAGCGGCTTCTTTTCCGTCACTGGGTTGAATGGCGCGACCAGAAGCGCACCCACGTATTCGTGGTTCCGGCGCAGGGTGGGCAAGCGCGCGATTTGACGCCGGGAGACTTTGATGCCCCGCCATACGCGGTTGCCGGCGATGTAGACTTTGCTTTCTCTCCTGACTCGAAGGAGTTGGCCTACCTTCGCAATCCTGACAAAGTGGAGGCCATTTCAACCAACAGTGATATTTATGTGGTTCCGGTAACGGGAGGCCCGGCAAAAAACATAACCAATCCTAATCGTGGCTATGAGGACTGTCCTATTTATACGCCAGACGGCAAGTACATTCTTTACCGCTCGCAGGCAACCGGTGGTTTTGAAGCTGACCGGTGGCGTTTGATGGCCCACAATCGCGCGACCGGCGTCAACACCGAAATTGTTCGCGGTTTGGGCGTCAACGTTGAGGATGCCGTCCTGGCGCCTGACGGAACTGCCGTTTTTCTCCTCGTACACGAACGAGGAAAACAGTCGATTTATCGGTTGCCGATCGCCGGAGGAAGACCGGAAAAAGTCGTTGATGGCGTTTTTGCTTCCAACTTGAACGTGACACCCGACGGCAAGTCTTTTGTGTTTCTCAACAGCTCGATCGCGGGACCGCCGGAGATTTATCGTGCCGGGACCACCGGCGGCTCATCGGCGCTCACTCGAATTAATGCCGACCTGATGACGCGGGCTAATCTGAAACCGGCTGAAGAACTGGAATGGACTGGCGCTCTGGGCAAGAAGATTCACGGGTACGTGGTAAGACCCGCAAATTTCGATCCCACTCGGAGGTATCCGCTGATCGTGATCGTTCATGGTGGCCCGCAGAGCGCTTTCAACGACAGCTGGGGTTATCGCTGGAATCCCCAGGTTTTTGCCAACGCCGGTTACATGGTTTTCCAACCCAATCCGCGCGGCTCGCTTGGTTATGGTCAAAAATTTGTGGATGAAATCAGCGCTGATTGGGGCGGCAAGGTTTATACCGACCTGATGAATGGGGTGGCCGAGGTGCTGCGACGCAACCCGTCAATTGATCGAAGGCGAATTGGCGCCGCTGGCGCAAGCTATGGCGGGTACATGATGGATTGGATCCTTGGGCATAACAACGACCCTCGCGCTAAATTCAAGACTCTGGTGTCGCACGCGGGCGTCTACAATTTGACGAGCATGTATGGCGCTACCGAGGAACTTTGGTTTCCGGAATGGGAGTTTAAGGGCACGCCCTGGACCAACCCGGTAATGTACGATCGCTGGTCGCCACACAAGTTTGCGCGCAAGTTCAAGACACCGACTTTGGTGACCGCGGGTGAGCTGGACTACCGGGTGCCTTACACACAAAGCCTCGAACTCTACACCACGCTGCAGCGGCAGGGCGTGCCGTCGAAGCTGGTTCTCTTTCCCGACGAAGGCCACTGGATTTTGAAACCGCAGAATTCGCAATTTTGGTACAACCACGTGCTGGATTGGTTTGACAAGTATCTGAAGTGAGCCGCAGCCTCAGCGCCAACGGCGCGAAATAAGGCTTGAGGGAATCAGTCTTAGTTATTGGCCTATGGGATACTTCTATTTCGCGCCTTCAGCGCTCAAAACCGATCCTTCGACGCGGTGCGATTTCAAACTGAGCCGAACCTAGAGCTGTGACATCTGGTCTGATCCGCGGTAGTCCGCGAAAATCCGCGGCTGAATCTCTGCTTTGAAAGAGGAGAAACACTATGCCAGGTTGGGCCAAAGCACTGATCATCGCGGGCGTTCTTCTGGTGTTATTGATCGGGGGAGTTATCGCCGGAGCCGCCTTCTGGTGGTCGCGCAACAAGGATGCGCTGATTGCCAGAGGCACGGCCCAGTATGAAGAGGGCAGAGAATTTGGCCGGAATAGTGACAACCAGGGCTGTGTTGACGAAACCGTATTCCGTTATAAGAAGGAACCCGGTTTCTCCAACGTCATCTCCGTAGGTATTTTCATCAGGGCCTGCCTTGACACCAGCAAACCAACACCAGGTTTCTGCGATGACGTGCCGAAGGAAACTGAATTCATCAGGAGCGGTCAGTGGCGGGTTGAACAATGTAGCCGCGTAAACCTCTCTTCGGATTCTTACTGCCCACAACTATTCACCCCGGTGCAGCAATTCTGTCAGAAACCAGGACGAGT
>JAXIOV010000053.1:0-23537 GCA_045403245.1 Pyrinomonadaceae bacterium | reverse complement strand
CGCTTGCTGACCACATTCGTCGCGGTATTCAGCCGCAGCCGGATGAAGATCTTGCCGCTGAGATGTATGAGGTGATGCTCGACCGCGCGGATGTGGCTGATTACGAGCATTACGAAATATCAAACCTGTGCCGGCGCGGTTTTGAGTCCCGGCACAACACCAAGTACTGGACCGGCGCGCCGTACTACGGTTTTGGATGTTCAGCTCATTCTTACGATGGCGGGTTTCGACGCTGGGCTAATGAACGCGACGTCGCTGCCTATGCGCAGCTCGTTAAAGAAGGGGATAGTCCAATCGTCGAGCGCCGCAATTTAAACGATGAAGATCGTCGCGCCGAAGCGGTGTTTCTTGGGCTTCGTATGATGAGCGGGCTTAGCTCGGAACACTATCGGGAATCGTTCGGCAACGATCTGCGAATCGAACATGAAGCCGATCTCCAACGATTCAAGGAAGCCGGATTGATCGAATTCAGCGGCGATTTGATAAAGCTCACTCGCGCCGGAGCACTACTGTCTAACGAAGTCTTTTCGGCTTTTGTTTAGCTGCAACCGACAACTGACCACTGACTATGAGCCATGATCATCGCCATTGATGGCCCATCCGGCGCCGGCAAGACAACTCTCGGCCGCATGCTGGCACGCGACCTCAACTTGCTCTACATCGATACAGGTTCGATGTACCGGGCTGTGGCCCTGGCCGTGATGGAATCCAGCGTCAGCGCCGCTGACGACCTGGCAGTAGGCTCACTGGCAACCTGTGTGGACATTGACCTGCGGGGCGACCCGGATTCGCTGCGAGTGTTTCTGAATGGCCGCGACGTTACTGAAGAGATTCGCAGCGAGGAAGTCACCGACCTTTCGTCGATCATCTCGACGATTCCACAGGTGCGGCGTGCGATGGTTTCTCGTCAGCGCGAAATGGGGAAACGAGGCGCGGTGTTGAATGGGCGCGACATTGGCACCGTAGTTTTTCCCGACGCAGATGTGAAGTTTTTTCTGACCGCGGCACCCGTCGAACGTGCTGGACGCCGTTTTAAAGAGGAACGAGAACAAAACTCGAGCGTTACTCTTGAAGCGACCTTCGCGGACATGTGCGAACGTGATCGACGTGATTCCACGCGTGAGGATTCGCCACTGAGGGCAGCCGACGACGCGATCATGGTCGATTCAACCGGACAATCGATCGATGAAGTGTTTGCGAAGATGATGGAAGCGATTGGAAAGAAGAAGGGAGATCGGCATCAGAACCGGGAGCGGTAGCGACCGGGTTGCCCGTGTTTGCGGAGATGATGGAAGCGATTGGAAAGAAGAGGGGAGATCGGCATCAGTACCGGGAGCGGTAGCACGGTCGCCGGCGTGCACTCAACCGGAAGAATGCGCCTTTGCCGCCTTCCGTTCGGAAAGTCTCTGGCTTTCCGATAAGCTCCGAAAAGTATTCAGGCTATGCCTGCGAATTAGGGGCGCAGCCCCAGGAGGTGAGAGGACCTTATGGTAAGGCCGAGCCTTATCGCACGGAAGGCGGCAAAGCCGCAACTGATATGAAACTGAATTTTTCATTCCATAGAGAGCCAATGTGGATTTGGCTGTTATGCCTCGGCCCGGCCGTAATTGGGCTGCTGGTTGTTCTGGTGGTCGTGCTCTTGCGCTAACCGCCAATCCGAAATTCAATCAATGTTCACTGGAATCATCGAAGAGCTGGGGCGGGTGCGCAGCGTTGAGCTAAACGGCGAGAACGCGCGGATCGTGATCGAAGCGCACACCGTCACTGACGACACAAAACATGGCGACTCTATCGCCGTCAACGGCGTGTGCCTAACCGCACTCGATATTCAACCCGATTCTTTTGCCGCGGACGTATCGCGCGAGACCCTCGATCGATCCACCCTCGGCCGTTTGAAGCCGGGGGCGCCCGTCAATCTCGAAAGGGCGGTAACGCCGGCGACGCGGCTCGGCGGCCACATCGTTCAGGGACATGTCGATGCCCGTGGAAGACTGGTGAGCATTGCAGACCACGGTGGCTCCTGGACAGTACGGATTGCCTACCCAAAGGAAATTGCGCGTTACCTGGTATTCAAGGGCTCAGTCTCCGTCGAAGGGATCAGTCTCACGATCGCCAACCTGACAGATGACTACTTCGAAATCGCCGTCATTCCGAAAACGTGGGAGGTCACAAACTTTTCCCTCCTCCAGCCCGGCGATGAGGTGAATCTTGAAGTCGACGTCATCGCCAAGTATGTTGAGCGCATTGTCAATGTCTCCAGATAAACGCGAAGTCTCGATGTATTCACTCCCCGCTTGCGAAAGGGATTCATCATGTCAACATACCTGCTGAGGCGAATCGCGATTCTCGCCGTCATCATTCTCCTTCACATCACGGTCGTGACCGGGCAACAAGCTCCTGCCGCAAGCCCGCCACAATCGATGAGTACCGAGAAGCGCGCGCTCATCACGCAACTGCTCGAAGTCGTGGAGAACAAGAAGACCGCCTTGGCTTTTTACAACACCATGCTCGATGAGCAGGAAAGGGTGATGCCGGAGATGGTGTGGCAGGGGATAGAAAGTGAGGTCCAGAGTCTGACGCCCGCAGAGAAGGATGAACTGAAGAAAAAGTTGTTCGAAGACTCCAAGCGCACACGGAGAAGAATTAGAGAGCTCTTTGCCGAGCGAGTGGATCTGCCCGGTATGATCGAAGAGATTTCCATGGAACTCTACGACAAGCATTTCAGCGAAGCTGAAATCAAAGACTTGATCGCTTTCTACGGCTCACCTACAGGCAAGAAGAGCATCGAGGTGATGCCCAGGATGTTTGCGGAGTCAATGACGAGCACCATCGAGAAGGTGAAGCCTAAGGTCGTGGAGATAATGACTCAGCTGAAGAACGAGGAAGCGGAGCGAATAAAGAAGGAGCTTGAAACAAGGACCAAACCCCCGGTGAAAGCCACTCCCAGGCGGCGCCGCTCCAGGACCAGAAAATCCCACCATTGAACGCAGTTCGCTTCACGCAAGGCGCTGAAAGACTCAGCGCTGGATCGCGCTGCGGACCGTGAGGCGGATTTCGACGACACTCTTAATTCTGTAAGGGCGTCCCTCCGTGGGCGCCCCTTTCTTGCGCCACTTGGGGCGCCCACGGAGGGACGCTCCTACAATGTGGTACTGCCGCTCCAGCGCCCTCGGTCGAAAAATCGAATACTTTCGGGTAACATTACCGAGATTTCAGATATCAGATTTCAGATGTGAGATTGCAGCTAAGAACCCAAATGCCTTTTGCTTCCATTGAAGATGCCATCGCCGACATTCGCGACGGCCACATGATCATTATCGTTGACGACGAGGATCGGGAAAATGAAGGAGACCTCGTCTGCGCAGCCGAGAAAGCAACGCCGGAGATCATTAATTTCATGGCCCGTCACGCACGTGGCCTGATTTGTCTGCCCCTGACCGAAGAGCGCTGCGACGAACTGCACCTCACCACGCAGGTGGCCGACAACACTTCTTATCTGGGAACAGCCTTCACGGTTTCCATCGATGCTCGCAAAGGTATAACCACAGGAATCTCAGCAGCCGATCGCGCCACCACGATCCAGGTAGCGGTTGACCCAAAAACTCGACCTCAGGACCTCGCGAGGCCCGGACATGTATTTCCGTTGCGTGCGAAGAAGGGCGGCGTATTGGTGCGCCCGGGACAGACTGAAGCCAGCGTGGACATCGCCCGCATGGCCGGCCTCTATCCCGGAGGTGTCATCTGCGAAATCATGAATGAAGATGGCACGATGTCGCGTTTGCCCCAGCTCGAAGTATTTGCGACGCAGCACCGGTTGAAGATGATTACGGTCGCGGATCTGGTGCGCCATCGCATCAATAAGGAAACACTGGTGAGGCGCGCGGTTGAAACTGACTTGCCCACCGTCTATGGACGCTTTCGCGCCGTCGCTTACGAAAATGTCATCAACGGCGATGTGCACCTGGCGATGGTTATGGGCGACGTAAAGACGGACGATCCCGTCCTGGTGAGAGTACACACGGAAAATGTGACCTGTGACATGTTTGGGTCTTTGATCGATGACACTGGATTTCAATTGCACACCGCGTTGGAAAAGATTGCCGCCGCGGGCCGGGGCGTGGTTCTCTACCTGCGACAAAGGGAGCACAGCCTTGATCTGGTAAATCAATTGCGAACCTATCAAGTAATGCAGGGAAAGAATCTCAGCAAACGCGAAGCCAGCCTTGAAACAGGTTACGGTGTAGATCGCGATTATGGCGTGGGCGCGCAGGTCCTTCATGACCTGGGGCTGCGCCGTATACAATTACTGACGAATCACCCCCCTAAAGTTGCAGCCCTCGAAGGTTTTGCGCTGGAAGTTGTTGGTAATGTACCCCTTGGCCAACCGGCGCATCTCAAGGATTCGGCCGCTGAAGGAAAACCGGAGCAGCCGGAAAAGAAAGAGCAACGCACCTGAGAGTCTCTGCCATCTGTGTTGATTATTGGACCGCGAGCCAGGTCTCCAGAAGCTCTCTCATGCTTTCTAAGGCTCCTTTAAGCTTTTAGGGAGCTCCCCTCTCCCATTTTTGTGGACACTTTTCCAGCCCCCAGAGCGGCTACGGGTTATGAGTGTAGACGATCGCGACAACGATTCGGGTAAGGACAAGCCTCGACCGGGGAGCCACAAGGAGATCCGGGAAGCGCTCAAGTCGGAAACCGACGAGCCACTACCGCCGCTCGCGGAAGAGATTGCCGAACGCGATGCCCACCGCCGTCATCCGTGGACCCCACAGGGAAAACGGCGAAGGTACCTCAATCGCCGCAATCTCACCATCGCCACCATCGCCGCGGCGATTGGCCTGGTCGCGTTCATTCTGCTGCTTCTGATCGTCTACCGGCTTGGTTACATCGATCGTTACGTCGCCGGGCAAATCAAGGACACGTTTGCCAAGTATGGGATTCGCGCTGAGATCAGAGACTTTCACGCCACCTTCCCACCCCAGACTGTCGAAATGTTGGGCGTGGAACTCTTCGACGCCCAATCCGGAGAGAAGCTTGGGAAGATTGATCGTCTGCTTGCCACTATCCGCATCGAAGATCTTTACGCCCTGAACCTTCAGCGCAATATCAATTTAAGCGACCTCAAAATTGAAGGTCTCGAAGCCTGGGTAATTTTTGACGAGCAGGGACGCTCAAACTTTCGCAACATCCATATTCCACCTCCCGACACAAACCGGCGCATCCTGTTTGCTTATACGGCCGCGAATATCGAGATCAAGGGCGGAGTCGTCTACTACGGAGACGAACGTCACGAAATCTCGGGCGAAGCGCGAAACCTGCAAGCCACAATTCTGCCGAAAGATCCCAACGTCCCGGTTGAGAGCGGCATGCATCCGGTGACATTTTCGGTCTCGGACTCCACGTTTACCTACGACGGTCGCGCCATCAACAACATCGACATCCAGGCGCGATTGAGAGTGAACGAAACGCAAGCTGAGATTCAGGAGCTTGTTTTGCGTTCACCCGTTGCTGAGGCGCGGCTGCAGGGCATGATGGATGACTGGCGCGCGTTGCACTATCAGATGAACATCACCTCGTCGGTGGACCTGACGCAACTCTCAGACGTCCTTGCCTCAGGCACCACCTTGCGAGGTACCGGCAACTTTGCCGGAACAGTTTCCGGCGAGGGCGACCAGTACAAAGTGCAGGGCACCATCACCTCCGACGCGCTGGCGGCTGACGGCGTCCGGCTGCAGGGCTTAAACGTTACTGCCAACGGAAAAGGCCAGGGCAAGACTTACGATCTAAACGGCAAGGCCGTGGCCGCGTTGCTGACTGCGGGCGATTTCCAACTCAACAACGTTCAGCTGGTCGGCGGTGTCATGGGCACCGGTTCAAACTTCCGCTGGATAGGTGAATTGCGTGCTGCCGCAGAGCGAAGCTACGGCACAACGATTACGAACTTGATTCTGCAAGACGCGCGCGCGGAGATGAACGATGGCGTGTTGACCGTCTCGTCGAGACAGTTTACGGCCGGAGGTCTGGCTTCGTCGGGCGCCCGCGCAGACGGCATCTCGGCGTCCGATCTGAAAGTTCGTAATGAAAACAATGTAACTACGGGAAGTGTCGCAACGGTTAAAGCTGGAACCATTACCGCGTCCGGCGCAAAAGTGAACGGAGTTACGGCGAACAACGTTGACATCGTCAGCCGGGAGGGCGTTACCAGCGTAGTAGTCAAGGAAGTTCTGGTCGGCAACACCGGCGCGGCCGGAGCGGAAATCGGCAGCATCAACATTGCCGGAGCACGCCTTTCGATTCGTGACGGCCGCGTTGAGGGCTCAACCGCAGATATCGACGCCGGCACCGTGAAATTGGCAGATGGCCAGGTCGACGCTGTAAGACTGGCTAAACCGGTCTTCGTGGTTGAGCCCTCGGGCCGTTACCGGGCCAGCGCCGATCTGAGTATCGGTGGCGGGGTCCTGGGTCAGATGAACATGGGCCGGGCCACTGCTCGCCTGGTCGCGACGAACACCGACATTCAACTTAATGACTTCGACGCCGACATCTTTCAGGGCAAGGCCAGGGGCAACGCCACAATCGCAACCAGCAAAGGCGGTTCATCGCGGATCGCTGCCAGCTTTGAGGGGATTGAAGTCTCCGGACCATTCACCGCCTTCGCGGGAGCGGCAGTGCCGCTGGCAGGCAAGGCGAGCGGTACAGTTGACCTGGCTTTTCCAGGGACTGATTTCAAAGAAGCGTCCGGATCGATCAGAAGTACGTTTACTGGCGGTGACGTCGCAGTCGACAGCGGTCGAGTTCCCCTGTCGGGGGTGGTAGCGATCCGGGCCAATCGAGGTTTGTTTGATATCGATCAGGTCAATCTCCAAACAACCGCCACAAAACTCAACGCGACCGGCCAGTTTTCATTCTCAGGCGATTCAAATCTCCAGGTCGATCTGAATTCCACCGATGCGTCGGAGCTGCAAGCGGTGCTGATCTCTTCGGGTCTACTTCCCGATGTTGAAGAGCAGATGGAGAGTTATGGTATCGACCTCGCGGGTCAGCTGACCTTCCGGGGAAACGTCCGTGGAAAACTTGCCACGCCTGATCTGGACGGTCAGGTTTCGCTGGGATCGCTGGTGATCAACGGACACGACGTGGGCTCGCTCTCTGCGGCGCTTACCATGAATCAGACGATCCTGCGAGTTGAGAACGGCAGGCTGACGGAGCGGGATGGCGGTGGGATACAGTTTACGCTCGACGCCCCACGCGACGGCAAAGACAACATCACTCTCGAGGCCACGCTCGATCGCGCAAACGCCGGCAGCCTGCTCGCGCTCCTCCCGGCACAAGGACCGAGCGGGGCACTTCCTCAATCGGTAGTCTCTGACACGCAGTCAGATGTTTCCGGCCAGATAAAAATAACGGGCATACCAAACGCAATGAATGGCGGCGCCGATCTTCGTTTTGGTCCCGGACGTTTGGGCGGTGAACCACTGGAAGGGATGGTTGCCCGCGCCAGGTTTGCGGGCTCAAAGGTGACTATTGAAAACGTCGATGCGCGATTGGCGGCCGGCCACATTGTTGCCAGTGGCACCTATGACACGACGAGCAAGGTTTTCGATCTGCAGGGCCGGGCTGAAGGCGTGCAACTAGCGCGACTGCTCGCGCTCACGAATCGAACTGGGTTTGAAACGGTTACCGGAATTGCCGATTTCAATGCGCGGATCTCCGGCAAGCTCTCGGAGACAGATTTCTCAAACTACCAGATCTCGTTTGACGGTCAGGGAAAGGACGTCTCGATCAACGGTCGACCGGCGGGCACGCTTGCGTTGGAGGGGAGAACCGAGCACGAACAACTCAACATCACGCTCACCACCGGGCTTCTTGGCCCAACGCCGCAGGTCGTGGCGGCGAAAATCGATCTTGGCAGCGAGCGACTGTCCGCCAATATCGATACCACCCTGAACAACACGGACCTCACGAATCTGCTGAGCATGATGTTCCCGATGACCGAAGTGAAGATTTCCGGTCGCGCCACCGGGACCCTGACTGCAAAAGGCGATCTACTCGACGAGGATGGATACTTCTCTTCGGGCGGGCTTCAAGGAACGGCCAACCTCACCGAGCTCACGTTCAGGGTTGAAGACGTCCAGCTTACGGCCACGAGCCCTTTGATCGTGCGCTTCTCGCCCAGGGAAGTGACCTTTGATAAGACCCAGTTTACGGGGCCGGGAACCAACATCACGCTCGGGGGCACGCTTGCCGTTGGTCCTGAGGGCAGGCAGAGCATGACCGCCGACGGCCGGCTGAATCTGCGCGCGCTCAATGGAATCTCGCCTGACTTTTTCTCTTCCGGCACAGCGGACCTGGCGATTCGCGTAACCGGTACCTATGAACAACCGCGAGTTAACGGAACAGCGTCGGCGACCGGGGCCTCACTTTCCGTTCTTCTCGGCAACGAACGCTGGACCATCTCCAATTTGAAAGCCCTGGTGAGATTCACTGCGAGCCAGGCACAAATCGACTCGCTAACCGGCACGATGGGTGGCGGACGCATTACCGCGACGGGAGGTGCGCTGCTCCAGGGTTATGTTCTCTCGCATTTCTTATTCAACCTCCACGGTGAGGGGGTCACCGTTCCTTTTCCTGAGAACTTCCGTTCCACGGTCGATCTGGATCTCGAAATCAAGGGAAGTGTGCGCGAGCAGTTGATCAGCGGGGTGATGAACGTTCGTCGCAGCGAATATACCGAGGACATTGAGCTCGCAGACCTGATTAATTTCCGGCGCACGGAGTCGATCGAAGAGGGCGGCGAACTCGAAATCGGAAGGACGGCCTTGTTTAGCGGCCTGAGAGTTGAAGGCCGCAACGCGCTGGTGGTTAGAAACAATCTGGCGGATTTGGTGGGATCGATTTCACTGGAAATAAACGGTCCTGTAAAAGATCCGGTGATTTCCGGTCGGATAACGGCGACCAGCGGCACCCTAAACTTCCGCAACGACCGTTACGACATCACGCGCGCCTTGATGGATTTGCCGACGCAGCGTGATGCTGATCCAATCATCAACATCCAGGGCGAGACGCAGATTCGCGGCTATCGCGTAACCGTGAGTTTGACTGGTCCCTTGTCTCAGCCTCAGGCGGTCGTTAGTTCTGAGCCGGCTTTGCCGCAGGCCGATGTCGTGTCGTTGATTACGACCGGACAGCTGGCAAGTGGAGATACAAGTCAGTCAGTCCTTTCTCAGTCGAGCCTGGGGACGGCCACCAGTCTATTGACTGACGCGCTGATCAATGCGCCGGCGCAGAAAGCGACCAACAGGCTATTTGGTTTGAGCCGGTTTGAGATTAACCCGGTCATCGGTGGCCCGGGCGGTTCGACCCCGGCGGCGCGATTGACTCTGGGAAAACGAATCAACAAAGATTTGTCGATTACTTACTCGACCAACGTTACCTCGGATCCAAACCAAATCCTGTCTGTCGAGTACCGAGTTTCGGACCGGCTGTTCTTTATCGCGCAGTATGAGCAGGCGTCGACGCGGAAGCTGACTACGCGCGACAACAACTTCAGTTTTGAGATCAGGTTTAGAAAACGGTTCTAGTAATGGGCGCGGGCGAAGCACGGATTCACAATCAGTCTGTACCGCAAGGCGGTTGCGCAACCAGGCCCAGGGTTGCAGCGTTTCGCGGCTACCCTGGGGGACACGGCGTCATATTGTCGTCTTTTCCGGCTTCCAGTCTCTCGCTCGTGCAACTGACTGGCAGTTGTGTCAGTCGTGGTTTGTCTCATTTGTGTAAAGCTCGGATGGAACCGTCTATCCTTGCTGCGCTGCTTCTGATTGCCACGCTTCTGCTAACTGCTGGAGACGTGCACGCGAGTTCCACCTTCGAGGAGTATGAAGGCCGACCGATCACTTCAATCGAGGTGACGTTTGAAGGTTCTGCCGCCGACCCTGCTGCCGAGGCCGAGTTTCTATCGATCATCAGAGTTGTTCCCAATACGGAATTCTCAGCCGTCGCAGTTCGCGAATCACTACAGGCGTTGTTTGATTCCGAAAGAGTTGCGAATGCGCGGGTCGAAGTGCTCGAGAGCGGAGCGACCGGGCCAATCCGGCTGCGGTTTGTCATTCAACGGCAGGTGCAGATAAGCGACGTGAGATTTGAAATTGGGCCGACGACGGGCACTCCCATTCCCGAGGACGAGCTCCGCGCGCGGATCAATCTCAATCAGCCAGGCACGCGACTTACCAGACAGACCATTCTCCGGCATACAGATGAGATTCTGGTTTACCTCCGGGATCGCGGCTACTTTAACGCGGTGGTTGAACCGGTTGAGCAAGTAGACCCAAGCGGCACCCGCGCGACAGTTACCTATCGCGCCACGCCGGGAGAACAGGCCCGCGTCGGCACCTTCAATATCGAAGTCACCGGATTCGATCCGGCAGCTGTCAGGCCCACACTTCGGCTTCATTCTCAGACGCCGTTCACGCGCGAGACGCTCGCTGAAGATGCGAGGAAAATCCGCCAGGCGATCATTGACAGTGGACATCTGGCTCCGTTGCTCGACGATCCGAGAGTGGTTCGCGACGCAGAAAAAAACCTAATCAACATCGAATTCAAGGGAACCGTCGGCCCGAACGTTAAGGTAGTCGTCGAGGACTACCCGATGAGTGAAAAGACGGCCACCGAACTCTTGCCGGTGAAGCGGGAAGGCAACATCGACCAGTCTGCGATTGTTGAGGGCGCCCGTCGCTTGCGAAACAAGTTGCAGGAGGACGGTTATTTCTTCGCGGAAGTCACGCCGGTTTGCACTGTGGCGCCGGCGACGCCTGAGCTGGGTGAGAACGGGACCGCCACGACCTGCGAGACTTTGAATCCCGAGACCTTGAGCGCGCATTCGGTTGAAATCCGCTACGACATCGAACGTGGCCGTCGTTTCAAACTTACTGATATCCGCATCACCGGCACAAACAAACTTATCTACGAAGATGTCGCCGCAGATCTGAAAACTGAAAAGGCGAGCATCATCGGCCTGATTCCGTTCTTTGGATACGGGCGTGGCTATACGAGCCTTACCCTCCTGGAGCAGGACAGACGAACCATTAGAAATTACATGCGCGACCTCGGATATCGCCGGGCAGAGGTTGAGGTCCTGCAGGGCGTGTCGCTCAACGGCGAAAGCCTGATCATCACTTTCCAGGTGACTGAAGGGCCGCTCACGCGTGTTGCCGGGGCCGAAGTTCGCGGTAACAAAATCTATACCGACCAGCGGCTGCGCGATGAGTTGAAAACTGTCATTGACGCGCCCTATTCGCGCTCCCAGGCCAGGGCTGACGGCGAGCGCGTGCTGGCGCTTTATGCGCGGGAAGGTTACGTCAATGCGCAGCTCGAGTTTTCGGTTGTCGAACTGCCAAAGAAGGGTGACGAGGAACAAGTACGACTCGTCTACTCGCTGGTCAATGAGGGTGACAAGGTCTACATCAACCGGATCATCATCCAGGGCGTCACGGGCAGCGCGGGGACGCAGCAAACCAAACGCGACGCCATCCTCCGCGTCATTCCCATCACGGAAGGCGATATCTTGCGTTCTGACCGGATCGCCGAGAGCGAACGGGAGCTTTACCTGACAGACGCTTACCGCCAGGTAATTATCCGCACCGAAGCAGCCGGCGAGACTGTGGGCGGCTTCAAGCGCCGCGATGTATTCATTGATGTGGAAGAAAAAAAACCACGCGTGATGGACTACGGAGGCGGATTCTCAACCGACACCGGCGCCCTGGGTTTGTGGGAAATCAGCAACGTCAATCTCGGCAACAAATTGCGTCAGGGTGCGATGCGCCTCCGGGCCAGTCGCCAACAACAGCGGGTGAGACTTGAGTATTTTGATCCACGTTTCGCGCCTTATGGCGAGCGGAAATTTGCGCCGCTGGGCGTGTCGCTTGAATACCAGCGCGACTCGACGGTGACGCGCTTTTTCCGTTCGGCAATTGATCGGGGGACGCTGGGAATTATTCAGCGCCTGGACGAGGATGGGAATCCGCTTGACGAGTTTGGACTCAGAGTCAATGAGCCCACTTTGAACCGCTTTACCGCCACGATTGAAACGCAGAGAGTGCTAAGTCAGAAAACGCGGTCGATCATTTTTGCTCGTTACAGTTATGAGGATGTGCGTTTGTTCAACCTTCAGAGTCTGGTGGTGAAGCCGGTGCTGCAGCCTGATCGTGCAATTCGGCTTTCCCGGTTTGGCGCGTCGTTTGTTCGCGACACGCGGGAGAGGTGCGAACGCGGTTTGCTCGGCACCGTGCGCAATCCGGATGAAGAAACCGGGAGCCCGGGAGAAATTTGCCGGTACAACCAGCTTGATGCTACTCGCGGAGCCTTCTTCAATATTGACTATGCGATCGCGCTGCGGCAGCTGGGTGGCAACGTCTCGTTCAACAAACTGCAGGTCTCGTATCGTCGTTATTACAAGGTCAACAGATTGCGCGGAACCGTGTTTGCGGGCAACGCCACGCTGGGTTTGGCAAATCTCTTCAACCCGCGTGATCGCGACGGCATTCCAGGGATTTCTGAAATTGATCGCACCCTGCCGATCAGTGAAAGATTTTTCTCGGGCGGGTCAAACACGCTGCGCGGCTTTGATTTCGAGGAGGCAGGACCTCGGCAAGCATTGATTCCTGAGGGCCAATTCATCGATCGTGACGGGCAACCGGTTTTCCTGAATCCGTTTACCGTTCCAGTCGGCGGCAACGCCCTGGCAATCGTCAATCTGGAAGCGCGCGTGCCTTTGACCAGGGCGATTCAGGCAGTGCCTTTCTATGATGGCGGCAACGTGTTTCGCCGGATTGGCGACCTGTTTAAGAAGCAGGACAACTCGCCTCCGCCAACTGACATAATCGAAAGAATCAACGCGGCCAACCTGCGCGCGCATTGGACCAACACGGTTGGCCTGGGCTTTCGGATTCAAACGCCGTTTGGCGGAGCGCTGGCCGTGGATTATGGGTTCTTGCTAAGGCCGCCAGAGTTTCTGATTCCTCAACGTGGACCCAGCGGCGCTCTTAATGACTTTACCGGCACGCCGGCAATTTATCGTCTGAAACGCACGCAATTGCATTTCAGGTTTACGCAGACGTTTTAGGGCGCGGGGGACCGGGGGAAAGGGGAACAGGGGAAAAGGGGAAAAGGGGACCGGGTAAGGGGGAAGGGTGAACGGGAAGGCGAATAGAGAACGAGGTGGATGAAGAAACGATGACATCTGTACTGAAAATGAAATGTAGGGTTTTGCACTCGCTGAGATTGCGCTCGGCCAGATCGAAGCACTCGGCCGGTTCGAAGCGCTCTAGAGTTGTGGGTGCCCTCTCATTTGTAATCTCGTTCGTTCTTCCCCTGTTCCCTTTCCCCTTTTCCCCGTTTCCCGTGGCCTCCGGCCAACAGGTGGTAGACAAGATGGTGGCCACGGTGAACGCGGGCGTTCGGCCTGAGTGCGGCGAAGTTTGCCTGATCACCTATTCCGATCTGCTGTGGCAATTGGCTTTGCAGCCAGACTCACAGCTTGATAACCCGTCTTCTGAAGAACTCAATCGCGCTTTGCGTCTGGTAATCGACCAGCGACTCATCCTTCAGGAAGCCGAGAAACTTCCGTCGATCGCTCCGACTACAGAAGAAGTCAGAAGCGCCCGCGACGAATTAGTGAAGGTCTTCGGACTCTCACAAAGAGACGTTCGCCTTCGATTGCGACGCGTAGGGTTGAATGGTGAGAAGCTTGATGAAATTCTGGAACAGCGGGTCAGGATCGAGAAGTACCTCGACTTTCGTTTCCGCAACTTTGTGGTGATCACTCAGAATGAGATTGCCGATTACTACAAAGATATTTATGTACCCCGCCTGAGAAGTCGCACGCCCGGTCAAATCGTGCCCACGCTCGAAGAGGCCCGCGAGGAGATCGAAAAGACCCTGACTGAAGCAAAGATTGAGTCTGACACCGACGCTTTCCTCGACACCGCTCGCGAGCGCGCCGAGATCGTGATGCTGAACCCAGTCTAGTCCAAAGTCTCGATCGAGGTCTGCACACTCGAATCGGGCGACTGTGAGTTAACCAATCGGACATTGGACTTTGGACCTTGGACTTTGGACTTCAATTAGGCCGGGCGGCGAAGGTAAGAACGCAGTTGCGGCGGGGTGGCTTTGCGTACCAGCGCGGCTTTCGCTTTCCATTCCATCGTACGATTCATCTCGACGAGAAAGCGCGTGTCACCAGACTCCAGAACAGTTACCGGCTCGCCATTGCTGTAGAGGATGCGGTTTCCCGTGTGAGCGGTAATACGTCCTCCCGGCGTGATTATGCCCACGAGATTGAGCGGATCAGCGGCGCTAACAGAAATAAGACTTTCGCTGGTGTTGGTGTCCGTGGAGATTGCGGGATCCTGCTCACTGGCGTGGACTGGTAAACGAAAACCAAAGTCCATCGCTCCCGGGCGAGTACGTCGAATTGCCCGCAACATACCGACGGCTTCTGGCAGTGCAAACTGTTCACCCGATATTCCTGCAACAAAACGGCCCCCACGAATCTCGCCGCGCGCTTCCAGGCGATGGTAGAGACGAAGCAGTACGCGCCAGGGCAACACGATGCCTTCGCGTTCGAGAAGACGCTTGAAAACCACGCCATAGCGCTTGAGCAAAATGCGCGCTACCTCCTCGGTTGCCTCTGGCGAGACAAAGCCCTCCCTGACCGTTGGGCTACTGCCCCGAGACACGACGCCCTCTCGGACAGGCAGGAATGCCTGTCCTACCCGTTGCAGTATCGACCAGCGGCCGGCACTGGACATTTCGTAAACCGGTTGGCGGTGTTTACGTCTGGCGGCGGCTTGAGTCTTGTGGCTGGAAGGTGTCAGCAACGCGCGCAGGCCGGCGAAACTGTCAGAAACCACCAAACCATAGGCCACCAACTCAGCCAACGATTCTTCAACCTGAGCGCGCAACAATCTTGTGCCCTCGACGATGTCCGTGAAGAACGACGCGCCGCGAGTTGCAAGATAGTCGTAAACCTCGCGGGTCGTGGTTGAGAACTCGATCTCGCTGATCGAAGAGTCAGGGAATACCGAACTCCAGGTCGCAAAATTCTTTCGCATCAGCAGGGCGATTGGGGTGTTGCGCACCGGCGCCGACCCGCGCGCTTTTTGTCCGTTTTCCGACGATGAAGACGAAGATCGCGCCGGCGGAGTCAGCCTGGCCCAAACCACTTCACCCGAGAGACACAATGCATCGAGCCACGCCGGATCGTATTCGACGAGCCGGCTTGGCAGGAGTTCACCTTCCCACGCGGCCGCCGGGGCTTCAAAACCCTCGAGTTGTTCGATGATGGCGCGGACACTTTCCGGCCCTTCCATCTGATGTTCGGGCGCCACCTTCTGCCAGGCCAACAAATAGCGCAGGAAATCGCCCGTGGAAACCGGTTCGATTTCCTGGCGCAAGCGATTCAGCGTGTAACTGTGAATACGAGCGAGCAAGCGCCGGGCACACCATTCTGTGTCGGTTGCGCCGGGCGTGAACTTTCCGCGAATTACAAAACCTTCCGCTTCCAACTTCAGTAGCCCACCCTCAATCTGTGAGGAACTGACACCAAGGGAGTTGGCCAAGCCCGCAACCGTGACTGGACCAAGACCTTCGAGCCGGCCACGCAGAATCTCAACCAGGGCGTCTTCAGCCGTCCAGGAAGTCTGCGAGAGACTTTCCGGGGCAGTGATCGGTGGCTGAAGGGTGGCTGAAGGAAATAGCGCTTCAAGTTGTGGCAGTCTTTCAGCCGCCACCAAAAGCGTAGGACAGCCATTCCTGCCTGTCTCTGCTGTGATTTGAGGCAGCTCGGCGGCAACAGCGCCCTCGGTCGGGCTGCTGCCGTGTACCGAATCAACCACAAGCACGGCGGCGCGGTGGTCGTTTTGCAGTTCGGTGAGAAACTGCTGCCACTCAGCTCCCTCTTCAGCGGTAACAAATCCCAACTCGACCAGCGCATCATGCAGCTCGTCGGCATTTTCGACTCGCGGCCACGCCTCGTCGCGCACACGATCAATCGCCGCCTGATCGAGCTTGCCCATGTCGGAGGCAGTTTGCGGATCCAGCCAGCGCCGCTGGTAGACAGCCCGCGTGCGACGCTCCTCCAGCGGGGCATCGTCGAGAAAAGCGTATGGCCGGGCGTTGAGTATTTCCTGGGCGAGAGGTGAGGCCTCAATTACATCGCGCGCAAACAGGTTCTTCTCGTTTCGCTCGATCGAGGTCAGAAGCCTCTCGAGCGCATCCACGTCCATTGCCTCCTCGAGACAATCCTTTACTGTCTGACTCACCAGTGGATGATCTGGAATCTCACGCTCGCCGGCGCCAAGGTTTTCGAAACAAGCCACCTGATCCGGAAAGATCGCGGTCAGGAGATCCTCGGCGTCCATTCGCTGTAACTGTGCCGGAATCTTCTTGCCTCCACGGCGTCGCAAAACGGCCAGGGCCCGGGTCACGTTCCAGCGCCAGCGAATGTTCCACATTGGTGCGTCCAGCAAAGCCTGGCACAGAAGCTGTCGAACAGTTTTGGAGTTGAGATAGTGGAAAACGTCTTCGAGTGGAAAACTGTGGGTCGGGCCCAGCGACAGCACGATGGCATCTTCCGTGGCGGCGGCCTGCAACTCGAAATTGAATTTGCGGCAGAAACGTTTGCGTAGTGCCAATCCCCACGCGCGGTTGAGGCGGCTGCCAAATGGCGAGTGCAACACCAACTGCATGCTTCCGCTGTCATCAAAAAAGCGTTCGAGAACGAGATTGTCCTGGGAAGGCATCACGCCCAGGACGGCTTTAGCGCCCGCAAGATATTCCACCACCTGTTCAGCCGCTGCTTTTGAAATGCCAACTTCATCGGTCAAGTATGCAATTGCGGGATCGAGATCAAGCCGATGCCCACCAGCCCAACTGCTACCGTGGCCGGTACTGTCAACCCTAACCGCATGAGGCTCGCTGACATTGTTGCCAATCCCATCCTGCGTGCTAATGCCGCTATCCTCGGCGCGCAGGTCAGTAGCGTCTGCGGTAGTTGGGTCGTCTACCACATCCACGTTGTCATAAGCCGTGATCACTTCAATCCGGTTAGCAACTTCCTCGCGCAATCGAGAAACTGAACTGGAAAGTTCATGAGTCCGCGAGGGCGCTTCGCCCAACCAGAAGGGAATTGAAGGTGGTTGACCGGCCGCGTCCTCAACCCGCACCTTGCCTTGCTCAACGCGCAAAACGCGCCAGGATGTGTTGCCGAGTTGAAAAATATCACCCTGCAAACTTTCAATCGCGAAGTCTTCGTTCACGCTGCCGATTACGAGTTCACTTGGCTCGAGCACTACTGCGTAGTCGGCCGTATCGGGAATTGCGCCGCCGGAGGTAATTGCTGAAAGCCGGGCGCCTCGCCGTCCGCGAAGGCCCTGATTAACGGCGTCGTGATGGAGATAGGCCGAACGGCGACCCCGCTTGGTCGAAAAGCCTTCAGCCAACATGCGTATGATGGAATCGAATTTCTCCCGCTCCAGGTTGCGGAAGGGATAAGCACGCTTGACCATTTGAAACAGCGCCGCCTCTTCCCATTCCTCAGCGGCGACGGAAGCCACAATCTGCTGCGCCAGGATGTCGAGCGGCTGTTCAGGCACCTCAATGCGATCGAGTTCGCCCCGTCGAACCGAATCAATGATTCCCACGCATTCAACCAGTTCATCACGCGACAGCGGAAAGATTCGTCCTTTCGGAAAGCCTGCTACGGTGTGATTCGACCGGCCTACGCGCTGCAGGAAGCTGGCGATCGAACGGGTGCTGCCGAGTTGGCAAACCAGATTCACGTCGCCGATGTCGATTCCCAGTTCCAGCGAAGCCGTGGCGACCAGCGCACTCAACTCGCCGGCTTTTAGTCGTTGTTCAGCCGCCAGGCGCTGCTCGCGAGCGAGACTCCCATGATGAGCGGCGATGTTTTCGTCTCCCAGACGCTCACCGAGATGGCGGGAAACACGTTCTGCCAACCGTCTCGTGTTGACGAATACCAGGGTGGTTTTGTGTTGTCGGATCAACTGGGCGAGGCGATCGTAAACGTCGTCCCAAACCTCGCCGGACATAACTGCCTCCAGCGGTGACTCGGGCAACTCAATTGCCAGATCCAGCCGGCGTGCGTGGCCACTGTCGATGATGGCGCAGCCGGGCGTGCCATCGCTCTGGATGTTTGCCGTACCAACCAGGAAGCGTGCAACTTCTTCGATGGGTCGCTGCGTGGCCGAGAGTCCGATGCGAATGAGTTTCGCGTTTCGCGTTTCGGGTTTCGAGTGCTCAGCTTCGTGTTGGGCTACGAGTTGTTCCAGGCGTTCGACGGTGAGCGCAAGATGTGAGCCGCGCTTGTTGCCGACCACTGCATGAATCTCGTCGAGAATCAGCGTGCGGGTCGTTTGCAGCATGCGGCGGCCACCTTCGCTGGTCAGCAGAATGTAGAGCGATTCCGGTGTGGTTACGACGACATGCGGAGGCCGTTTGATCATTGCCGTGCGTTCCGCTGCCGGGGTGTCGCCGGTGCGCACGAGCGTGCGAATGTTAATTTCAGGCAGACCCATCGCCTGCAATTCCTGCTGAATTCCCGCCAGCGGAATTTGCAGGTTGCGCTGGATGTCGTTGCTGAGTGCCTTAAGCGGAGAGACGTAAACAACGTGAGTCGTGTTGTCGAGTTTTCCTTCGACGCCGAGCCGAACCAGATCATCGATCGCGGCGAGAAAGGCGGCCAGAGTCTTCCCGGATCCGGTGGGAGCCGCAATCAGCGTGTTTCGCCGGCTCTTGATGACCGGCCAGGCGTCTTGTTGAGGTTTCGTCGCTTCAGGAAAGCTCTTCGCAAACCAGCGCGCGACTGCTGGATGAAAAATTTCAAGATTCATTGGAGCGGATATTATACTTCGTTAACTTCAGAATTGCATAGCTGAATCGCAGGCCCAGGGATGAAACACCATAATTTCGCGGTGCTGGTGTCTACAGCCTGGAACTATTGTCGGTTCATGCCGCGAACCTTTTTTGCAAACCGGTTAGTGTTACTCAAACTGCTTCCGAAACCCCTCAAACTGCTCGCAGAGTTTTTCGACTTCAGCCTTGAGAGTCTCTACGTCTGCCTCTAACTTCGAAACCCTGTCAGTCTGGGTGGAGCGGGTCGCGATTTCTCGAGGTCTCTCTTCTTGAACAGAGGTGTCCAAAGACACCTCGCCTGATAAAAGATGCGCGAAGCGCGCTTCCTTCTGGCCCGGCTGGCGCGGCAAGCGCGTGACTAGCGGGTCTGGTTCCCGCGTTATCAGCGAGTTGAGTGTGGCCTCGACTTCTTCTAATCCCGAGAATTCGTATAGCCGCGAACCATTGCCACGTAGTTCGCCCGTCGTCTGACTCCCGCGCAACAGCAGCACGCACATCACCGCCAGTTCTGGCGGACTCAGGTGTAGTACGTCAGTCATCACATGCTTGTATTTCGGAACCCGGCTCGTACTGCCATAAAACACGTAGGTCAGGTTTTTCTCCCGGAGGCTTTCCAATGCCTGCGCGACTTCATCTTCGGAAAGAGACGTAACCGGATTGCGATTGTTCTTCTGATTACATGCCAGCGTCAGGGCGTTGAGCGTCAGTGGGTAGTATTCCGGCGTGGTCACCTGTTTTTCAACAAGTGAACCAAGAACGCGCGTTTCAACGTCGGTCAGAATGGTGGTCACGTTGTTTGGTTTGCGGTCAGGCGTTGGTTAAAGAATTGATCAAATATGGCGGGGAGCTCGGTAGTGTCCTGGTATTCGCGAACGCCTGCTCCGTAGCACCCGGCGATCATCGCCGAGAGCGATTTTCCACTGGTTGGGCGGTAAAGACACAGTACTGGTTTGCCCCATTCCGTTGCTTTACCGAGCTCGTAGCCAACGCCAAGCGAAGGCGTCGTCACTTCGGCGACAAGGTAATCCGATTCCCTTAACCAGCCAAGGTCGCGATCGTGAATCTCCGGATCACTCAGATCTTCGCCGGTAGTACTCAGTTCCGCGTCACCCACGTGCTCTGTCAGCACCTGTCCGTATTCGCGTAGTAGCTTGACGATTTCCAGGTACGATGCCCAGTCGTCACGCCCGCCGCGGATGGATGCTGCGAAGTAAATGTTCATGCCAGTGGTAATCGTAAAGCAAACTATTAGTTTGCTTTACAAATCCTTCGCACAGCGAAATCCTGAGGTCATCCAGCGCTCGTGCGCGTGAAAGAAGTTTCGGTAGGTCGAGCGAATGTGCAGCTGGGGCGTGGCGTACGAACCGCCACGCAACACCTTTTGGTTAACAAACCATTTGTCGTTGTATTGGTCAAACTCGGATTTGAAACCGGGGTAGGGGACGTAGTCTGAGGTGGTCCACTCCCAGACGTCGCCAATCATCTGCTGACAACCATAGCTGTTCTGACCATCCGGGAAGGCGCCAATCGGCGCCGGCGCCCAATGTCCATTCTCAAACAGATTCGCTTTGGCGGTGTCGGGCCCGTCGTCGCCCCACGGGAAGGCTTTCCGCTCGCTGGCGAGGTCGCCAAATATTGCAGCCTTCTCCCATTCAGCTTCCGTGGGCAAACGTTTGCCAGCCCATTTGGCAAACGCAGACGCTTCATAAAAACTCACATGCGACACCGGCTCGTCGGCTTTGCTTTCTGCCGAATGCAGGCCGGCGAAGTCTCTAATCATCCACTCACCTTCGTGACGTTCCCAGTACATCGGCGCGCGCCACTGGTCGCGATTCACTGTTTCCCAACCTTCCGAAAACCACCAGCGGAAATTCTGATAGCCGTTGTCGCGCATAAACTCCAGATACTCGCCATTGGAAACCGGCGCGCGGTCGAGTGCGAAATCCTGCAGGAAAACCTGGTGCGCAGGCTTTTCGTTGTCAAAGGCGAAGTCGTAGTTGGCAGGACTTTGGACCTTGGACGTTGGACTTTGGACTCCGCAGCCCAACCAGAACAGTCCGCCTTCAATCTCTGCCATACCGTCAACTTTGGTTTGCGAAGCTGGAAGAGCCTGAATTGGCGCGTCAAACTGATCGCACAACAAGTGCTTGATGTCGTAAACCAGCAGCTCCTGGTGCTGCATTTCGTGTTCGAGCCCAAGTCGAACCAGCGACAGCACTTTGTCGGTTTCCGGAAGATTCGTCAGTCCCTCAAGGAATTCAACCATCAACGCGTCAACATGATTGCGATAGGCGACGGTCTCTTTGACTGTCGGCCGGGACTTCGTTCCGCGCTTTGGTCGCTCGATGCGAGCGCCGAAACCTTCGTAGTAAGAGTTGAAATAGAAGAGATATTCAGGAGAGTAAACTTTGTACCCGCGTTTGTAAGACTGGAGCAAAGTTTCGAAGAACCATGACGTGTGGCCGATGTGCCAGCGTGGCGGACTCATGAATTCCGCCGTTTGAATCACGTAGTCCTCCGTTTCCAGCGGCGCGACAATTTGCATCGTGCGTGCGCGAACACTGCGAAATAGTTCGGTTAGAGCGGGCGACTTGGATGCGCCGGCTCTTTGGATCTTGGAGGCCATGCAATTGTTTCCCGGTTGCGTTTAAGGATAACCGTGGCTGCGGATTCAACAAAGCGAGGACAGGGTCACATGACCGATATTGAGCGAGCTGCCTTGTCAACGACGCGCCCAATCCGTGTGGCGTCTGGGTAATTCTCGTGTAAACGCTCCAGCAGCGCATCGCTCTCCCGCTCGGGCATCGCTATTAACATTCCACCGGCAGTCTGGGGGTCGAAGAGCAACTTGACCAGATCATTGTAGACGGAATCGGCGATCTCAATGTCAGCTCCAACGTACTCACGGTTGGTTTTGTCTCCGCTGGTCAGCATTCCCGCTGCGGCCAGCTCAAGCGCGCCAGCCAACAAAGGCACCGCGCCGGCATCGATCTCAATCGTAACTTTGCTGGCTTTCGCCATCTCCCAGGCATGCCCAAGCAGGGCAAATCCGGTTACATCTGTGGCCCCCTTGACGCCAAATTCACGCATTGCCTCCGCGGCATGGTTTCCAGGCGTCAGCATAGTGGCGACAGAAGAGGCTGCCACTTCAGGAGTCGTCTTTTCAAACTTGATTCCCGTGGAAATTACTCCCGTGCCGATTGGTTTCGTCAGGATGACCACGTCTCCCGCGCGCGCGCCCGCGTTCGTGGCAATATTATTCGGATTGATAACTCCGGTAACCGCATAACCAAACATAATCTGCGCGTTGTCGACGCTGTGCCCACCGATCAAGGTCACTCCATACTTGTTCAACGTCTCCATTCCGCCGCGCATAATTCCGGCCAGTATTTCCGGGTCAACACCCTTCTTGGGAAAACAGGTGATGGCCATCGCTGTTAGGGGCGTACCGGCCATCGCCCAGACGTCGTTAATCGAATTGAGCGCTGCGATCTGGCCGTAGACCTGAGGGTCGTCAACAATTGGGGTGAAAAAGTCGACTGTTTGGACAATCGCGAGGTCGTCGCGCAGTCGATACACTCCGGCGTCGTCGGCATTGTCGAAGCCAACCAGCAAATTCTCATCCTTGGGCTGTGGTGGTAGCCCGCTCAACACCTGAGCGAGTAAGCTCGGTGACAGCTTAGACGCTCAACCAGAGCACGAAACCATTTCGGTCAGACGCATTTGTTAGCTCCTTTCGTCCGCTTACCTTAGTGGAACGCTGACTTTTATACCATCGATGGGCAGAGTACGCATTGCAACTCAATCCAGGTGGTGGGTCTGTATCGATTAAGCGAGGTCACTACAGAACCGAGCGCGATAGCGCCGGGTCCTCGCGTCAAATATCAGAACCGAGCGCGGTAGCGCCGGGTCCTTGCGTCAAGTATCAGAACCGAGCGCGGTTCGCGCCGGGTCCTTGCGTCAAGTATCAGAACCGAGTAGCGCCGGGTCCCTTGCGTCAAGTATCAGAACCGAGCGCGGTAGCGCCGGGTCCTTGCGTCAAGTATCAGAACCGAGCGCGGTAGCGCCGGGTCCCTCGCGTCAAATATCAGAACCGAGCGCGGTAGCGCCGGGTCCCTCGCGTCAAGTATCAGAACCGAGCGCGATAGCGCCGGGTCCCTCGCGTCAAGTATCAGAACCGAGCGCGGTAGCGCCGGATGCAAGAAATCAACGTGTATCCCAAGACTTAGGACCCGGCGCTACTCTATATATGAAAGGGCGCCCCTGTGGTAATAGCTTGGAGTTGTTCGACGACTTCAAGTTTGCTACCGAAGGAGAGCCCTATGAAAACGTATTATGTTGGTATGGACGTGCATCAAGCAAGCATTATGATAGTGGTGCTGAATGGAGCAGGGAAGGTAGTGATGCAATCAGTGATCGAGACCGGGGCAGAGCGAGTGCGAGGTTATCTGGCGCAGCTGCGGGGCAAAGTGTATGTGACGTTTGAAGAGGGGACGCGCTCGGTTCTGATACTTGACGCGAGGGACCCGGCGCTACCGCGCTCGGTTCTGATACTTGACGCGAGGGACCCGGCGCTACCGCGCTCGGTTCTGATACTTGACGCGAGGGAC
>JAXIOV010000132.1:0-12225 GCA_045403245.1 Pyrinomonadaceae bacterium | reverse complement strand
GACCATCATGGCGAGCGGGTTCCCCCCGTTTTCGGTCAACTTCCGCTCGACCAGCTCATTCAGCAGTTCTGGAAAAAAGGTTTGCTTCAGATATTCCGGTTCGAATGTGATGCCGCCCATCACGCCCCGATCTTTTGGCAGGTTTGGCAGAACGAAGAAGGCGCTCGTCGTATATCCCTGGCCGTCCGGTCGCTTTACTGCGCCGCCATAGCACATGATCGGCCGGGTTTTCTTGTGCATCTCTTCCACGAGCATCTTGCCTTCCATACCAAACCATCCACCGTACATTTTTGAGGTGCGATCATGTTCCTCACGGAAGATGGGATTACTCATCGCGCGCGCGGGCGAAAAAAACATGAAACTGTCTTTATCTTCGAACAGGAACACGTGGGCGATCCACGGGTTCTTCGCCAGAATCTGGTTCAGTTTTCGTACTTTGTCCGGGTCAGGTTCGTCCGGAGATGGAAACTCATCCCGGATACTTTCGGTCATCGCATAGACTTTCTGATTAATTTTCTTCTCTGAAATAGCCAGCATGTAATGAAAGTCGCCGAGGATGGCCGACTCCACCACCTTGTCGCGTTTGATGGACTTCAGGTGATGAAAATTGACGTAGATCAGGGCGACCGCAGGCAGCAACACCGCAATACTCAGCGTCAACATCAGTCGGATGCGATTGTCGCTCCATAGCCTGTTTCTTTTGGGACTCATTTCAACCTCCGCTGTGAAGGGGGCGTATTCGAGGGCAGGATACGCCTGCGTTGCCTCCACCTGTGTTAACAGCAGGTAAAAAAATGTTAAGAATTGTGAACTCTGGAGCGGAGAATGAAAAGGGGACAGAGGGGAAGAGGGGAAGAGGGGGAAGAGGGGACGAGGGGAAGAGGGGGAAGAGGGGAAGAGGGGGAAAGGGGAAAGGGTAAAGGGTAAAGGGAAAGGCCAGGACTCAACGCCGAGCAACGGCTGGCGGACTTTAGCCCTCAATGCGGGCCATTCACGCCTTCCCCCTTCCCCTTTCCCCCTTCCCCTTCCCCCTTGCCCTTTCCCCCTTCCCCTTTCCCCCTTCCCCCATTACCCTTTTCCCCCAAAATAGCTAAGGAGGATTGAATGTCACGCTATTTCGCATTCGATGAACGCTCTTATCAATACCTGCTGAATACTGGAACGCGTGAATCGGACATCGCGCGGCGGTTGCGAGAAGAAACGCAGAAGATGGCCCACGCCCAGATGCAGATCGGCCCGGACGAGGGCCAACTGTTGCAGTTGCTGGTCCAGGTGTTGCGGGCGAAAAAGACGATCGAGGTGGGTGTCTTCACCGGGTACAGCGCGTTGTGGGTGGCGTTGGGTTTACCGGACGACGGTCGCATAGTCGCCTGTGACGTTAGCGAAGAATATACGAGTGTCGGCCGGCGCTACTGGAAAGAGGCTGACGTCGATCACAAGATCGACCTTCGACTTGGGCCGGCCCTCGACACGTTGGACGAACTCTTGCGCGGCGGACAGGCGGGAGCTTTTGACTTTGCGTTTATCGACGCTGACAAGTCCAACTACGCCAGCTATTTTGAACTGGCTCTGAAGTTGATTCGCACCGGAGGGTTGATTGCGATCGACAACACTATCTGGTCCGGGCGGGTGGCTGATCAAAATGAGCAGGACGCCGACACAGTTGCCATCCGCGAACTGAATGAGAAGCTCGCGAGCGACGAACGGATCACGCTCAGCATGTTGACCGTTGGCGACGGCGTGACCCTCGCATTGAAGCGCTGAGAGGCAGGCTCACTCCGTCTCCACTTCGCGCAGGCGCCGCTCGAGAAAACGGCGTTCGCTCTCGTTAGTAACAAGCGCAAGTGCCCGCGTGTAGCTCCTGGCTGCTTCTGTCTTGGAGCCGAGTCGTCGTAGCAGATCGGCACGAGCCGCATGCAGCAGGTGATAGTCGTCGAGTCCGCCGGTTTTCGATAGCGCGTCAATCAGCTGGAGCGCCGGTTGAGGGCCGTCCGCCATGGCGACGGCCACGGCCCGGTTTAGCGAGACGATTGGCGAGGGCATCAATTGTTCGAGAAAATCGTAAAGCCGCACGATTCGTCGCCAGTCAGTATCTTCGGCGCGTGCTGCTTTGCAATGCTCCGCCGCCAGAGCCGCTTCCAGTGCATATGGACCAGCGCCGCCGCGAACTGCCTCATCGACCAGCGGCAGCGCCTCGGCAATTTGCGATTGATTCCAGAGACGGCGATCCTGTTCTTCCAATACGACCAGGTCGCCGGCTTCATCCAGACGAGCCTCGCGCCGTGAATCATGCAGCAGCATCAGCGCGAGAAGGGCGGTGGTTTCCGCCGGCGGCTGTGGGGCCATCAGTGTCCTGAGCAAACGACCAAGACGAATAGCTTCAGCGCAGAGATCGGCTCTGACAAACTGCTCGCCTCGCGTTGATGCATAACCTTCGTTGAAGATCAGATAGATCGCCGTCAGGACCGCGTCCAGGCGCGCGGGCATATCATTCGTATCAGGAACTGTGTAGGGAATACCCGCGTCGCGAATCTTTCGCTTAGCACGGACGAGACGTTGGGCCATCGTGGTAGCAGGCACAAGGAACGCGCGCGCAATCTCGTCAGTTTGAAGACCGCCGAGCGTCCGCAGGGTCAACGCAACCTGCGACTCGAGCGCCAGCGCCGGGTGGCAGCAGGTGAAAATCAGTCGCAGGCGATCGTCAGGGATTTCCTCGGTATCGTAGTGGGAAACTGCGACCGTCGGACTCAGGCCCGACTCCACGTAAGTTTCCAGTTTTTCCTTAAGCCTGGTCTGCCGGCGGATGCGGTCAATGGCCTTGTGCTTGGCCGTTTGGATAATCCAGGCCCGTGGAGAGTCGGGAACGCCTTCGCTGCGCCACTGGTCCACGGCGGCTGTAAAGGCCTCTTGCGCCGACTCTTCGGCCACATCGAAGTCGCCGAAATTTCGGATCAGGGTAGCGACAATCCGACCCCAGTCAGCCCGATAAACCGCGTCAACAGCTGCCTGGGGGTTAGAAAGCATGTTTGATGATAAGAATATTGGGCCAACCTGTCGATCCGGACAATCGCCGTTCGACTAACCAGTGGAAGGCTTAGCCGACCCGGGACGGCGGGCCCGAACACAGTTGCGTGGAGTATGCGCAACTCGTTTAATGTCCCATTTTGGACATCTCAACAAGGAGCGAAACCCGATGACGATGATCGACTCATTGACGAAGGAGTTTGAACGCGAAGCGCGGACAACCCGCAAGCACCTTGAGCGGCTGCCCCAGGATAAGCTGGACTGGCGGCCTCACGAAAAGTCGTTTACCGCAGGCGGGCTGGCGTCGCACATAGTGGATTGCATAGGCTGGGCCGATTCAATATTCAACCTGGATCAGCTCGACATGAATCCCGCCGAGTACAAATTCTACAACGCAGAGTCGGTGGCCGATCTGCTTAACACCTTCGACAAAACTGTCGTCAAATGCAAGCAAGCCCTCGCTGGTGCTGCCGACACGAGCTTGATGCAGCCGTGGCGACTCACGATGATGGGCCGGACAATGTTTGAAAAGCCCAGGGGGGACGTGTTTCGGGACTTCACCCTGAGCCATTTAATCCATCATCGTGGCCAGTTTTCCGTCTACCTGCGACTGCTCGGTGTCCCGGTGCCAGGTTCTTATGGCCCGACAGCAGACGAGCAGATGTGAGTGTTGATAAAAAAAGGATTCCGATGAAGGACGCCAAAGCAATGGAAATAAGTCCGACCGGCGCAGCTGAGAACGCTTCGCATCACAGCTCGCGTTCGATACTGCGAAGCATCGGCGCCGTGCTCGCTGGCGTGATCGCCATTTTCATTCTTTCGCTGGGCACCGACGTTGTCATGCACGCAACGGGAGTTTATCCGCCCTGGTTCCAGCCTATGTCCAGCGCGCTTTTTCTGCTGGCAACTGCGTATCGCATCGTCTATGGGGTCACGGGTGGCTACCTGACTGCGCGACTCGCGCCGAATAAACCAATGCGGCACGCGTTGGCGCTTGGTGTCGTGGGCCTTGTCTTGAGCACCGCCGGTGCTGTGGGTACCTGGAACTCGAATCTCGGACCGAGATGGTATCCGCTCGCTCTGGTAGCGACCGCCTTGCCATGCGCGTGGGCGGGCGGCAGATTGCGCGTCAGACAATTATCTTAGTCGCGTCAGCGACGCATGAAACCTGATTCAATCGTCGCTAACGCGATTCGATTTATTAAGGTGCGTCCCTCCCCGGCCTTGAAAGGGCCGGGCTAAGTTCGACCGTCGCGCGGCGACGAAAAGAAAAACAAAGCGTCTGGGAGCGCACACTCTCAGTCTCGGGGTTTTCAGCGATGATCAACCTTAGTACTCAGCACTCAGAACTCAGTACTCAGAACTCAGCACTCAGAACTCAGCACTCAGTACTCAGAACTCAGAAGGGGGGTATAGGTAATGAAATACATGTTACTAGTTTACCTGGATGAGCAAGCCATGACTGATGCCGAGCGTGAGCATTGTTACGTGGAGTCGGCCCAGCTCGCGCAAGATCTCAATTCAAGCGGGCAATATCTGGATGCCAGCCCGCTGCATCCGGTCGCGACGGCGACGAGCGTTCGGGTGCGCGACGGAAAACGGCTGGTCACCGATGGCCCATTTGCGGAGACGCGGGAACAACTCGGCGGCTACTACCTAATCGATGCCAGGGATCTCGACGATGCGATCCGCATTGCCGAGAGGATTCCTCCGGCACAATTCGGGACCGTCGAAATCAGGCCGGTTTTGGAAATTGGCGGGCTGCCCGCTAATTAACGCCACACCAAACGTTCGACCTATCCCAGTCCGATCGAAGTCAATGGCCTGAGCAAATGGCAGAGCTTTCACGATAAATTATTCAGGAGATCTACAGTGGCCACGAATAATAGCGCCAGGCAGTTTGTTGAAAGACTAAAAGCTCACCGCTCCGCTGACGAACTTAAGAAAATTCAGCGCTATTTCAAACCCGGTGAAGGTGAGTACAGCGAGGGCGATAAATTCATAGGTGTGCGCATGGGCCAGGTCTTTGCGCTGGCCAAAGAATTTATTGACATGCCGCTTGACGAAATCGAGAAATTGCTTGAAAGCCCGATCCACGAAGCGCGGGCCGGCGGCTTAAGTATCATGGGCAAACAGGCCCGCAGCAAAAAACGTCTGAAGCGCGTAGAAAAGAACTCTTTGATCTTTATATCAGACGTCACGACAGGGTTAACAATTGGGACCTGGTTGATCTTGGCGCACTCTACGTAGTCGGTATCTACCTGACTGACAAACCGCGCGACATCGTATACAAACTGGCGCGCTCAAAGAATATTTGGAAACGCCGCACTGCGATTGTCGGTACCGGCCAGCTTATCAGGCAGGGCGAGGTCGCCGACACTTTCAAAATCGCTGAGATTCTGTTGAAAGACGAAGAGGACTTGATCCACAAAGCAACCGGCTGGATGCTGCGGGCAGCCGGTGAAGTGGATCGCAAGAAACTGCTGAGCTTCCTGGATAAACATGCCGCCACCATGCCGCGCACGCTCTTGCGTTACTCGATTGAGAAACTCGATAAGAAGCTGCGTGATCATTATTTGGGTCTGAAGAAGGCAGGGTAGAGGTTTTCACGATTACAACCCCTTGCTCCGAAACCTGCTTTCATCGCTTTCAATAGGGAAAAGTCGGGTTGATGCTGTTACTTCGTAGCGTTTTTTTCACATTTCTGCTGCCGGGAACGGTCACGGTGCTAATCCCCTACTGGATTATTTCGTCGACGACTTCCCAAGCTTCCTCCAATAATCACGTAGTTCGCTACTTCGGCGCGCCTCTGCTGTTGGTCGGCGCCGCTGGATTACTCTGGTGTATATGGGAGTTCTTTTCAGCAGGCCGAGGCACACTTGCGCCCGTTGATCCACCCAAGCATCTCATCGTGCGTGGCCTCTACCGATATGTTCGTAACCCAATGTATGTCTCGGTGGTCACGATACTAATAGGTGAGTCGATATTATTCACATCGATGTCAGTTCTAATTGAAGCTGGATTTTTCTTTGGTCTTGCACATTTGTTTGTTGTGGGTTACGAGGAACCAGTTCTCCGGCGGCAATTTGGTGAGTCGTATGACAACTACTCGCAAAAAGTCAGCAGATGGATTCCGCGATATCGATCCAGAACCATCTAAGCGTCGTTGGCCGCACAGATCTTGCGGCTCAATTTTCAAAAACTTTGCCTAAACTGTCGATCTCACCTTGCCCCGTTCGACCTAAACAACAGAGAGATACTTAACTTGAGACCGAGACTCAGCCAGTCGAGACGGTTCGGAGCCCGGATCCTGAAACCGCGGTCCAAAGCAAGATAAGGAGAGAAAAATGCAAAAGATTACCCCGTTCTTGTGGTTCGATAACAACGCCGAAGAGGCGATGAATTTTTATGGTTCTATTTTCAAAAATTCAACGGTCTTGAGTGTTGCAAGATATGGAGACGCAGGGCCTGGCCCAAAGGGGTCAGTCATGACCGCCAGCTTCCAACTTGATGGCCAGGAATTCATAGCGTTAAATGGTGGTCCAAATTTCAAATTTAATGAAGCCATATCGAGAATTGAGCAACTGTGAACGGAAGGAATAGAGGCATGGAATCGGAAGTTAGTACTGCAACAATTTCAAAGAAGGCGCTCTGGGCCGGACGCATAATAAGCGGGCTGCCGGTACTGTTCCTGCTCATCGATGGCGCCATGAAGTTAGTAAAGCCGGCGCCAGTGGTGGAGGCAACGGTCAAGCTCGGATATTCCGAGGTGGTTATTGTGCCGCTGGGTATTGTCCTGCTCATCTGTACCGTTCTCTATGTGATCTCGCGAACGTCAGTGCTGGGCGCAATTTTGCTGACCGGCTATCTGGGCGGCGCTGTAGCGACTCACGTGCGCGCTGGTGAGGGTCTTTTTCCAATCCTTTTTCCGGTCATCTTCGGAGTGTTGCTCTGGGCAGGGTTATGGTTGCGCGATAACCAACTGCGCACAGTCTTCCCTCTGCGAAGCTAGCCGGTGCAAATCGGCGGTGTGTCCTGCTTTGACGAAACTGTAGCGGCGTCCCTTTGTGGGCGCCCACGCGGAGAGACCTTGAGATTCGGGGAGACAGAATAAGTCGTGGAAAACAATAAACGCCCTACTCTTGGCAATGGCAAAGTCTGCTACCTCGAAATCCCGGCCCTCGACGTTAAGACGTCAGCGTCCTTTTACGAAAGCGTCTTCGGTTGGCGGATCCGGCAGCATGGCGACGCCGCCGTCGCTTTTGATGATGGCGTGGGCGAAGTGAGCGGCGCATGGGTCGTTGGCCGCCGACCGGCAACAGAAGTTGGTCTGTTGATCTACATCATGGTTGACAGTGTGGCGGCAACCGTCGAAACGGTTATCGCCAATGGCGGCAAGATCGTGCAACCAATTGGAATGGACGCGCCGGAGGTGACGGCGAGATTTAGCGATCCGGCAGGAAACGTAATTGGCCTCTATCAGGAACCGGCGGGCGAAGGTCAAAAACACGGGGACGCAAAATGAAAAAATCCGCTCCAGTAACAGATGTAGACCAGTATCTTGCGGGCGTGCCGAAAGAAATGCGCGCCACGCTCGAGAAGCTGCGGAAAACTATCAAAGCCGCGGCGCCGAAAGCTACCGAAGTGATCAGCTACCAGATGCCCATGTACAAACAAGACGGAATGCTGGTAGGCTTCGCCGCGTTCAAGGAACACTGCAGTCTTTTTCCCGGCTCGGCTGTTATCAATGCACACAAGGACGAGCTAAAGGGTTATCAAACGTCTAAAGGCACCATCCGTTTCACAGTCGAGAAGCCGCTTCCCGCCGCGCTCGTTAAGAAGCTGGTAAAGACGCGGCTACAGGAAAACGAGGCACGCATGAAACAGAAAAGAAAGAAAGCAGTGAAACGATGATTATTTCGCCGCGTTCAGGCGACACCGCCAGGGACGTGAATGAACGGAAACTTTGTGCGCGTCACATGCGCCCGGCCAAGACGGGAGAAAACCAATCATGAACATCCTGCTGTGGATCCTTCAGGTGATGCTGGCACTACTATTTTTGTATGCAGGTGGAATGAAGCTGGTCATATCGCCCGAGGTGCTCGCGTCGATGGGATCACCAAACCAGGTACACTTACCGGGTCTGCTGATGAAGTTTATCGGCCTCTGCGAAGTGTTGGGAGGGTTGGGCCTGGTTCTTCCCGGCCTGCTGCGAATTCGCCGCGGGCTGACGCCGGCGGCTGCTGCCGGGCTCGTAGTCATAATGATTGGGGCAGTAGTGTTGACCTTCATCGGTGATGGTCTCGCGGCGTCGCTGGTCCCTCTAGTGTCTGCACTGCTCCTTGCTTTCATCGCGTACGGACGAAGAACGTGGCTGACAGCAGAATGAACAAAGCGGTCCGTTCGTTGCCAAAAATCTTACAATTGGAAAATGATTTTCGTGAGAATTAAGTTGGTTGCTGCCGGCAAGTTGGAGAACACCTGATGCGCGCTTGAATTAGAAGCGGGTGATCGTATACTTCTTTAGTTCCAAAAACAGTTCAAGTCATTGACCAAGTTTTCAAGCCGTTTGCTGTTGCCCTTTACGTTGAATACTCGAATGACAAATGGAAAATCGGATTTTTTACTACCTTAAACTTCCATAGGAGAACCTATGCATTACGTTGATGGTTTTTTGTTGCCCGTACCCAAGAAAAATCTGGAGGCTTACCGTCGCATGGCCCAAAAGGCGGGAAAAGTTTGGCGTGAACATTGCGCGCTACAGTACATAGAAACCGCCGGCGATGACCTTGACATCAAATTTGTGGTTTCGTTCACGAAGCAGATGAAGCTCAAGCGCGGTGAGACGCCCGTGTTTTCGTGGATCGTCTACAAGTCGCGCGCGCATCGCGATAAGGTCAACGCGAAAGTGATGAAAGACCCGCGCCTGGCGAAGATGATGGATCCCAAAAAGATGCCGTTTGACATGAAGCGGATGGTCTATGGGGGCTTCAAGGTTCTGGTGGACGCGTGACCTCCCAAATCAGACTGCGCCTGTTTGCCTGCTGAGCTTGTTTTGCTCTTGGGATCAGTGAGGCAAAGAGTACATCCCCGGCACGCGAAAGCTCACCGAGTCACCGTATTTTTCGGGCCTTCGCGTTCGGTCTGCCTACGCTTGTCGCTCTCCCCCGGCCATGATAAAACCCGATTTCCCCGGAACAAATCCTAGCCCAGCATCTCGAGGATTCTTATGAAAGAGCTTCTTTGCAAACTACTTCTCGCCGTCTATCTCGTTCCAACACTCTCGTTCGGGCAGTCGAACCTCGACGCCCATATCAAACGCGTCGAGCAGGGCCTGCTGCCCGCGGTGCTCGTCAAAAACGATCCCTCGTGGTCGATCGCCGAGCGTATGAAGTTCTACAAAGTACCGGGCCTGAGCATCGCCGTCATCAAAGACTTCAAAATAGACTGGGCGCGCGCCTATGGCTTGAAAGATGTGGGCTCGAATGAACCGGTCTCGACCGACACACTCTTTCAAGCGGGATCGATCAGCAAGTCAGTTAACGCGATGGTCGCCATGAAGAAGGTGGAGCAGGGAAAGATCGCGCTCGACGAAAACATCAATGACAAGCTCACCTCATGGAAACTGCCTGACAATCAATTCACCGCAAAGAAGAAAGTCACTCTAAAAAATCTCCTGAGTCATACCGGCGGCACAACCGTGCACGGCTTTCCGGGTTATGCCGTCAATGAAAAAGTTCCAAGCCTGCAGCAAGTGTTGGACGGGGCCGCACCCGCAAACACCGCGGCGGTGCGCGTTGACTTTGAACCGGGCACGCGATTCCGCTACTCAGGAGGCGGCACCACGATCGCGCAGTTGACGATCATGGACATCGAAAAGAAGCCTTACCCGGAAATCGCCCAGGAGACGGTGCTCGCGCCGCTAAAGATGACCAACAGCACCTATAGCCAGCCGCTGCCCGACGACTGGCGCAAGAATGCTGCCACTGGTTACCGGCCGGATGGTAGTGAGGTCGAGGGCAAGATCCATGTTTATCCGGAAATGGCCGCGGCGGGTTTGTGGACCACGCCTACGGATCTGGCGAAGTTTGCGATTGAGATGCAACTGTCGCTTGCCGGGCGATCTAATAAAATCCTGACGAAGCAGTCAGCCGAAATGATGACCACCGGAGTTCTGGAGAATGTCGGCCTCGGATTCTTCATCGAGAAACATGGCGACGCTCTTTATTTCGGACACGGCGGCGCGGATGAAGGATTCCGGGCGGAACTGGTCGTCAGCAAAGACAAGGGGTATGGCGTGGTTGCAATGGCGAATTCCGACAATGGCCAGATTTTGCGCGAGGTCATCCGCGGCGTGGCGCGGGAGTATGGCTGGGATGAGTTTTTGCCGGCGCCCTATGAAATCGTTTCGATGGAAGCCGCGACCCTGAAAAGATATGCCGGTCGATTCCAGGTCAATCCCGACCGGGTCTTAACTGTCAGGTGGGAGGCGGCGGAGTCACAACTTCCCAACTCTGGCGCTAGACTGATCGCCACTCCAACCGGAGATCCGGAATTTGAACTCCTCCCGATCTCTGACACAACTTTCATTCGTCGCGACGCCGAGCTTAAGTACGAGTTCAAGCGGAGGGTGACTAATTCTGGTTCGACCACTGCAGGAGCTGCCGAAAAGTCGCCTCCGTCGCTCATCCTGGTTGAGTCGATCATGATCAGTGGGCCGGGTGGGACGACCGGGGCAAAACTAATATCGGCGGACCTGTTAGTTCCGTTTGAGCTTCTGATGTCTGGCGAAACCTCAAAAGCGATCGAGGGCTACCGCAAGATCAAGAATGGGACACCCGACAACGTGAGTGTCTCCGAAAATCGGATCAACAATCTCGGGTACACCCTGCTGCGACAAAAAAAGGTTCTTGAGGCGATTGCACTCTTGAAATTGAACGTTGAGTTTTACCCAAACGCGTGGAACACGTACGACAGTCTCGCTGAGGCGTACATGACAAACGGAGACAAGGACCTCGCCATCGCCAACTACAAAAAGTCTCTCGAACTCAATCCCGAGAACGGGAACGGCGCGGCGATGTTGAGGAAACTGGAAGGTAAGTAGATCATACAGGATTGGTTGCGTTTTATTCCAGCTGAACCGAATCAAGACAAAAATGTGACCATTTTGAAAGGTAGTGCAACAAGATTGTAGGGGCGGCACTCCGTGGCCGCCTCTGTTCGTGAAGGTATTTTCAAAATGAGAAAAAGGAGCGGCCACGAAGTGCTGCCGCTTGCGCGTTTTGTGAACGTGTTTTCTAACGTGAGAAAAGGGGGCGGCCACGGAGTGCCGCCACTACAACTTCGTAACCCGCCAACCAAAAGCCGCACGATGCTTGCCAGTCACCGATGCTCGCTTCTAGTATTCCCCACTGATGAAGGTCTCGATAATTGCATTAATCCTGCTACTCAGTTTTTCCGCGTTGAGCGCGCAAACAATTACGCCGAAACCATCGCAACACGGCCCAGTCAGCGAAGGATACCTTTCCGGTGCTGACGGTGTTCGTCTTTTCTACCGACGAGTAGGCAAGGGCAAGAGTGTAGTCGTGTTTCTACATGGCGGCCCGGGCCTGGGTATCGGCGATGGCGGATACGACATGGAACTCCTCGCGCGTAACCGGGTTTTACTAATGTACGATCAGCGCGGCAGTGGACGATCCGAGATAGTCACCGATCCGCGACGGCTTACTGTCGAGTATCAAGTGCGCGACCTCGAGGCGTTTAGAAAACACTTCGGTCTTGAACGGATGACTTTGATCGGACTTTCATGGGGAACAGGGCTGGCGGTGCTCTATGCGGCGGCGCATCCCGAGCGAGTTGATAGACTGCAGCTGGTGAGTCCAATGCCACCGGCCAAGAGTCCCTTTTGGGAAGAGCGCACGGCAAGAATCAATAGCCTACTGGGGGCAGCGGACGTTGCCCGGCTCGGACAGATCAGACAGCTCGTTCCCAGAGCGAGCGAGCGGAAGCCGGCGCTCTTTGTCGAGAGTCGTTTGCGATCAGCTCCAGGCCTTACCTGATGAATCCGTCTGCTTTCACTCGTGAACGAGTGAAATCCAGCACAATTGAAACCGCGGTGGTAACTTGCAGCGTTGACGGCGAAGGCAGTAGCCCGACCGTCAGGGAGGGCTTGGATTCAATTTTCCAGAGCATGCATGAATG
>JAXIOV010000174.1:0-2019 GCA_045403245.1 Pyrinomonadaceae bacterium | reverse complement strand
GGTTGCGCCGGCTGGCCTACTCGTTCACCCTGTGGCTGTTGTTCAGCTCTACGCTGAATTCTTTGCTGCTCGCGTTGTTGCTGCTCCAACTGCTGTTGTGCCTGCCGGTTGCCACGCTCGGCCTCGCGCGTCAGTCGTTCGACCTCCTGTCTGTTCATCGTGGCTTCGCCGCCGCGGCGATCGTCTCTCACGTTAAACTTTTCCTGTTTAGCTCTTTCAGGAACTCGCTCGACGCGCAACGCCTTCGCCAGATCTTTCTTAAACGGTGGCGCGGATGGCATGGCTGAAATAAACACCGGCCGATCATCGAGTCTCTTCGCTATTCCTGGCGGCAGATCAATCTTGCCGCGGCCCCAGGCAGAATGCAGCGCGGCATTCCGCAATGGAGTCGACAATAACGGCTCGAGCGTAGGTCGAACCTGCGCCAGCACGCTCTGATCGACCCGGCGAACGATTCGCGGATCGATGATCCGCCCGAAAGTGTCGAGCGGTACGACTGTAACCGCGCCCGGAATTGAAAGGTTTACCAGGCGGGTCGGGAACAGGTCAGCTCGGCTAAAGTAATGCGGCTGCCAGCCCTCATCGTAGTAGCGCGCCACATATGCATCACCCGGTCCAAGCGGCACCCAACCGAAGTCACTGCCCAGCGGGAAGAATGCCACCAGCGCCGGCGAATAAAACGGCGAGGTGTTGACCCGGTCAGGTATCCAGTACCACTGGCCTCCAGCGTTGGCCCAGCGTCCGTAGTGATAAGGCGCAAAGCCCCACGGCTCGGTAGATACCCAGGTCGCGCCGTACGGATAGTCGTTGACCCAATAGCCCGACTGATACGGCGCCCAACCCGCATCAACGCGCGGATGCCAGCAGTAACCATAGCCGTCGATATCTCGCCAGTCGCCGTAATAATCGAGATCGTGTATGCCCGGTATGATCGAACTCGCGTACCGGTAACTTGAATGAGTCCGGTACGGATCGTAGTAATACGGATCGTTCAAATATACGTCGTAGTCTGAATAGCGGCCGTCGTAAACGTTCGCGTACTGGTAACGATAATAATCATCTACCAGGTAGCCCGCGTCATCTCTATTCAAGTTCGACAGGGCGACTGCCGCTGCTGTTGTGCCGGCGAGTGTGAGTAGTTCACCTTTGCTGACTCTGCCGGAGCCGGCCAGCCCAACTACCTGCGCAACGCCGCTCAAAACGGAAATGAGCACATTACCGTTGTTATCAAACCCGAGGTTGTAGAGTCCGGGCTCGACGAAATCGACAGCGCCGTAGGGTGTTCCAACTTCAAATAGTTCACCCGGTTCACCGACATCGAAAAAAGCAGAACCTTCGCGAAGGGTCACCAGCGTCCGACCCGGCGTTAGGGTGACTACATCAAGACCCGTATTTGCGTTAAGTCTGGCGAAGTTGCGTCCGCTAAACGCGAGCGAAGTACGCGACTTGTCTTTTGTGTATATGCGATCGCCGACGGAGAAAGGTTGATTCGGGATCGCCGCGACCCACTGCGAATTCTCCTGCACATTCGCATCGCTGCCGGCTTGATTGTAGATTGCATCGCTGAATGCGACCTCGCCATCGACGCGTTGAATCCGCGCGGCGTTTGGCAGCGACTCGGCCTGCACGGTTTGTTCATGCTTCAAATAAAACGCGACGCCCAAACCGGCGAGCACCGCGACTAGCACCGCCAGAATCGTCATATGCGGCCACACTTTTATGTTCTTCATGAAAGCATTACCTCCCTCAATCCATCCAAACCACTGATCTTATGGCTCATCAATCATGGTTCGTCACTTTGTCACTCGATATCCGTGACACATCATCAAACACTCATACTGTTTCTGTTTTTGTCGCAAGCACCATGCCCAGCCGCACTCGATGGCGCGGTTGCGATTTGCATTGCGTGTGGAGGGAAGCGCGGGGACTGCTTTAACTTTGGATTAGGCCGGAGAGATCACGGATTGATCAGGTTATCGCAAGAATATTGTTAGACGAGGAAAGGTGGTGTTTATTGGG
>JAXIOV010000054.1:0-49624 GCA_045403245.1 Pyrinomonadaceae bacterium | reverse complement strand
GGACCATCGCGAAGTGACATTACAAGCTCTTGGATTCTTTTGGACTCGTGGTTGCGAATCTTAACATTTCCGGTCTCGCCGGGCAGAGGAAGCCTCAGTAATGCGCAGTCGGGAAGGGGGCAAACCCCGCTCAAGCTGCATAGCCTTCATCCTAAAATTGAAAATTCAACTCCAGGTTAGAGGCAGTTGAAGCTAGAACTGCAGAATGAGTCGTGATCCAACTTGACTGCGAAATTCCTGGCTTGAGTTTTCAAGTTGGAGGATGAGTGGTGATGCGACTTGAGCGGGGCGCGCTGCGCTTTGCCCCCTTCTTGACTGCGAAATATTAGAATGCTCCGCTCATGGCCATCCTGGATTGGGTTATGCCAGTCCAACTTCAATACCAAGGCCACCGGCTACCGAGGGCTGGTGCTGACCTCAGGTTGGTAACTTCGTCGCCGGTCTCCGTAATCTCTATCAAAGTCTAGTGGCGGATCAAACCTCGACGCAGGCCCACCAGAATTGTCGGCACCGCGGACCACTCCCGTTTCGTCCAAATAAAACGATCTCCGGCCACTGTTTGGGTAAGTCTCTGGAACACACACTGCTTCAAAACCCGTTGGGTAGTCATCGCGTTCCACCACTTCGACACTAAACCTGTAACCATTCTTAGTGCCTGACTCCAGATCTTGAGGAATCAATTTCTCGGCGCACAGCTCCTGGAGTGTTCCGTATTTCTCATACTGATTGTAGTAAGTGGCTTCAGCGGAATAAATGTAGCGGAGATTGGCAAGTGACGAACCTTCGTTGGCGGCCCGGCGGGCAGCGAGCAGATTCGGAATCGCAATTGCCGCGATCACGCCTATCGGAACCGCGACGACTATAGAGCTAACACTCAATACAAGCCCCGCTATAGCCATCCCTTTTCCACCGTACCTGGCAGGATTCTTGTTGGCTCTCGAAAGTGCAATGATGCCAAGAATCGTGCCCACCACAGCTCCGACTCCGAGCAAACCGAAAGTGAAAAAGCCGAGGATGCCAAGCACCAGGGACCAGACGGCGAGTCCGTTTTTCAGCTTTCTGGCTGCGCCTGCGCTCAGGTCAACCCCACATCGTTTACAAAATCCGGCGTCAGACCAGCCGACAAAACCGCATTCGAAACACTTTGTGCTATTCATGAACTATCCTTTTGGTGAAGAAGGTTCGCGAGCTGGAAACCGCCGAAAACGTCTGGAGTTAGTCGCGAAGCTTGCAGTTAAGAGACGTTGATTTGTGAGGAAGAAACTTCGGAGTTCTGGCTTGGAGCCCCCGGGAGCAGGAGGCCTGTAATCATCCTAATTTGGGTGAAACGCCCCGGTCAACTCAATTCTTTGCTGATGGGTGACCAATTTTGTAGGGGTGTCCCTCCGTGGGCACCTCGTTATGTGGCAACTGAGGCCAGACGCCATCGTGCATCATGGTGTGTTGGGTGCTGGATGCGCTGCCCGGTAGCTCTAGCCCGGTAAGTAGTGGGTCAGTTTGAAATTCAGCCGCGGAGTAACGCAAATGGACGCGGACCTGAAAAAGAAAAGCGGGATTGGCAGAGCGCAGCGCGCCCCTGCTCAAGTTGCATAATCACTCATCTTCAAATTGAAAACTCAAGCCCAGGAATTTCGCGGCTTGAGTTTAGCCAAGTGCGTCTATTCGGTCTTTCTCAATTGCTCGTTGCGCGAGGTTGCCGCAGGCTTTTATCAGGTCACCCAAGCCGGCAAAACGCGGGTCCTTCGTCAGCCCCTTTCGATATCGAAAGTAGATTTGCTGAACAATCACCGCGATCTTGAAAACGCCGTACGCGTAGTAGAACACTGGACTGGCAACCTCACGTCCACTCAATCGCGCGTAGTATTCCAGTACCTGAGAGCGATTCAGGCTACCGGGCAGCTTGGTTAGACCAAAGCCATGTCGCTGCCACTCTTCGGAGTCTTCCGCCTCCACCCAGTAGGCAAGCGTGGTCCCCAGATCCATCAACGGGTCACCAATGGTTGCCATTTCCCAATCGAGCACTGCTACGACCTTTCCCAGGTCATTTGGCGCGAGCACCAGGTTGTCATACTTGTAGTCGTTGTGAATCAACCCGCTCACCGCCGAGTCAGATGGCGCATCTTCGGCCAACCAACTGGCAGTTTTTTCCACCAGCGGAAAAGCATCGGTGCGTGAGTTGTAGTAACGCTTCGTCCAACCGGTGACCTGACGAGCCACGTAGCCCTCCGGCTGACCCAGCTCAGTCAATCCCGCTGCCTTGTAGTCGACGGCGTGAATCTCAACCAGGTTTTGGACGAACGTCTCGGAAAGGCGACGCATAACTTCCGGCGAAAGATCCAACCCCTTGGGCGGCTGCGCCCGCAGGATTATTCCTTTCACGCGCTCCATGACGTAGAAGGGAGCGCCGACCACCGTTTCGTCCTCGCAAAACAAAAGTGGGCGAGGAACTTTTGGGTAGACAGGATGAAGATGTTTGAGGATGCGATATTCGCGCCCCATGTCGTGAGCAGTCTTAATCTTTGCCCCAACGGGTGGGCGGCGCAGGACAAGTTCGCGCTCGCCGGCTCGCAAAAGGTAGGTTAGGTTGGAATACCCGGATGGAAACTGCTCGATCGTCAGTGGCCCGGCGAGACTCGGGATTTCGCGCGCGAGATAGTCGCGAAGGCGGTCGGGATCCAGTCCTTCTCCCTCGCGTACTGTTCGCGGCCTATCGACTAGATCAGTTCGATTTTCCATCTATCATTCGTGGATTCAACTTGGAAGTGCAACGGAACCTTGTCGTACCCTCGTTAGTCTTCCGACTTGACTTGCTTTACCGCAAAGCGGTTACGTCTTAAAGCCCAGGGTTGCCGCTTCGGCTACCCTGGGTACAGGATGAAATGGCGATTCAACCGCAACGCGGTTGCGTCTGAGTCGCGAAATCCGTGCCAGGTTACTAATGATTCTTAACATGTTCGCGCCAGCGCTTGAGCAACCTCCACCCCGCGCGGGCTCCCTGGGCCTTGCGACTAAAGCGCGACTCAGACGCAACCGCGTTACGGTTGAATCATCATTCGATCTCTTAACCCAGGGTAGCCGAAGCGGCAACCCTGGGCTGTAAGGCGTAACCGCTTCGCGGTAAAGCAGGAAAATCTAAGCTTTCCTTGATTGAATCCTTTACTCATCGTTGCGCTTGTACCTGGAAAGCACACTCCTCGCCACCACCCCTTTGTGCACCTCATCGGGCCCGTCGTAGATGCGCGCCGCGCGTTCGTGTCGGTACCAGTATGAAAGCAGGGTCGCATCTGTCAGTCCGAGAGCGCCGTGCACCTGGATGGCGCGATCCAGCACTCTTTGTAGAATTCCTGCTACGAAAAATTTGATCAGCGATATGTCCTCGCGCACCGCCGCCGCTCCTTGCTCATCAATATCGCCCGCGGTCTTCAGCACCAGCAAACGCGCGGCGTTGATCTCGGCCCGGCTTTCGGCGATCCACTCCTGAATGGTTTGACGGCTGCCCAGCGTCACGCCCGGTGAGACTTCACGATGCGCCGCATAGTTGCACATCAAGTCAAACGCTCGCTCACAGATGCCGATCCAGCGCATGCAGTGATGAATGCGACCCGGGCCAAGACGTTCCTGCGCGATCTTGAACCCCGCCCCTTCGCGTCCCAGCAAATTGGCTTGGGGCACGCGGCAGTTTTCATATCGCACTTCCGCATGGCTCGCGTAGTCACTCCCCTCGTCGCCCATGACATTGATGTTTCTCACCACCCGAAAGCCAGGCGTCGAAGTGGGCACAATGATCTGGCTGGCCCGTTGATATGGACTTGACGCTTCCGGGTTAGTGATCGCCATTACGATTGCGAAACTGGCGCCTTCCGCTGAAGAGGTAAACCACTTGTGGCCGTTAATCACGTAGTCAGTTCCATCTTTCACTGCGCTGGTGCTCATCCAGGTCGGATTTGAACCGGGATGCTCTGGCTCAGTCATCGAGAAGCAGCTACGCACTTCACCGCGGATCAAAGGCCAAAGGTAGGTTTCCACCTGCGCCGGGGTGGCGTGGGCCATCAGTATTTCCATGTTGCCAATATCGGGCGCCTGGCAATTGAAAAGGTAATGGCCGATTGGCGTCCGACCGAGTTCCTCACTGATGTGTGCAAACTCGGAAAGCTTGAGGCCCGGCCCGCCGTATTCCGCCGGAAGATGTGGGACCCACAGCCCCAGGCCCTTGACCTTTTCGCGCATGTCCTGGAGCGAGGGGACAAGCTCGGCGAAGGGGCGTCGCAAAAACTCCGGTTCCAGCGAATAGACTTCGCCCCGGACGAACGTCTGAAGTTTCGAGAGTAGATCGCTGAGATTTGCTTTAGGAGAAGCCGTCATAGCTGTGGGTGACACCTGTTTCCGAAGTGGGAAGCCGCGCAGTGGGTCAATTTTGAATTTTCGGCCGCGGACTTAGACGAATGAACGCGAATCGGCAGGTCAGTACCGTCCGCAAGCGGATGGGTAATGAGCTTCTTATTCGCGTAAATCCGCGGCCTGATGTTTGGTTGCCTGCGACTAACTTCAGATTGACCCACCGCTGAAAAGCCGTATGCCAGAGGAGTGAAACACAGCTTCGTCGAGCATGCAACAACCTTACCCCAAAAGGTGAAACATACCGAATCCGCCACACGGAATGGTTGAGTGCTGGTTGGCAGAATTGTCAGCTGACTCGCAATAACGCCTGATTTTCTGAGAAAGGCGACAAACTGTTCAACGTGGGGTGCTGGTTTGCGATCTGGCATGGCCGTTGCCATTGAACACCGCGGAGGATTCGCAAATGAAAAAATTTATCGCCATCTTTGTTTCCCTTTTAATACTGAGCATGACGGCTTTGCCGGCTGCAGCGCAGACTCGAGCCCGGCGGCTAAATCAGCGAAATGTTTCCACTTACGATGGTCGTTATCGCGACCCACGCTTGCGCAACCGCTACAACGAAGTCTATCGCGGTAATGACGTCAGTCTCGACGATGATGACTATTACGGCGACGATCGCTCTGTTTGGGAGAAGCACCGAGACAAAATCACGACTGCGGGTGGCGCGGGAGCTGGTGCAATTCTCGGCGGTCTGATTGGCGGGAAAAAGGGTGCAATCATCGGTGCGATTACTGGCGGTGCCGGTGCGGCAATCTACACTTACAAGATCCGCGACGGGAATCGTCGTTACTAACTCAACAGGATTGACCTCGGTCGCCTGTTGAAAGACAGGTGGCCTTGTTTGGGGCCCGGATGTGAAGGGGAGAGCACATCCGGGCCTCGGCATTTTTGCGGGGGGCGGGCGGGTGAGATTTCAGATTTGAGATCTGAGATCTGAGATCTGAGATCTGAGATCTGAGATTTGAAATTTGAGATCTGAGATCGTTTTGGACAAACTCCTCACCCTGCCTTAAGGTATCCCTTCTTAACTTGCTCCGCTGATTTTCCGTAAGATTGATGACTTCGAAAAGCTCCCGGATGAAACGGTTCTTCGGAAAACTGCTCCTCGTAGTTTCAGGCGTTCTGACTGGCGCCCTGATCGCCGAAATCGCTCTCCGGATCGCCGGCTATTCAGATCCAGCTTTCTATTCCCTCGACCACTCGCGTGGTTACGCGTTGAGACCAAACGCCGAAGGCTGGTATCGCAAAGAGGGCGCTGCTTACGTTCGCATCAATAGTGATGGCCAACACGACCGGGACCACTCTCTCTCAAAGCCTGCCGACACAATCAGAATTGCGGTGCTCGGTGATTCGTATCCCGAAGCGCTACAGGTTTCGATGGAAGAAGCCTTCTGGCATGTCATGGAATCCAGGCTCCAACATTGCGATGCGTTTCAAGGCAAACAAATAGAGGTGCTCAATTTCGGAGTTTCCGGATACGGGACCGGGCAGGAGTTGCTGACGCTGCAGGAAAAAGTCTGGAAGTATTCTCCCGATGTCGTAATGCTTGCGGTCACCACCAACAATGACGTCACGGACAATTCGCGAGTGTTGAAGAAGACCGATGAGGTTCCATACTTCATTTACCAGAACGATCGACTAACCCTCGACGACTCTTTTAAGACCTCGCGGCCGTTTGTTTGGCGGCAAGCCGCGATCAGCCGGTTTGGCAGGTGGCTTCGAAACAATTCACGCGTCGTCCAGGCCGTTGTACAAGGGCATCGCGGTTTCAAGGGCCTCTTGAGTTCGTGGCGAAAACAACGCCCGCAGCCGGGCGCGCAACCGGATGAAGCCCAACCACAGGCTGACCTGCTTTCTCGTGGCGAGGAGTTGGGTATTGATAACTTGATATATCTTGAACCCTCCACTGCCGTGTGGAATGATGCCTGGCGAGTAACCGAAGGACTGATTGTTGAAGTGCGGAATGAAGTGAAGAGTCATGGCGCCCGGTTTGTGGTCGTTACGATGAGCAATCCGCCGCAAGTGTTACCCGAACCCGGCTGGCGCGACGCTTTTCAAAAACGATTTGGCGCCAGTGATCTCTTTTATCCGGATAATCGAATCAAATCCCTGGGAGAACGCGGAGGATTTTCGGTGATCACGTTGGCGCCGGAGCTGCAGCAGTTTGCTGAACGCAACCACGTTTTCCTTCACGGATTTGGCGCGAACGCTGGTAACGGTCATTGGAACGTGACGGGAAATCGCGTAGCCGGCGAATTAATTGCGAAAAAGATGTGCCAGGGAGGGGTTCTCAAATAGCGCGGAAGGCTCAGGTTCTGCTAGAAATACAAATCATTCGGAGCTCGGAATGGATTACTACGACAACATACTGGGATTGATCGGCCACACACCGCTGGTGAAGCTGAATCGCATGAACCGCGGAATCAAAGCGACGATCCTGGCAAAGATGGAGAATCTCAACCCGGGATTTTCAGTGAAAGACCGCATCGGCATTTCCATGATCGACGCGGCCGAAAGCGAAGGCAAACTCAAACCCGGCGGGACGATCGTCGAAGCGACTTCCGGTAACACGGGCATCGGGCTGGCCCTGGCCGCCGCCGTCAAGGGTTACAAGTGTATTTTTGTGATGACCGACAAGGCTTCGGCGGAGAAGTCGCGTTACTTAAAAGCGCTGGGCGCGGATGTGGTCATCACTCCGGTGTCGGCCAAACCGGGAACTCCGGATCATTACGTTTCAACTGCCCAGCGGATCGCGAAAGAGACCCCAAACTCGTTCTACCCTGATCAGTATTCGCATCCGGCGAATCCGGGAGCCCATTACCGGACCACGGGTCCCGAGATCTGGGAGCAGACCGAAGGCAAGATCACCCACTTTGTGGCGGGCATCGGAACCGGCGGCACGATCTCAGGCACCGGACGATTCCTCAAAGAGAAGAATCCAAAAATCAAAGTGGTCGGCGCGGATCCTTACGGATCGATTTTCAAGACTTATAAGGAAACCGGGAAAGTTATTGAGACCACGCCTTACCTGGTCGAGGGAATTGGACAGGAAGTCGTGCCTCCAAACGTCCACATCCAGTATGTCGATGAAGTAATCAATGTCACTGACAGCGAGTCGTTTGAAATGTCGCGACAGTTGGGACGTACCGAAGGCATCTTCTGCGGCGGGTCAAGTGGAACAAACCTGGCGGCGGCGTTGCGCATCGCTCGCGACCTTGATGCAAACGCCGTGGTCGTCTTCATCGTTTGCGATACTGGTGAGCACTATCTAACCAAGCACCATTCAGATGAGTGGCTGAAAGAGAAGCGGCTGCTCGAACCGCAGAAGATGACTGCTGGTCTGATCAGCGGCACCAAAGGCAAGCAGGCTCCGCAGTCGCTGGTGTGGGCTTCGCCGGCAGACAGAGTTGCGGATGCGCTCGCAAAGATGAATGAGTTGGGACTAACGCAGATCCCGGTGCTCGAGGATGGCAAACCGGTTGGATCATTGCGAGAGAACCGCGCGCTGTCGCAGGTAGTGCGTAATCGGCATCTCCTGGAGGCGGCGGTCACTGAAGTGATGGAAGCGAGTTTTCCGACGGTAGACGTTGACGCCAGCGCCGCAGAGGTAACGCGACGGCTTCAGTCAAGTCCGGCGGTGCTGGTTGAGGAGTATGGCCGCATCATCGGCATCATCACTCGGCATGATGTGCTGGATTTGAAGTTGAATAACACCGGGCCGCTGGGGTAGTTCCGGATCGCGACCCGGATTTGTAGGGGTGGCACTCCGTGGCCACCCCTTTGTTATTGGAGTTGGCGATTAGAGAAGAAGGGTGACCTTTATTGTTAGAGTTGCAGCATCCGAAAGAGGGGTGGCACTCCGTGGCCACCCCTTTGTTATTGGAGTTGGCGATTAGAGAAGAGGGGGTGACCTTTATTGTTAGAGTTGCAGCCTCCGAAGATGGGCGGCCACGGAGTGCCTCCCCTACAGTTTTTTCGTGTAGAAAGAGACTGCAAGGTCGTTATCAATCTTCCGCGACTCCGTGTGTTTGAAACCCTCCAAATAGTTCTCCGGAACGAAAGTGTCAGCGCCCTCAACCGTTAAAGGCACCTCCGTAACGACCCACTTTTCGATGTATGGAAGAAACGCTTTGTAGACCTGGGCGCCGCCAATCACATAGAGATCGGTTTTCGTTTCGCGCGCCAGTGCCAGCACTGATTCGACGTCGCGAACGACGACCACCGAGTCCTGCGGTTCGATTTCAGCCTGTCGGCTCAGCACAATGTTCAGCCGGTTTGCCAGTGGCTTCTTAAAACTTCGCCAGGTGTTGTGGCCCATCACTACCGCGTTACCGGTGGTTGTTTCCTTGAAGAACTTCATGTCGGCAGAGTAGTGCCAGGGCAGCTTCCCAGCCTTTCCGATTGCGCCGTTCTTATCTACTGCAACTATTCCGATGATCATAAGTAGGGCAGACATTTCTGTCTGTCATCGTTCCAAAACGAGTAACCGCCGTTCAGCAGCGGACAGGCAGGAATGTCTGTCCTACACCGCTACCGCGGCGGCGATCTTTCCGTGTGATTGATAGCCGACTAGTTGCAACTGCTCGTAGCGCATAGCGAGTAATGCTTCGAGCCCGCGCAGGGGACTGCCCTCGGTGCTGATTTCCAGTCGCGGCAGCGGAAACGGTTCCCGCGAAAGCACCTCTTCAACCTGCGCCAGGTGGTTCTTGTAAATGTGATAGTCGCCGAGCGTGTAAACAAAATCTCCCACTTCCAGATCACAAACATGCGCCAGCATGTGTGTCAGCAATGCGTAAGAGCCGATGTTGAAGGGCACGCCCAGGAAAGCATCAGCCGAACGTTGATAGAGCTGGCAGTGCAACACTCGGCCGTCCTCCACCTTAAACTGAAACAGAGTGTGGCAGGGCGGCAAGTCCACATTGTCTGCCTGGCGAGGATCCCAACCCGTCACGATCAATCGTCGTGAGTTTGGGTTCAGCTGTATCTCGTCTACCAATTTGGCTATCTGGTCAACGCCATTGCGCTCAGGATAGTCGCCGCCAAACGAGCGCCAGAGGTAACCGTAAACCGGGCCAAGGTCGCCGGCTTCTCGTTCAAAACGGCCGGTGTGTTCCTCGTCGGCCCATTCGGCCCAGATATCGACGCCTTTTGCCCTCAGGTTTGCCTCGTTGGTATCGCCGGACAAAAACCAGAAAAGCTCTTCGGCGATCCAGCGAAACGGGACCTTCTTGGTTGTGACAATCGGAAATCCTTCGCGCAAGTTGAATCGCGTTTGAAAGCCGAAGTGGGAAATGGTACCGACGCCGGTGCGGTCGCTATGTTCGGAGCCGTTTGCGAGAATCGACTTCAGCAGGTCGTGATATTGTTTCATGGAATGCGTTTGGCCAAATAAATAAGCGAATGGACAGGTAATGTACTAATCTTGCCAATTTCACCCTTCTCAGTGCCTGCTCCGTGTGGTCTGTGTCTCTGTGTTGAATAAACCGTTATGCAAATACCCACCACCGAGACACAGAGCACACGGAGGAGGCACAGAGAGTTTCAAATTGCTGTAGACGTCAACAGCGAATGAGTTGTTCGTACGCAGCTCTTCTTGTCAATCGCGTTAATCCTGTCTAATGTTTTTCGGTTAATGCCCGCTTAGGTTGCAGTATAACTTGCTCCCGGTTACGCAGGTAAGCATGAAACAATACAATCTGTGTTTTCTTGGTTTTGGAAAAGTCGGACACGCGCTCGCGAAACTCTTCGTTTCAAAGTCCCAGGAATTGAGGGAGTCGTACGGCATTGACTGGAAGATCACCGGAGTGGCGAGCCGGCGGATTGGCTGGCTGTCAAAGTCTGATGCGGACGGATTCGATGTTCGGGAAATGCTTTTGAACCCAAGTCTCGCCGCCGATCGTTCGAATAACGTTAGTGAATGGCTTGAGGCAGCGAAACCTGATGTCGTCTTTGAGACCACCTCGCTGAACCCGGATTCAGGTCAACCGGCAATCGACTATGTTCGCGCTGCATTGCAGTCCGGCGCTCACGCTATCACCGCAAACAAAGGTGTCATCGTTTACGGTTATCAGGAACTTAACGAGCTTGCCGGATCGAATGGCAAGCGCCTCCTCTTCGAATCGACCGTGCTCGACAGCGCGCCAGTGTTTTCACTGTTTCGCGAATGCCTGCCGGTGGTGAATCTTCGCGGCTTTAGCGGCCTTTTCAGTTCAACCACCAATGTGATTCTCGAAACGATGGAGGCGGGTCGCACCTTTGAAGAAGGACTCAAGACCGCGCAGGAACTCGGAGTCACGGAGACTGACTCGAGTCACGACGTTGACGGCTGGGATGCCACGGTCAAGGTGTGTGCACTCGCGAATGTGCTGATGAATTGTTCGCTGAAACCGAGCGAGGTCAGCAGGGAAGGCATTCGAGAGTTGAGTCGACAGAAACTGCAGGCAGCCAGGGCCGAAGGCAGGCCGTTTAAGCTTTTGGCGCGCGCGAAGATGGCTGAGAATGGGAAATTATCTGCCAGTGTACGTCCAGAGCAGGTTGCGGCAACTGATCCACTTGGAAATGTTCGCGGCACTTCGCTCGCGATTCACTTTGAGCTCGATATGATGCCTGGCCTGACCATCACTTCTCACCGTCCCAATTTGCAGAGCACTGCGTATGGTCTCCTCGCCGATTTTATTAATGTGGTGAAAGATTAACGCTGAATGCTGCGGCTCCGCCGCCGCACAGTGTGGAAAGGCTCGGCCTTTCCGGAAGGAAGCTTTCCTTCATTTCCTGAGGCTGAGCCTCAGGAAAATAGGTGGAGGGGCGCAACGGAAAGCCAGAGGCTTTCCGCACTGGGCGGCGGCGGAGCCGCAAAGCCCCTGGGTTCCTTGTGCATCTCCTGGCATGACTTCTCAGGTTCACCAACTCTCGGGTTCAGCCTCTGCTCGAGATCTCGGCGACCACCTCAACCAATCGCTCAATCTCTTCCTCTGTCGTGTAGCAGGCACAACCGGCGCGTACCAAACCTTCCGGCTCAAGGCCGAGACGTTTGACGACGGTGGCGGCATAAAAGTCGCCATGTGAAAGGAAGAGACCGCGAGCCGCAAGCTTGCGCGCAACATCTGTCGAGGTGACACCATTCACGGTAAACGACAAGGTGGGAGTGCGCGGAAGGTCTGGTGATGGACCGTACATTCGCACGCCCTTAATCGAACCCAATCCGTCCCAGAGTTTTCGAGTTAAGGCGGCGCTGCGTTTGTGAAGTTGCGCGTAAGCCGAAGCAAGCCGGGCACCTCGCGAGTCTCCCTCGGCCAGCGAAGCCAGAAAGTCGACTGCGGCGCCGGCTCCCACCATCCCTTCCTGATTCTGCGTGCCGGTTTCCACATTTTCAGGAGCATAGTCAGGGGCCGGAATCAGCCTGGGAAAGTTGATCGACTGAAGTAAATCAAACTTGCCAAAAAGCACTCCGATGTGCGGCCCGTAGAATTTGTAGGCCGACATGCCGAGAAAGTCACAATCGAGTGCCTTCACGTCTGCAAGTGCGTGAGGCACGTAATGAACAGCATCAACAAAAACGAGCGCGCCCACTGCGCGGGCCAATTGGGTCGCGCGCGCGACGTCGTTAATTGTTCCCAGGGCATTTGAAGCAGCGCCGATGGCCACCAATTTGGTTCGGCTGTTGACCGCCTGTTCGAATCCTTCCCAATCCAACTGGCCCGTTTCCGGAACCAGCTTTACCGTTCGAACGGTGACGCCGCGCTCAACTGACAAACGTCGCCACGGGTCAACATTTGCGTGGTGGTCCAGTTCAGTGACTACGATTTCATCACCGCTGCTATACTCAATCCCCAGCGCCCTTGCGAGGTGGAGAGTAAGCGTGGTCATGTTTCCGCCAAACGCAATTTCGGTTGGAGAGGCGTTCAAAAAGTCGGCGCACGTTTCTCTGGCCCTTTCGATTGCAGCGTCAGTCTCTTCGCTGGTCGGATAGGCCCAGTGGGTGTTGGCGTTGTGATGATAAAGATAATCAGCCATCGCCTCGACCACCTGGCGCGGGACCTGTGTCCCACCCGGCCCATCGAAATACGCGACCGGATTACCGTTGTGCACACGCTCGAGCGCAGGGAAGGACGATCGTATGGCTGTAGTGGAAGCGATGGTGGAAGTTGCTGGAGATGTAGTTGTCATTTGTTGGTTTGGTTAGTAGTTTAGCGCAAGTTGTAGGCGAGCAGGCAAATCAAGATTCTGCACTGACAAAGATTTGACTTTTTTCGAAAGGACGTTCTAACGTCCCGCAGGTTCTCTGGAGACGCTTCCTTCATCGCAGACGGCCTGGCGCAAAGAGAGCTGTCGGGAAGCTTGAGTTGGTTTGCCGCGGCTCAAGCGCCTTCCCGTACGGTAAGCCTATGGCTTATCGGGACGCGTTGGTTTTTCCGAGGCTTCGCCTCAGACTTGAGCGTTGAGTCTCAGACGGTGATGCCGGAGCGGAGGCCCAGCCTCCAGAAGAAAAATGCTGTTTCCGGTAAACCATAGGCTTACCGAACGGAAGGCGGCCGAGCCGCTGGATTCCTCATTTCAACTCACCAGGGAGAGCAGCTAAATGCCAACCCCCACCAAAACTGAAACAGAACCGACAGTACTTGGTCCATTTGTCGGCGACGTTACTCCGACAAGCATCAAGCTTTGGCTGAATGTCGGTGACGCCGCTGACAAAAAAGTATTTGTGACGGTCAGGTTCGTGGAGAGTTACGCCCAAGCAGAACTCGGCGTGCAGGTATCGCAACCAGACCGTGTAAACCAAGATCTGGAAACAAAACCGGTCACGCATGGAACAATCCATTGTCGCAAAGCGGATATGGGAACTGGCACCGTGACTCTGACGGGTCTCAAACCCAACACCAAATACTCTTACCAACTTTGGGATGATGAAGAGCACCGGCAGCCCTTCGACTTGGAGGGTTTGAAGGAAGAGTTTTTGTGGTTTATCACCCTTTTCAAGGACGGCTACGACCAACAACTCGACTTTCTATTAATGAGTTGCCATAACCCGGAAACGGCGAAGGATAGTGACGGTGTGCAGGGCTTTGGAGTCTGGCAGCAAATCCCGGAGATTATGCAGAGCAACAAGAACGTAAGGTTTGCGGTCCTGGCCGGAGACCAGATTTACGCAGATGAGGTCGAGGCCCAAGCGCTCGCTGAGCGCGATCCTGTGAAGAGACAACAGCTCTACCTGAAAATGTACCGAAAGTTCTGGGCCCACGAGTCCTACCGGCAAGTTTTATGTAGTTTGCCCTCAGTCCTGATGTGGGACGACCATGACATAACGGATGGATGGGGTTCGCGAGAAGACTCCTACCGGAAGGACAAGCCTGCTGATTTCAAGCCCGAGTGGGAAGAGTTGCTGAAGACAGCAAAGAGCATGTTCGCGACCATGCAGGCGGTGCGCAATCCTGAACCGCTATCCAGGAATTTCGAGACTGGGTTTGATACCTGCTTCAAAGTCGGTAAAGCGGGCTTTGTCGTTGCCGATTTGCGCAGCAATCGAAATCTGCGTCAGAAACGAATCTGGAACTGCGATCAACTAAACGCGATTAAAGAGTGGGTGGCGGCAAATCGGAGTGATTTAGAGACTCTGTTCTTCGTTAGCAGCGTCGTGTTCTCACATGGCTCTCCCCGCATTGAGACCAGGCTGTTAGGTATGTGGTTTCGAGTACTCCAGTTCGTAAAGATTCTGGATAAGACAGGGTTTTTCAAAAAGCAGGTTGCGTCGTTCAACAGTAGTTTTGGTGATTTGCGAGACGACATTAACGACTCCTGGGGTTCGGATGACAACAGGGCAGAAACCGATCTTGTACTTAATTACCTTTTTGACGTTGAAAATCCAGTCGGTGGAGAGAATCCGCTTAACTTAGTGATCCTGAGTGGAGACATTCACACGCCGGGGTATTCCACAATCTATTCAAACAGGAGGGATCGACATCCGAAGGCGATCATTCCTCACATCGTTGCCAGTCCGGTTTCTTATGAGCCTTTTAGTTGGGTGGGTGAGGCCGTCTTCAGGCGCACAACCAAAGTTGTGAAATTGGGCAACAACAACTACTACACCTCGCAGGTTAGCCATCACTTCTGCTATCGCAATGTGGTGGTTGTGTCCCTGCGCAATTACCGTAACCAGGAACAGGTAGAAAAGATTGAGGACAGAGAATCCTTCCTCAAAGTGAAATATTATCTTGAAGGCTTTCCGGAGCCTCAAATAATGCTCTTCGACTTGAATCATGGGGCGCGCAAGGAAAGTATCAATTGGCCGGATCCCCCGAAAAAGAAACTCCGGTGGTTTGGCCGCAAGCTGGCACGAATCTTCGGATTAAATGAGTGAGTGTTTGAGAAACCCTCCTGTTTTAATCATTTCCCACAAAAACTGAATCCGCCGTACTCCGGGCCAGCCACTTCCAGAAAAAGCGGAATCGGCCGCCGATTACCTCTTTAAGTCATTTGTAGACTTTGTTTATGAGCAAAAACAGCCCGACCAAATCCGATCAGGCCACACTCTCGCTACGAGACGTAGCCAGCGTTCTGTTTAGAAACAAGCTTCTGATCTGTCTGACGTTTCTGACAGTAGTTCTCGGCACTGCCGCGATCACAGTATTCCTGCCCAACGAATACGAATCGCGCATGAAAATTCTGGTCAAGAACACCCGTTCGGACGTTCCTATTACCCCCGCCCAGACTGATAACGCCGGTGGAGTGGTACAGGACAATGAAGTTTCCGAAAACCAGATCAATTCCGAAATTGAGTTGCTGACCAGCAAGGATCTATTGACGCAGATAGTCACAGACGTCGGGCTAGACAAGCGTGGGCCTTCGATGTCTGAGAAGATCGGGTTGAAGGAACCGGCTGGCTCACAAGCCGCGCAGATCGAAGAGGCGGCAAACAATCTCGCCAAAGACCTGTCGATCACGCCGGTCAAGAAGGCCAACATCATCGAGGTCAAGTACAACTCGAAATCGCCTGAAGTTGCGGTGAAGGTGCTGCAAAAACTCCAAAACCTCTATCTCGAGAAACACCTGAGACTTCATCGTCCGCCCGGCACCTACGAGTTCTTCAAAACGCAGGCCCAGGGATCCGAGGCGCAACTGCGGGAAGCCGAGAAAAACCTTTCCAGTTTCCAGCAGTCGATGAACGTGGTGTCACTTTCGCAGCAGAAGGATCAGGCAGTTGTGAAGCTTGCCGACTCCAGGTCCAAACTGCTCGAAACCGAAGCTTTTCTTCGCGAGGTCAACGACCGCATCGCGAAGGTGCAACAGCAACTGCAAACTATTCAGCCGCGCATTGTTACGCAGAGACGCGCTTTGCCGAATCAGTATTCTGCCGAGCGCCTCAATACGATGATGGTGGAGTTGGAAAACAAGCGAACCCAGTTGCTCACAAAATTCAGGCCCGACGACCGGTTGGTGACCGAAGTTGATCAGCAAATAAAGACAACCCGTGAAGCTCTCGAGCGCGCTACTAAACAGATCGCCACTGAACAGTCGACCGACTTGAATCCACTGAGTCAAACGCTGGAAACCGAATTGGCGCGAGCGCGGGTGGATCAGGCAGGCGCGCAGGGCCGGTATGAAATGCTGGCGGGTCAGGTGAGGCAATACGAAAACCAGCTTTCGAAGCTGGAGGGCATCACCGCCGAATATGAAGACCTCAGCCGCAAGGTGAAGGAAAGTGGCGAAAACTATCAGCTCTACCGCAAGAAGGAAGAAGAATCGCGGATAACGGACGAGCTAGATCAGAACAAAATCACGAATGTTTCAATCGCCGAAGCGCCAGTTCAGCCGCAACTCCCAGTGAAACCTAACCGGATGATCAATTTGATTCTGGGTCTATTTCTCGGTGGTTTGATTAGTGCCGGCAGTGTAATTGCCCGGGAATCGGTGCGCGATACCGTCAACACACCGCGGGAACTGGAACGATTGACGCAACAGAAAGTGTTGGCCGCAGTTCCAAGATCAAGTCGCTTTCGTTCCCAGCGCGACCAGCCTAAACGAAGGCGTCGAGTTCGTGACTCAGGAATTGAGTTTCGCACGCGGCCGGCGAAGCGAGAGCTTTCGCAGCCCATTCTGCGGGATCCGGAACTTACATGGGCTTCGGGCGAGTAACAATCTAAGGACGATCGCTTAGCCGATTGGAAATTACAGGAGAGGGACCCTGGTGGGATTCTATATCGAATTTATCCGCAGCGTATTTCAAGCCGCCTCCGCTGACGGCAAGTTGCGCAACCGGACGGTAGCGTTTACCTCAGCGGTGCCCGGCGAAGGTGTCAGTCATATCGTGAACACGATCGCCAGAGAGTTGGCCACGCAGACCCCTAACCGCGTGCTGGTAGTCATTGTTCCAGCGCTCGAAAGTCTACTTTTGGCTGACCCAAACCAGGTCGCCAGACATTGTGAAGAAACCGACGTCGAAAATCTGATGACATTGAGTTTGCCTGAAGCGTCCGGTTCGGTGGCGGCTTTCAGTGGCAGACGCGCGAGCGAATGGGAATCAAGTCCGGAATTTCGCAAGGACTGCCTGAGTGCTTTGCGTTGGAATTTCGACTACGTGCTGTTTGATTGTCCGGCACTTGCGGTCTCATCCGGGGCGACCACTCTGGCGCCGATCGTCGATGGCGTTGCCATCGTCGTTCAGGCCGGACAAACACGTCGCGATCAAATTCACCGGAGCCAGGAAGCCATCGAATCAACCGGTGGAACTTTTCTCGGCTTCGTTCTCAATCAAAGACGCTATCCAGTACCCGGATGGCTCTATCGAATGCTTTAACCAGAGGTTGGATGGTGACAATCAAAAGACTTGCAATCATTGCGTTAGCGCTGGCGATGTTCACAGTTGGGGCCCACGCCCAGACCCAGTCGCAGACCCAGTCTCAGACAAGGCCGAGAACAAACCCCGCCCTGACCACCGGCGCGGCCGATCGGTACACGCTGAATCCAGGCGATGTGTTGGACATCCAATATCGCTACACACCCGAGTTTAACCAGACAGTTACGGTGCAGCCGGATGGCTACATCTCGCTGCAGATGGGTGGCGATGTGCGAGTAGGGAACCGCAACCTCGACCAGGTTCGCGAATTGATTCTCTTAAAAGTGAGTAAGCGTCTGGCTTCGCCGGAGCTGACCGTGATTCTGAAAGAATTCCAGAAACCCTATGTGGTGGTTGCGGGTGAGGTGGTGACGCCGGGCAAGATTGAAATGCGGGAGAAGTTGACGGCGCTCCAGGCGGTTTTACTGGCCGGCGGGTTCAAAGACTCTGCCCGGTCGTCGCAGATAGTCATCTTTCGCAAGCTCAACGCGGACACCGCTGAAGTGAAGACCCTGAATTTCGGCACCCTCAAGCGAACCAGCGATCTGGAAAACGACCTGACCCTGCAACCGGGAGACATGATCCTGATTCCTCGCAATCGTCTCAGCAAGATCGAGCGGTATGTGCGAATAGCGAGTTTGGCAACTTTCCTGAATCCGTTGATTCGTTAAACCGATTTCGTTCATATGAGTCGATTAACCATCCGCTACCGCGGACGGTACTGAACTCCTCTTCGATTCCAAGGACCTGAATGACTTCTCGATACGGTCAAATTACAGATTTATTTCTGAAGGTCAGCGACCTCGTGTTGATGTTCTGCGCGCTGACGGTGGCCATCGTGTTCAACTACGCGCCGCATGATTCGTCGCCCCTTACCGCTTATGCCCTCGACTTCCTGTCCACGCGAGTCAAGGTCGGAAACGCGCTGTTGTGCGGCGTGATGATTCTGGCCTGGTACCTGGTTTTCACCTTACAGGGCATCTATCGTTCGCATCGCCTTAGCAGCGCCCTGGATGAGTTTAAAGAAATCGGCCGGGCAAGCTTTTTGGCCGCGCTGGTGCTGCTGACGGTTGCCCACATCGGAAACTGGCAGACAATCACGCTCTGGACTTCAACCTGCGTTGGCGTGATTGGGTTCTTTTCAATTGGCACCATGCGCGTTTTGTTGCGACTAAACTTGCGACGTCTTCGGCTGCGTGGTCACAACATCAAGACGCTGTTGATTGTCGGCGGCGGCCCGCGCGCGCGTTGGTTTGCCGGCGAAGTTGGAAAACGAACCAACCTCGGCTACCGGATCGTCGGTTATGTTGACGACGAAACAAACTTTAACGGAGACGGTGTCCAGAATGTGCCCAGGCTGGGCGATGTTCACGATCTGCCGGAAATTATCGCCCACGACGCTATCGACGAAGTTTTTGTCGCGCTCCCGATTAAGTCGCAGTATTCAAAGATCGAAACGGCTATTACGCTGCTGGAAGAGCAGGGCATTGTGGTTCACCTGTTATCCGATCACTTCCCACATCGGCTGGCTCGTTCGTTTCCGACGGAATTTGAAGGAGCGCCGCTGCTATCGCTGACCAGCGCTCCGCCCATTACCTGGAGGACCGAAGTTAAACGGATTCTCGACGTAGTGGTGTCAATCGTCTCGCTGATCCTGCTCGCGCCGTGGTTATTGCTGACGGCCGTGGCGATCAAACTTGACTCCAAGGGGTCCATCTTCTTCGTACAGGATCGCTTCGGCTACAACAAGCGACGCTTTCGCATGGTCAAGTTTCGCACCATGAGTTCTGACGCCGAGTCGCGGATCGAGGAGCTGGAGCACCTCAACGAAAAGACGGGACCGATCTTCAAGATTAGCAACGACCCACGAATGACGCGCGTTGGTAAGTGGCTCCGGAAGACCAGTATCGACGAGCTTCCTCAACTCTTTAACGTCTTACTTGGCGACATGAGCATCGTTGGCCCGCGTCCGTTGTCGGTTCGCGATGCGATGCGCATGGAGGAGGCGTGGCAGAAACGGCGGTTTAGCGTCAAGCCTGGCTTGACTTGTCTCTGGCAGGTGTCGGGTCGCAGTAATCTTTCGTTTGAACAATGGATGCAGCTTGATCTTGAATACATCGATCGGTGGTCGCTCGGGCTGGATGGTCTGATTCTGCTGCGCACCATCCCGGCAATTCTGACCGCTCGAGGAGCACACTAAGAATGGCTTCAATGCTCGAATCAGTTACTAATTCCACCGGAAACCAGTTGCTGCCGGGTGATCTTGTTGAGGTCCTCTCGGAGCGGGAAATTCTTTCGACCCTTGACGAAAAGGGTACGTTTGAGAATTTGCCTTTCATGCCCGAAATGCTCAAGTTTTGCGGCAAGACCTTTCGTGTCTCGCGGCAGGCATTCAAGACCTGCGTTGATGATCGCGAAATGCGTCAACTTAATGGAACAGTCTTTCTGGAAGAGGTCAGATGCGATGGCGGCGGGCACGGCGGCTGTGGCCGGGCTTGCCTGATCTTCTGGAAGGAAGCCTGGTTGAAGAAAGCCGGCGCTTCCCCGGCAGTGATCGGTCACCTGGTGCCAAAAGCGAGTCAGGCGGATCTCAGCGCGTTGGCCATGCGAAACGGAGAGTTCTTTTGCCAGTCGACCGAAATTCTGAATGCTTCGCAGCCGTTGCCGTGGTGGCAACCGCGACAGTATCTCTGGGACCTCAAGTACAATCGAATCCCGCTGTCTCAATGGTTGAAGAGCCTGTTCATCGCTTTCTATAACAAGGTGGCTTACATCTGCAATTTCAAGAGCTGGCGCTTTATTGCCGGTCCTCAGGCGGAAGGCCAATCCGGATTGCAAACTCCTTCACTCAATCTCCAACCTGGCGAGATGGTGCGGGTGAAGTCGCTGGATCAAATCAAACAGACACTTGATGCCGAGGGTAAACACCAGCACCTCCTCTTCGCGCCGGCCATGGCCGAATTTGCCGGGCAGGTAATGCGCGTCCAGGACCGGGTGGAGAAAATAATCCTGGAAGGAACAACTCGCCAGCGGCGGATCAAAGATACGGTTCTTCTCGAAGGGGCGACCTGCGATGGCATTTGTCACCGCCTGTGTCCGCGGCAGTCTTTGCTCTTCTGGCGCGAGTGCTGGCTGGAGAGAGTGGTTTCGGGGCAGTAGCCCGGCCGTCAGGGCGGGCGTTGGCGGCTTGCCGCTTCCGTTCGGAAAGGCTTCGCCTTTCCGATCTGCCGTTTACAAAATAAGCGCCTAATTGGGTGACCCGGAGGCTCAGCCTCTAAACTGGTTGACGCCACGCGAAAAGGCACAGCCCTTCCGCGCCGAAGGCGGCAAAGCCGCAAATGCCCTCCCTGACGGCCGGGCTACTGCCCCGGATAACTTGGTCCAGATCGCCTGAGCGAATAACCTCGATATTCCACGGTTTTTCTCGCAAGTTTGATCGAAAACGCTCGATCTCCTGAACTGAAAAAACACCCTTATTCTGAGTCTTATTACTGCAAGAAAAGCCGAAAGAGGTGTAGGCCGACGTGTCGAAAATTGCGCTAGTGCACGATTACTTCATTCAGATGGGCGGGGCCGAACGGGTCGCGGCAGCGATGCACGATTCATTTCCTGCCGCGCCTATTTACACAACCGTGGCATTGCCGCACCGGCTACCTGCCCAGCTCCGTGGCGCCGACATTCGCACCTCGGCCATGCAGAATCTGCCCGGCATGGAGAACAAGTTTCGCCATTACTTCATGCTCTACCCATTCGCCATCGAGAGCTTCGATCTGTCGGATTACGATCTGATCTTCAGCAGTAGCTCAGGCTATGCCAAAGGCGTAAAGCGCAGGCCCAATGCAACTCACGTTTGCTATTGCCACACGCCAATGCGCTGGGTTTGGCGTTACCAGGATTATGTTGATCGCGAACGCTTTGGCGGGATCACCCGTTCAATGCTGCCCTTGTTCGTTTGGGGACTGAAAAGATGGGATCTCCGGGCGGCCCAACAACCGACACACTACATTGCCAACTCGCGATTAGTAGCCGACCGGATCAAACGCATTTACGGCCGCGAAGCAGTTGTCATCCCTCCTCCCATCGAGTGCGACCGGTTCACGCCAACCACCGACATCGGTGACTACTACCTCATCCTGTCGCGACTGATGCCGTACAAGCGTATCGACCTGGCCATCGAAGCCTGCAACCGCATGAACCGTCGTTTGGTGATCATCGGTAATGGACCGGACCGCGAACGGCTGGAAAAACTTGCCGGGCCAAAAACTGAGTTCCTCGGCCACCAACCGGATCGCATGGTGAACTACTACCTCAGCCGTTGCCGCGCTTTGCTGTTTCCTGGCGAAGAAGATTTTGGGATGGCGCCGCTGGAAGCCAACGCCGCCGGACGTCCGGTAATCGCGTTTCGTGGAGGCGGTGCAGTAGAGACGGTGGTCGACGGCATTACCGGCGTCTTCTTCAACCAGCCCACGGGCACCGACGTGGCGATGGCAATCGAGGAGTTCGAAAGTCGCTCGTGGTACCAGTCGGAATTGCGGGCCCATGCCGAAAGTTTTGACCGCGGCGTTTTTACCTTCCGTGTCCTGCAATACCTGAGTTCAGTCGCTCCTTCATCCTGTTCGGAGGATCTGGCTGTCGGAGCGCGTCTTCTTTCACGCAGTGTATCGGCACGCGTCTGGCCCAGACTGGCAGTAGCCACGTGAGCGTAGCGCCGAAATCCACATGAGTAGTCACGTCCTCGTCCAACAAAACGTTTCGCCACGCTTGCCACGTCGCCCGACGATGCTTTGGCCGCTGGCGACGCTTCCGTTTTCGGGGGCCGCGGTGTTGGCGGTTAACACTGGTGGCGAGGCGTTGCGCTGGCTCATGCTGGGTGGACTGACTTCGGCGATGGCCTTGCCTCTGCTAATTAGCCTTGAAGCTGGGCTGATGGCGATGATGTTGTTCGAACCGCTGCGCGGCTTGATCAGACGGGCGCAGTATTTATTCCTGCCTTACACACAGTCTGATCCGATTCACGTGGTCACGCCGGTAGTAACCATCCTGGCGTTCTTGATGGTCCTCCATCGTCATCGACTTACTGTTTTCTACGAAGCGCCGCTATCCCGCCTGGTCTCGACTCTGGGAGCGATCTACTTTCTGCAGATCTTCAATCCGTTGCAGGGCGGACTGTCGATTGGACTCTCTGGCGCCATGTTTGTCCTGGTGCCCGTCGTCTGGTTTTATTTTGGCCAGACCGTCAAACCGGAGTTTATGACCAAGACACTGCGAGTAGTCGTAGTGCTCGGATTGATTACTTCTCTTTATGGTCTTTACCACCTCGCATACGGCTTCCCGAGTTTCGAACAGTACTGGTTGGATAACACCGATGCTTACGAATCCATCGCCCTCGGACAAATCAAACGCGCCCTGGCTACTTACAGCAGCGCCGAGGAGTGGGGACGTTACCTCGAAATTGGCGCCATCGTTGCTTTTGGCTTCGGCGCGGGTGCAATAGGCTACCTGCGACGCGGCGGATGGTATTTGTGCGGTGGAGTACTCACGGTGATGTTGTTATTCACCGGACAACGCACCGCTATCTTTGGTTTGATCCTCGGCGCGCTGACCCTCTTTGCGATCGGAGCGAAAACGTGGCGCGGAATAGCCGGTCGCGTAATGCTCGTGTTAGCACCGCTCCTGATCGTCGGTGCACTGGTCAAGGCCCCCACCGGCGATGACGTCTGGAGTCTAAATGAGGACGAACGGTTTCATGCCGCTCTATCCCACTCCGCCCGCGGAGCCTTGCAGCCAACCAAGGAAGACAGCCTTCAGGAGCGCTTTGATATCTGGACTCGCCTGGCTACTGACATTGTTCCCAACAACCCTTTCGGAATGGGTTTGGGAGCAACTTCCCTGGCGGCGTTTCGGTCCGAAGGCAGCAAGGCGTTGCCACCTGTCGACAGTTACTTCATTTCGTCAGTCATCACCTGTGGCCTGCCGGCGGCTCTTCTCTTTATCTGGATTCTGTCTCGCGCCACGTTAATGAGCTGGCGCAGTTTTCGCTCGGCAACCCGAGGAACTGCGGACGCACAGATGTGGCGAGTGGTAGCTGCGGTAATGCCGGCGTTGCTGCTGAACAGCTTCTTTGGAAATACGTTCTCCCTTTATTCAGTCGCGCCGATCGGTTGGTTGCTGATTGGATGGATTGGCGCAGAACAACAGCGAAGAGTTTCGGAACGCGATCTTATTCAGATCTGAGGACACCATGCATTCAGTACTCGTCTATCACACCATTAGTTCACCTGCGCAACCGCTGCCGGGCGATATCGATATTTCGCCGGAGCGTTTTGACCGGCAACTGCGCTGGCTGGAAGGCTGGCGGCGCGTGGTCAGACTGACGGAAACGTTACGAGCCCCGGAAAGCGAACACCTCACCGCGATCACTTTCGACGATGGGTTTCGCGACAATCTGACGGTGGCGTTGCCCTTATTGGAAAAATATCAGTTGCCGATGACCCTTTTTGTGACCGCCGGCTTCATTGGACGTGGCGGCTACCTTTCGCCCGGAGAACTACGCGAGATTTCACAGCATCCATTGGTCACCATCGGTGCTCACGGTCTCTGGCATCGTCATTTCACTCGACTTGGCGTCGACGACGCTCGCTACGAGTTGGTCGAGTCGCGGCGAATACTGGAAGGCATCACTAAGAGAAAGGTGGATTTCATGGCCTGGCCGTATGGTGAATGCGATGAACGATTGGAACAATTGAGCCAGGAAAGCGGTTACCGCGCTTCGTGGTCAGTCTGGAAAGGGTCAAACACTCGTCATTCCCTTTGGCGTGTCCCACTCGGTCGCCGGGACAACCTGGCGAAGTTTATCGCCAAGGCCACTGGCGCCTACGGTTTGACCAAGGCTCGTTGGCACCGATTCACCGAGGAACGGGAACGAAGGATTGCGGGTTTGGTTACAGGCGAAACGGCCTTAGCAAAATGAAGATACTTTTTTACAACCATACCGGTCATGCAAGCGGGGCCGAGCGCGTGCTCTTGATGGTGCTGGCACGCCTCGATCGCGAGCGATTTGTGCCGGTAGTTGTCTGTCCGGAGGACGGGCCATTGATGCAAATGGCGACCGACCTGGATGTGCCGGTCAAACCAGTAAGGGCGCTGCAAGCGCGGTTCACGGTTCGCCCCGATCGATTACTGGCGTACTTCAAGTCATTCTTCGAGGTCATCGGCGAACTCCGGCAGCGGGTGAAGACAATTCAGCCAGACTTTCTTCATGCCAACAGTATCCGCGCGGGTCTGGTGGCTACGGTGGCGACGATTGGCCTGGGAACACGAGTCGCGTGGCATTTGCACGACATTCTTCCGCGCCATCCCTTCAGCACCGCTATTCGTTTGTTCGCATGTCTTTCATCGCGTACGCGAATGATCGCTGTGTCGCAGGCAGTGGCCACAAACTTTGTCGGTCAATTCCCGCCTTTACGAAAACGGACGACGGTCCTGTTGAATGGCATTGAGCTGGAGAAGTTTCGGCCGGGTCAAACTACCGGCGGTGGAATCCGCGCCGAGTTACAAATCGGCGAAGCGGAACCACTAATCGGGATTGTAGGTCAGTTGACGCCACGCAAGGGACAGCTCGAGTTGATTCGTGCTTTCGCCCGCTTGACGACGAAATTCCCTCGCGGCGTGCTGCTGATCGTTGGAGCCGCCCTGTTCAATCGAGACGATGAGTATGCGCAACTACTGAAGCAAACTGCGCTGGAACTTGGTGTTGCGGAGAAGGTGCGAATGTTGGGCGCGCGAAGCGACGTGGCCGAGATCATGCGGTCGCTTGATTTCCTGGTTGTGAATTCGAAAGTGGAACCATTTGGTTTGGTTGCGTTGGAAGCGATGGCCTGCGGAACGACGGTGCTGGCAACGGCCTCCGGCGGAACCGCTGAACTTATTAACCACGGCCGGAACGGCTGGCTGGTTCCGGTTGGAGATGACCGGGCACTGGCCGCGGCCATGATCGAGCTCAGCGGCGATCCCGGTTTGCGGGCAAGGCTTGCCGGGCAGGGCAAAGGTTATGTGCCCCGGCGGTTCGGAGCGGATCGTTACGTGGCCGATCTACAAACGTTCTACCTTGAAAATTGTGATTCAAAATCCACTGCGATCGATGAATTGCCGGCCAGTGGAGGCGCTGAGGCAGCAAAATTTGCTTAGAAGTGCGGAACGGGAGAATTGCCGGATGGACCTACCATTCATATTACAGATTTCACGTGAGGTTGGACTGGCAGGCGGCAGCGAATGCGTCGCCTTCGAACTCCACCGCGCGTGGTTGGCGATGGGTCTGGATGCCGGCCTGGTGACAGGCAGTGTGACAGAGCCAGTAGCAGGCGACGGAATCATCCTTGCCGCCCAGTGTCTGAAAAACTGGGGAAAGAAATCGCGGTTCCGACACCTGGCCACGCTATTTGCCATACCATTCTTCACGTTGGCCGCCACCCTCGCCGTGCTTCGACGTCGCGGGCCAACAATAGTTCTCAGTCATGGCGACTCACTCGTCGGTGACGTTTGTGTGGTCCATGCAGTTAACCGCGCTTGCCTGGCCGAGAAACGACGCACGGGTTACTACGGTTGGCTCCTGAACCCCAGCAACCTGTGGGTGGGTTGGCGCGACCGGTGGATGTACGGTGGCAACCGCTACCGCAAACTGGTGGCAATCTCTGAGCGCGTACGCACGGAGTTGAAGCAGTATTATCACGTCCTTGACGAACGGATCGTAACCATCCCGAACGGCATTAATCTCACTCGTTTTAATCCCGGCAACGCGCGACTGAGAGCTGAAGTCCGGCAACGCTTTGGCCTCACGGAGAACGTCCCACTCGTCCTTTTCGTCGGTGGGCGCTATCGGATCAAGGGTTTGAAATTTGCAATTGAGGCGCTTACGAAGATGGAAACCCGGGCGATGTTGCTGGTTGTCGGCGACGATATCGTTGCGCCGTACAAAAAACTGGCCGAACGGCTGGGCGTGAGTGAGCGGGTGATTTTTGCCGGCGGCCGCAGCGACTTGCCTGAGATTTATCCCGCGGCTGATGTCTTGCTGCTTCCAACGTTGTACGAAACGTTCGCGCTTGTTTGTCTCGAGGCGATGGCTTCCGGCCTGCCGGTGGTGGCAGCTCCGGTTGGAGGCATCGAGGATTATCTAAAGGACGGCGAGAACGGCTTCCACATTCAGCACGATCCCAGAGAGATCGCTGCGAAGGTAGATCGATTGCTCGGCGACTCGCAGTTGTACTCATACATTCGAGAAAACGGCCTGGCCACCGCAGAAGCCTACTCGTGGGACAAAATCGCTCCTCAGTATGTCCGCCTGTTTGGCGAGTTATTGAACGAACGATCGGCGGGCCTTTCCACTTTGTCTGCAGCAAATCAGGGTGTTTCAGCCTAAGCGAAAAATGTTGGAAACAAATAACCGCAAAAAGAAAGACGGCAAGCTGCGTATCCTGCGCATTGCCCATTCGAGCTTGACGCCTCCATTGCGCGAGCGTGAACGCGCGCTGGCGCGGTGCTATCCAAACGTCGATCTTGAAGTGCTCACGACCACGCGTTGGCGCGAAGCCGAAGTTGACGTTGAAGCGATGCCCGACACGTTGTTTCCGGTGAGAACGGCGCGTCCTCTCCTTTCAAGGCATATCCAGTTGTTTGCGTATGACCCGCGGCCGGTAATTGCCGCCTTACGAGCGCACCAGCCGCACTTGATTGACATGAATCACGAACCTTACAGCGTTGCGTGTGCCGAGTTGCTAACGCTGTGCAAGTGGCTTGCTCCTCAGGCTCCGGTGGTTATCCAGACGGCGCAGAATATTCTTCGCCGTTATCCACCACCTTTCCATTGGCTCGAGCAGCGGGCGTTTCGAAGCGCTTCCGCCGCCTATGTTTGCAGCGAAACCGTTCGCGAAATTCTGCGCGCAAAAGGTTTTCATAAACCGGCGCCAATAATTCCATTTGGCGTCGACACGGAAGCATTCAGTTTGCGAGTGCGTCCGCAGACCCAGCCGGGCAAGCCGCTAACGATAGGTTTTGTTGGGCGAATGCTGCCGGGCAAAGGGCTGAACATTCTAGGAGATGCGCTCACCAGGCTCGGCGATGTTGACTGGAAAGTCCTTCTGGTTGGCGACGGACCCGAGCGCGAAGGATTCCAGGGCCAATTGAAAGAAGCCGGCTTGTTTGACCGTGCGCGCTTTACGGGTGCGATTAATTACGACCAGGTTCCCGAATACTTTCAACAGATCGACGTCCTGGTAATGCCGACGCAAACCACCGATCGGATTCGCGAGCAGTTTGGGCGAGTGCTGGTCGAGGCAATGGCCAGTGGCGTGCCGGTGATCGGTTCGACGTGTGGCGCAATTCCGGAAGTGATAGCCGATACAGGTCTCGTGTTTCCCGAAGGTGATGCGAATGCGCTGGCTGCGGCTCTGCGGCAAATGCTTTCTGAAGAAGGACTGCGTTCGCGCATGTCGCGACTTGGGCGGGCCCGAGTGGAGCAAAATTACACCTGGGACCACGTTGCCAGCAAGACGTATGAACTTTACCAGCAAGTGATGCGAGCTAAACCTGAAACGAGTTTGAGTTCCAGCGTTGAACTCGCTGCGTAAAGGAGATCGACTGAACCGGCAATGATTGGACGCAACGTCAAACTGGTTTTCAGCACCAACGCCCTGATTCTTTGCTCGGGTGTGGTCACGAGTCTGTTGAGCTCCTGGGCCCTCGGGCCTTCCGGCCGCGGCGACTTCATCATTGTCCTGACCTGGCCTGCAGTGTTTGCGCTGGTCATGGAAATTGGCTTGCCGCAGGCGCATCGTTACTGGACTGCGAAACGCCCCGAGTCTGTTTCGGCGTTGTTTTCAAACGGCCTGATTTTCTCAATTCTGGTTGGGGCAATAACCCTGGCGCTGGGCGAATGGTTGATACCCAGTCTGGTCGGCGAACGAAGTCCCGAGGTGATGCGACTGGTGAGAATCTACGCCGTGATCATTCCGTTGACTTTCGTTACTGATTTCATGAGGACGTTGCTTGAGGGAGCACGAAAGTTTGACTGGGTTGGCGGAGTGCGTTTGATTTTCTTTGCGGTCCAGTTAAGCGGCTTTGTGGCGCTGTGGTTCTTAAGTCGACTGACCGTCGCCAACGCCACCTATACGATGATCGCGTCATACGCTGTTTCAATGATCTTCGCGCTGGTTGCTGTTTGGCGTGAGTTTGCGCCTGCATGGAGGCCTCAAGTTTCAGAGTTGAAAAACGCTCTGCGCTTCGGACTGCGCGACTATCCGGGAGTGTTAACGGAGTTTGCCAGTTGGCGCCTCGATTCGCTGCTGCTGGCTGGAATTGGATCCAGCGCTTCCGTGGGACTCTATTCAGTGGCGGTGAGAATTTCAGACATCACCACCGTAATGGCGTCTTCCGTCAGCGACGCATTGATGCCCGAGGTGGCCGCCTCAAGGAAGCGTGTTGAAGCGACGCAGGTGGTAACCAGAAGCTTGCGACAGACCCTGATGGCCCATTTGACGGTCATCGTGCCGTTGTGGCTGGTGGCGCCTCACGTCCTGCGGATTGCCTATGGTGATAGTTTCGTGCCTGCGACCAACACGCTGCGGTTGTTGATGATCGCTTCTGTGGTCTGGAGCGCCGGCGCAATCGTTATCAGCGGGCTCAATGGCCTGGGACATCCTGGCTTGAGTGCGACTGCCAGAATATCGGCAGCTCTCGTGCTCGTGGTTACCTTGCTCTCCTGGATGCCGACACGCGGAATCCAGGGCGCTGCGATGTCTTCGATTACAGGCTATTCCGTAATGTTTCTGGTTTCTTTGTTCTGGTTATCCCGTAGCGGACGCATCAGCATTTGGGAGTGTTTGCGACCTCGTTGGAGTGATGTGCCAAACAGCATCAAGCCTGCCAACCTGCAGGCGCTGTTTGGTAAGTACACCGGCCGTGCGAAACAGACGCATGCACCGGCTGAGCTCTTGATTACTGGAGTTGAATAGAATGGCAAAATGGCAACTACTGAGCGATGACGTGGCGCGGAAGATCTGGGACGAAACGCTGCTACGCTTTAAGGACTACACACCATTTCAAACTTACGCGTGGGGCGAATACCGGCGCCCGCTGGGTTGGAAGCCGTGTTACTGGGCAGCCTTTAACGAGAACGGCGAAATTGTGGCTCTGATGTTGGGTCTGCTGCGCCGTTACCCTTTCAAGCTTGGCTTGGTGTGGAGCGAAGGCGGGCCGGTAGGCGATCTCTCCGAATGTGGTGATAGCCTACAGGACGCAATGAAACAGACCACCGGTCTCAAGCGCATCTATTGCCGTTTTCGTTGTGATCGGGAACGCAACATTGAAGACGCATTGCGTCTAACCAGTCTGGGCTGGTGCCGTTCCTGGTTTAAACTCACCAGCAACTACTCGATGAAGCTGAATCTCAGCCAGGGTGAAAGCGCTGTGCTTGCTGGTTTCGATCGCAACGTTCGCAGAAACCTGCGGGTAGCAAGTGAAAACAACCTGGTGGTTCGCCAGTGGACCGATCCGACAGTCGATGAAATTCTGGCGGTCTATCAGTCGATGCAATCGGCGAAGGGGCTGGAGGAACAGTATTCGCGAGAGGAGATTGAACACCTCTGGGCCAGTCTCAAGCAGCGAATCGTCCTGTATCGTTGTGAAGATGCGAGCGGACAAACCTTAAGCCTGCTTGGGTGGATTGTATTGGGAAGCCGGGCCTGGGCCCTGCTCTCCGCGACCTCTGAGGCCGGCCGCAAGTTGAATGCTTCATACGCCGTATTGTGGGCGTTGATTCAGCATGGCGGGCGAATTCATGTTGAGTCTTGTGATCTCGCGGGCATCGATCCCATCCGCAACCATGGCGTCTATCGATTCAAGCGAGCTACTGGCGCTGCGCCTTTAGAATATCTGGGCGAATGGGATTGGGCGACGTCTTCCTGGTTGAGATGGGCGGGCAACTGGGCGATTAGCCGCCGGGATCGCATCTGTCGCGCCGAAAGTTCGATCAAAGGTTCGGTGAGTGTGGCGTCGAAGGCATTGTTGACGCAAAGTGTCGCGGGCGACAAATTACCCGAACCCAAGACTGCGTAGCGTTTGGTTCGATTGTTCAAACTGACCCACCACGCACGAGACCCACAGCTTGACCAATTACCTGGGAACTCAATATGGTTCGCGGATGAAAGCGCCCGGCCGCCGCACTCGAGTGCAACTCCTGATCACATTCGCCCTATTGGTTCTGGTAACGCCCGACACCAGTTGCGTTCGCGCAAAGGAATGCGCCATCCCGCCTGACCCGGCCTTCGCTCAAGTCATACCCGAAGGTTTTGGAGTCAATATTCATTTCACCGATCCCCAGCCTGGCGAACTCAAGATGTTGGCCGGCACAGGTGTGCGCTGGGTGCGCATGGATTTCAAGTGGGACCTGACTGAGACCGAGAAGGGCAAATACGACTTCGCACCTTATGAGCGGCTCGTGTCAGCGCTCCAACCCTTTGACCTTCGCGCGCTGTTTATTCTCGATTACGGGAATCCACTCTACGACGGGGGTGGGCCACCACGAACGGAGGAGACTCGACAGGCTTTCTCTCGCTGGGCGGTGGCCGCCGCGAAGCGGTTTGCAGGCCGCGGGATCATTTGGGAAGTCTACAACGAGCCTAACAACGATGCGTTTTGGCGCCCTCGAACTAACGCAAATGAGTATGCTCAACTAGCGCTGGCAGTCGGGCGCGCATTTCACAGTGAGCTGCCTAACGAAAACCTCATCGGCCCGGCGGTCGGCGAAATGGACTTTAAGTTTATCGAAGAGAGTTTGAAATCAGGTCCACTCGAGTATTGGTCCGCGGTTTCAGTTCATCCTTACCTGCGCACGGATCCAGAGCTGGTTGAAAACGAATACTGCCGGCTGCGGGAAATGATCAAGAGGTATAGTCCAGTGACGATGGCAACGAGTCGTCAGGTCCCGATCATGTCGAGCGAGTGGGGCTATTCATCGATCTGGCGAGGGATGAATGAACAAAGACAAGGTGAGTTTGTGGCGCGCCAGTGGCTCACTAACGTGGCGAACCACATTCCGTTGTCGATTTGGTACGACTGGCGCGACGATGGTGTGGATCCAAACGATCCAGAACACCACTTCGGTTTGGTTTCAAATGCGTATCACGATGGTCGCGAACCGGTCTACGATCCCAAACCCGCCTACCTGGCTGCTAAGACGCTAACAAGCTTCTTGCGTGGCTATCGCTTCGAAAAGCGACTACCTGCCGGCTCACCTGACGACTACATCCTGATGTTTAGCAAAGACGGAAATCGCCGCTTCGCTGCCTGGACCAGAAGCGGACGTTCTCACGAAGTGGTCATTGCCGTCGAACCCGTTGAGTATACAGCTGTGGGCCATGCTGGAGAGGATGCCGGCATGATCGCGTCCGGCAGCAAAGGTTTAACCATCAAGCTTACCAACGCACCGGTGTATCTTCGTAAATCGCGCGAGCCTTAATGGGAGAGTGGGTGCAGTACAGCTCGCCGGAGCCGGAGGGAGCGGAGTATATCGCCGTCTGCGTGCCTGGCATTTTCAATGGAAACGGTCCACCGCGATGAGTAGGACAGGCATTCCTGCCTGTCCTTTTTTTACACTTGACTATGGCTTAACCGAGACAGACAGGAATGGCTGTCTTACGGGCTGTGGTTTACAAAGACAGACAGGAATGTCTGTCTTACTCGGGCGTGCCAGACTCCGCTTCTTCTTTCTTTCTTCTCCACATGCCGGCGATTTGGTTCGCTTCAGCCAGAGTCATATTGTCGTAAATGTCCGCGGTATTCTTAACCTCGCCGTTTTCGAGTTCCAATACTTCCCAGTCAGGGGCCTCCGGGTCGGTGCCGGCACGGCCGGGTTTCACTCTAATTTGATATGAGATTTCTGGTTCTTCGTTTTGGGCTTCCATACCTATGTCCTTTTGCATTTTTCTGATCGCGGCCCAGAAATCTATCATAGTTTTGACCTCGAAGAAATCCGACAAACTTTTTGTGACGTGCTGCATTAGTGGGGTCGGTGTGGCGTACAAGGCATGGTTACAGAACCGAGCGCGGTGGCGCCGGGCCCTGGCGTCAACTGCAGAACCGAGCGCGGTAAGCGCCGGGTCCTGGCGTCAACCTGAAGGAAGTGTGGTCATGACTGAGGTGTGAGCGCCACCTGAGCCGGCGCCACGTAGCACTGAGAACGAATTCAGGACCTGGCGCTACCGCGCTCGGTTCTGTTTGTCCTCGCTTACTGCAAACTTCGGTAGAGCTAAATGCAGGCTTATTAAACTTTTGATAATCTGCGGCGCCTCAGGTAGCATGACGCGCGCGGTTATCTATCCTGAACAAACTCACAGACCAAGTCTGTGTTACCCAAAAACATGTGTACTGATCGAAGAGACTTTCTGCGTCAATCGGCGGCGCTCGCCGGCGCAACGCTGCTAGGCCAAACGCTTGCCTACGCGGACGAAGCTGAACCCCTGGTCAACCAACAACGCGAAACGCCTGGAGCGATTCGCAAATTGAAGAAGATGACTGATGGCGTGGCGCCGATCTCGCTGGACGAGCGCCGGGGCCGGATCGAAAAAGCACGTCGCCTGATGCGCGCCAACAAGATGGATGCCATCTACCTTGAGGGCGGTTCGGGCATGTTTTACTACACGGGTGTTCGTTGGGGCTTGAGTGAAAGAATGTTTGCCATGGTCATCCCACAGCGTGGCGAGATCGCCTGGGTCTGTCCGAAGTTTGAAGAGGAGCGGGCAAGGGAATTGATCAAGATTGGCGACGACATACGCACGTGGGAAGAAGATGCAAGCCCTTACCAGCGAGTGGCTGAGATTTTTCGGGATCGCGGAATCCGCGCCGGGCGGGTCGGCATGGAAGAGCGCGTGCGGTTTTTTCTATTTGACGGAATTCGGAAAGCCGCGCCTGGCGTGCAATATGTCGACGCCACACCGGTGACCGCCGGCGGCCGGATGTTCAAGTCCCCGGCTGAACTTGCGCTCATGCAACGCGCCAATGACATCGCGATCGTCGCGTACAAGGCAACGCACGAGAGTATGCGCGATGGAATGACGCAGGGTGAGTTTGCCGGCAATTGCTCGGAAGCGTTCCGTGCACTCGGAGTGCAGGGCGGAGTTTTTTGCAGTTTTGGAAAGTACACGGCGTTTCCCCACGGCAGCAGCACCCCACAGCAGTTGCGCGAGGGAGATGTAGTCCTGATGGATGGCGGATGCAGCGTGGACGGTTATCAATCCGACATCACGCGCACATTTGTGTTTGGGAAAGCGAATGCCCGCCAGCGCGAAATCTGGGATCTGGAACGCCGTTCACAGGATGCCGGCTTCGCCGCCGCGAAGGTGGGCGCGCCGTGCGAAGCGGTGGATGCGGCGGCGCGGAAGGTGATCGTCGACGCCGGCTTTGGGCCGGACTACAAAGTTCCAGGATTGCCGCATCGCACCGGACATGGTATCGGTCTCGACGGCCACGAGTGGACAAACTTTGTGCGTGGCAACAAGACTCCGATCCAGCCAGGCATGTGTTTCAGCGACGAGCCGACGTTAGTGATCTACGGTGAGTTTGGAATTCGGCTGGAGGATTGTTTGTACATTACCGAAGACGGTCCGCGATTTTTCACGAAGCAAAGCGCATCGATTGATGAACCCTTCTGAGTAACCACGCCAGGATCCGAAATAATGGGATGATAGTTAAGGCAGGTGAATAAATATCTTGCCAGGATTAGATAAACAGGTCCGCTGGCACGTGAAAGTAGTTCGCCAGCGCCTTAGCGTGAGTTTTGCTGATCGCACGTTTCCCGTTGAGTACTTCCGAGGCGATGCCTTTAGAGCCGAATACTTCCCAGAGGTGACTCTGCCTGGCGTCACGCGATTCCATCAAGTGGTGCAAAACCTCGAGAGGTGTAGCTTCTCCAGGGTGATAAAATCTCTCTTCAAAGTCTTCGATGAGCCTTGCCAGTAGCTTGAGAAGTTTTTCCTCTTCCGGCGAGATCGCTTCGCCCTTCGCCATTAGCCTTTCAACAACTGCCAACATTCGCTCATTCTCCTCTTCCGTTTCGATGATTACTGGCATGGCCCGAGAGAGAAGTCTCTTATAACGTGTCGGATCAATTCTGCGAGCTGTTCGATTCATTCTTTCCATTTTCCTAAGTCGTACTCTTCGTGCGTTAAAACCGCTACTATGAAGACTGTCCGGCTCCGATAGACTATTCGAGCGATCAGCCTGTACCTATTGCCGCGAATATTAAAAACAGTATATCGGTCAACTTGATCGGCTGACGGATAGACTAATTTCACTTCTGCCAGGTTTCCCCAATTAGATCGCTTCGCCGTTCGATACCACGCCCTTAATGAAGCCTCCGCATCGCGGTGAATTGAAGAGAACTCTCGAATTCTCTTGTAGCTGATTACGTTCATTTTTGACGTAAACTCCTCTTCTGAATGTGTCGATATTTCTCATAGTCCTCTATGCTCCTTTGGGTTTGAGTTGGCTTTTGGTTTTCGTTTTTGCGTTATGTTTTCGTTTAGTTGTGCTTTTTCATTTAGATTGGGAAGTGCTCGCCACAATTGGCCGAACACATCGTAGGCATGTTCTCATAATGAGAACGTCTTTGTCAAGTGACGATTCGCCTCTCCCAAACAACTAATCAAGGAATGGACTCGAGGTTCCATAGCGCATACAATGCCTGGAAGTAACGTAGTCGAGTTCTCATTAGATCGTGGTCCGGTCTTCCGCTATTTCTCTTTCAGATTCGCGTTCATTCGCGTTAATCCGCGGCAAAATCCTTTTTGGAGATGAAGATGACTAACATGTCGAGAAGACTTGCGATCCATTTGGCCGTAGCGATGCTGACGCTGCTGCTCGCTCCAGCAGCACTGGCCCAGCGGGGAGCCAACAGTCACAAACCGATTACAAGAGTCCTCAATAACTTCTGGGATGCGATGGGGCGCGAGGACGGCGAGGCGATGAAGGAAACGCTCGACTGGCCGGTCACGATAGTTGAAGTTTCCCAAACGAGAAACAAACGCACCACGATTCTGCATAACCCGGTCGAATTTGATGAAGAGCTGGGCCGGCAGCGTTCACCAAAAGCCGCGGAAACCGGTAAAGGCGAATTTTATGGAGTGAAGCCGCTTGCAATGAAAGTACAACTGTTGAGTCCGACCGTTGCCTACGTTTCTTACACCGGCAGGCTTCCGGTTAGGCCAGGTTTGGGCAAGGCCGGCGCAACCTTTTCGGCGGTAGCCGTGTTGCGCAAACTCGAGAATCCCCTCGCCGGGTGGAGAATTGTTTTCATGACCGTACCTGCGTAACGAATGTCTGTCGATCTCGGTGTCGCAGAACTTGATTTGTAGGGGCGGCACTCCGTGGCCGCCCCGTCCCGTTTCCCGGATGTTTGTTTCGAGAAATTTGTGTCGTGAGGAGGGGCGGCCACGGAGTGCCGCCCCTACAATCTCGTTGGTCAAACACGGTCCCGAATGCCAGTTTTACAAGTCGACGACAAAGTTTGGTTTGACGAGGCCACCAAGCTACGACAGATCTGCAATGATGTCTCAACCGCTCTCGCCGCGGATCGCAGTGTTTTGGTCCTCTCCCACTTTGGCGCCACGCTTTCTCACCTTTCGACTCTGTTGCGAGAGAAGGGCGCCAGCTACGATCAATTCTCAGTTTTCAACCCCTCGGAACTCTGCGCGAGTGTGAACGGAAAAATCTGGCTCGGTTCAGCTCTCGCATTTCAGGTTGCAAACATGATGACGTCGCCGGTTGCCGGAAGTGGGTTGGACATACTCGTTGCCGAGCACCATCCAATGCGGTCACGCGATGCCCAGGTGATCAACTCAGCTGAGAGACTGGCGTGTGCAGGTCAACTTTGTTTCCACTTCTCGCTCGACGATCCCGTGATGAAACAGTTCGGCGCCAAAACTATCAAGGCGTTGTTTGAGCGGTTGGGAATTCCCAGGGACGAGTGCATTTCACATCATCTGGTAACGACCGCGATTCGCACTGCCCAGGAAAAGATTGAAAGTCGTGTGGGTAAGGACGTGCCGACGCACTCCGCCGAGGACTGGTTTAGATACAACCTGCGTGAGGAATGAAGGACGATTCGAATCAGATTTTCCATTTGACATTTATCATTTGACATTTGACATTTGAAACTCGCGAATTCAATCTTGAAGTGCAACACCAACATGTCTGAAATGCTTCGTTAGTCTTCTGGCTTGGACGGTTTTTACCGCAAAGCGGTTACGTCTCAAAGCCCAGGGTTGTCGCTTCGGCTACCCTGGGTTAGAGGATCAAAAGGCGATCCAACCGCAACGCGGTTGCGTCTGAGTGGCGAAATCCGTTCCGGAGAGATCTCGGCCTGCTCGGCCCGGTTGAAGCAACGCCCCACGCCGAGCTGGGCCAAATGCGTCGGCGGACGCAACCGCGTTGCGGTTGGGTCATCTATTCAATGCGGTAACCCAGGGTAGCCGAAGCGGCAACCCTGGGCTTTAAGACGTAACCGCTTTGCGGTAAAGCAGGTCAAGTCACAAATCCTAACGAAGGATACGACTAGGTTCCGTTGCACTTCGAAGTTGAATTCACTAGTGGGAAATGAGCATGATAAATGGAAAATCTGAACGACCTTGATGGAGATAATGTGAGTTAAGGCCTATTCTTCAATTAACGTTCAACTGTCAGAACGCCCAGTGGCCCCAGGTAAACTGACTGACGAAGAGCGCAAGGTATAGAACTGACCAGAGAGTTAATATCGCCAGCCAAACTCGCCGTTCTGCCAGCAACGCAAACAGGATGAAAATCGGAAACATCGTCAAGGTGTAACGCGGGACGCTGAGAACAAAACTTACGCTGACAAACAGCAGCCAGTTTCCGGTCATCCAGACGCTGTAGCTCGGGCGCAGCTTGATCCAGCTCACCAACGCGCACACCAGACCCAGCGCGATGTAGAACAACTCCTGCACGCCAATCATCTCGGCGTCGGATGGCGTACGGTCCATAGCGCCCAGTACTGCCTTGATGCCCGTCACCGGCGACGAAAGCGATTTGAAAAAGAACTGCTGCATCAGCCCGGTGAAAGCAAACGCATTGCCGGTCACATATTTGTTTAGCACCAGATAACCGCCGAAGCCGAGTCCGGCGACCGGAATCCAAAGCCACTGCCATTGCCAGCGTCTCGTGGTCCAGTATTGATGTGCGGCTTCGATGGTCAGCACCGGGAGCAGGATCAGACCATTAGCGCGAGTCAGGCACGCGAAGGCCCCGAGGATTCCTGCCAGTAACCAGTGCTGTTTGCGCGCGGCCAGTATGCTGCCAAGCACCAGCATCAAAAACAGACTTTCGGTGTAGCCGATATGCAGGAAATAGCTGGTAGGAAAAATGAAGAGAAACCATACGGCGCGCTTAGCCACTTGCTCGGAGTAGTCAATTTCGACCAAACGATACAGCAGAAGCGCGACACCGATTGATGCCAGGGTCGAGACAATGAGGGCCGCAACCAGGTAATCGGAAACAAGATACTGAAAGAGCTGCACGACCCATGGATAAAGCGGATAGAAAACGAGGAGCGGCCTGTTTTCCGTCGTTCCGTAACCCTGGAGTGCAAGTCTTTGATAGTTGAGGGCGTCCCAGCGGTTCCATAGTTCAAGCCAACTGTAAAGCCCGGTGAGGCGTTGATTTTGCAGCACCTGATAACTCTGGCCCGCATACAAGAAGAGCAGTGCTTTGATGGACACGACCATCGCGACCAACTCAAGATCGCTCCGGCGCAAAGTGAGTCTTCTGGATCTGGCGGGGCCTTTTGCCATCGGTGCAAACTGTTGGGCCTGCCTCAAGGCAGGATTATTACTTTTTGATTAATTTGAATGAATTAAAAAACCGGTCGGAAACGCGTTCGTAGATGTCAGTACGTTCAGCTGGGTTGCCGCTCGCTGAAGTGCGAAAGGCAAACTCCAGTCTGGTGGCAGAAATCATCTGGTAGAGTCGGTTTTTCCTGAGGAACACTCTGGCCCGCAGGATTAGGCCATCGTTCGTTTTTTCTATCACCATCTCTTTTGCAAAACAGCCCTCGATCTCCATGTCCATTTCATTTAGCAACTTCGCGTCCTTCCCCAACGCGCGATCGCGACCAGCATTCAGCAGGGCTCTAATCCCTTCCGGTGTCTCCACGGCAACAGCCAAATCGGAGTAAGAGGCGTAATAGGCCCCGATCGCCGTCTCGACGAGGTAAGTATGAATTACGATTTTCCCATCGTTGGTGGTTGTTTCTTCCAGGCCCTCGGTGGGCACGCCGGGCATCGCGAGTGTGAATGCGCCCTCAATCGACGTAAACTCTTTCCAGTTTTGCAGATTGTACTCGTTGACTGGGGGCGTTTTTACGGCGGCCGGTTTGGGGTCCTGACCAAAGCAGACAAGAACGCCTGCGGCTACGAACGAACAGAGCAATAGCGCTCGAATGAGCAATCCAGCAATAGAGTGCCAGGTATTCTGAGGTAGCATATTGAGTCTGGAGTCTGGAGTCTGGAGTCTGGAGTCAAGTGCAAATGGCGACTCCAAGTCTAGAGTGTAGAGTCTGGAGTCTGGAGTCAAGAGCAAATGATGAGTCTGAAACTAAGACTGACTCCCGAGTCACAGGTTCCCACTTCCAATTGTCGTTTTGAGAGCCTGGACTCGAGACTCTCGACTCCAGACTGTCGACTCTTTTTGAAATGGCCCTAACGCTCTACTTCCTTCGTCATGGACAAACGGCCCTGAGCCGCGAAGACACATTTTGCGGTTCCGGGTTGGATCCGGAACTTACGCCGGACGGCCTGAAGATGGCGCGGGCTTTCGCCGACGCATATCGCGAAATGCCCTGGCGCGCAATTTATTCCAGCGCCTTACAGCGAGCTATGACGACTGCGAAGCCTTACTGCGATAGCCTGGCAATGGATCTTCAGGTTCGGGCTGAGCTCAATGAGATTGCTTACGGGGAGTGGGAAGGACTAACGAAAGGGAAGGTCGAGCAGAAATATCACGACGACTACATTAGCTGGTTGGCGGATCCCGCCTGGCATGCACCCACGGGTGGGGAGTTGGCGGTAGCCGTTGCTCGGCGAGGCATGCAGGTCATCGAGGAGATTGAAAACAAGTTTGACGATGGAAATGTTTTACTGGTCTCGCACAAGGCCACCATAAGAATCATTCTCTGTTGCCAATTGGGTATTGATGTAGGCCGTTTTCGTTACCGGCTCGGATGTCCGGTAGGTTCCGTCAGCATTGTTGAATTTACGTCCCAGGGTCCCTTGCTTCGCGCGTTGGCCGACCGTTCACATCTTAGTGAAGAGCTCCGAAACCTACCCGGAACTTGAGAACGGGGCAGACAAGGGCACTAGCCCGACTGTCAGGGAGGGCGTCTGCGGCTTCGCCGCCTTCCGTACGGAAAGGCTCTGCCTTTCCGAATCGCCATTCGAGAATAAGGCTGCGCCTATGTGCCGACGCGGAGGCACAGCCTCTGAATTAATTAGTGCCAATTGGAAAGGCTGAGCCTTTCCACACGGAAGGCGGCAAAGCCGCGGAGCTCCTCTCTGTTAGTCAGTCTGATAATATTAGGGTCGATCGAGCGAGGAGGATGGCGACGCGCATGAGGTTAATTCAAAGACGCTTACAAACGTTTCTGCTCGTCTTGACAATTGCGTTGTCGCTTATTCCTGCCGGCGCCCAACAGAGCGGCGATACCCGCATTCGCTTCGTGCCCGCCATCAAGTCGCGCGCGGAGTTTGACCAGCTGGCGCGCGTTTATACCGACACTTCCTATGCTCTGCCTCACGTTCTTTTTGTGATCGATCGAAAAGACAACGACAAGATCTATTACGTCAACACGAAGCGTTATGCGTTTCATAAGGACTTCGTCAATGGCAACTACCTGTCGCTGGAGCGTGGGCAGGAGTTTTTTGAAAACAACTACACGAAGCCCAATCGCCGCTTCATCCTGGGCACCATTGCTTACCAGTCGCCGGTGAAGCGTTGGACGTTTGAATTTTGGGAAGGCGATACGATCACCTCGGAACTGATCAAACTCACCTCCAGCTTGATTATCAGGACCTTCTTCGAGCCCGTCGCGTTCAAACCGAATTCGTTGCGTCAGGACGAAGTTTCGGTCGCGATCGCAGGACTGCCGCGTGTCTTGCAGAGCGACATTGCCCAGGAGCAGGAGTATCAGCCGCTCAATGTGGCGCGCGGCCTGGGACGAATCCATATCATTCCCAAGCTTGACGAGCATGTGGAGATCGGCTTCAACGAAATTCTGGTTCTGAACGAAGTGCCGATTACGCTGCCACCAGTCGCGGGCGTCATAGTCACCAAACCTTCGACCCCTCTTTCCCACATCAACCTTTTGCTCAAGGGCTGGGGCGTGCCGAACGCGTACATCAAAAACGCGCAGGAGCTCCTGAAGGAGTATGACGGGTGGTGGGTCAATTTCGAGACGTTTCGCGATCGCTATACGGTCAAGCGCGCCGACATCAACCAACTCGCTGAATATCAGAAACGGTTGAAGGAGCGCATTGCCGTGATGACACCTCGCTCAAACCTCCTGGTCAAGCGGATTGCCGGCTTGCGCGAGCAGCGCGCCAAAGACGCCATTGTCTATGGCGGGAAATCAGCCAACCTGGGCGAGATGATGCAGGCCCGGATGCCCGGAATAGTCATACCTGATGGCATCACCATTCCGTTTTTTTATTACGACCAGTTTCTTAAAGAAAACAATCTCGACGCTCGTATTTTCGAGATGCTCAACGATCAGAAGTTTGTGCACGACCCGGCGTACCGGCGCGAGCATCTGAAGGAAATGCGGGCCTTGATTCAGCAAGGGCAAATTGACAAACAACTGCGCGCTGCCGTGGCGAGCCGGGTTGAATCACGGTTCCCGGGTAAAGGGTTATTTGCCAGAAGTTCTTCCAACTCCGAAGACTTGCCAAACTTTAGCGGCGCCGGAATCCATTCCAGCGTGCCAAACGTCAGGGGCGCGGATCAGCTTATGGAAGCGATCAAGACCGTGTGGGCCAGCCTGTGGAACTTCGAAGCTTATGAAGCGCGTGAGCGGGCGAATATGGATCACTCGAAGGTTTACATGGCCGTGTTGATTCAGGAAGGCATCAACGCCGACAGCGCCGGAGTCATGATCACGACCGACCCTTACGACCGCGACAATAAAGATGCGATCTACATCAGCGCGAAACGGGGTTTGGGGATCAAGGTAGTTGAAGGCAAGAAGATCGCAGAGCAGATTATTTTCCGTCCCAGAGCCAATGCCGTGCAGGTCTTGACCAGATCAGCCGAAGACAGTTTGCTGACTTTCGACGAGAAGGGTGGGATCAAGGAAGTTCCGATCACCGGCGAACGTGCGGTGTTGACTGATGTGATGGTCCGCAAGCTGGTGCGGGCCGCGCAGAATATCAAGCGCGTCTTCGGGGGAGGGGAGCAGGACATCGAGTGGCTCTACCTGGGCGGGCAGCTCTACATTGTTCAGTCGCGACCGTATTTTACTGGTGGACCCGCGGCGGCGGTGGGTCCCGGCTAGTCCTTTGCCCGTTTTTCTACCGCGGTAAAGGCAAGGCGAGTCGAGATGGATACTCGTTAAGTAGTGCGTCGTGCTTTTCGTTCAACGCTACGTGGGTTTCACAAAGTCACCAGCATTCCGACCGCGGCAGCAAACATCACCACAACCGCAATCCATCCAACGATGTTCGTGGCTCGTCCATTGACCTTGTCGCCCATGACTTTCTTGTTGTTAGACACCAGCATCACGAGCACCAGAAGCGGCGGCGAGACGAGGCCGTTGATGACCGCGGTCCAGAATAGAGCGGACATCGGATTTATGCCGGCAAAATTTATCAACATGCCAATGAGCGTCGAGGCGGCGATCACTGTGTAAAAGTGCTTGGCCTGTCGCGGCTTGTCGTCGAGCCTGCATTCCCATCCAAATGTTTCGGCCACAGCGTAGGCCGCTGATGCAGTGAGGACGGGCACCGCCAGAAATCCTACCCCCATCAACCCCACTGCGAAAAGATACTTTGCCGCGCTGCCGGCCAACGGCTCGAGAGCTTGCGCAGCTTCAGTCGCCGACTGGATGTCAGTCTTGCCCTGGACGTGCAACGTCGCAGCCGCTGAGATGATCACGAAGTAGAACACCAGATTGCAGATAAACATTCCGACGTCGGTATCCAGCGTCGCGTTCCTCAACTCAGCGAACGTAGCGCCCTGGCGTTGTTCAAGAGTTTCGCGCCCCTGGCTGATTTCTTCTTCAACTTCCTCGCTCGCCTGCCAAAAGAAGAGGTAAGGCGAAATCGTCGTTCCGAGAATTGCAACCACCGTTATGAGGTAAGTTTTGTCAAAGCTCAGGCGCGGGACGAACGTCGCTTTGATTACTTCGCCCCAGTTTGGCTTAGCAAGAAACGCCGCGCCGATGTAGGCGAACAGCGTCAGTGTGAGCCATTTGAAGACTTGCGAAATCAGGCGGTAAGAACCCCAGAATTGCAGTGCCACGATCACGAGCGCGATTGGCACAATCATGAAAGTGATTGGAACCGGGACGATGAGGTTGACAGCCGCGGCAATCGCGCCAATATCCGTGCCGGCATTGATTGTGTTGGCGATCAGAAGACTAAGTACTGCCGGATATAGCAGCCAGCGCGAGTAGTAATTGCGCAGCACGCCCGCCAGACCCATCCCGCTAACCATGCCGATCTTCGCGCAGAGAAACTGCACCACCGACATCAATGGCAGAGTGACGAGCGCGGTCCAGAGGGTGGCAAAGCCGAGTGAGGCTCCAGCTATCGAGTAGGTTGCAATTCCCGATGGGTCATCGTCGGCCGCGCCGGTAATGAGTCCCGGACCGAGGAGTTTGAAAAAGCGTTTGATGGGATTTGCCTCGCGAATGGAGTCTTGTTTTCCGGTGCGTGCGCCGGACTCTTTGGATCTGTCGTTGTTCATTGCCGAGTGTTGAACTGGAATTCTCGCCGCTCGGCGATAGAGATTATCACGATAGCGCGGAGGCGGAGCCGCCAAGATGTGAGAGGAGACTTGACGGTAAGGCTAAGTTACCGAACGGAAGGCGGCAGAGGTGCACCGGTCACGCGTTACCTATCACCAACACTCAACCAGCCCACGATAGCGGGCTGGTTGACTCTCTAGACAATGTGGATTCGGCATCGGACCAGACTGACGGGACAATCCGCGATCGCGTCTAACGAACCCATCCGCTACCACCGACGGTACTGACCAAACATGCAACGACAGATGGCGCAGGCTCTATCTACCCGGTTTTCGAAGCATCGAGATCAACCGGATATCGGCGTTGGTAACTTCGCCACTTCGAATGTTGAACGCAGTTCGTTTCTCCGCGAATCCCACCTTGCTGACGCTGACTTGATAAGAACCCGGCGGCAGAGGGTTCAAGCTGTAGCCACCGTCTCGACCCGTGACGACTTTTGGCTGCCCCGAGACCGCCACAACTGCGCCGGCGATGGGTGCGCCGCTCGCGGCATCCACTACGCGACCGCGAACCTGGCCGAACCGGATTGGAGTTGTTGATCTGGGCGCATCCGGAACCACGCGAACATTCCGGTTGGAATCTCCAGAACGCTTCAGAGCAAACCTCTCGCGACTGGTGGCGCCAGGCTGAATGGTTACAGATTGCTGATTTTCCGAGTAGCCATCGCTCGCAACTTTGACTCGATAGTTGCCTGGCGACAGACCGGCGAAATCGAAGTTGCCGGCCTGATCTGTCCTGGCGCGTCGTCCGGCTAAGGACACAGTCGCGCCGGAAATCGGTTTGTGATTCGAGGCGTCAACTACTTGTCCCTTCAGCGCGCCGGAGACCGGCGCCAATCGGGCCGGGTTTACCACCGGGGTTGTGGAATCGCGAGGCTGCGAAGCTTGATTGGGGGTCCTCCCTCCGGCAACGGTTATTCGTTCGTTACGGTCAACACTCGATCGTGAGGGTGAGGAACCACTAACCAGCGTTCGCTTCCTGTTTCCAGCCGTGCTTTGCGGATCTGGTCTAAGTTGGCTCTGCACCTCTGAAATGCCGTTGGGTTTTACCGATGTCTTCGTTGACATTGGTTTCAGACCAATCTTCTGAATGGTGAGGAGATAATCGCCCACGGGAACCTTGAAGAATTTATAGCGTCCCTGCAAATCAGTTCTCGCCACCGCCACTCGCTCTTTGGCGCCGATCTGTTTGGCGAGGCTGACTAATGCAAGAGCAAGTGGCTTGCCTGTTTGATTTTTTACCTTTCCACTCACCGTACCCGTTGAGCCACCGCTCCGGTCTTCCCTTAATACTATGGCCGAAGGGACGATCCGCTGAGCTGACCCGCCGGCTGTCTTACCCGGCTTGAGTTCAAAATCAGCTACGCGACCTGGCACGATCTTTCCCTTCGCCAGCTGCTTGCCATTTTTGTTTAGAACTACATTTGTTAGCTTGCCTGCCGCAAGTCCCGTCAAGGTGTAGCTGCCGTCCTGGCCCGTCATTGCGGACACGCCAGACACCGGATCAACTACTTCCACTCCGGCAAGCGGTTGACCCGCTTCCATCACGACACCGGAAACATCTCCAGGCGGTTGCTGTGAAGCGTCACCCCCGGAAGCGCCTCCTTTGAACGCCGTCCGCAGTTCCTGAATTTTTTGCAGGAGACTGAGCGCTTCGCCGGCGCGCTGATCGATGGTGCCGAGCAGACTCTTTTTCTCGCCGGTCGGGGCTGTTGCCTCCTCCGGGTTTGCTGAAGGTGAAGCGGCCTGTTCGGTCACGACCGTAAGAGCCGACTGCATCTCAGTCTTTGCAGCAGCAATCTCCTGATCAACCGCGGTCACGTCACCGCCGCTCTCCATCAGAGATGCCTTCGAAGTCAGCGCAGCCTTGAGTTTCTGCAACGCTGAGTTGACTGGCTTGAGGCGGTCTGTATCGCCCGCCTCGTTCGCTACGATTTCTTCAGCCTGCGTGATCAACTGTCTCAGCTCGTCGTCAGCTTCCGCCGCGGCGGTCTCTGCTGAAACGACCGGATCGGCAGTGTCAGCGGAAGGGGCCGGCTCGGCAGTTCCAGCAGCAGAATTTTCAACGGAAGGCCCCGACGCGATCGTCTGATGGAGTGAGGTGGCGAGGGATTGGATTGCGGCGGCAATTGCGGCCCCGGGTGCGGATGAAGCAAAGGAAGCGCCATTCAGATCAATCGCCTCCCATTGAATGGCCCCCGGCGTGGTCGCTCCGCTGCCGGTTCCAGTTCCTTCGGCATTGACAACGGTTACCGTTCCGGACTCTACCGAAATGACCTCCGCGTATAGCCGCGCGGTAACGTTTGACTGGTCACCCACAGTCAATGCGAGCAGTCCACCTCGCACCACGAACTGAACGGCATTCTGCCTGCCGATCGCCACTGCTTGTTCGACAGTCAGGTTTCCGGGAGCATCCGCGCTCAACGACTTTGGCACAATGTCGCTAAAACCCACCGCCAGCCGTTGTTTCAATTGCTGGGCGATCTTGCTGCCGAGTTGAGGTGGAGCGCCACTGTCGGTTTCGTCCTGAAAGCTGAGAATCCCTACGACGGTGATCTTGTTCTGAACTGAACCATAGGCCGGCGAAGCCGCGAGGGCCGCGCCGGTGGCGGGGCGGAGGCTCAAGAGCAACAGCAACGCAATGCCAATGAGATCCTTGCCCGTGAAATTTCGCTTCGAAAATTGCAGGTAATCAGTTTTCATTTCACACCTACTTCCTAAAGGTTGTGCCAGACTTCATTATTGGTCTCGTCCGATTCGGCGACGATTCCGCTTCCGTCCGCGTTGAGCTTGAAGGTGGTGGATTGCAGTGAGACGTTGTTTGGCAGAATGCTTTTGGCGTTATTCACAAGCCAGACTTTCTTGCCGGGCGTCAGTGCCGGTATGGTGACGGTCGTTTGCCGGCCGACAGGCGTGCCGTTGATCTTCCTGACGGTCAGGAGCAACCGGCAGGCGAGGGAAGCCGCATTGCCCTGGTTCTCCACTTGTACTCGCACGGCCTTGTCATTCGTGGGCGGAAACAGGAATTGCTTGATCGTCAAATCGGGCTGCGCCAAATTGAACTTCCGCGGACCATTAGACTCAGCTGTCCTTCCCCCTGCACTTTTTTGCGTAACACTCGGAGGTTGATGAACGGCGGGGTAGGTTCCCGGCTGGCGGACCCTGCCCCTCTCGTTGCCAACCGGATTTGAATCAGATCGGTTCTTAACGGTAAAGCTGCGTGAGCAAACCCGGTTGGAAGTGTATTTCTTTCCCGTTCGCCGGTCCGTCATCACGATGTAGACGCAAGCCGGAGCTCGCTCGCCTGACGGCGCGGGAAACCAGAGGTGGCCCAGATCCTCCGACGTGCGCAGAGCGCAAAAGCCACTGAGCCTTTTGCCGCCGGGCGACCCGAAAACTTCAACCCAGGTGCGCGCGGCGTTTTGGTTGTTTCCGCAAGGCGACAGATTCTCGGAGGGTAACCAAAGAAAATCGGGATGACTATTGCGGTTTGTGACGCTCAGCTTGTACCTGATCCCTTGCGCGCCGTTCGCTTCGTAGTCTTCCTTCCCCACGAACGCCAATTGCGGAGCCGGTATACTCGTCGCCATCTCTTGAACGACGTTCACTTGCCGACTTATTTCCGTCTTCTGTGCTGCAACTAGACCAGTCATATAAAAGATAGAAAAAAGTACGGTCATAGTGCTCGCGCCTTTCCAAAGGCCTGCCCGAGTGACAGCGAGCAGCGACTGGTAAGGGTGGCTACTTCTTGATCCGGCGGTTTGGTTACCCAACAGGTTTGTCATTGCTTCATCTCCTTTATTAATTCCTCAATTTCCGTTTCTGCTATGGCCTTGCGTAGATTGCGCGATCGCGTAACGCCTGTTGTCTTGCAACCAGCAGCCATCCTTGAAGCGTTTCTACCCTTCTTGTCAGGTTGTTGACGATCGCCAACGAACCTTGAAATTGCTCACTGCCTCCTCCCTGAATTGTCCGCAGCCTGATGGATGCACCCACCTGAAGACGATCGCTAAAGGATGCATCCTCGCGCCGCGTGTTATGGCGGTCGAGCTTGAAACAAGCGAGACCAAAACGCTGATTAGCAAGGCCAAAGATCGAATGCGAAGCTCTCTCTCTCTTTCCTAATTGACCGAACAAGATCTGCAAACGGCAATTCAACCGGCAATAGACCAGGCTTCATGCGAACTTCAGTCATCACAGGTTGTGCCAGACTTCGTTGTTGGTTTCGACTGACTCCGCGACGATTGAGGTCGCGTCTGCATTAATCTTGAAAGTGGTCGATTCCAACGACACGTTATTCGGCAGAATGCTCTTGGCGTCGACAATGAGCCACTTGTCCTTGCCGGGGCCCAACGGCAGCAGCTTGACTTCGGTGACCCTACCCACCGATACACCATTGATCTTGCGGACCGTAACTCGAAGGAGGCAGAGGCCGGAAGGAGCGCCGCCAGTGTTTACGACGTGGACTCTCATCGCTTTATCGTTGGTTGGTGAGAAGACGAACTGCTTGATCTGAAGATCGGGCCGCGCAGCGCGTGCCGTTTTCGTGGTCCTATCAGAAGTCTTTTTGATCGTAAACTCGTTGAATTTGATCTCTTCCTTGCTGCTGCCAGGCCGTTGATGAATATAGTCATTGTTTCCCCCTTCGCTCTGACCGGGATTTAGGTCGTTGCTTGCGGGTCCGAGCGAGTTCGAGTTTCGAAGGAAGAACCCCCCCGTCGAGGTGCTTGAATCTTGTTGATTAAGGCTTGCCCCCGGCTTAGCGTAAGACCGCCGCAAAGCCTTTAACGCCTCAGTCAGTTGCCGCCATGTGGCTTCGTCTGCGGCGGGGACCTTTACGCCTCGGGTGTGAAGAGTGTCCACTGGATTAGATAGAAAGTTGCCAATGCTCACTGTGCCATCACCGTTCCAATCGCCGACGATGGGAATCCATCCCCACGGCATGTGGATACGCCCAATTTCATTCTTCAGGCTGGCGATGTTCTTTGGCGCTAGGGAACTGCGGCTGGAAGGAGGGAGTTGACGATTGGATAATCTCCCAAGCGCCCGGGCGAGCGCTCGCCAGTGTGGTTCGGCTGAGGTCGGCACGGCAATGCGCTGTTGCTTGAGCGCCTTTACGGGGTCGGCCAGGAATTGCCGGCTATTAGGCACCGCTATAAGGAATTGGAAAGTACTGTTCTGGTCGGAATCATATGTCCAGATTATCCTTTCGTAAACGAACGACACGTGCTCCCGGATCGGGGCCCTGGGCCTGGCCTTTTCGGCGGTAATCACTGGCGGTGTTGGGAGGGGCTCGGGCGTCCGGTTTCTGGACAATACCGGCGAACCGGCGACCACTACCAACAAGGTTGCCAGGAGGGTAAGTTTAAGTAATTTCATAGTTTCTCCTTTCGCGACGGAGCATGCCACGATGCCCCTCGGTGAGTCCTGAATAAATTGGGAAAAAGCTGGGAAGAAAAGCTACTAACGCTAAGTTGTTGAAAAATGTGTCTTTGCAGAACCGTTGAGTTCTGATCCGGCGGAGCCTTGTCGATTGCGAGTGGCCGGCGGTTTCGCGTAAGCGCGTCGCAATGCCTTGAGCGCATCAGCTACTTGCCGCCATGAGTCCACGTCTCCCACAGCTACTCTTATGCCTTGCATGTGAAAACTGGCTACTGGATCTTTTAGAAAATCAGCTCCCGTAATTGTGCCGTCACCATTCCAATCACCGGCCACAGGGATCCATCCGTTAGGGATTTGCAGTTGGACCACCCGGTTATCAACCAGCGCTTTATGGAGAAGCGGAGTGATTCGCGATGGTGGAACTTGCCGGTTGGCTAATCTGCCCAACGCGACAGCAAGCTTTTTCCAGTGATCCTCAGAACCCGGTGGCACGGCGATGCGGTTTCTACGGAGCGTACCCACTGGGTCTTCCAGGAATTTCAGGCCGTCAGGGACGTGAAGAAAGACCCTGGCTTGCGTCAGGGTTATCGTGTAGTACTTGACCTCCGCACGACTCTGCGTCGGCTTGGCTGCCACTGGCGGCGTTGGTTGCGCTTTTGGAATTAGAACCTGGGACCGCGCCGGCGAACCCGCGGCGATAGTCAACAATGTGGTGACGAGCACTAGCTTGGCGAATTTCATGTTGTCTCCTTCAATCATGTTTTCCGACGGGCAAGAGGATTACACGTGGCCTGTCCGGCAGTCCTGAACAAATTGGGAAAAAGCTGGGAAGAAAAACTACCATGCGCTAAGTTGTTGAAAAAGGAGTAGGTTCCTGTCGTAATGCGCCGTGGCCATCGCATCAGAACCGGGAGCAATAGCGACCGGGTCGTCGCATCA
>JAXIOV010000192.1:0-29145 GCA_045403245.1 Pyrinomonadaceae bacterium | reverse complement strand
ACTCACAGTCTTCATCCGCCGGGCGACATGGTCGGGTTACTGTCTGAGAAACTGTGACCTTAAAGCCTGAGCCCTCATACTCCTCGATAGTTTGATCACCCTTTTTCTCAGCACGATTCTTGCGACGCGGCTTGTCGATGGTTCTTACCAGTCGCAACTCAATTTCCCGACCATCGAGATTCATCCACGCGGCGCCTTCCAGGTCTGACTGGAAAATGGAATGCGGATTGGGATGCTTACGCCGGGAGGGAGTGTGAAAATGGCAGCCACAGCCGATCTTAACCTCACTAATCTGACCGATAAGCTGTGGTTTGCTCTGGCCATCAACTATTGCGTCGTGCTGAGGTAGTGTGGCCAGCACAAGAAGCGCGAAAAGCAAATGGCATCTTGTTCGTTTCATTTTCACCTCGGCTACCAACACGGGAACATTGCTTCAATCGTCCGCTAAACGCCTTTCAAGGCCGGGGTAGCAGCTTGATCGACTTTTTGTGCAAAGCCTAGCAGGGAATTTTTCTTCGCCGCGTAGCGGCGGTTTGAAGTTAGCCCGGTCTTTTAAGGCCGGGTAAGAGACCCCGATCTCGCTATCGCGTCGCGTCAGCGACGCTTGAGCATTGCTTCAATCGTCGGCTAACGCGACGAGGTTGCGTCTTTGGCTACCCCGGCCTTGAAAGGCCGGGCTAGCTTTCGACCGTCGCGCTGCGACGAAGAAAAGTAAACCGTGTAACCAATCTACTCCAGTCCTAGTCGACTTTTTGTGCAAAGCCCAGCGGACCTGCTCTGCATTAAGAGCACTCAGGTCGCCACCACATACTCACTCTGCACCAATCCGCTCTGATACTGCTGAGTACCAACGTGCCGGAGAGCGATGTCATGTTGGAGGACGCCAAAAAGCGGAATCCCTGCGCCGATGAGCACCGGAACTCGCGTGATAATCAGGCGCTGAATGAGTCCGGCCCGGAGAAACCCTTGAATGGTAATCCCGCCATCCACGTAAATATGCTGAATGCCGCGCGCAGCAAGTTGCGACACAATCTCCGCCGGAGCTCCCGACATGTGCTCCACCACCGCCCCGGTCGGGGCTGGAGCGATCGGGCGAGTGCTAAGGACGAAAACGGGCTTCTCTCCATAGGGCCAGGTGTTAAAGGCCAGGACTATCTCGTAGGTGTTACGGCCGATGACCAACGCGTCCACTGAGGCCATGAATTCATCGTAGCCGTGAGGTTCGCCGCCACCTGGCGGTAGAAAATCGAGGGCACCGTTTTCTCGAGCGATGAAACCGTCGAGGCTGGTTCCAATAAAGACAGATGCTTTCATTTGTTGAGTCTCTTAGGTTGCTGTGTAACTTAAGATCACGACCTTGTGATTGTGCGGAATGCACCGTCATTATACGTTGCCGGATAACGTCCAGTGAACAAGCTGGCGTACATATGTCGCCCGCTCTCGCGGGCTGGTTGTGCGTATCGAACTTGGTTTAGTCTTTGATAAAATCGAACTATTACTCCAAAGGAAATTTTATGAACACCAATCCGCTCACTAACATCGCTCCCGAGATTTTCAGAAAGCGACTCCTCGTCGAAGGTTATTTTGATGTTGAAGTGGACGAAGATGGGTTGAGAAGCTACTTTTCGCGGATCACAACCGAGCTTGGCCTGCGAACGTATAGTGAACCAATAATTCATCACACCAGCGGGCAGGGTAAGGACATTAACGAAGGCTTTGACGGATTTGTCCCTCTGGTCGATTCCGGGATTTACATCGGCGTGTGGGTGAAGCCGAAGTTTCTTTCAACCATCATTTACACGTGTGGAGAATTTGACGCAGAAAAAGCAGTAAGTTTAGTAAAAGAAATCTTCCAACTCTCTGATTTTCAATCAGCTATTTTCTGAACCTCATCCTCCAGATGCGCAATCCCTTTGCCCCGCTTACTGACCGCGAGTTAGCGGCAGCGCATTGCTAGTTGATCGGACGGTACGACGCCAGCATCTTCATGTAATTTGCACGCTCGAACGCGACGGGCTCAGGGCAGTGCTGTTGACTCATACTGCCGATCATCTGGGAAACTGACGCGTACTCGTGTTCATTCATCCACCGTCTCATTTCCTCGAGGATGACATTAATTCGGCGGATGCCGTTTTGGAGCAACTCAGAAGCCATCATCGTTACCTTGGCGCCGGCCATCAGCGCCTTCAGGACGTCTTCCGAAGTGTGGATGCCCGTGGTGATCGCGAGATCGGATCTTATTCGCCCGTAGAGGATCGCGACCCAACGCAAGGGCAGGCGCAGCTCGGTGGAGTTGCTCAGTACCAGTCGAGGCACCACCTCCAGTGTGTCGAGATCGATGTCAGGTTGATAGAAGCGATTGAACAACACCAAACCGTCCGCGCCTTCCGCTACCAGAAGCTTCGCCATGTTTGCGGTTGAGCTAAAGTACGGACTTAGTTTGATCGCGACGGGAATAGAAACTGCTCGTTTCACCTCACGCAAGATTTCCAGGTATGTCTTTTCGACTTCGCTTCCTTTGAGATCGTCATTTGTGGGGATGTAGTAGACGTTCAACTCGATGGCGTCAGCTCCCGCTTCCTCCATGAGGGTCGCGTAATCGGTCCAGCCACCAGTCGACGTTCCATTCAGGCTGCCGATGACCGGAATATCAACGGCTTCTTTAGCCTGCCGGATGAGGTTCATGTATTCATTCGGCCAGACGTTGTAGCCCTGCATCTCTGGAAGATAGCTGAGCGATTCCGGGTAACTGTTTGTGCCACTCGTCAAATGGTAGTCGACGTAGAAGCTGTCGAAAGTTATTTGCTCTTCAAACAGCGAATACATCACCACCGCGCCGGCGCCGGCATCTTCAAGCCGGCGGATGCTGTCGACGGTATGAGACAGTGGCGACGAGGAAGCAACAATCGGGTTCTTCAAGGTCATTCCCAGGTAACTGGTTGTTAGAGTCATGAGCGCTTTCCTGTTGAAAAGTCTGTAGGGGCGCCACTGCGTGGGCGCCTGGGCTCGCGGCGGGTCGGACGCACCTCGAGTGACGCCCTGCCGTAAAAAGATTCGCCGCGCTCTCGCATATTCACGAATGAAGTCCACCGGCTGCAACGGGGCGGCTACGGAGTGCCACCCCTACAATGTTTGCGTCTCCGCCATTTGCTTGTACTGCTGCCAGCGTCTGCTCACCGCTTTTTCAGCCTCCCCAAGCAGCCGCAGCGCCACGTCAGGATCGCTTTGCTGCAACATTCGATAGCGCCCTTCAGTGTAGATGTAGTCTTTCAGCGGAATCTTCGGCCCACTCGAATCCAGCTGGAAAGGGTTCTTGTTTTCGGCAGCAAGCTTCGGTACGTAGCGATATAACGGCCAGTGTCCGGATTCCACGGCGAGCTTCTGTTGGTGCATGCCTTTGGCCATGTCGATCCCATGTGCGATGCACTGACTATACGCAATGATCAGCGATGGACCATCATGGGCCTCTGCTTCCAGAAATGCCTTAACTGTGTGGGTGTCGTTAGCGCCCATTGCTACCTGGGCAACATAGACATTGCCGTACCGGATCGCGCCCATGCCCAGGTCCTTCTTGGCGGTGGTTTTTCCCCCGGCAGCAAATTTCGCTACGGCGCCAATCGGTGTTGACTTGGAAGCTTGACCACCGGTGTTGGAGTAGACTTCCGTGTCCAGCACGAGAATGTTGACGTTCTGACCGCTGGCCAGCACGTGATCAAGACCACCGTAACCGATGTCATATGCCCAACCGTCGCCACCAACGATCCAGACGCTCTTCTTTACCAACGCATCAGCTACGCTCTGGAGATCCCGCGCTTCGTTTGGCAGGTCACCTTCAAGCTTCGCGACTCCTTCAAGCTTCGCCTTCAATGCCGACACCAGCTCTCGTTGAATATTGATACCTGCATCGCTCGACTGATCTGTACTCAGAAGTCCGTTAGCTAACGCTTCGCCAACTTCCTCACGCAGGCGGCCCACCAGATCTCTGGCATATGCATCTTGATGATCCAGCGCCAGCCTCATGCCCAGACCAAACTCCGCATTGTCTTCAAACAGTGAGTTGCTCCAGGCAGGGCCGCGGCCCTCACGGTTGATGGTGTAAGGCGTCGTTGGCAGGTTGCCGCCGTAGATACTCGAACAGCCGGTGGCGTTGGCGATGATGGCCCGGTCGCCAAACAGTTGAGTAAGGAGCTTGATGTAAGGAGTTTCACCGCAGCCCGCACAGGCTCCCGAAAACTCAAAAAGCGGCTGAAGGAGCTGGACGTTCTTCACAGAGTTGAACGCAAGTGCTCCATGCTTACTGACTTCCGGCAGCTTCAGAAAAAAGTCCCAGTTGGCTCGCTCGCGCTCGCGCAAAGGCAGCTGCGGATGCATATTCAGCGCCTTGCGCGAGGCATTGCTTTTGTCTTTAGCCGGGCAAACCTCCACGCAGAGCCGGCAGCCAGTACAGTCCTCCACAGCTACCTGAATTGTGTAAAGCTTGTCTGGTAGTTCCCGCCATTTAGCCGGCATGTGCTTGAAACCATCTGGCGCGGATGCCAGATCGCTTTCATCGCAGACCTTTGCGCGAATCGTCGCGTGAGGACAAACGAGCATGCATTTGCCGCACTCGATGCAAAGATCTGGCTCCCAAACGGGGACCTCCTGCGCGATGTTGCGCTTTTCCCATTGCGAGGTGCCCAGCGGATAGGTTCCGTCAACCGGAAACGCGCTTACGGGCAATTGGTCGCCGCGTCCAGCGATGATCTCGGCGGTGACGTTCTGGACAAATTCCGGCGCCAGTTCGGAAATCACAGCCGGCAAGACAAACGTGCTGGTAGCCTCGGCCGGTACTGGAACTTCATGCAAGTGGGCGAGCGCCGCATCCACCGCCGCGAAGTTTTGCCTTACTACCGGCTCGCCGCGCTTGCCGTAGGTTTTGCGAATTGAGTCCTTGATTTTCTCGATTGCGGCCTCGGGCGGGAGCACGCCGCTAATCGCAAAGAAGCAGGTCTGCATGATCGTATTGATGCGATTGCCAAGCTGTTTTTCTTTAGCCACGGCGTAAGCATCGATCGTGTAAAGCTTGATCCGCTTGCGAATGATCTGTTCCTGGACCGGACGCGGAAGATGCTGCCAAACCTCTCCGGAGTCGTAAGGACTGTTCAACAACAAGGTTGCTCCATCGACGGCCGCACCCAGGACATCGTGGGAGCTCAGAAACTTGAATTGATGTACGGCAATGAAGTTGGCCCGCTGGATCAAATAGGTGCTGCGAATCGGACGAGAACCAAAACGCAGATGCGACACGGTCATCGCGCCTGCTTTCTTCGAGTCGTAAACGAAGTAGCCCTGAGCGTAGTTGTCGGTCTCCTCGCCAATTATCTTGATCGAATTCTTGTTTGCGCTGACTGTGCCATCGGCTCCCAATCCCCAAAACAAAGCCCGCACCTGGTCGTCTGCTTCAGTGTTGAAGCTCGGATCAAAGGGAATACTTGTCAGCGTCACATCGTCGTTAATCCCGACCGTGAAGTGGTTTTTTGGATTGTCTTTCTTTAGTTCATCAAACACAGCCTTGCACATCGCGGGAGTAAACTCTTTTGAAGACAGGCCATAACGCCCGCCGATTACCCTGGGCATCGTAAAAGTCGACGGTTGGTTGAAAGCGGTTTCGCTCAGACCCGTGACGATATCCTGGTAGAGAGGTTCGCCGATGCTGCCGGGTTCCTTGGTTCGATCGAGCACGGCAAGTGCTTTCACTGAACCCGGCAATGCAGCGATTAGTCCCTCCACCGAAAACGGCCGGTAAAGCCGGACCTTCAACAAGCCGACCTTTTCGCCTGCAGCACAAAGTGCGTCGACAGTTTCTTCCGCGGCCTCGCAACCCGACCCCATCATCACAAACACACGGTCGGCGTCTGGCGCGCCTACATAATCGAACAGGTGATATCGACGTCCAGTTACCTGGGCAAACTTCTTCATGGTCTCTTCGACAATCCGAGGGGTTTGCTGGTAGTAGGGATTCGAACGCTCTCTCGATTGGAAGAAGACATCCGGGTTTTGCGCCGTGCCTCGCATCACGGGGTGATCGGGTGTCAGGGCGCGCGCTCGGTGCGCTTGCACGAGTTGGCTATCGATCATCTCGCGGATTTGATCGTCGGAAAGTTTCTCAATCTTCATTACCTCGTGAGAGGTGCGAAATCCGTCAAATATGTGGAGGAAGGGAACTCGTGCCCGGAGAGTGCTGGCCTGGGCGATGAGCGCAAAGTCCATCGCCTCCTGCACCGAGTTGGCAAACAACATGGCCCAGCCGGTGGTTCGCGTAGTCATCACATCGCTGTGATCGCCGAAGATTGAAAGCGCGTGGGTGGCAACAGAACGGGCCGCGATATGAAACACGGTGCTGGTTTGCTCACCCGCGATCTTGAACATGTTTGGGATCATGAGGAGCAAACCCTGGCTCGACGTAAACGTGGTCGTGAGCGACCCGGATTGCAGCGTGCCGTGAACGGCGCCGGCCGCGCCTCCCTCAGATTGCATCTCACGCACAATCGGAGTCATGCCCCAGATGTTTTTCAATTCTGCTGCCGACCAGGCATCGGAAGACTCTCCCATCGGAGACGAGGGAGTAATGGGATAGATGGCTATTACATCGTTAGTCTTGTAGGCCACATGGGCGGCCGCTTCGTTTCCGTCAATCGTTACTTGTGGTTTGTTCATGCTGCGTAATCTCACCCAAAATCGCCGAGTAGGTTGTGAAAATGTCACCAAAAAAAGCGCCAGCGCCGTCATATATGAACTAACGACAGGCGCTGCCAGATCTGTTAGCAAATCTGAGACCTCTGAAAAGACAGGTTGAGGCCGAGTCCTGGAAGGGCTTTGCTCCAAAGGCTCAAGGGCTGGCAAGATGCGGCTCTGCCGCATTCCGTTCTGTAAGCGATGGATTACCGGAAACAGCTCTTTTCATCGAGGCTGCAACTCTTCAGTTAACTGATGGAAAGGTGGCCGCGTTTTTTGGCGGTAATTCACACGCTTACCGAACGGGACGCTGCACAGCCGCCGGGCAGCCTAACTTTGAGCCTTAATAGCGGTGAGACGAGCTGCCAATACAAAACGGCCGCAGACGTTAGGGGAGAAGCCGTCTGCGGCCGAAGGGCAAACCACCTTGAGTGAGCTGCCCCGTGATCATGCCAGCTGCATTCTTTTGGCAGCCGGGAAAAGGCGACCATAACCGGAACAGATTCCGGCGAAAATTACATTACTTTCACTTCGATCTGCCTGGGTATCGCCGCATCATTTTTAGGCAACGTTACCGTGAGTACCCCTTCCTTGAATCCGGCAACGACCTTGGTGGGCTCGACGAATGTCGGCATGGTGAAGGCCCTCATGAACTCACCATGCTTCCGTTCGAGGCGGTGATAGCTTTCGCTCTTGACCACGTTTTCAAATTTGCGTTCACCTCGCAAGGTGAGCACGTTGTTTTCCAGCGTGACATGCACGTCTTCCTTACGCATTTCCGGAAGCTCCATCTTGAGCACGATCTCCTTTTCGGTCTCATAGATGTCGCACGGTGGGGTCCAGGCCATGAATGGCCACTGCTTATCGAATATGGGGCCAAACGAACGAAACATCTCAAACGGCAAGATCCCAGTGCTTGATGGCATGAAGACTTCGGGTGTCATTTTCTTGACCTCCTTTCCGAAAGAGTTAACAAATAGGTATCCAAGACACATAGGGCCCACCCGCGCAACTAAACCGAATTAGAGTGACGTGACGCAGACAAGCCGTCCGCGTCTCCGGCAATGCCGTTCTGCCATGGCCGGAAGACGACCAGGTCAGGATGGTCACGAAGGAAAGACTGCGCTATGTAACAGTCCCAACAAACCGCCAGGTGTGTTTCCAACACCATCGAGAGGTTCTCGACAGAAACCCCACTCCATCGCACCAGCAACCCTTCGGCGTTTCGAAACGCCGGTTTGTGGTCCAGCCAGTGAAGTTCCTCAAACGGTTTGCCACAGTAGCAGCAGGTCTTTCCGCGGTACCATCGCATTAGCACGCCGCTAACTAGACATTTGCCGGGCGCTACGTCCAGATTTGCCAGGCACTCCTGCCCGCACTGTTCTTTCATTGGCCAGCGCCAGCAGTTTTCCAGTCGAATGTCAGGAGGGCCCACAGTCGATGTCAGGGACGCATGCAGTGCATCCACTTCAACGATTGCGGGCCTTCCTGTTTCCGGGCAGGTAACGATCTTAGTGCCGCGATATCGGGAGTACGCGCGAACCAGCCACTTGAGTCCCCAATAAGAGGCCGAAGCCAGTAGTACAATGACTATCAGGTAAGCCTCGGTTTTCATTTTTTAACCTCGCTTGCCGGCTCAGGCAGCTTGTGTCGCGCGTTGCTCCTCGATCTCCTTGATCCTGGCACGAAGCCAGTCTCTAACCTTTCGCTCAATCTTCGAGTCGTCGTCCAGGAGTTCCAGGTCTTCGATGGTTTCCCCGGCCGCATTCAATGGAATGTGGTGGCAGGGCACCTCCGCGACCTTGTTTTCAGGGCTGACGAAATCGAGCAAATGGCATTCGTTGCACGGATGGGCACGGTATGGATAACCGTAGTTGATGCAGGTCAGGGAGTCCTGGAAGGCGGACTTTGGCTTCCACGGAGTGCGGACCGAACGACCGTAGCCTCCCTTCTCGATGAAATCAAGTTCTTCTTTGAGTAATTCAAGAATGTCGCGCTCGTCGTTTGCCATGGCCGCTTCCTCCAATTCTCCCTGGCCTAATTTGCGCAGCCTGCCGCTGCTTTGGCGGATTCCATTTAGGTGTCCAACCGCCTTTCCGAAGTGCAATGCACATGCCGGAAGCATCCGGCAAGAAACCGGAGCAAAGCTGGGGTCTGGATAGGTTGGGCTGCGCAAACTTCCGCAGGCTTGCGAGAAACCGCCCAGCCGAGTCTGGCCCTACCGTCCGACTTCTTGACTCTAATTGACTACTGGGACCGCATCAGGCGTCCCGCCCGCAGCGAGCGCCGCAAGGCGCGAACAAGGTTTTTTGCATCCAGCCCGATAGCGCCCTCTACCACTCCGGCGAGCATCCCTGCTCGTTGCTACAATTTCCATCCGAGGACACCCCGAAATGGGACTTAAAGACGACTGGCATAAAGAAGAACTTCGAGTTGCTGGCTGGCACAGTCGCGGCTATTTGCCACACTTCGACGGTGTGGCACTACCTCAGTTTATTACCTGCCATCTTGCGGATTCTATCCGGGCAAAAGTCATCAGACGTCGGAAGGAAGAATTCAAAGTTCAGAAACTTGAACAGGAGAGGATCCTGTCGTCATCAATTTAACGGCCGCTCGCGCGTGCGACTCTGGTACGGTGCGGGGTAGCGGCGGTTTCGGTGAGCTGTTGTTTAGCAGGGGCGGTCAGCTGCTCTTTGAATAGTCGCGCTGACGCATCGAGAAAATCGTAAGAAGTTACGATGCCGACGAGATGCCCATCGTCAAGCACCGGCAAACAACCTACTCTGTTTCGGCGCATGATTTCCATGGCTTCCAGCGTCGAAGTGGTGGAGGAGACTGTGAACGGATTGGGAGTCATGATCTCACGGACCGTAACCGGTTGATTGACGGGAGTTCCCCGGGTGAGCAACTTCAGCAGGGCACGATGAGAGACCAAACCCACCAGTTGCCCTTCATTGTCTTCAACCGGAACGTGACGGATGTGCCTCCACGTCATCACGCTGGCTGCCAGATCGACCAGATCATCAGGCCGGACCGTGAAGAGGTCGGTTGACATGAATTGGCCGACGGTCTGGTAACTATGACTCCACTCATCTGATTCCTTCACTTCGAGAAGCGGCCAGCGATGAATTGGTTCTTCACTCTTCTGTCTCATTAGCATCTCTCCTGCCAGTAACTGGTTTCTAACTTCCCGGGGCTGGTCAGTCATTCCACTAAGCGACTTCAACATCCATTGGGCGCCAGTTTGGCCAGAGCTGGTACGCTCCTCAATCACCCCGAGGTAATGGTCAATGTCCGACGGGTTTACCGAGAATTGCTCAAGTCCCTGACGTGCCAGCGGAAGCAAGTGATCAAGTATGAGACTTGATGCTGAGTGGGTCTCTCCGTTAACCCAGTTGAACTGTGCGTTTAACCCGTGTCGCGCGGCCGCGAAGAAGTTTGTCTTGGCGTCGTCAAACGACATCAGTTTCGCGATTTCTCCATACTCTTTCGGCAGGGAAACCATCAGACCAATAAAGAACGCCGCATTGGCAATCTCATCGAGTACTGTTGGGCCTGACGGGAGCGCCCGATTCTCAATTCTCAGGTGAGCGGTTCCGTTCGTCACCCCGTAACAGGCACGGTTCCATGGCCAGATCGTGCCATTGTGCATACGCAGCGCAGAGAGTTCCGGGATCTGACCGCGAGATAGCAGCAGAAGGGGGTTTTCGTCTGCTTCTTTGGTCATAATCACCCGAAAACGCGCTACCTGATCATGAAACAGCTCGAGCACAGACTTCTCGAGCCATCTATCGCCAAAGCCAACGCGGGTTGGTTGACTCCGAGCTTGCTGACTCGCCGAACGCGCGTCTGCTGAATGTTGAAAGAGTGCAAGTCGCGTTTCTTGCCACAAACGATGGCCAAAGAGCAGGGGAGAGTTAACCGCCGACGCGAGGACGGGAGCCGTAATCGCCTGCGCCAAGTTGTAGAGTGGTGCAAAATCCTTGGGACTGACCTGAAGGTGCACCTGAAAACTGGTATTGCAGGACTCCATCATGATGTTGTCATGAGTCAACTGGAGCTCGTCGAGTCCTTTGATGTGAATTGAGAATGGGCCTCCGCGCAGTTTAGTTACAGACTGGTTCAACTGGTGATAACGAGGGGCGGGGGTAATGTTTTCAAGTTTGAGGTCTTGCCTTTGTAAGGTGGGCAAAATTCCGGCCAGAAGGACGTCTGCGCCAAGCTCGTTCGCGCTACCGCGAGCCGCAGACAGGACCTCTTTCAATTCTGCCTCCATTCGCGCAAAACAATCGCCGTTAAGTTCCAATGGCGTTAGGTTGGCTTCAAGATTGAATTTCGCAATTTCCGTGGTCAGCCGGGAATCGCCGACGCGTTCGAGGACCTGCGCTGAAACCGTCGCCGGTCTTAGATTCTGATCGACGAGAAACATCTCCTGTTCAGCGCCAATGCGGACCACGCCTGATTCAATCAGGTTGTTCTCGATCATGTAGTCAAGCGCTCGAAGATCGTCGAGCAGGGCCTTCATGAACGACTGCAGTCTTTGCTCGTCGAGTTCTTCCTCTACATCATGCTCACCCATAATCGAACCGCTCCGATCTGTGGACTCCTGGTGTTTGATTGAAATTCCGCTGTGACCTGGTGACTTCCTGGAATAGAGCAAATGCCGTACCCACCTGGTTTTCGGTTGAACGCTTGCGGATCAGCCCTAAACCGGCAATTCCGGGTCTCCTAAACCCAGTTGTGACTTCAGGCCTGAGTAAAGTCACGCACTCGATGAGTTAAAGCTCGCTCTCAGCGGCTCGTCGCTATCCGTTCGGTAAGCCTATGGCTTACCGGCGAATCATGATCTTCTCTCAGGCTACGCCTAAGCCGTTTAGGAATTGCGTGCTGGAAGTCAAACCGCAGAGGCGCAGCCCCGGAAAGCAACAACGCCCGGTAAGCCATAGGCTTACCGAACGGAATGCGGCAAAGCCGCTCGCAGGCTATCGCCGGCCGTGCTTAACTAACGGAAGCTCTCGCTTCCATCTCCACGGCTTTCGGAAAGAGAATGTTGTTCTCCAGGTGAATGTGTTGGTGCAGATCTTTTTCCAGCGCTTCCAGCGCGGTGTAGAGCGTCTCATAACTCAAACACGCATCTGCCGGTACAGTGTAGTTTGCGCTTTGCGCGCGAATCTCCTTCAATATCTCGCCGGCGCAATCGTGTTCCATCATCATCATGCGCACCGGATTGTTGACGGTGCCAAATGGCGGCAGGAATAGAGGCAATTGCTGATCTGCAGCGGCTTCCATTCTGATGACGTAAGGAAAGAGCACCCGCTCCTCTTTCATCATATGAGCATCCAGGTCGGCGCTCAGCTCACGAAACAGCAAGTTGATTTGAAGAAGCTCCGGGTGCCTTTCGGCGTGCGCCACACAGACTTTTTGCAGCAAGGCATTCAGCCTGGCCAATTCAAGCCGTGTAAAGCTGTGATGCGTTCCCACGATGTGCGTGATGAGTGTCTGGAGCGTCACCGTTTGAAAGTCAGACTCGGGCGCCTCATCGCCAGGGCCACTGGTCAGTTCCAGCGACCTCTGGACATCGTCAAATGTGACGCCGGCGGCAGTACACGCATCGGCTAGTGACCTTTGACCACCGCAGCAATAGTCGATACCGAGATTTTCAAACACTCGAGTGGCACCGGGAATCCCGAGCGCTAACTCTCGAACAGTCTTGTTTGTCGACACATTCATAATGCCTCCCAATAACTAGTCGCTTAGGATATTAAGAGCAGCAGATTGATCAAGTTGTCGCAGTCGCCACCTTCATGGCGCCCGAAGACTTGATGAAGACCACGTAATTCACCGCCAGACAGAACAACGCAAACATCGCGAGAAAGATAAATCCCCAGGTATAAGCCCCGGTTGAATCGCGTAGTACTCCAAGGACCAGTGGCGGAAAGAACCCTCCCAGCCCGCCAAAAGCCCCCACCAGACCGGTCACGGTTGCAGTCTCTTTGGGAAAATACTGTGGCACCAGTTTGAAGACCGCGCCGTTGCCTAGTCCGAGCGCCGCCGCGGTACCCAGCGCACCCACTGTAAAGGTCGGCAACCATGGACAACCCATCAGCACGCCGAGGACCGCAACCGCGATAAAGACTGGTACCAGAATGCGTGCGCCGCCCCAGCGATCAGCGAGTAGTCCACCAACCGGGCGCATCAGCGTTGCGAGTAAGACAAAACCCGCTGTGCGCGCACCGGCGTCAGCGGCACTCAGTTTGAAATTGTCCTTGAGCAAACTGGGGAGATAAATCGAAAACGCGACGAAGCCGCCGAAGGTCAGGAAGTAGAACAGCGACAAGACCCAGGCTACGGGTTCGCGGCGCAGGACCGCGAAGTTCTCGGCTACCGTCTTTGGCTTCATGTCGGACGCGGCATCGCGTGCAAAGAGATAGAAAACCAGGGCCCAGATTGCCGATACGGCCGCAAACACATAGAACACTGGCCGCCAGGAGCCAAGTGCGAGCGCCAACACCGGCGCGCCAAACACCGCGACTGACTGTCCAATGTTCCCCATGCCGTAAACGCCCAACGCGGTGCCTTGCTGATCGGGTGTAAACCACTTTGAAGTGAAGCCAACCCCGACCGGGAAAGTCGACCCGGCCAAACCAAGAAACAAGCCGAGCCCGATCAACTGCGCATAACTGTTTGACCATCCAATAAGTACCGCGGGTATCGCTGACAGTAACAACAAGGCTGCAAATACTCGCCGGCCGCCGAAGCGATCAGCCAGCATGCCCGCCGGGATGCGTCCCAGCGCTCCCAACAAGACGGGAATCGCGATCATCAGGCTCTTCGCTTTGGCTGAAAGGCCATAGGCTTGGGCAAAAGTTGGCGCGAGCGCCCCGATGAGACCCCACACCGCAAAAGAAACTGCAAAGGCGCTACTCGAAAGAAAGAGAGCGCGGGCTGCGCCAGGTTTGAAAGATTTCATGACTGCCTCGCCATAATCAGTTGAATTGCACTCCGGTATTATTTCGCAGACTACTGCGAGTAAGCGGAATAGTGCAATGACTGTACCGCGAGTTGTTTAGGCTGATTCGTGGTGGGTTTGAACGAAAAGCGAGCCAAAATTCGCAGATGGAGCGGAATTCTGCGCAGCGCGGAGTGAGCTAGACCAGGCCCAACCAGGCTGGCAGGGCGCCAATGTCACTGCGCGAATAACGTTAATCCGGAGAGCTTTCCGGGTCTTCCCTGGACGAGCGTTGTTGGTGTGTCTCTTCGTCGCAGCGCTTGCAATCAAGTTCAAAACCGACGCGTGAGTCGCGACCCTGGGGAGTTAACACCCAGGAGCGAGTTATGAGCGGCGGGTTGTGTCGCACATGTTGACGGTGGCCGCATTCAAGCTCGGCACGCCAATCATCCAGCTCATCCCTATCAAACCCTGTGATTCGCTGTTTCATAACCTTTGCCGGAGGATTTTAGGCCCTGATCATGGTTAGAAGCATTTTGAACCTGGTCGCTGCTCTCAATGCATGAGGTTGATTGGCCGGCAAAACAACTGTTTCCCCCTGCTTCACGCTGAATCCCTCGCCGGCGATCTCGATATCAGCCTCCCCGTCGATGATCAACACAAGTGCGTCGAACGGCGCGGTGTGTTCGCTGAGGCCCTCGCCGGCGTCAAACGCAAATAGCGTAACAGTCCCCCCTTTGTTTTTCAGGAGTACGCGACTCACGACCGCGCCATCTTGATATTGCAGCAATTCAAGAAGCTGTTTGACTTCAGCAGTTCTGACTACGTTTTGATCGCGCTCACTCATCTATTTTAGGCTCCCGGACTTTGCTTTAGCGCCGATCACCAGCTCACTGTTTTATACCGGTAATTGTGACGGCCCCCAGTTGCTTGCGCGCACGTCGGAAAACAGATCTCATTTCCATCACTCTCCGCCGAGCCTGTGAATCACGAAGTACATTGTAGAAAAAGCGCAACGCGCCAATAAACCCTTCATCGCGAATTACTCGGCCGGGCTCCAATAAGCTCATAGGAGCGGTGTTCACCGATTCAACTTGGAATCCTTCCGATTCAAGGAGCGAGCGCCAGGATGAGATATCCAGCGGCCTGACGCCATGATGGACAACAGCCGTGAGTGCCCTCTCGGTCTCTCTTCTGCTAATTTCATCGAAATTGTCGGAGACAAGGCACATTTCATGAATGCCGTAACGTCCCCCGTGCTTGAGCAAACGAAACGCTTCGCGCACGATGTGGCGCTTCGTCTCTTCTGTCTGCATCGTAAGCATCGCTTCACCATAGACAACGGTTGCACTCTGGTCAGGGAGCCCGGTGTCCGATGCGCTTCCGACGACGCATCGCTGTTTTTCGCCTTCCAGGTAGTTGCTGACGATCTTTGCCGCGGCCTCATCACGCTCGACAGCAGTATAGGATGTCGGGTTCAGCGCGAGTGTGAGTCGAGCCGTAACACCCATCCCCGGAGCGAACTCAACCACCTCATCCGAGCGCTGGATTCCCAATGCTTTGAGCATCTTGCGGGTCAGCTGAATACCGCCCGGCCGAAGTACCCGCTTACCCAGACGTGCTAATACCCAGTGACCTGGCATCTTCTCAGTCTTCAAGCCTTCTCCTGGGATCACACCTTTCATAGCTGCATCGCTTTTCTCCTGACGAGCACAAACCTAGGGCCACAAAAATATCCCTCATTCGCTTGGGCAATGGTTGTGCCGTAAATTCGTAACCAGTTTTCGGAGAATTTGACGGAGGAGGTGCGTGATTTTGATCGAGTTGCCGTGAAATTCCCCTCAATACGCAGACTAACAATTTTTCAAATTACGACTCGACGGCGTCCTTCATCGCTTCAAGTAACCGGAGCTCGTGGACCGCCTCGACGATGGCCGCCACCAGAAAATCAACGTCAGCGTGATGAGAAAGCAGATTCCGGAAGCTACTACCAGCGGTAGCAGTGGCGAAAAACGATGAGCCAAGGCGGCTTCGACGGTGGCGGCCAGGATCCAGAGTTGCGCCACATTAATCATGACAAGGAGGATGAGCCGCGCCTGCGCGACTGCGGTTCGTCCCTTGCCGGCGAGGTTCCGGATTGGCCGTGGTTTGATTTGATTGCGTGCGCTCTGCATGTCTTCCTCAGACTCAGGATCGACCTTCACCGCTATTTGCTTCTCTCCCGATCGCCCATACTTCGCCTCCAAGGCGTACTTCAAGTTTGATCGCATCAAGAGGGCGGGGCGGCGGGCCATACAAAACGTTCCCAGTCGTTGCGTCAAACGCGCCGTCGTGGCAAGGGCACTCAAGTCTTTGATGAGCTCGCTCGAAATAGACTGGACATGAGAGATGCGTGCACTTCTGTCCGAAGGCATGAAGCTCGCCATCGAGCGTGCGGATAAGAATCGCGGAATCGTTTGTTGATGGGTAGTGGAAATTCAGGGAGGAGCCCGGCGCCAATGTTTCGGCGCCTTCAATTTTTGCCGACGGAAACTGTGGCGTACGGCGAGCGTCAAAGACTGCCTTTCCGGCGAAGCCCGCCGCACCAACGAACAGGGCCGCCGAAGTCAGTCCAAGAAAGTTACAGAACTCGCGCCGCGTAACCTGTGCTTCCTCTTCACGATCATACGGAAAGTCGTGCTGGTGGGCCGCAGTGGCGGCCCGGACGTCGCTTTCGTCCGAGATGTGATCTGCCATTACACGCTTGATCGTTTCAGGAAGATTATTTGAGCTCATCGGTATGTATCACACAGGGGCAGTAAGTCCCACCGTTAGGGTCGGGCGTGCTTGTTCATCTGTCTATTCGTTCAGAATTCATTGCTCTTGTCCGTTTGTTCAACTTGTAGATCGATCCACGATTCGCTTGCGGCTTGCCCTTCAGTCTTCACACGTCCTTCAAACACGCCGCAGCCATCAACCACAACCTCGTCCGAGTCGGTCGGCAACATCAAATACACTTTCGTCTCGACCTTCTGATTTCCGAAAACGTGCGCGTTGACTGGCTTGGTGCGACGGAGGGGGACAACATCCTGGTATTTGCCAAAAGTAATTGCTCCGGTCGGGCAAACGCTGGCGCACATCGGTTTCAAACCTTCACTGGAACGATCGAAGCACATGTCGCACTTCATCTGAAGATGCATCTGCGTGTTGTACTTCGGCACGCCAAATGGGCAGGCATTGACGCAGTTGCGGCAATCCAGGCATCGCGGCTTCAAGGCGGACAGGACGATGCCGTCTTCCGTGGTCTTGATCGCGTCTGCCGGACAAACCTGGGCGCAGGTCGGCTCAACGCAGTGCATGCAGACCGTGGGCATCGTGGCGGTGGTCTCAGATCGATCGAGGTAGTCCACGTAGATCATGGAATGCCCCTTGTGAGTTCCACACTCCCGGCACGCCGCCACGCAGGCCCGGCAGCCGATGCAGCGCTGCGGATCGATGAACATTGTTTCGTCCATAAAAGTTTTGGGTGGTCAGTTGCCAGTTGTCGGTGGTCAGTTGTTAGTTGTTAGTTGTTATTAGCCAGTTGTTAGGGTGCTAGCCTTTCTAACTCTTGCTCTTCAAGTTTTATTTCACAACCAACGACTAACAACTGACCACTAACAAGCATTTACCTAAATTCACTCCGCGACGAACCCTTGCGCTTTTCGCCAAGAATCGGAAGTTGCCTTGAATGAATCTTCTCAATCCGTGCCGCGCAGGCCTTGTACTCCGGAATCTTCGAAGTCGGATCGAGTGTCGGGTTCGTCAACTGATTCACCGCCAGCTCTTCGCCCCAGTGATAAGGAATAAAGATCGTATCTTTGCGGATCGTCTTCACTATCAGAGCTGGAAATATCCCTTCACCGCGTCGCGATACCACCTTCACGCGCTCGCCATCGTTCACTCTCAACTGCATCGCTGTTTCCGGATGAATTTCAACATACGGCTCCGGACACTGCTCGACCAGAAAGCCGATGCGGCGCGTCTGATTGCCGGAAAGATACTGGTAAACGACTCGGCCGCTCGTCAGGATCAGTGGAAACTCTTCGTCAGGTATTTCCTGTGGCGGCTCGTATTCGAATGCGTGAAATATCGCCTTTCCGTCCGTGTGATAGAAACGCTCTTCAAACAATCGCGGCGTGCCTGGATGATCTTCAGTAGGGCACGGCCAGAAGATGCCGTTATTCTGCTCTATCTTCTCCCACGTGATGCCGTAGTAATCGGCATTGCCGCCGCGTGAAGCGACTCGCATCTCGTCAAAGATTGCGCGTGCGCCATCAAACTGAAAGTACTTTTCTCTACCCATTCGTCGCGCGATCTCCTGGATAATCCACCAGTCGGTCTTCGCTTCGCCAGGTGGATCGGTTGCTTTGTTAATTTTCACCACGCGACCTTCGCTATTCGCGGTGACGCCTTCATCTTCGCTCCAGGTACTGCCGGGAAGAACCACATCCGCATAACGAGCGCCCTCGGACATGAAGAAATCGATGCAGACGTAAAAGTCCAGACCTTCAAGCGAACGGCGGACCTCATTAGTGTCCGGTAAACTCACCATCACATTGTTGCAGATCGACAGCAGGCCGCGAATTTCGCCCTCTCGCATTTTCGTGAACATCTCTACAACGGAAACGCCGGCTTGCGGCAGCTCCGCCTCCGGCAAACCCCAAACATCGCAGACATGCTTCCGATGTTCCGGATTCGAAATCGAACGCTGGCCGGGAAGTTGATCGGCTTTCTGTCCATGTTCGCGTCCACCCTGTCCATTGCCTTGCCCGGTGATCGTCCCGTAGCCCCGGCCGGGCGCTCCGATCTTTCCGGTCGCCAGCACCAGATTGATGTAGGAGAGCACGTTGTTCACGCCATGCGAATGATGTTCGATACCGCGTGCGTGCATGACCATTCCGGTTTTCGCGCGGCCATAGAGCCTTGCGGCCTGGACGATCTTTTCAGCCGGCACGCCGGTAATCTCTGATGCAGCCTGTGGCGTGTAACGCGATGCCAGGGTTTTGGTTTCCTGCCAGTTGTTGGTGCGGGCATCGATGAAGGCCTGGTCTACCAGGTTTTCTTCAATCAAAACGTGCAGCAACGCGTTGGCCAGTGCCACGTCAGTACCAGGCTTTAGTTGCAGATGCAGATCCCCTTGTCTGGCAGTGGCGGTCTCGCGCGGATCGACGACGATCCAGCGCCCACCGTTGTCTCTCTGCTGCCAGAGAAACTTGTTAAGCACCGGAAACGTCTCCGCGCAATTTGCTCCAGCAATCAACAGGACCTCAGCCAGGGGAATGTCGTCCCAGGGATTGGCGGCTCGATCAATTCCAAACGCTTTGTTGTTTGCCGCCGCCGCCGAGACCATGCAAAGCCGGCCGTTGTAATCAATGTATCGCGTGCCCAGCCCGGCGCGGGCAAACTTGCCCATCAAATAGGTCTTCTCGGTGGTCAGCGAAGATCCGGAGTAGACGCCCAGAGAATCCTTGCCATGGCTGGCTTGGAGGTCTTTGAATTTCGAAGCGACGAGCTCGAGCGCTTCGTCCCAGGTTGCGCGCTCGAAAACGCCGTTACGTTTAATGAGTGGATGAAGCAGCCGGTCGGGATGATGGACCTGCAGGTAAGCCGTCACGCCTTTGGGGCACAGGCGCCCTTCGTTTACCGGGAAATCGTAACGAGGTTCGAAACCAACGACGTGATTGTTTTCCACGAGCAGATTCATGCCGCACTGGACACCGCAGTAGGGGCAGTGTGTCGGCACAATGCGATCGATGACGCGGTCCGCGCGCCAGCCACCGTACGGCGCATCGTGGAGGTGGGGCCCGAACGCCTCGATGATCTTTTCGAGATGAGTAACCTTGCTCATGGTTAATTAGCCGCGGATGTCAATCCTGGCAAAAATTCTCTTTCGCCCATTCTGATCGGCGTTTCGCCGCGTTAGCCCGCGGCTTCCTTCTCTTCGTCACTCACTATGGCCCGCGAGCCACGGAAACCCCCGTTGCTTTGTGCCAACGAAGCGTATGCCAGCCCACGCATCACTCGTTTGCAGCGCGGACAGTAGTCCTGCAACGTTCGGCCGTTGCCCATGCGGTAATCAAAGCCGAGTTTATCGACGACCGTTTTGAGATCGTCCAGCCACATCTCAGCGACAAACTCCACACCGCAGCGGGGACAAGCAGCCTGCGGCATTTCGCGCGCGCGACTTTGATAGAGCTCGACGCCAATCGACGCCGGCCGTTGAATCACGTGAAACAATTTGCCGAAAGGCAAAAAGAAGAGCGTCATGATCACGACTGCCTGGTGAGACAATGCGATGAATGAATACATATAACCATGCAGCCACAGACTTGAAGCCGTAAGCATCAGGCCAGTAACTGAGATCGCAATTAGCAGCAGGTGTGGAACGAAATCAAGGATGAATTGCTGTAGGGCGATCGCGCCGCGATCGTGCAGGCGCCGGTGGATGGCGATCGCGCAACCGGCGATGACCATGATGGCGGTAAAATCGAGCGCATGGAAGGTTACCCAGGCAATCAAGCTGCGCCCGTCCATAACATTGAGTGGAAAACCAAAAACGAAGGCGCGGTAGCCCCGCTCGCCTTCCAATTCAAAGTGCACCCATCCGAAGACCAGTGGAAAGGTGATTAGCGCCGAGATGATGCAACCCCACATGATTAACTGATGCATCAACCAGCGAGAGAAACCGCGACGAAAAATGAACTTCTGGATCGCCAAACCGCCAACCAGCGTCTTAGCAGCGCTGCCGGTGTTGGCCAGCAAATTCTTTCGGTCTCGAAATAATTTCCAGCCTCGCCGCCAGTACACGCGCGTCGCAGGACGCTGCAACCAGATTGCATAGCGAAAGACCACCGCCCCAAACGCCACCACGCTGGCCACCGTATACCCGAATAGTGCGGCATCGTAGTGCTCCAGGTTTCGGGATCCCAGAATGATCAGAACAGTCAATCCCGCGGACGCAGCCAGAGCCATCAGCACCGGACGACGATGATTGGTTTGCGGGTGCATTTAATTACTTGTTGAGTCTCAACGGACTCAACAGTCCTTACATTGGGAGGCAACTCGTAAAACAACGACGAAACGGGCGAGGCCAATATACTCCATCAGGAGGCGCCACTGATCAACACAAATCTTTCGGGTGAAGGCTTAAGACCTGGCCCGTAAACCATGTCTTATTAGGACGTGCCAGGTTCATGATTCACCCGCCAGATTCAAAACGTCCACGTTGCGCCGTCGGGCAGTAGCCCGACCGTTAGGAAGGGCGTAACGCAAACTGTTAATTTGCGATCCTCGCGACACCGTGCGGCCACATCAGCGGAAGACACGCCGACTCAAAACGTCCACGTAGCGAGGTCGTTTCCCTGAAACTTCAACACCGATTTCCCAAACCGAAACACACTTTGCTTCGCAGGCTTTCCAGTCACGCGCATCGTGATCTGCTGAATACCTCGCACCGTTGGAGTTTCCGGAATAATACGCAGTTCAATATCCAGTCCAGTTAGCGTGGAGTGGTCCTTGTTGGTACGTTCGCTGTAGCCCAACAACCGACCAAGTTCAATCAAGCTTTTCGTCGCAACTTCATTAAGGGCAATCGTAATCGCCACTACGTCTCCGAAGTATGGTTTTCCACGAGTCGATGTTGGTTTCGGAGAAGTATCTTTGATCACCCTGGCGTAGCGTTGAAGTATCTCGCTCCGACGCACGCCTGGATCTTTCATGTCAGGATCTGGATTCCATTCAACCAGAAAGCGCGGATGGTATTCCATGACCCAAAACCTGAAGCCCGCGTCGGCGGGAATGTTTGTGGGCACGGCCATGTAGAACCACGGCAGTTGTTTTCCGGCAAAGGCTCGAGTGATTGGCGCCTCGAGGAGCGTGAGCTTCGCGGCTGGAGCAGTGGAAGGGCTCTTAACTGGAGAGCTTGGCGGCTTGAATATTTCGAGCGTGCCGGCGGTGTCGACGCCCAAGGCGATACCACTATCTGCGAGTTTTCCGATATTCGTTGTGGCCGCATCAAAAAACTCGAAGTAGGTATTAGTGCCGTAGAAATAAACGCCTGTATAAGAAATGTCTGTCCTGGTCGTGGTTCTCACTTCGCTTACGGCAAATTCGCCTCGCAGGAACGGGTCCTGCTCTATAGCTTTGTAAGTTTCTGAATCCAGAACGATGTAGAAATGATTCAACGGGACGGGTGAGTTAAGATGCGCGCGAGAAGGGAGCCCCTGGTTCGGCCAACCCATAACCAGTCCTCCTATCATCAGGATCATTAATCCCGGCATGATTGATTTTCTCATTTAGGATTCCTCAATGCTTTCTTTTCTGGCCGCCGTTCGCGCCATCGTGATCGACATTAGCGGGCTTCACTCTGCAACGAAAACCTCCCCCTTGGCTCAACTCGCAGCATGTAAACCGGCACAACCGCATTGCGATTAGCGTCGAGCGTGATTGGTCCGGTCACGCCTGGAAAGTTCGTAGTCTTCGCCAGGGCATCGCGCATGGCACTCCTATCGGTTGACTGCGCCCGCTTGATCGCATCGAACAATAAACGCGCAGCGTCGTACGCGGTAGCTGCGCCGGCGTCTGGCGCCACCCCAAACCTCGCCGTATAGTCTGTGACAAACTTACGAACCAGCGTGTCACCGCTGCCGACCCAGAAGTGGTTTGCGAGGTAGACACCGTTAAAGGCCTCACCGGCGCCTTCAAGCAGACTGGGGGAATCCCAACCGTCACTTCCGATGAGTATGGCTTTGCTACCCTGGCGCTTAACTTCGCGTGCCACCAGCCCAGCCGTGTTATAGAAACCGGGCGCAAAAATCACGTCGGGTTTCGCGGCGTTGATCGTCTTGATCTGCGTCGAGACGTCCTTGTCACTTGCTTCATAGGTCTGCTGGTATACGATCTCGCCGCCCCGAATTTTGAAATACTCGCTGAAGAATCCCGCCAACACTACCGCGTAATCATTCTTGCCATCCAAAATGATGGCCGCTCGTTTGGCCTCCAGTCTGTTTAAGGCAAACTCCGCGATCGCTTTGCCTTCGACCAGACTTGTGAAGCAAGCGCGAAAAATGTAATCGCCCTGCATCGTCAGCTCCGGTTTGACTGCGGCGGGCGAAATCATCACCACCTTGTGCTCCTGTGCAATCGGAGCTGCAATCATGGCTCGGGTACTGACTGGTTCAGCCAGCAAAGCGTGGACTTTGTCCTGTTTGATTAGCTTCGTGACGATCCCTGCGACTTCCTGTGCATTTGAGTGATCGTCTTCGGTAATAAGTTCAACCTGCCGCCCGCCAATGCCGCCGTCGCGATTCACTTCTTCAGTCGCAAGCTTAAAGGAATTCAATGAAGAGATCCCGTAGCTGGCAGTAGCCCCGGTCAAAGACAAAAAGACCCCGATCCGGACGAAATTAGCGGACTTGTCTGGGTTAACGTAGGGGCCATTTCTTTGCGCACACGCCGTCCAAAACATCAATAGCGCAAGAATTAAGGCAAGGTTCTTCCTCATGTGTCTCTCTTACGATTTGGGCATCATTGGCAGATTTGTTGTCTCCGGGACAAAGCCTTAGTTGTCCGCGCTCTGGGAATAAGATCCGGTTTGTCACTTCCCGATCTGAAGAGGAATCGTCGTTCTCGGTGCAGAGTGCGGGGGATTCTAGCACGCGCTTTAGCCATTTCGTCCACAACAGGAGCGGCAAATAAGCAATACCAATCGCCCATCGGCGTCATCATGATAGAGTCAGTTACCCTGCCAGCGCTGAGGGGATTGTCCTGTTACATTGTCAATAGCCAAATTGGTCTTTACTTGATCCAGCAAATCCTGACTCTGAAGACGATGAGAGAGGGCATACTAATTCCGTGGTAGTGAAAGAGAAGTGAAGCGAAATTAACAATGCAGTCCGCCGATTGTTTCAAGATTGGTACATACTGGGATCCCGTCCGCAATGAGCGCCGCCAGGCGCGAACCGACGTTACCTAGAGCGAGTCGGCGATCCGGTAGCTGGCTCGAGAGAAACAGTGGGAGAAGCAGTCAACGGTTCTGGCGGGACGAACGCTTGATACCTTGATATCTCACGTTACCGGGGAGTTTTGCGGGTAACTCCAGTCCATCGTCGACGAGGTCCTCCATGTGGACGCCCGCGACCCGGGCGTATTGAAGGATGGTGGTTAGGGTGGGCTCATTCTTGTCGAGCTCGTATTTGGAAATTGTCGTGTAGTCAATCTCACCTTCGAGCCCTAGTCGCTTAAGCAGCTCAGATTGTGAAAGACCGAGTGCCAGCCGAATTTGTAGTAGTTTTTCGGCCAAACGTGCCGGTCTGCGTCGCACACTGCCCATCAGAAGTCTCCTCCTGAAGAGCCCGGCGCTTGAACTACCTGCTTGACTATATGGACAACTATCCATATAGTACATTCGCGTTGACAATTCGCCGTGAGTTGGAACCTTCCATGCTCAACGGCGATGCTCATCACTCGATTTCGTGGGAGTTTGAGCTACGCATTTGGCCGTTGTCGGATTTTCAAAGACGAAATCGCCGCAGAGCATAGCAGAAGCCGCTTAAGTTTTGTTCACCCGTTTTCGCCGAGGCAGTACCGAAGCCACTCGCTTACTGATCAATCCGCTTGCTGGACGAGAGACCCACCCGCTACCGCCGGCTGGTACCGACCTCCTTATGGCCGTTAGAGGTGTGACTCCAGACGAGCGATCACCCGTTTCACTTGTCGCATCACCCAAGCCGCTCGGTAATTGACCACCCGCTAACTTAACGCATCACCCAAGCCGCTGACTTTGTTCACCCGTTTCCACGAGGTTGTTCAGGTCTATGCAGGCTTTTACTCATTCGCGTCCAACGCAACCAAAGCTCCGGGTCTTGTGCCTTGGCTCGGACCTGGAATTGATAGCGGCGCTCAAGAAAGTGCTCGCGAAACCCGATTACTGGCTGGTGACATGTTCTGATCGTGAAAGCGCCATCCTGTTTCTCAAAAGTGAGATTCAGTATGACTTGCTGCTGCTCGATCTGGAATGGCGCGGTAAGGAAGGTTTGAAATTGGTGCGGCTCGCACGTTCGCTACGTCATCGCAAGCGAATGCCGAAGATTTTGGTAGCGACAGCGGGATTGAGGGGCCAGATGGCAGCCCTCGCGAGGAGGTCGGGAGTAATTGAGTGGGTCACTAAGTCGCGAGACATGGGTGCGCTCGGTGACGTGGTTAAGAGAGTGCTGCCGAGTATGTAAGTGCTGAGGGGCAGGGAATTGGAATAAACGGTTTTAATCAAGTTCAAGATTCGACTGATGTCTGGCACGGCCTCCTACCGCAAACCCAGGGAGTGAACCGGTGCCGGCGGGGCCGCCGCTGTGGGTGAGGACTCGGCGGCCCTTTTTCAATCGGAAGTTTAGTGGGTGTGCTCGCGCTGTAAGCATGCGAACGGCCCAATGCCATCAGGGGATCGCCCTGTAACATTGAGCCGTCGGTTTCAACCCGATGTCTCACGTTGGTACCAACGCGCAACAGTCAAGTCTATGGTGCGGAGAATAATTGCAAAGCAGAGCCTCGTCAATAATACGATGTGAAATAAAACACACCGGCTCACCGTTCGCATCCGGTACGCCAAGGATCGTAAAGATTTTTGATAAGAACCGCTTCGAAGAGATGGATCCAATCACTAGATGCAAGTTTTCTTGCATTGACGAATATTGATTTGTGAATAAAATGAGTCGCTAACGGCGATAGGTTGCTGGGGTGAGGACAGTGACCGTATGAGGCTGAATGTCTCCGCCAACCGATATGAGGCCGGGCCAAACCCGGCCTCTCGGTTATTATGCGGGCGGTTAACGCCGGCTATCTCCTTCTGGGAATGGGAATCAACATTGATACTCGCTGACGATAGACCCGATAAGTTTCTCCGTAGGATCTAATCAGGTCTCGTTCCTCAAACTGAATCGCGACGATAATGTAGGCAGTGGTCATTGTGGCGAAGAACAAATGACCAAAGGTCATGCGCGGCGTGCTCCAGAAGGCGATGATAAATCCCAGATAGAGCGGATGGCGCACCACCTTGTAAAGAGCAGGAGACTTGAAAGGTATTTCTGCTTGATTACTACCCTTGAGATTGTTGAAGACCTGCTTGAGGCCGAAGAGGGAGAAGTGATCTACCAGGTAAGTCGAAAGCAAGACGCCTCCCCACCCCATCCAGAACAGGCCCTGCAACACTATGCGGCCAGTCGGGTTTGCAACCTCCCAAACCACCGGTCCCATCGGCTGCCACTGCCAGAAAAGCAACGCCAGCATCATACTTGCGAGCAGAACGTACGTGCTGCGTTCGACGACGGGAGGCACGATAGTGGTCCAGGCTCGTTTGAACCATTGACGCGCCATCACGCTGTGCTGAATTGCAAACAGACTTAGCAACACGGCGTCAATGATGAGGGCCCCGCTGAGTGGAGGGTTTAAGATGCCGGTATCGATCGACTTGGGAACGATGACGTTTCCGACGAAGCCAATCGCGTAGAGAAAGGTTACCAGGAAGATCAGGTAGCAAATCACTCCGTAAAGAAAAACGAAGATTCGACCCATGGTGGAAATCTCCTTTCTTTGATTGAGTAACGGAAGTTATAGAAAGACGTGGCGGATCGGGGAACCGGATGATGCGCGGAGCTTACGTCTGACCCATGGCAGTGTCAAGCAAAGCTGAGAGTCGGTGGGTAACAACCAAGAACCACTACCAGAGACAAAGAGACCACCGAGGGTCGCCCAGAAAAAGTGAAATCAAAGACTACCGAACCAGCGGCCCGCTTGCCGCTATCAATCCGAAATGATAGGCTCCGCCCGTCCTCAGTTTTCCCCAAATCACAATTGCTTTTCTCCAGGAGGAAGCCAATGAAAACCGCCGTCCGAACTGCGTTGGTTTTGACTATCGCCATTTTGCTTTCACTTAGTTTCCTGTTTCCGTTGTCAACTTCAGGGCGGGCTGATGTTGGCCCACTCGATCTTTCCGGGACACTCAATGGAGCGCCTTACCGAATCCGCGTTCCAGCAAATTGGAATGGAACGCTCTTGGTTTTCGCTCATGGCTACCGGGATAAGGCGGATCATGCCGGCGAAGTGGATAACCGAAATGCGGATATAGCGCCAAGCGCCGCACTCGAAGCACCGCTGTTGGCCCAGGGCTTTGCTCTGGCCGGCTCTGCATATCGCGACAATGGTTGGGCCATCGAAGAAGCAATTCTCGACACCAAAGATCTCACCGTCCTATTCGGCGAAACGGTAGCAAGACCGGAGCGAACTATTCTTTGGGCGGTGTCACTCGGAACCATTATTAGCTTTAAGAGCATGGAACAGTTTGGCGGTATTTACGATGGGGCCCTTTGCACCTGCGGCGCCGGCGCCGGAGCGACTCGCATCTGGGACAGCGGTGTTCCGGCCTATCTCGCTTACGACGTACTGTTTGGTGTTCCTGGTTCGTGGGGCACTGTCGGTGAAGTCAGAAACGACCTTGACTTTGATACCGAAGTCTTTCCAAAGCTGTTCACTGAAGTCGGTAACCCAACGAACTTTCCTAAATTTGAATTCATACGCCTGGTTGCAGGAACGCCCGGTCGGGGCATACCTACGCCGCCGCCGCCGGCTTTCTTTCCCGGCTGGGTCTTCCAGGATTTTTTCTTCCTTACTGAAGCGCGTGGCGAGCTACAGCGACGGGCCGGCGGACCATATGTGGAGAACGTGGACCACCTTTACAGTCTAACGGATGCTGAAAAGGGTTACCTGTTGAGTCTGGGTGTTCCTACTGCGGTCGTTGACGGTTGGCTCGCTCAGATGAACGCGCGCAGAAATATTATTGCTGGGCCGGCTGCGCGAAACTATGTAAGACTCAACACGAACTATAACGGAAAGATCAAGCACCCGGTGCTGACCATGCACACCATCCTCGACCCGCTTGTAGTTGTAGCTAACGAGTCGGCCTATGCGGAAACGATTGCGGCTGCGGGCAGAGAGGACCGGCTTTTTCAGACTTACACAATCGGAAACGGTCACTGCGCGTTCAGCGGACCACAGTTTCTGACCGCGGTAGCAGCGATAGATGGCTGGGTACGAACCGGAGTGCGGCCAACGGCGGCCTCATTCCCGGCAGCCCTAGGTTTTGAACCAACGTTCGTGCCGCCGCCGATGTTGCAGCCTTGAGGACCATGGGCAAAAGGCAGTTAGGCAGAAGGCAGTACGAAGAAGACAGAAGGCAGAAGGCAGTAAGAAGAAGGCAGAAGACAGAAGGCAGAGCAGAGCTTGGTGAATAATCTGTGGCGGGAATCTGCAATCCAGACTACTCGCGAGTAACGGGCTACCGGCGAATGATGAATTCCCGCACCAGGTTCAACCCAAACCCAGTGAGCAGCGAACGGGTCCCACTCCTCAGCCCGTCCTTATAGTTGTAGCGCTGGGGATGCCAGGTTTCGGCAGCAATAATCCTGCTGGCGTAAAACCCACTGATTCGCGGCACAGAAATCACTCGCTTTCCGGCCCTGGTACGAGAGGTACGTGGCTCTTGGGGAATCTCTCGCAGGAATTGATCCAACTGCGCAATTTTCCACCTTTCCCTCACGCAACTATTCAAATTTGAGCAAGTTTGCGAGGCTAGTTTGCTTGGCATAAGTGTTGCGCTGAACTCTCCCCAGAATGAGCAGGGGGCGCCGGGGATGTGAGGTCGTTTCATTCGATCAGGACGGATTAATACGAAACAAGCGCCCGCCGAAAGCTCACAGAAAGCTTATGTCGAGCATCAAGGATCGGGAAAGCAACGAGGGTTCGAATGGATCGGAAGTCGAAGCTGGCTGCGAGTCTCCAATAAGCGAGGTCCGGGGATTGGACAATGTGAAAGTCACCAGGAACTATTCACGCGGTTCGGTGCTATTCAGAGAAGGACAACGTTCAAACGGTGTTCATGTGCTGTGCGAAGGTCGGGCCAAGGTTTCTATCACATCCGCTGAGGGCAAGACTTTGATACTGAGGATCGCCCAACCAGGAGACCTGTTAGGAATGAATGCGACGCTGACCGGACAGCCGTATGGCGCAACCGCGGAAACACTCGAGCGTTGTAGGATTGACTTTATCTCGACCCAGGATATCGTCCGGATGCTTGGACGTGACCGGAAGGCTTGCTTGAGTGTGGCCGAATCCTTGGGCCGCAAACTAAGCGGCGTCGTTGAGCACGCACGTCTGCTTTTTCTGTCGCAGTCAGCAGCAGAAAAACTGGCGCGGCTCCTGATCACATGGTGTGACGAGCAAGGAAAACGCACCGCGCAGGGAATTCGAATAAATTCAGGTCTCACACACGAAGAGATGGGACAGATGATTAGCTCATCACGGGAGACCGTCACGCGAGTGTTCGGCGAACTAAAGCGAAAGCACATAGTCAGCATAGTTGATAACGCGATTTTTGTTCGCAACCGGAAGGCACTCGAGTCGGTCGCACGTTGCTA
>JAXIOV010000026.1:5000-82163 GCA_045403245.1 Pyrinomonadaceae bacterium | reverse complement strand
TACCCGGCCTTAAAAGGACCGGGCTAACTTCAAACCGCCGCTACGCGGCGAGTAAAACTCCCAGCTATTGAGATATTCGAAGACTTTTTGTGCAAGGCCGGTTGCGGAGGTGAAGCCCACTTCCTTGGGAGGGAAGGACTGGGTGAAAGTGCAATTTTGAAAGTCGTTTTCGCTCCAGCGGAGCAGGATGTTTATAGCAACTTGAATACCCTGAAAGAGTATTCGCGGAATTACAGGCTTTGGAAATATTTTAGGGTGTCGAGCGTAAGGCTTAGGCAGGAGGAAATAAACACTCACTGCCAAAACCAGACGCCCGGCACCCTAAACCCCCCGCTTCCCAGGACCTTTAGCTTACCGAAGCCAGCCTGGTTAGGCGGACGTTTCCGTTAATTCCACTCACTGAGATCGAGCTTCCACCATTGCCGATGCGAGCGCTGTATTTGTGGCTGTGACGAGCACCTTCCACTACCACATTCGGCATTTCTGATACTACCCGGCCATTCATTCCATGCGCTTCCAGATCAGCGTTAAGACCATCACCGAGTTTCAGCTCGATGTTTCCGTTGATGCCGCTAATGTCAACGCCATCTTTGTCAAGCTGATTGAGGGCCACGGCGATATTGCCGTTAATTCCCGAGAAGGTCGCCGACCCGGAGGCCTGCTCGATATCGACTTTCCCATTCACGCCTCTGACTTCCACCGGACCCGCCAGCGCGGCGGCTGTTAAAGAACCATTGATCCCTCTGGCTACCAGCGAAATCTGCCGTGGCAGTCGCAGTGTTACGCGCTCTTTCGGGTTTGATCCAAACACGTTGGCCAGGAAGCCGCTATCTGCTTTTTCCCCGCGAATGGTCAGACCGGCCGAAGTATTCTCGACGATGATTTTGCGACGCGCCAGCACTTCCGCGCTCGAGGCGGTTCGTTCGATGTAGACGTCCGCTGTCCTCGTGTCGGCTGTCTCAATCTTCACCAGGCCATTGATGCCGGCGACTTCCACTCGCGCCCCCGGTGAAAGCTCAAAACTCTTGCGAATCTCATCGCGAACGTCATTGGCCGATTCCCGGTTGCCATGCATCACGTTAGGCCACTCGCGAATATTGCCTACCACCCTGGAATTAGAGCGGACGAGCCCTGCCACTCCCGCAATTGCGACGAGCACAACAAGGAGGATTATCTTCTTCATTAGCGTTTCTCCGGCTTTTTAAAATCCTGGTCTGATGGTTTAACGATAGAAAGGGTCGTTTGGTTCAAAGAAATACAGATTTCTTCTTATCCAAAGTGTAGACGGCTAAAACTGGGGACTCGTTAACAGCGTGGGGTGAAAATTTCGAGGAATTACTGTTGTTCAGTTGAAAAACGTGCCTCTTTGTAGTGCGCCGACCTGTCGGCGCTTTGGCCTTGATTGCTTTCTTGACATAACCTTTTGCGCAGACATACAGTCAATCATCGACTCAGGTCCCTCAGAATTTCCAAAAAACGGGTCGCCGCCACAATGTTGGAAAAAAGCTCCCAAGACCCAACTATCCTAATTGTCGAGGACAGTGAGGACGCCCGTTATATGATGCGCCTCGAGCTGGAGCCACTGGGTTACTTGATCGTCGAGGCTGAAAACGGCGAAAAAGCGGTAGAAGTAGCCACGCGCGAACGCCCTGACATCATCCTGATGGATTTGAGCCTTCCGGTGCTTGACGGCATCGCTGCCACGGAAAGAATCCGGGCCATCGATGGACTCAATAAGGTTCCCGTGATCGCAGTAACCGCTCACCTCGAAACTGATTTTCGCACCGAAGCTAAGGCGGCGGGGTTTGACGCGTACGTAACCAAGCCCATCGACATGCCCTGGCTAAGCGAGCTAATCAAGGGTCTCCTCGCGACCGGATGAATGCCGGATGAACGACAATCTGTCAGATGTTCCCGCTTCGCTTCAATTTCTTCAGGAGACTCCCGCCAAACTCTCAAAGCTGATCGAAGGCTTATCCGATTCGCAGCTGCGACTCAGAAACTCTGACGGTGATTTCTCCGTCCTGGAAAATATTTGCCATCTGCGGGATCTCGAAAGGGAAGGATACGAACCACGGATTGATCGAATTCTGACTAAACCCAATCCAACCCTTCCGGATTTTGATGGCGGACGGATCGCCGCGGAACGCAACTACAACGCTGAGGATCCGGCGACTGCGCTTCAGGAATTTACCACTACTCGCCTGCAAAACCTGCAGAGGCTACGAGCGGCAGATGCCGAGCAAATTCAGCGCACTGGAACGCTGGAAGGGGTTGGACTGGTGACTCTCGCTCGTTTGACGGAGATGATGCGAGAACACGACGAAGGGCACCTTGAGGACCTGCGCGTGATTCGCCAGCGGACCATGAAATTGTGAGTCAACTCCGGAAATCTGTAGGGGCGGCACTCGGTGGCCGCCCCATTGGTCGTTTGCTTCGTCAAGATTGCTGGGAAGAGGGGTGGCCACGTTTGCCACCCCTCCATTCAATTAGCTATTAGTGATCACTTCGTAAGCCACACCAGCGTTGCGCCCAGTCCCCCGGCATCGGGCGGCGCGTCTGTCCATTCGCGAACAAACGGAGTACGTTCCAGAATCGCTCTTACCATTTCACGTTGAACGCCTATCCCTTTGCCGTGAATGATCCGGACGCAGTCGAAGCCTGCGGCCCGCGCTTCGTTCAAATACTCTTCCACTACTACCTTTACATCCCGCGGCTGGAAGGTGTGCAGATCAAACACATCGGTGATTGGGACAGTCACCGGCTCGGGAAATGGATTGAAGAGATCCGTTTGGTCTGAGTCGTCATCAACCATTGCTCCTGTATGTTGCCATGAATTTGATGGCGAGGTGAAACAAGGTGCGTTGATGAGGAGTTGATGTCACAATTTCACATGCAAGATCCAAAAAAATGTAAGCGCGCGAAATCTGGCGAAGCCATTTTGCAATCGGTTCTGAATCAATTAGACTCTTAACCGTCTACCCACAGTTTTGATTTTTCCGCTTACTTCGACAACATCTTCAGGAGATGATCTGATGAGAGATAGGTTTCAGTTTGCAGTCCTCTTTTTTCAACGACGAATGCAGGCAATGGCAATATTCGTTGTGGTCGCGCTTGGCTTAGCAGCGTTTGCGCTGGCTCCGTTTGTCGGCGCGCAGAATCCACACCCGGTCGCTACAGCTTCGGATAGTGCCGGCCGTCCTGCCAGAGTTGTCTATCCGGAAACCAAGCGTAGCGATACTGTCGAGGAGTATTTTGGAACGAAAGTCGCCGATCCGTATCGCTGGCTTGAGAATGATGCAGCCCCCGAAGTTGCTTCCTGGGTCGAGGCGCAAAACAAGGTGACCTTCGCCTATCTCGAACAGATTCCGTATCGTCAGAAACTCAAAGATCGTCTGCTCCAGATCTACAACTATCCCAAGTACTCCGCGCCGTCCCGCCGTGGTGATTACTACTTCTACACCAAGAACGACGGCCTGCAGAACCAGAGCATCTGGTATCGGCAGAAGGGTCTCGACGGCGCTTCCGATGTTTTGCTGGATCCAAACAAGTTTTCGACCGACGGGACGTCCAAGCTCGCGCAGTTTTCGCTTTCGAAGGACGGCAAATATCTTGGTTATGGAATTTCAAAGGGTGGCTCTGACTGGAGCGACATCTATGTGATGGACGTGGCGACGAAGGCCATGCAACCCGATCACCTGATGTGGGTAAAGGTGTCGGGCGTCTCCTGGGCCGGCGATGGTTTCTACTACAGCCGCTATCCAGCGCCTGAAAAGGGTCATGAGCTTTCAACCAGGAACGAAAACCATCAGGTTTTCTATCACAAAGTCGGCACGCCACAATCTGACGATGTTCTGGTATATGAAGACAAGAACAACCCTCAGCGGTTCCATACCGTTGGCACCAGCGATGACGAGCGGTTTGCTTTCCTGACTATTTCGGAGCGGGGGAAAGGCAAGCGAGGCAACGCGCTTTTCTATCGCGAAGTCTCCAGCCCCGGGCGCGAGTTCACGCCAATCGTGGCTGAGATCGGCAACGACACGTTTCAGGTCCTCGATAATGCCGGCGACAAGTTTTTGGTCTACACCGATCACAACGCGCCTAATGGCCGGGTGTTTGTGTTTGATCTCAAGAATCCGGATGAGAAAAATTGGAAAGACGTCTTGCCGGAGAAGCCTGAGACACTTGATAACGTAAACATCGTGGGCGGCAAACTGTTTGCCAGCTATCTCAAAGACGTCTCGACGCGGGCCTACGTCTACAGTCTCGATGGCAAACTCGAAAACGAGGTCAAGATGCCGGGGCCTGGAACCGCCTCCGGGTTCGGCGGCCGCAACGACGATCCGGTGACGTTCTATTCGTTCTCGACGTTCAACTACCCATCGACGATTTTCAAATACGATATCGCTACGAAGACATCGACGGTGTTTCGTCAGGCTGATATTCCCGGTTTCAAGTCTTCTGACTACGAGACGACGCAGGTTTTTTATCCGAGCAAAGACGGCACCAAGGTGCCGATGTTTCTGGTTCACAAGAAAGGCCTCAAGCTCGACGGCAACAATCCCACGCTGCTGTATGGTTACGGTGGCTTCAACGTCGTCAATTCTCCAAACTTCAGCTCGCTGCGTTTGGCACTACTTGAGCAAGGCTTTGTCTATGCTTCGGCAAACATGCGCGGCGGCGGCGAGTATGGCGAGAAGTGGCATGAAGCTGGAACGAAACTGAAGAAGCAAAATGTCTTCGACGACTTTATTGCCGCGGCCGAGTATTTGATCAAGAACAAGTACACGTCTCCAAGCCGGCTGGCGATCGATGGCGCATCAAACGGCGGACTGCTGGTGGGCGCCGTGACGAATCAACGTCCTGACCTCTTCCGTGCTGTGCACCAGCACGCCGGCGTCATGGACATGTTGCGCTTCCACAAGTTCACGATCGGGTGGAACTGGATCGCGGACTACGGCTCCAGCGAAGCGAACGAGCCGGAATTCAAGGCGCTCTACGCGTACTCGCCAATTCACAATACGAAGCCGGGCACGAATTATCCGGCAATCCTGATAACCACTGCAGACCACGACGATCGCGTGGTGCCGGCGCACTCGTTCAAATATGCCGCGGTAATGCAGGCCGCACAGGGCGGAGACAATCCGATCCTGATTCGCATCGATACAAAGTCGGGGCACGGCGCGAGCAGCACGACGAAGTCAATTGAACAGACTGCGGATATCTACTCATTCCTGACGTGGAATTTGGGAGTCACGCCGAGGTAAACAGGAGCAGCCGGCAGGAAAGAAAACTAGCCGCGGATTAACGCAGACTTACGCGGATTTGATCAACCAAACTGGCTGGTTAGTTCATATCCGGTGACTCTGCGTTAATCCGTGGCTAGTTATTTTGCTTAACTGGAAGTGTAATCGTAACGATCAATCCGCCGGTTGAAGAATTCTCCGCTGTTACGCTCCCGCCATGAAGGCGAACGGCCCGTTCTGTTATTGCCAGGCCTAGTCCGACTCCACCTGCTCCTCGATCGCGCGCCTCGTCAACTCGATAAAACGGCCGAAAGAGTTCGCCAAGAGCTTCCTCCGGCACGCCGCCGCCGTGATCACGCACGGTGATGGCGGCGCTTTGTTCGCCACTTTCCGGCTTGGCGGCGCAATCGAGTTTGACCTCGATCTGGCTACCCTCGCTCGTATGCTGCAAAGCATTACGAACTACGTTCTCGATAGCGCGACGAAGCAGGTGTTCGGTGCCACTCATTTTGCAACGCTCGGGCGCTTCCAACTTTACCGAACGATTGCGACTATGCGATTCAAAGTTGGCATCCTCAGCGATGTCGCTTAGAAGTTCAGCGAGGTCAAACTCGGTTGGCCTTAGTTCTGCAGCGCCGCTTTCCAGGCGAGTGAGGGCAAGGAGTTGGCCAATCATCTCGTTCAGATTCTCGGCCTCGCGCTGAATGCGCTCGAGGGCGGTGGTTGCATCGGCTCCCGCGCGTTGTCGTGCGAGTTCCAGGGCAACATTCAGACGTGCCAGGGGCGAACGCAGTTCGTGTGAGATGTCCCCGAGCAATCGACGTTGACTCGTGATGAGCGCCTCAATTTGTTCGGCCATCAAGTCGAAGTCGGCGCCCAGCGCGGTGAGCTCATCGCGACGCGTTCCCAGGCGTGGCACGACCCGAGTCCCCAGGTTTCCGGCTGCCAATTCCTTCGTGGCCGCCCGCAGTTTTGTAACCGGAGACGTTAAGTATCTCGCGAGCCAGTAGCAGAAAACCGCTCCCACCAGCGCGACGCCGAGTACGTGAAACATCGGGTGAAAAAGCGCTGGCGGTGGAGGCCGCGGGAACACTTCAGACACCAACACATATTCTGCGCCGCTCGGCGCGATGACCGGACGGGCCACCATCGGCGGGTGCGGTCCCGCTACGAATTCCGGGAGCCTCGTTTCAAGCGCCTTTTGCGCGGCCACTCTAGCCGCATCCGGCATTGAACGTCCGGTCAACTCTTTTAACTCACCGTTAAAGAGAAACAGACGAGCATTCGCATCGTGTTCAACTCGGACCGCGTAAGCAAGCAAGCCGCTTTGTCCATCTCGCTCGTAGGCTTCGGCCGCGGCCTGCGCGTAAACACCGGCGGCAACGTCCATCGTTCGGCGCGAAGGGCCATGGGATCCTTCCGGATGCAGCAACAACTCGCCGACGACATACGTTCCCAGAATCACGGTCAGCATGACCGCGCTAAACCATAAGAAGATTTTTAGAAAAAGACTTCCGGGCAAACTATTCGCTCCCTGCCGCAGCCCCAAACTGCGCATAGATGTAACCCACGCCACGCACAGTCTTGATTCGTTCGACGTCGCCAACCTGATGGCCCAGCTTCTTGCGCAGATTGCTGATGTGCATGTCAATGCTGCGGTCGAACGGTGACGTACTTCGACCCAAAACTTCCCTGGAGAGTTCTTCACGCGTGATCACTCGTCCGGCGGCGCGCAAAAGTCTTTCAAGCAGATCAAACTCAACTGCGGTCAGTTCTACGGAGTCTCCGGCACGCCGGACCACGCGTGTGCCCGCATCAAGCTCAACATCGCCCACAGTCAGAACGCGTGGAGTGGTGTGGTCGCCGGGCTCGTGCGATTTCGTCCGGCGCAGGATGGCCCGGATCCTGGCGACGAGTTCTCGCGGGTTAAAAGGCTTTGGCAGGTAATCGTCGGCGCCGATTTCCAGACCCACAATGCGATCCACGTCATCACCCCGCGCAGTCAGCATCAGCACCGGAATTTTTGACTCGGCTCGGATGCGTCGCAGTACTTCGAACCCATTTAATCCCGGCAGCATGACGTCAAGCACGACAATTGAATGTTTGCCGGAAAGCGCCCGTTCGGCTCCTACGTCGCCGCGATGCACAGCCTCGATCTGAAATCCCAGCGGTTGGAGATATTCCAACACCAACTCGCAAAGCGCGACATCATCATCAATGACTAGAATCTGGTCCATGGGCTCACGACAAACACTTTATTGTATCGCAGGCTGCTCCCGCGCTTTCGTAAAGAAGTGTCAAGGGAGGAAGGGAAAGAAAGGGAAGTGGTGAACAGGGGAAGGGGAAAGGGGTAAGGGGTAAAAGTAAGACGTGAGCAGCACAGCTTGAAGAGCGCAGGAGAACTTGCCGAATTGAGCGCCATCTTCCCCCGTTACCCTCTTCCCCTTTTCCCCGCTTTCCTTTTCCCTTGGCTTTACAAAACTTTACACAGATTAACTGACTCTTTACATCAGCGGGTTCCAGAAAGGCGTATAAGAGTCGGTATTGACCGAAGGCCTGATGGAGTTAACTGTCGGCCAACAACAAAGGAGATTGAAGAATGAGAAATAGAATCTTTGTGATTGCAGCCATCGCTGCTCTCGTGGTCGGCGCGACAGTTCTGGCGCTGGGCCGCGGTTTCCAGGGAATGCATGGCGGACCCGGCAAACGCCATGGCGATATGCTCGAGCATATGTCTCAAGCGCTGAACCTGACCGATGCGCAGAAGCAACAGGTTAAGGCAATTATGGATTCGACCGAGGCTGCTGCCGAGGCCAACCATACAAAGGTCGAGGAAATTCATAAGCAGCTTCACGCTGGCGTAGTGAGCGGCCAGTTTGATGAGACTCAGGTTCGGGCGCTTGCCAATCAGAAGGCACAGCTTGACGCCGACATGATGGTTGAACACTTTAGAGCGATGTCGAAGGTGTTTGCCATTCTTACCCCGGAACAACGTGCTAAAGCTGAAGAGCTCCACAAACAAATGGGTCCGGGTGGTCCACATCGAAGGGGACATCGTCCGCCTCCGCCGGGTTTCTAATCACAACCCACATCCGATCCTTCAACCACAGGGCACGGCAACGTGCCCTGTCTTTTTCTAACTTACCGAGCCACAGATCAACTCAGATACTGGGATCCCAGTTACCACGTCCTGCGAATCGGATGGGCTTCGGTGTTGAAGATTACTTTGTCAAACTGAAGCGTCTTTGAAGGAGAGAAGAGCAAGTAGAAGTATTTGAAAGTCTCGGCAAACAAGAAGCTGTGCATCGAGTCCGCTTTTTCTTTCGTTACGACGCTCTTGAGACTCGCGTAGGCTTCATCGGTCTTGCAGTGTTTGACAAAATCTTCGAACAATTGTTGGCCCATCCTCAGATACCTGGGATCCCTGGTGAAGTGATAGAGGTAGTAAGTTGATTCCACAATCTCCGGCCGGAGAGGATAGCCTGGATAGGTAGTTTGCTTTGTGCGGTAGTTATATTCTTCGGGTTCGATCCCGTGTTTCTGCCACATGGCGAATGACGAATCCTGCAAACGCCTCGCACGCCGTCCGTCGCCGGAGAGCGCCAGTATCGCAGGGAAAAAAGCGTCGAGGGCTCCAAACGTTGTTGCAGCACGCCGGCCCGTGTTCATGTCGGCATGGCCGTACCACAGCTCACGCCTGAAACCCCGGGCCGGCGGGCTGCTATTCTCTGTAACCTCGTCGACAAGATATTTGTTAACCGCAGCGATGCTCTCAATCCACATTCGCTTGCAATCCAGATCGTCAAACAACAACCAGCCCTTGAGCAGATACTCGTAGTAACTGTCGATCGCGCCGCTGATGTGGCTGTCCGTCTTCTTCCATTCGCCGGTCTCGACATTGATTTGCTCGCCGACCAGTCCAATTGGCGAACGTCGCCTGTAGGTTTCAACCAACGCGCGTTTCGCCTTTTCGTAAAAGATTGGCTTTCGTGTGAGTTTGCTCAGTGAACCAAACTCGATTAACAGAGTGCCGGTCTCTGCCGGATTGCTGTCCGGGCCACGCACTTTACCTGTTTTGAGATTTACAAAGCGGTAAGGCATTCCAGTGGGTGATTCAAAAGCCGGCAGCAGCCGCTGTCCCAGGTCTTCCGCCAGTGCCAGTAGTCGTTTGTCTCCGGTGAGTTGATAACTGGACAGAAGGCCCCCAAGTAGCCGGATGGTTATTTCGAAGTTTTGAACGTAGATGTCCTTATCGAAGGAAAGATTCTGAACGATGTACTCGCGCGTGGTCTTTGCTTCCTCCGTGAAGCCCATGATGATCAGTGAGTCGAGCGAATCAACTGGAGTCATCAGCAGCGACTCGCCATACCAATCGTGATGCGTCTTACTTAGCGGACGCAGATCGTCATGTCCCCAGGCGTGTTTCTTGTAACCGTTCCAGGCGTGGAGAAATTCCGCCTTTACCTGGTTTGCGAGTCTTGGCTTGCTGACGACTTGTTGAGAGTGACTAACCGGTGAAGGGATCACGAAGACGAGAAAAAATATCACCAATCTTGGCAGGTGGTTCATTTCATTCCGGCTCAAATTGATGGACGATCTACGCCATAGATTAAGACTTTAGTCCCGAGTACTACCGCTTCGCCTTCCACGCCTTCACCCAGCCGCTCAGCTACCCGGATCGACGGCGTGTTATCGGGATGGATGCAACTGATGACGTGGTCCCTGTCCATTTCGTTGAAGGCGTAACTCAAAGCCCGGCGCGCTCCTTCGGTGGCGTAACCTTTACCCCAGAATTCTTTTCCGAGCGTCCAGCCAAGTTCGAATCCGGGCCAGCCCGCTGGATTCATGAAACCGATCCGCCCGACCAGCTTTCCGGTCTCTTTCTCGTCGACAGCCCAGACTCCGTAGCCACGAAGTTGCCAGTGGCCAATCAATGAGGCCATGTGTCGCCAGGTTTCTGTCAGATCAAACGTCTTGCCTCCAAGAAAGCGCATCACATCGGGGTCTGCGCATTGCCTCGCATATTGATCAATGTCTTCTTCGCGCCACATGCGCAGCACGAGGCGTTCGGTTTCGAGGGTTACTTCGTTCATCAGGCGTGCCTTATTTCCGCTTCCATCTCAAACCGTCTTTGGTGTCTTCCAGAACGATGCCGCGATTCGCGAGTTCTACGCGGATTTCGTCGGCGCGGGTGAAATCGCGACGCCGGCGTGCCTCCTGGCGTTCGCCAATCAAACTCTGGATCTCGCTATCCAACAACTCGGGTTGCAGGTCGCCGAAGATGTTCAGGACGGTATCGAAACGGCCCAGGAGATCGAGCAACTCCGCTTTGTTTTCTTCATGCAGCTTCTTGCGGGCCAGCGCTGTATTTACGTCGCGCGTGAGATTGTGAATTACCGCCAGCGCGACCGAAGTGTTGAGATCATCGTCCATGCCGTTCTCGAAATCCTGGCCAGCGCGGAGCGTGATTTCATGAAGTGCCTCATTCATTCCGGGACTGGTCTTTGCCTCGCCCAATCGTGCTTTGAAATCGCGCAAACTCGCCACCGTCTTCTCCGCGCCGGCAAGAGCGTCAAAAGTGAAGTTGAGTTGTTTGTTGTAAGGCACACTCAGGAGGAAATAACGGACAGCCGCCGGCGAATAGCCCTTCGCGGCGACATCGCGAAACGTGTAGTAGTTGCCTTTGGACTTCGACATCGTTTCGCCTTCGACCTTGAGATGTTCGAAGTGGATCCAGTAGCGGACAAACGGTTTCCCGGTGGCTCCCTCGCTCTGCGCTATCTCATTTTCGTGATGCGGGAAAACCAGATCGATGCCGCCGGCGTGGATATCAAAAGTTTCGCCAAGATACTTCATCGACATCGCCGAACACTCAATGTGCCAACCCGGCCGTCCTCGGCCGATCGAAGCATCCCACGCGGGTTCGTTAAGGGTCGCAGGCTCTTTCCAGAGGGCAAAGTCTCTCGCGTCTTCCTTGTCGTAGCGATCCGTGTCGATGCGATCACTGGCGCCAGCGATGTTGCCGGCGAAGTTGATCTTGGAGAGTTTGCCGTATTCAGGAAAGGAAGCAATGCGATAGTAGATGGAACCATCAGACTTGTAAGCGTGATTGGTTTCGAGAAGTCTTTCGATTAGGGAAACCATCTCTGGAATGTGTCGCGTGGCGCGGGGGACCACCTCCGGACGTTCGCAGCCAAGCGCGTCGAAGTCCTCCCAGAGAGCGTCGATATACTTCGCCGTGTAGTCATCAATCGTCAGCCCGGCTTCCTGCGACTTGGCGATGATGCGGTCCTCGACGTCCGTGATATTCATCACGTGAGTAACCTTGAAGCCTTTGAATCTCAAGTAGCGGCGCAGGATGTCGGCGGCGAGCGCCGAACGGAAATTGCCGATGTGGCCATAGTCCCAGACGGTTGGACCACAGTAGTACATGCGCACTTCGCCCTCGACCATCGGGCGAAACTCTTCAACTTTTCCGGATAGGGTGTTGCGGAATCTAAGCATCGATGAAGGTCATTAGAAGATATGCAGGGCCTAAGTTCAAGAACATATTCAGTTTTCGGCAGTCTAGGTTAAGGTGTTTTGGAAACGCAAGCAGCGTTGGACCAATGAGGATCGAGAGAAGAACGGGTGAGAGGTAAAGGGGAATGGGGAAAGGGGAGGAGTAGCCTCGCGTTCTCTTACCCTTTCCCCTTTTCCCATTCCCCCTTTCTAACCTTCATCCTTCTTGAAATGTTCCCAGCCGCCAGGTTCGAGGTTCCAGGCACGAGGTCCTTCGGCAATGCGCACGCCCTCGGTGCTTTCCATGATGGCGCCGATGCGAGTCGCCGGAACGCCGTCCACTCGTCTCGGAAGTTGTGAAAGATTCTCTGGTTGGACAGTGAAGAGAAGCTCAAAGTCCTCACCTCCATGGAGGGCCAGCATCAGGGGATCCAGAGCGCGCCGCCCACAGATCTCTACCACGAGTTGATTGATGGGAATCGACGAGGCTTCAATTAGCGCGCCGACTTTACTCTCTTCGCAAAGGTGGTTGATATCAGACGAGAGGCCGTCGCTGATGTCGATCATGGCGGTTGCCAATTGGCGCTCGCCCAGCAGGATTCCCCAACCCACGCGCGGTTCGGGCCGCAGGTGGCGTAGCAAGAGTGGATCAACCGAATGAGCAGCCGCGTTGGTGAGTCTTTCGGAATGCAGTCGGGCGCCGCGCTCCAGCAAACGCAGTCCTGCCGCCGAGTCGCCGAGAAACCCGGTCACATAAATTGCGTCTCCCGGCTTGGCGCCCGAACGAAAGACCTCCTGGCCCACCCGGGATTCTCCCAGGACGATAGAATCGATCACGATCTTTTCAGCGGTCCGCGAGATGTCGCCGCCAATCAACTTGATGCCGTAGCGATCCGCCAATTGAAAAAAGCCAACGTAAAACTGATCGAGGAATTCGGATTGCCAGATGTTCTCGGGAACGCCGATAGACAAGAGAGCCCAACGCGGGCGCGCACCCATCGCCGCGATATCGGAAAGTGAGACGGCGAGTGCTTTGTGACCGAGGAGTCCAGGAAAAGTTGTATCGCGCCGGAAGTCAATGCCTTCAACCAGGAGGTCGGTACTGACTACAACGTCGTTGCCGGTAACCGACTTGAAGACTGCAGCGTCGTCGCCAATTCCCCGAACCAGGCCGGCGGCACTCCCCCCTTCGCCAGCCAACTCTCGCAGCTTCTTGATGTATTCAAACTCGTTCATGGATTAACCGGAGAATAATACTATCCGCAGATTACGCCGATTAGTTGTTAGACAGCTAAGTTGAGAACAGTTGTCCAGAATGGTACGGACATCCTTACTTTGCAACGTTGCTGCTCCGCACACCTGACAGGGCGGTCCCGTTAACCGGTCAAAAAATAATCTGCGTAATCTGCGGATAGTATCCGGTACTACAAGTTGCGCCGAAGGGAATCGAGGCCGGCTTCGATCATTTCGATTGAAGTTGAAAAGGAGAAACGCAAGTGGCCTTCACCGTGTTCGCCGAAGACGATCCCGGGAACAGTAGCGACTTGAGCACGCTCCAGCAGAATTTCCGCAGCCTCCCGGCTGTCGGTGCTCACGCGTGAAACATCTGGAAAGGCGTAGAAGGCTCCCGCAGGTGTTTCGCAGGCCAATCCCAGTTCGTTGAGGCCCGCCAAGAGCAAATCGCGCCGCTGCTGATAGCTGACGCGATTCGTCTCGAGCATATCTGATTCGGTGGTAAACGCTGCCAGCGCCGCCCACTGCGTGGGGGTGGAAACTCCGTTGGAGGAATAGAGGGTGGTTTTGCGGAGCCCCGTCATCCATGGTTCAGGTGCAACGGTATAACCCAGCCGCCAGCCAGTCATCGCAAAAGATTTGGAGAGCGTAAACACGGTGATCGTTCGCTCAAACATTCCCTCGATCGAAGCGATCGAAACGTGCTCGCCGTCGTAAACCAAATCTTCATAGGCTTCGTCCGCGATGACGATCAGGTCGCGCTCTTGTGCGAAACGCGAAACGGCTCGGGCTTCGTCGCGAGTGAACACGACGCCGGAGGGATTCTGCGGAGTGTTGTAGTAAACCGCGCGCGTGCTTTCGGAAGAGTATCGGGCCAGGGTTTTCTCAAAACCTTCGGCGCGGGCTTCCGCAGTAGGAACCAAAATCGTCTTTCCTTCGCAGTGTGCGATTAGATCCTTGATGGGTGTCCAGAATGGTGAGAAGACAAGCACCTCGTCGTCCGGGTTAACTACCGACTGGAATGCGCCGAAAAGTCCCTGCATGCCGCCGTTCAGAATGATCACTTCGTTTGTCTGTGCGGGAATGTTGTTCTTCGTTCGCAGCTTGTCAGCGATTGCATTCCGCAGTTCAGGAATTCCAGACGATGGTGCATACCGGCTCTTGTTTTCAGCGACGGCGCGTTTCATCGCTTCCTTGATGAAGTCGGGGGTGTGCATGTAAGGTTCGCCGCCTTCAAACTGGTAGACGGTGGCGCCCGCCGCACGGAGCTTCATGATGCGATTGCGAATGTTAACGATGTCGGAGAAACCAATGTCGTCCAGGCGAGAGGCGAGACGAAAAACGGTTGGAGACGTGGTCACTACTGAAAATGATCCTTCCCGGTTCGGGTTTGCGGAAGGCGGATTATAGCTTGATGACCAAAGCCCGTCCACTGAACCATGATCGATTCAAATCACCCCGCAGTCTCAACCGATCGGATTTGGTTGGTGAAGCGAGCAGTCGAAACGATGCGAGCGCGACCGCATCGAATTACGAGCCAGTAGCGACGGCATGCAACACCATCGTTTCCAGATTTCATTCATCGTTGGGTTTCGCCCAAAAGGGGCATAGTTCACGAGGCTGGCAGGTTGCGACGAATGGTTAGAGAACACCGCACCAGCGGGCGGCGTGGCAAAGTAGCTATCGACTAGAACTCCGAGTCCATTCCATCAAGCACTTGAGACAATACTTTTAAGAATCCGTTTTAACTCACAGCCGCTAAATGTAAGTGTTGACACGGCGAAAGACGCGGCAGTAACATGACCACTCGCCGGGCTGCTGGCAAACTCGCCATTAGTCTCCATTAACTTCTAGCCTGAAATATTTGGTCCGGAAGAATCCGTTAGCCGGTTTTGCCATATGGGTCGTCCTGCCGTCGCCATCCCTGAAAAACTCTTCTTCAAGATCGGTGAGGTGTGTGAGCTGGCGGGTGTTCAGGCCCACGTGTTGCGCTATTGGGAATCAGAGTTCCCTATGCTGGCGCCGCAGAAGAACCGGGCCGGGCAGAGGGTCTACCGCAAGCGCGATGTTGAGATTGCGTTGAAGATTAAAGAGCTCCTTTACGAAGATCAGTACACGATTGCAGGAGCCAAAAAGCGCCTTACAAACGACTTGAGATCGGGTGGGAAGATCCGGCTCAGTTCAGGTCAGGAAGACGATTCTGAGAACACGCCTCGTGAGGTCCGACCCTCGGGATCGGCGGCTAACTCGCGTGCAGTGGCCGCTGAGGACCGAAAGAACCTGAAAAAACTCGCCACCGAACTTCGTGATCTCCTCGAACTGCTCGAACGAAAAACCCCCAGGACTAAGTAGGACGCACACTCGTTTTCTCCACCAAAGAATTCAAGTGGAACGCGAACGGGAGTAACCCGACCGACAGCGAGGGTGTGTTGCGGCTTGCCGCCTTTCGTGCAGAAAGGCTCTGCCTTTTCAATTCGCTATTTCAGAGTAAGGCTGCCTACCACTTCTGACACTGGTGGTTGCCTTTTGTCCTTGTGTCTACATCATTCGCGAACTAAGGGTTTGCGTTACTGAGTTTTTGCGGGGATACTATTTGTGATGACGGGACGTGGCGCAGCCTGGTAGCGCGCACCCTTGGGGTGGGTGAGGTCCCGAGTTCGAATCTCGGCGTCCCGACCAGACTACGAAGTCCGAAGTCCAAAGTCCAAAGTCCAGTAATGAAAACGAGACCGTGGGCTTTGGACTTTTTGTTTTGTGATCGCGACGCTGATGGGCTTTGGACATTGGACATTTGACCCAGCTCATCCAAGTTCAGTCACAATGATCGGCGAAGTCAGTGTCTTGTGAACCGGGCACTTGTGGGCAATCTCCTTGAGCCGCGTAAGCTGTTCATCGTTTAGGTTTCCTTCAAAAGTTACGGCACGTTCGATCCGGTGGGTGTATCCTCCCTTTGTCTCAGTGCACTCGATACAATCGGCGGCGTGGATCCTGTTCTGACGAAGTCGAACCGTCACCCGCTCGAGCGGCCATTGTTTTCTTCTTGCATAAAGAGTGACGGTCATCGAAATACAGCTACCGAGAGCCGCGAGCAAAAGCGTGTAGGGATCCGGCCCGGCATCTTCAGCGCCGACTTCGACGGGTTCGTCCGTGATGAAGGTGTGGCCTTCACCATACGTCACTTGGTTCTGCACGTTTGAGAGAGATCTGACGATCACTTCGCTCATCGTTTAGGCCTCCGCGGTCATTAGGTAAACTGGGTAGCAGGTTTAGTTTGAAATTCATCCGTGTTAATGCGTGGCTAAATCTTCGGTTGCCCACGGTGACTTCAATTTGGCGCACTACCCGTAAACTGTAGCCGCTTGCAGTCAATGAATTGGTGCGCGTAAACTCATTTCGATTCACCGAACATTCTAATATTCCGTTCAAACAAAGCAATGAAGATTCACGAATACCAGGGCAAAGAACTGCTGAAGAGATTTGGAGTAACGGTGCCTCGCGGGATTGTGGCTCGCTCCCCCGATGAGGCTTACCACGCGGCAAAAGAGCTGGGCAGTGAGATTGTGGTGGTTAAAGCCCAGATTCATGCCGGCGGCCGCGGCAAAGGCGGCGGAGTCAAACTCGCCCGAAGCGCCGAAGAAGCGCGCGACATCGCGAAGGCAATGTTGGGCATGAAGCTGATCACTCATCAGACTGGACCAGAGGGACGCGAGGTGCGCGTGCTCTTGATCGAGGAAGGACTTCCCATCGACAAGGAGTTTTACCTGGGCATCGTGCTGGATCGCGTCAGCGGACGGCCGGTGTTTATGGCGTCGGCTGCAGGCGGCATGGACATCGAGGAAGTAGCGGCAAAGACACCTGAAAAGATCGTTAAGGAGACCGTCGATCCGGCAGTTGGATTTCGTTCCTTTCAGGCGCGCAAACTGGCATTCAGTTTGGGCCTGCCCGCAGAACTGATCGGCCAGGCGGTGAAGTTTATGCAGTCGCTCTTTCTGGCATACGAGCAGACTGACTCCTCGCTAATGGAGATAAATCCGTTTCTGTTAACCAAGGACAAGAAACTCATCGCGCTCGATGCCAAGGTAAACTTTGACGACAACGCGATGTTTCGCCATAAGGAATTCCTCGATCTGCGCGACCTTAACGAAGAGGAGCCGCTGGAGATCGAGGCGTCGAAATTTGATCTTAACTACATCAAGCTCGACGGAAACATTGCGTGCATGGTCAACGGGGCCGGCCTGGCGATGGCCACGATGGATATCATCAAACTGGCGGGCGGTGAGCCGGCCAACTTTCTGGACGTCGGTGGTGGAGCTTCGCAGGAACGAGTGGAGGCAGCATTTCGGATTTTGCTCGCGGACGAAAATGTCAAAGCCGTTTTGATAAACATTTTCGGAGGCATCGTTCGCTGCGACATGGTGGCTCGCGGCGTCGTCGAAGCTGCCAGGAATCTGGGGATTAAGGTGCCGGTAGTCGTTCGTCTGGAAGGCACGAATGTTGAGGAAGGACAACGCGTCATTCGCGAATCAGGACTCAATTTTACAGTCGCTATCGGAATGAAGGACGCCGCCGAGAAGGTTGTTGGTCTGGCGGCGTGAAGACGAAGGATGAAGTATGAAGGCGGATGAATGAAAGCTGAAGGATAAAAGGTGAAGAGTAAAGATGTTTTCTGAAGAGCAATCTTCATCAGGAAGACCCTCTTCGCCCGTACTAAACCTGTCAGGTTCATCCTTCATCCTTCCGCCTTCATCCTTATTAATTGATGAAGAGTAAATTATTTCGAATCGTGGTTCAGATCAGCCGCTTTGGCCTGGCCGCTCTTTTTCTGTTCACCGCGGGAGCGAAACTCTGGATCGTCAGGGATTTCGCAACCAGTATGGGCCAGCTCCTGACCGCCACAGGTTTTGATCAGTCTCGCTGGGCCTGGTCTGGGACTGTCGGAGTAATTAGTGTTGAGATCGTTGTTGCGATATTGCTCCTGGTGCCGCGCACTGCTCGTCTTGGCGGGTTTCTATCCGCAGCCCTGTTGATGGCGTTTTCGGCGTTTGCGCTCTACTACAGATTCGGCCTGGGCTACGAAGGATTGGAGTGTGGTTGCTTCGGCAAAATCATCGGCAGCCAGCTAGGTGTACAAACCGCTCTCAGAAATCTTGCATTGTTGATTCCCGCCCTGGTGGTGTTCTTTGGTTATCGAAAACGCTCGCCGCAACCTAGACCCGACTACACCAGCGCCCGTCTGGCTGATTGAGGAGGAAACCTCTTGGCCACCCTAACATTCTGGGGCGCAGCGCAGACCGTCACCGGATCAAAATACCTAATTGAAGCTAACCACAAACGCGTGTTGGTGGATTGTGGTCTGTTTCAAGGCCCGCGCGAGCTTCGCGAACGCAACTGGCAGCCGTCGCCCGTTCAGGCTTCATCCGTCGACGCGGTTCTACTCACCCACGCGCACATCGACCACACCGGTTATCTTCCGCGGTTCGTGAGGGAAGGATTTCATGGGCCAGTCTGCTGTTCGCGCGGTACGGCAGACCTCTTGCGCATTCTCCTTCCCGACGCCGCGCGCCTGCAGGAAGAAGAGGCCGATTATCGCAATCGTCACAAAGTAACACGCCACCATCCTGCGCTGCCGTTATACACAGAGGAAGATGCAGTTGAGGCACTCAAGCTTATTCAAATAGTCAAGAACGATGGTGAGTTGGTAAGAGTTGTAAAAGGCATCAGCGCTGAGTTTCGAATTGCCGGACACATCCTGGGTTCCAGCCAGGTGCTGACTCATGTTGCAAGTGGTCAACGGGATGACAAGGTGCTGTTTTCCGGCGACCTCGGCAAATACAATCAGCCAATTATTCGGGATCCGGTGCCACCGCCGGCATGCGATTTCCTGGTTGTCGAATCCACTTATGGTGATCGCATCCATGATCCTGAAGAACCCAAAATTGCGCTCGAAAGAGTGATCAAAAACGCCGCGCTCCATGACAGCACGGTTTTGATCCCAGCCTTTGCGGTCGGTCGTGCCCAGGAACTTCTCTATCTGATTCGTGAACTGGAAGACGAGAAACGCGTTCCCGTGTTACCGGTAATCCTGGACTCGCCGATGGCCTCCGCAGCAACTACCGCGTATGCGAACCGGAGAGAAGAGCACGACGAGGAATACGTCAACGTGTTGACGCGCACGCCCCACCCGATGCGCACGCATTCGATGTTGGCGAGCACGACGAGGGAAGATTCCAAACGTCTGAATGATAAACGCGGCGCTCGCGTAATTGTCAGTGCGTCAGGGATGATGACGGGAGGACGTGTGCTTCATCATGCACTGCGAGTCTTGCCTGATGAAAATGCCACAGTTGTTTTCGTTGGTTACCAGGCAGGGGGCACGCTTGGACGCCGCGTAGCAGATGGGCAACGAGAAGTGAAAGTCCTCGGCCAATGGATTCCTGTGCGTTGCAACGTCGAAAGAATTGGCGGATTTTCTGCCCACGCAGATTGGAAAGAAGTAATTCGCTGGCTGGAAGATCTGCCTTCAGCACCACGTCGTGTTTTTGTCACTCATGGTGAAGTGGGCTCGGCTACCGCGATGGCTGAACGCATTCGCGAGCGATTCAGCTGGCGGGTCGATGTCCCTCACCACGGCCAACAATTTCGACTTGCCTGATACGGATAGACGCTTCGGAGTCAAACTTACCCGCATGTTATACTGCGCGCTTCATTTCACTCTTCAGTTCTGACAAGGAGCCGGGAATTGAGCGTTTTGGTTGATAAGTCGACGCGTCTGGTGGTTCAGGGAATCACCGGCAAAGAGGGCAGCTTTCACACCAGGCAGATGGTGGAGTATGGAACCAACGTGGTGGGTGGGGTAACACCTGGCAAGGGCGGTACCACTCACGAAGGGATTCCTGTCTTCAATACCGTAGCGGACGCAGTCAAGGAAGCAGGCGCTAACGCATCCGTGATTTACGTTCCACCAGCCTTTGCTGCTGACGCCATTATGGAGTCTGCAGACGCAGGAATTCCCGTTGTGGTTTGCATTACTGAAGGAATCCCCACACTGGATATGGTCAAAGTGAAGGAGTATCTGAAAGACAGGTCGACCCGACTGATCGGACCAAACTGTCCCGGCATCATCAGTCCCGGTAAGTGCAAGATTGGAATTATGCCCGGGCACATTCACCGGGAAGGGCGCATCGGAGTTGTCTCACGTTCAGGAACGTTGACGTATGAAGCCGTGGGACAATTGACGTCGCTTGGCCTGGGCCAATCGAGTGCGATCGGCATTGGTGGTGACCCGATCGTCGGGACTACTCACCTCGACGCGTTGGCCTTGTTTCAGGCTGACGATGAGACGGAAGGGATCGTCATGATTGGAGAAATCGGCGGCACCGCGGAAGAAGAAGCTGCTGCTTACGCCAAAGACAATGTGACGAAACCGATTGTTGCCTTCATTGCCGGGCAAACCGCTCCGCCTGGACGACGGATGGGTCACGCGGGCGCGATCATCGCGGGAGGAAAGGGGACTGCTGCAGAAAAAATGAAGGCGCTCCAGGCGGCTGGCATCCACGTGGTGAAGTCGCCGGCGGATATTGGAGCCGGGATTAAGGCCGCGCTTGGTGCGCGTTCAGCGGCGTAGGAAGCTTAGGCCGCGGATTTTCGCGGATGCAGGCGGAATAGAATTTAAGACTTTGCAGTAGTGTGAATGGCTTTGGCAGTTTGTCCTGAGCGCTTATCCGCGACAATCCGCGGCCACCTATCTAAGAGGAGAAAACGATAGAGCAAATGGGGAACCTTACATTTGGAATCATCAAGCCCGACGCCGTGGCGGCGGGAAACACCGGTCAGATTATCCAAAGAATTCTTGATAATGCATTCAAGCTGCGCGCGATGAAAGCGTTGCACCTGACCTTGAAAGAGGCGGAGGGCTTCTATGCGGTCCATCGCGAACGTCCGTTTTTCCCGAGTCTGACTGAATTCATGTCGAGTGCTCCGTGCGTGGTCATGGTGCTGGAAAAGGAAGGCGCGGTTAAGGCCTGGCGCGATCTAATGGGCGCAACCGATCCAGCTAAAGCCGACGAAGGCACTTTGCGCAAGGACTTCGGCGGTTCAGTCGGGGAAAACGCCGTGCACGGTTCCGACTCGGACGAGAATGCCGCCATCGAGATCAGTTATTTCTTCGCACAGATTGAGTTGGTGTGAAACTGGCGTTCCGAAGCGACAGTCTGGTGTCCGAACGAAAACTCTTTACCAAGGAATTCTTCCCAACCTGGAATTGACATGAAACGCTGCCCCAGATGCAATCAGGAGTTTACCGACGACTGGCTGACTTTCTGCACCCAGGACGGAACCTCGCTGGTTCAAGTTGAGGCTTCGTCAACGGAGCCGCCAGTAACTCTTGTAAGTCCTGAAATGCCGCCGAGTGTCAGCCCGCTGGAACAGCCAACTTTAGATTATCCGGACAGCCCAGGCAGGGCGCCGGCTCCCGCACCGTATAGTCCGCCTGCGACCAGGCAGGTTGGTTGGAGTCCACCGCCTCCGCCGGCATACCCTATTGCCCCGCAACAAAACCTTGCCATTTTGTCGCTTACCTTCGGCGTCGTCAGCGTGACGATCGGGCTCTGTTGTTACTTTGGTGTTCTGACTGCTCCAGTGGCACTGGGTTTAGGGATCTATTCTCTGGTCATGATCAAGAAGGAACCGCACAAATATGGCGGAAAAGGATTCGCCATCGGAGGAGTTGTGACTGGCGGTCTTTACTTTGTTCTGGTGTTGTTTTTTATCATAGTCTATGGCATGGCCGCTTTGATGGGTGGCTTGAACTAGAAAGAGAAGCTGAAATTGAGACGTTGTCCTACCTGCAATAAAACTTTTTCCGACCAGAACCTGAGTTTTTGTGTTGAAGACGGCACACCGCTCGTCGCCGTCGAACCACTTGACGACGGCGAAGAAACGATTGTCAATCCACCCGATAGCGGTGCCTCTGCCGGAGGTGGAGGGTCGGCTCCGGTTTATCAGCCTCCCGGTTCCTACGTTCCTCCTGGTGGTAAGCAACCAAGACAAAAAGCATGGCCCTGGGTTCTTGGGTTTCTGGCAGTAGGACTCTTACTACTGGTCGGGGTCGGGATTGCCGCAGCCATTGTGTTTCCGAAGTTGCGTGCTGCTTCCAACAGGGAGGTCAACGCGAATGCGGACAGACCGGCGAACGTCAATTCAAATCTGCCTGAGTTGAACAGCAATACCAACGAAAGTGAAGGCAATGCACGCGTTGACGAAGACGCACCCGCGCCCACCGATGAAGAAAGAGTGCTCTCAGCCTTGACCGACCTTGAAAACGAGTGGACTGTGGCGAACATTAACGCCGACAAGAAGGCGCTGGATCGAATCCTCGCTGACGATTACGTTAGCGATGTGGAGGGTAGACAACAGCGTAAGGCCGAGTATTTGAAGACCATAAAGCGCGACCAAACCATCGAAAGATGGAAGTTTGAAGATTTGCAACTTAGCTTGAAAGGCAACCGGGCAACACTTGGAGGTGTTGTCAGGTTTCAGGTGCGGGGCCAGGAAGCGGTATTTCGCTTTACCGACAAGTTTGTGTGGCGGGATGGAAGATGGCAGGCTACAGGCTCGGAGTTAAGTCGGCTAGAATAGAGATTGAAGAATGTCAATAATCACGGACGTGATCGAATCGACTAGGGCGATCATCCAGGGGATGGGCGTCACTTTGTCTTATATTCCAAAACAGAAATGGACCGTCCAGTATCCGGAAGAACCAGTGACGCTTCAGCCGCGTTATCGCGGCCAGCATCTCCTGCACGTCGACGAGCTTGGTCGCGAGAAGTGTGTCGCGTGTTTTTTGTGTGCTGCCGCCTGTCCATCCGAGTGTATCTACATAGTGGCGAAAGACGATCCGCGCTTGCCTGAGGAGCGTATAGGCGTAGATGAACGCTACGCTGAGGTTTACAACATCGACTACGGTCGTTGCATCTTTTGCGGCTACTGCGTTGAAGCGTGTCCGAAAGATGCGATTACTCACGGTTACAATTTCGAGCTTTCCGTTTACAACCGCGCGGACCTTCTCAAGACCAAAGACGATCTCCTGATCACCAAGCAAGTTCAATCGAAAAACTACCGGGTCGCTTCGTCAACCGAAGATGTTGATTCGGAGTACAAAGAAGTCTGAAAAACCAAAGGGAAGGGGTAAAGGGGAAAGGGTAATGGGAAGATTCGAATACCTCTCAACCCAGGTGGTATCACAATTGCCAATCGTTTCACTCTTACCCTTTACCCCTTCCCCTTTTCCCCGGTTCCCCAAGTGACCTCCGACCGCTATTTCCCCATGCCGCTACGCGAACTTAACTTCCAGTGGGATTACGACTTGAAGGCCAGTCCGGAAGAGCTCTGGCCGTTTGTTTCTGACACCAATCGTTTCAATCGGGACACTGGTGTGCCCGCGGTGGAATCCGACACCAAGCGTCATCGACTCCGCAATGCCCGTCGCCGTTTGCGCCTCTCGATTTATGGAATGGCAGTCGAATGGGAAGAACAACCCTTTGAATGGATACGTCCATCTCGTTTTGGAGTTGCACGCACTTATAGCAGAGGGCCAATGACTGAATTGCGCGCGCTTGCTGAACTGACGCCGCGGGCGGGCGGCGGCACGAAATTGAGCTACCGCGTTTGGATCAAACCCCGTTCGCTACTTGGCGCGCTCGTTGTCCGGTTCCAGGTAAGACTTGTCAACGCGAAACGGTTCGCCAGAGCGTTCAGAAAATACGACCAGATTGCTTCGACTGAAACGAGCGTGCCGGAAATCGCAACTGCGGTTGACCTGGCACCGGCGGCGCTCGATCGGTTTCTGAGTATTAGGGAAAAACTTATTGCCGACGGCGCCCGGGCAGACGTGGTGGATCTCCTTTTGAGTTTTGTCCAGAGTGCTGATGATTACCGAGTGGCACGCATTCGCCCATACGAATTGGCGGACGAATGGAATTTGCCGAGACGCGCGGTACTGGAAACGTGTCTGAGGTCGACGCGTGTTGGCCTCTTCGATCTTCAGTGGGAACTGCTCTGTCCGCTTTGTCGCGGGGCGGGAGAAACCGGCAGCTCCCTTCGTGATATTAGTTCGCAAGTGCACTGTGAAACGTGCCGGATCGACTTCACCGTCAACTTCGATCGCTTCGTCGAGGTCACCTTTCGACCCAACGCGCTCATACGTCGGGTGGAAGTACAACAGTTTTGCATGGGAAGCCCGCAGTTCACACCTCACATCGTCGCACAGCAACTGTTGCCGTCGCAGACGCAGCGCGCGGTTTCGTTGCCGCTCGAACCGGGACGATACCGGCTGCGCGCTCTCGAGTTGGCGGGCGGCCAGGACGTGAACGTTAGCGACGATGGGCAGATGTCAGCAACCGTAAAGATCACCGAAGCGGGTTGGCCCCCGGAAGAGTTGAAGCTGGCGACCCAAACGACCCTGCAAATTGCCAACAACACTGCGGCAGAACAGTTAGTGATTCTCGAGCGACTGGCGTGGAGCGATCAATCCGCGACCGCCGCGGAAGTAACTGCGCTACAGATCTTTCGGGACCTGTTTTCGAGCGAAGCGTTGCGGCCCGGTGAACAGATTTCGGTAGGCACGCTGACGATTCTATTCACTGACCTGCGAAACTCCACTCAGCTTTACCGGCAGATTGGTGATGCGACGGCGTTTGGTCGGGTGATGAATCATTTTGATGTTTTGAAGCAGGCAATTGGAGAAGAAGACGGGGCGCTGGTGAAGACCATCGGCGACGCTGTGATGGCGGTTTTTCGCCGGCCCGTCTCCGCCCTGAAGTCAATGTTGCGCGCGCAGCAGTCGCTGGCGTCGCCTCCGGAAGGCGTTCTACCTTTAACGTTGAAAGCCGGAATCCATTGCGGACCGTGCATCGCTGTTACACTAAACGACCGGCTCGATTATTTTGGTTCGACGGTGAACTTGGCAGCGCGGCTCGAGGGCCTCTCCACCGGAAACGACGTTGTCATTTCACGAGCGCTCTATGATGATCCGGAGGTGCGCGATTTAGTGGCGTCTGAGAATTTGCGCGCAATGCCGTTTGAAATGTTGTTGAAGGGTTTTGAGGAAGAGCGATTCGAATTGTGGCGAGTTGGAAAGCAAGTCACCGATTCAAGCGGGTGAAAAAGAAGTAAAGAGTCACTTGGTCGAATCTCCGGGCGGCAACTCGTCGCCGGCATCTCAAAGTTGTTTGGTAAGAGTACGCAACTAATAGAACATGGCACTCTTAGAAGCACGCGAGGTTTCCAAGGTCTACCAGATGGGCACGACCAGCGTCACCGCGCTGGACAAAGTTAGTTTGAATGTCCGGGAGGGCGAGTTTGTCGCGATTCAGGGGACATCGGGTTCCGGCAAGAGTACCTTGCTCAATATGGTCGGCGGTCTCGATCATCCCACCGAGGGTGAAGTGCTTTTCAACTCAAAGGCGTTGGGCCCACTCACCAAAAAGGAGATGGCGCGGTATCGCCGTTATTCGGTCGGGATGATTTTTCAGAACTTCAATTTGATACCGACGATGACTGCTGAAGAGAATGTAGGTCTCGCGCTTGCCTTCGGCGGGTTGCGAGGGAGCCAACGGCGTAACCGCGCCGAGGAGTTGTTGAGTGGAGTTGGTCTGGCAGGCCGTTTGACGCACCGACCCTCGGAACTTTCCGGAGGTGAACAACAACGGGTCGCGATTGCCCGCGCCCTGGCAAACAAACCGAAGGTGTTGCTCGCAGACGAGCCAACCGGCAATTTGGATTCGACTCGCGCGCATGAGTTGTTGGCTTTGCTTCGTGAAATGGTGAAGCAGAACTCGCTAACTGTTTTGATGGTCACGCATGATCGCGAGCTGGCCACCAGCTTCGCCGATCGAATTATTCTGATGAAGGATGGACGAGTAGTTAACGACGAAGGTGAAGGCAGACGATGATTGACCCCAATGAGATGACCCTCGAGGCATTGCGCTCGGTGCCTCTGTTTGCATCGCTGGATGATACTTCGGCGACTGAGCTTCGCAATTTGCTTTCGGTCAAGGATGTACCCGGCGGAACACAACTCTTCTTTAAGGGCGACTCAGGCGATTCGATGTACTTGATTGAGAGCGGTCAGATTCGAATCAGCATTCACGACGAGGACGCGAAGGAAGTGACTCTGGCGGATCTGGCGCAAGGCGATTTTTTTGGTGAGATGGCGTTGATTGATGGTCGCAAACGTTCGGCCAATGCGCGCGTTCTTGAAGATGCTCGTCTTGCAGTACTGGCGAGGTCTGACTTTCTGGCGTTTGTGCGCCGGAATCCTGAAGTTGCGTTGGGAATGCTGGGCGCGCTCAGCGAACGGTTGAGGAGAACAGATGCCCTGCTCAGTTCGCGAGTTTCACGAAACGTGAACGAGGAACAGGAGCGACGTTCGACGATGGCTGATCGGGCCGCCGACATGATTGCGGAGTTTGGCGGCAGTTGGAAGTTTATCTTTGTCTCCATCGGATTGATTCTGTTTTGGATTTTCTTTAACTCGTACATTCTCTTGAGAGGGTTCGATCCGGCGCCGTTTCAGATGTTGAATCTGGTGTTGGCGGTGATTGCAGGCATGCAGGCGCCGATCATCATGATGTCCCAGAACCGGCAGGGCGAAAAGGATCGTCTGCGGGCCGACTTGGATTATCGAGTAAATCTTAAGAATGAAATCTCGCTGGCTGAAGTGTTGCGCCGTCTCGATGTATTGGAGAGTGAACGATTGCCGAAGCTATTTGACGAACAGAACGAACGGCTCGCCGAACCCAGAGCCCAGACTCCAATTTCGAACGTCCAAGGGTCAACATCAGGAAGAATGTAAAAGCAAACTGTTGGTTTGCGTACGTTCGTTTCGCCTGTCTGCGGTGGGTGCCAGGCGCGCAAACTAAGGTTTGCTTTACATTTGAACCGAATGATCAAAGCCATCTTCTTCGATTTTAACGGCGTCGTTATCGACGACGAGCGACTCCAGTTGCAAGCGTATCAGGAAATCCTACGCGATTACTCTATTGACTTAACCGAGGAAGACTATTTCAGCGCTCTGGGAATGGACGACAAGACTTTTGTGCGTACAGCGTTCAAGCGTGCCAACAAAGAGTTAACCGGCGACATGCTACAAACAATTCTGGAAGGCAAGGTTGCCAGTCATCGCAAACTTATCGAAGACGAGTTGCCATTATTCCCGGGCGTGGTGACCTTTCTGAAGGCCACCTCTCGATGTTTTTCAATCGGACTGGTGAGCATGGCCAACCGGGCTGAAATTGAATATGTGCTTGGTGGCGCGAATCTTCTCTCGCTCTTCTCGGTGGTTGTTCATTCGGATCTTGTGGACGTCTGCAAGCCGGCGCCCGACTGTTACCGGATTGGCCTCGAGCAACTAAACGAGAAATTGCGGGGCAATGGACTACACCCTCTCTCGGCACAGCAATGCCTGGTGGTTGAAGACTCGCCTCCAGGAATTGAGTCAGGTAAAGCTGCAGGCATGCGAACTCTGGGTGTCGCGAACACAGTCTCTGAGGGGGAACTAAGGAGCGCAGGCGCCGAGGTTGTGACAAAGAGTCTGGCCGATTGGACCGTCGACACGGTGCGGCATGTGTACGAAAGATGAAGAGGGGAAGGGGAAAGGGGAAAGCGTAAGGGGAATGGAACATTCAAGGCCAACATGATCTTACCCCTTTCCGCTTACCCTTTACCCCTTCCCCTCGAAATTGGTTGGCGTTATGAGTTTTCTCGACATTCTTCAACTGGCATTAAGAAATCTTCGTCAGGCGAAACTCCGCTCGGTCCTGACAACGATGGGCGTCATCGTCGGCGTTGCCGTCATTGTGACTATGGTGTCATTTGGTCTGGGTCTGCAAGGCAACATGCTGGCCCGATTTGGCGCGCTCGATCTCTTTAACGAGATCTCTGTCTTTGGTCGCAGTCTCACCAATTTGGCCACTGCCGGCATTAACCCTTCCAATCGGAATCAGGATGGCGGCGAGCGGCGTGGCCGGTTCAGGCCACGACAGGCACCCACGCGCGTGCTCGACGACGCGGCGATTGCCGAAATCTCAAAAATTCCCGGTGTCTCTTATGTGCAACCAAACTTGACTCTGTGGGTTTACGTGCGCTCGAACGGCAAAGTGAGAAACGAGATTGCCTCCGGAGTGTCGGTGCCAAATTCCGCCGCGCGTTTCAAAGATTTTGTCGCCGGTCAAATGATCGGTTCGGAGCAGGCTGATGAGCTCGTTGTCACCGAAGGCTTTACCGAAAACTTTGATTACGAAAAGCCCCAGGACGCGGTCGGGAAGACAGTCGAGTTTCTGACCACTCGCAACCAGACGCAGAGGGAGCCTAGCTCAGAGACTGAAGATGACGGACCAGCCAACTTTTTTGGGATTCCCCTGGACGATGATCTCAGCTCGGGTTCGGGGGCCGGCAATGTCGTAGCTCGCACCTTTCGAATCGCCGGAGTGTTGAATCCGAGAATCAAAGAAGGACCTGGTCAGGGTGGGTTGCGCGGGCTCTTGCCGTCAGCTTCGATCTACATGCCCTTGCCCGCCGCGCGCCAGTGGTCCCTCGAGCACCGCGGTCCCGGGACAGACATAGCTTTGGCGCTTGCCAGACAGAGTGGCGCGCTAAAGGAAGGCGAAGCAGAAGGCTATGACACCGCCGTGGTTCGCGTCACCGATCCGGTGATGCTGACCGAAGTGCGTGCGCGCCTTACCGAGTTGGGATTTGGCAGCTTCTCGATCGTTGATGAGTTGGAACAAATTCGCACGGTGTTTCTGATTATTGATTCGGTACTCGGACTGCTCGGTGGCATCTCGCTATTGGTCGCCTCGTTTGGAATCGCTAATACGATGATCATGTCGATCCTCGAACGCACTCGTGAGATCGGGGTGATGAAAGCAATTGGCGCTGAAGACCGCGAGATCAAGTTAATCTTCTTTTTTGAGGCCGCGGTTATTGGGTTGTGTGGTGGCGTGATCGGGACCCTTGTCGGCTGGGCGTTGGGAGGCATTGCCAACCGTCTTGCCTACCGTTTCGTTCTGAAACCACAGGGCGGATCCCTGGTCGACTTCTTTGATTTACCGATGTGGTTGGCGGCGAGTGCAATCCTGTTCGCACTTGTGATCTCAATTGTCGCCGCGCTTTATCCTGCTTCGCGCGCAGCTCGCATCGATCCAGTCAGGGCGTTGAGGCACGATTAGTTAGGAAACACATCGTGGCTGCAAAAGAGAACCAGCTCGCGTCTAATTGTGAGCCAGGCCCAGGAACACCAGCGCAACCAGGAACACGAGCACCTGGAGGCCCAGCAACGCTGTGCCGATTATTCCGCAGGTCCGGCCCGCCTTGGTCAGATCCCTTCCGGTTGGGTCCATCAGCCCGTAGTCCATCTCTTCCAGGTCGGTATTTCCCATTACCCACGCCGCGATCCCGAAAAACGGGCAAGCGACTAAACTAAGTATACCGAAGACGAGAATGAGGACGCCTCGATGTGGTTTCATAGGTACTCCTGTTAGAAAGATTGCGGCTCTGTCGCCTGATGCGAGACGCCAGAGCCGCGATTACGGCTTAGTTTGCCGGAGAGGGTGTCGCCGGTTTTGGCGCGCGCTTTTTTGGTTTTGGTTTCACTGCCATCGCAGGCTTGGCACCCCAAAACGCCGGATCAGCAGCAATGAATTCCTTTTCCACGTAACTCATGCTCGGTGCAAAGGCATAGGTACTCACATCGCTTGACATCACCGCCTCGCGGACCGCTTTGTCGGCTTCCTTTCTCTGATCTTCGCTCATGCCGGCGCGAACTTTCATGCCAATGGGATCGTCCATCTCAGCCAGCGACTTCATAGGTCTGAAGATGAGGTAAGTTCCACCCGGCGCTCCGGAGACCACCTGAAAAACGGCAACGTGCAGATTTTCAACTTTCGCTTTATCACGAGCGATGTTGATGATCTTCTGCACGTAGTCGGCATACGTCGCGTCGTGACCAGGACGAACCCGCGTTGTCGTGATCGAAAAATAACGCATCTGCGGAATGCTCACTCCAGGATTGAAACTGAGATCCGGCCGGTAAACCGCAAGGATGTCACGCATCGCGGAATGGAGGGCGGGAGCTTCCTTGTTGAGCGCGTCCATCTTGACTTTCATCCTGCCGTTAATGACCTCCATCTTCTTGTCGGTGGCCCGATTGATACTCTCAATCTCCGCAAACGATTTGCCGCCGGTTAGGTAGATTACTTCGTTCTCGTTGCCGGCTACCGGAACCAGGGCTAATCGATAATTCGAGGTCTGCAGATTGGAGAAGATATTGACGAACTCAGCGGAATGTCTTGCGTGCGTGACCATCATTCCGGGCTTGATCTCCTCGCGCACGATCAGAAGTACTTTTGGTGGACCAGGCTCCTGAGCGAGAACCGGAAAGGAGACTGAAAACAGAATTACAACTAAGAACAGGGGGAGAGACTTCTTCATTTACACTACCTCCAGTGGTTTTCAAGGTTTATGATTTTGCAGTCAGTTTCTTGCAAAAGAACGTGACTACATCCGGTGGAATTACGACCGTTTCCGTCTGGGACTTTATAGGTAAGACACCCTGGCAGATTTGCAGTACTTCAAAATGGCTTTACTGTGTGCGCCGGGAACGATACGACTATCGGTTTGGCAAGTCAATTAGTTCGCGAGCTCACGAACCCGCGCCTGACAGAGGCTTGCCACAGCGATTGCAAAACCGGGCGGAGGTGTCTTTTTGGGTGGCGCCACATGAGGGGCACTTACGTGCGATAACGAGGTTCGCGCCGCAGGAAGTGCAAAACTCTGAGCCGGCTGTGTTGGCTGAACCACAATTGCCGCAACGGCCGGGCAAAGGCGGCACGTATCCGCCAGCCTTGCGAGCGATGTGGGCCTCGATCATCTTCCAGGCATCCTCAGTGATCTTGTATTGCCAGTAAGCGCCCAGCGCCGGCAGTGCCATCAGGAGTCCTGCCGAGAGAAGCAGGGCGACAGCGGCAACCGCCGCTTTGTCGGCCCATTTCTGCATGCCGATTTCAACCCGAGTGCCACCTGCTTCGGGAGTGACCTTGATTGTCAGGGCCGCGGAGAGGCCAGTAAGATCCCGCAGCGTGCTAGACTTGCGTGCCTGAAGAATAGTGGTTGAGGAAACGTGCATAGTTTGCACTTCATAATCATCATCGAAGAGCGTGCGCAGCTCAGCCACCATTCTCGAAACGTCCACTTCAACACCGGGATAATATCTGCTGTCCATTGATGTTCCTTTCGCGGTTTATTCTACGCGTTAACGAATGGGAATGTTCACGCAAAATGTCTCCCTGATTGAGGAGAGAGTAAATTGAATAAGAGCCGAGCCCTCGTTTCACTGGTTGTTTCCGCCTTTTTCATAACCCACCTCGTTCCCGCCGGTGTTCTGTCGCAAGGCTCCGGCGAAGTGAGCTTGGACGGATTCACCTCAGCAGGTTCTACGGATCAACGACGTCGAGAGGCTGAGTTTAGAAATGTGCCGGCGCCGGATTCAGCGCGTGAGCACCTGAAACGTCTGACCGCGGTCCCGCACGTCGCAGGAACAAAGGAAGACTATGCAACCGCCATTTATGTTCGCGATCGCATTCGGAGTTATGGAATCAGTTCCGAGCTCAAAGAGTATGACGTGTTGCTCCCCTATCCGAAGCAGGCGGGCATCGTTGAATTAGTTGCGCCGCGCCGGGCAAGGCTACTTACAAGAGAAACAGTCATTCAGGAAGATCCGTCGTCTTCGCTTCCAGGAATTATTCCGCCGTTCAATGCTTACAGTCCGAGCGGGGATGTAACGGCGCAGCTCGTCTACGTCAACTATGGGTTACCGCCTGATTATGAAGCGCTCAAGAAGTTGGGTGTGGACGTCAAAGGAAAAATCGCCATCGCGCGCTACGGCAATTCGTTTCGGGGCGTTAAAGCAAAGGTGGCGGAGGAAAACGGCGCCGCGGCGCTGATTATCTATTCTGATCCGGCTGACGACGGATACATGCAGGGTGATGTTTATCCAAAGGGGCCCTGGCGTCCTGCTTCGGCGGTCCAGCGCGGATCTGTTTCCTACTCCTTTCAGGTTCCGGGTGATCCCCTAACGCCAGGGAAGCCGAGCATTCCTGGCGTGCCGCGAGTGAGCGTTAAGGAAGCTAAAGGCATGCCCCGCATCCCGGTGCAACCAATTTCTTATGGTGAAGCGCAAAAGCTATTGCACCCGCTTCGCGGGCCAATGCGACCGAGAGGTTTCCAGGGTGGGTTCCCGTTTCCTTATCGCGTGGGCGGAACTGAATACGTCCGCGTTCATTTGAAAACTCAGATGGACCACCGGGTGCGGAAGATTTGGAATGTCATTTCGCGGATAGAAGGTAGTGAGAGCAAGGATCAATGGGTGCTGATGGGCAACCACCGCGACGCCTGGACCTTCGGCGCGGTCGATCCAAATAGCGGGACGACAGCAATGCTCGAGGCTGCCCGCGGTTTTGGACAACTCCTCAAGAGTGGTTGGAGACCGCGCCGCACCATCGTGCTTTGTAGTTGGGACGGAGAAGAATTCAGCCTGCTGGGTTCGACCGAGTGGGCTGAAGAGTTTGCCGTCGAGTTAAAACAAAAAGCGGTCGCGTATTTGAATGTGGATTCGGCAGTTTCCGGCGCAAACTTCGGCGCTTCGTCGGTGCCTTCCATGTGGAAACTGATTCGCGCGGCAACGCGCGACGTTCGCGATCCAAAAACCGGCAAGACGGTTTATCAACAATGGCAGGATCGCGCGAGGGAGACCCAACCAGACCCGGAGCTCACCAGCGCCGAAACCGGATCTGATACGCGCCTTGCTGAAGCGCGCATCGGAGCGCTTGGTTCCGGTTCCGACTTCACCCCGTTTCTGCAGCACCTGGGAATCCCGGCCGGCGACATGGGATTTGGCGGAGACTACGGTGTCTATCATTCAGCCTACGATTCCTTCCACTGGACGACGCATTTTGGCGATCCGACATTTGCCTATCACGTTGCCGCGGCGCAGCTCTGGGGGACCATCGCGATGCGCCTGGCCGACGCCGACGGGTTGCCGCTGGACTATCGCGATTATGCTTCTCAGATTCGCGACTTCTTCAACGAGAGCATGAGAACTGCGCGGCACCGCAACCTGGCAATTGCTTTTGATGAGAAGCCGATGTTGGAAGCAATTCAGAACTTTTCCGAAGAAGCCAAGCGAATTGAAAAAGCCAAACAGGAAACGTTGGCTGAGATAGAGAGTTCGAGGGTCGAGGCAAACGACCGCCACCCGCGAGCGATCGCGAAACTCAAGCGCATCAACGAAGGGTTGATGATGGTGGAGCGGGCTTTCACCGATGAGGTAGGGTTGCGCGGACGGTCCTGGTACAGACATCAGATCTATGCGCCTGGAGTCTACACTGGCTATGCATCGCAACCGCTTCCCGACTTTCGACAAGCGCTCGATGATCGAAACGTCGCCAACGGAAGAGAGGCGCTCAGCCGAATTGTCGCCGCCATAAATCGTGCTGCAGAGGTTATGCGCAGGGCGCGCGACTGAGGCTGGCCGTCTTTTGAGGTCGATCACGAGAATTTACAATGGATTTGTGACTGGTCATGAAAACTTTTAAGGAGAGATTTGGAATTATGCAAAAAAGATCTTTGGGAATTTACCAGCCGTGCGTACTGCTCACGCTGCTGGTTTTGGCTTCGCCCCTGATGGCGCAGCAACAACGCAACCGGCCCGCGGCCCAAACCGCGCCAGTTAACAGCCTCAAGGTTACCTACAGAACTACCACAGGCGGTCAACCGTCCGAGAGCACGACTATGATCAGAGGATCGCGTGAGCGGTCTGAGATGCGTTTGGGGTACGGGATGGACATGGTGAACATCACGCAATGTGATTTGAAGCGAACCCTCCAGATCAGCGACAAGGCGCAGAAGTATCTGGTCACGTCGATGGAACCGGGAGACTCCTCCACTGACAACCGGACTGCCGGCGGTGGGATTGCCCGCCCGACAACACAGGGAGGTGTGGTCACTTACACGACAACTGCCATCGATACGGGAGAGCGCCGGGACATGTTTGGATTCAAGGCGCGGCACGTGAAGAGCACCATGACCATAGCGTCTTCGCCGGACGCGTGTAATCCGGTCAAACATCGCACGGAAACTGATGGTTGGTACATCGACTTCTCCGCGAACCTGACTTGTGATCTGGGAGGCTCACAAATGGCGGGCCGACCGGCTGCTGCGGGCGGTTGCCGGGATCGGGTCCAGTTCAAACATGTGGGAGCCGGGCGGACGGGGTTTCCTTTGATTGAGACTACAACTATGTACGGAGCGGACGGCAGCGTCATGTTCACGTCCTCGAAGGAAGTTGTTGAACTCTCTCGTGAGCCGCTCGATGCGGCGCTGTTTGACGTTCCGCCCGGTTACACTGAGGCGCAGACCTCACAGGAACTCTACAGCATCCCCTCCATGGCAAGCATGACCGGTCAAACCGCAAACGATCCTGAGTCGAGTTCAGGCCAGTCTCAAAATCAAGACCGAGTGAAAGCGCCGGGTCGGATTCGCGTAGGGGTCGTTCAAATCAACAACCGAAGTGGTCGTGAAGTGTCGACGGACTCTCTGCGCGATCGATTAATCGCCGAAATTCAGAGCGCCGGCATTGAGGCGGTCTCTCTAAACGCTTTGAGTCAAGTAGAGGCTGGAATGGAAGCCAAAGCCAAACAAGTCGACTTCATTCTCTATACCGACATCACGGGGCTTAAGGCGAGCAAGCTTGGCGGAATGTTTGGCCGGGTGGCAGGTGTTTCCGGCGCGGGAAAGACTGAAACCAAAATCGAATTCAAGCTTTTCCTGGTTGGCGAGAGTTCGCCGCGTTTGCAATCGGCGGCGACCGCCAAGGAAGAGGGCGATGAAGCAAGTGCGGGAACTGCAATTTCCCAGGAAGCCAGGATGGTAACCGCCGAGGTTAACCGGAAGAGATCTTAAAATACCGGCAGGAGTGATCGGAAAGGTCAGGGGAGAAGGAGCTAGTTTTTATCTACAGGCTTCTCTTCTTTGGCCTTTCCTTTTTTGGGAGCTTCCGCAGGGAGGTTGCTGGCGGCCTGAACAATTGACTCCACGTTTTCCACCACCAGATCAAAGCTTCCGATCTCCGCCGCGCTTGTAGCGCGAGATTGCATCGGTTTCAGTTGAGTCATGATCCGTGTTGCTGCGGCCCCAAGGTTGCGAAGGGCTTTGGGAATCAGTGGGTTCTTCTCATCACGTTGGCTTATGTCGTCGATGTTTGTGATCGCTTCATCGAGAATTCTGGCAATGTCGGTCACCAGTTCTGTGGTTGAACCCGTTGGCAGTTCCCCCCAACGCTCAGCTTCCTTTTTTTGCTTTTTGACACTGTTGGGATCCACGACGGCCAGATGCAGGGCCTGGAGCCGGCGGTCTATGGCTTTGATAAAGACATCCATTCGCTTATCCAGCACCTGAGTGTCTTTAACGATCTCGATTTCCTGTGGCGTGAGATGTTCCCGCTGCTGGCACACGCGAGCAATGGCTGGAGAAGCAACGACGAGCGTCAAGCTAAACGACAAAACAAAAGGAGTGATCATAATTGGTTCGGCGAAGGCGGGTTGAGTGTTTTCGGAGCCGACTTCTGGGTTGGCGCCGGCTTCCCATCATGGACCACGGTATTTCCGTAGAAAGAATTTAGAGCTTCAGTTCTGCCCTTTCTAGCGTAGTCTTCAACGTCTTTAATCCAGACCGCATATTCATTCGGAGTGCCTCGACGGATTGCGGACAGACGCGGTCCATGGGCGCGCAACGTCAATTCAAGTCGCTTATAGAGATCGCGAGTCTTGTTGCTGTCAGACTTGAGCGTTTTCAGGTAAGCGAGTGCGTCCTCAATCATGGCCCAGTATCTTCCGACCCCTGATGCGGCCGCATCGTAGTCGTGGCCTGAAGTCTTTGTTTCCGCAACCACAAGATGAGATTCTGCCAATTCGAGCGCCGCGCGCAACCGCGCCTTGGGGTCTTTCGCAGAATCAAGTTGAGTGCGCTCGACCCGAGAAATGAACTTCAGCGGGGGTGGAGCAATCTGGTCCGGACTACGAGGATCCTGGCTGGCGGCAACGGCTACGCTTAGTGTGGCTAACACCAAAGCGCTTTGACAGCACTGGAATGTGGCCCGCTGGATTCCGGCAAACTTCATTTCGATGTATTCCTGCTCGATCAGTTTTGACTGCGCGGCGCAGGCTTTCGCTTCACGCCTTGCCCCAATTTGATCTGCCGCCGCAGTGACGGCAGCCGCAGATTTACTTTTTCGATTTCCAGTTGATTTGTTTTCGCGTCAGCGTGGGCCAGAAAGAGTTGGTATGCGGCCAACGCGTCATCGTATTCTCCAAGATTATCATGAGCGGTGGCAATGAAATAATGGGCAATTGTCAGATCAGGTTTCGCCGATAAGAGCCAATTGTATTGCTCCACCGCCTGTTGAAATTGCTTCAGCCTATAAAGCGCCGTCGCCAGGTTGGCGTGAGCGACATAGTTGTCCGGTGCTGCTTGAATTACCCGGCGTAGAATTGAGACCGCTTCCGCGAAACGTCTACTCTGCACCAGGGCGGCGCCGTAACCGGCGGCATAGTCAGGGTTATCTGGTTGCACCTTGTTTGCGCGCCGGTAAAAATCCAACGAGCGCGCGGGATCGGTGGTTCTATATGAAGCTCCGAGCCGCGCAAGGAGCATTGCGTTGTCCGGGTTCTTTTCCAGTAAAGAGTGAAGCGCCTGGCGGGCCACCGTCGGATCCTCGTTGTTTGCCGCTTCGATTTCTTCAGCAGCCCCGACTACATTTTTCCCGTTTGCCGGCACACGATTAGTTTGTTTGGTCACACCAACCGTTTGCGCGTTGCGATGCGCGTCTTGCGGTTTGCCGGCCGCTTCGTATGCGGCAATGAGACGCAAGGTATTTTGTTTGTCTCCCTTAACCAACGACTCGACTGCTTTCAGATCCGTCAACGCAATTTCGTTGTTCCCCATACTGATACGAATCTCGGCGCGTTCCAACAACGCGGGAGGATTGAGAGGATCGATTTGAAGTGCTCGATCCAGACTTGCTATCGCGCCGCCCTTATCGCCTGTTAGCCGTTCCGCTATCGCCCGCAAGACCAAGGCAGACACCGGAGCTTCCCTGTCACTTGTCGCTCGTCGCGAAAGTTGGAGAGCCTCGCTGAAGTCCCTCGCACGCAGGCGAAGTTCTGCAAGCAAACGGAGCGCGGCGTTGTCCTGGGGGTCAAGCTTGATGGCCTGACGAAGCTGAGACTCGGCATCTGAACTACGATCGACCCGAACCAGCAAAGCGCCCAGGGATGAATAAGGTAGCGACCATTCCTTGCGTAGCCCGATTGCACGACGAAAGCCGGCTTCCGCTTCCGGCAATCGATCGAGTGAAGCCAGTGCGACGGCCCTCTGAAACTCGGCTTCACCAAACTCGGGCCGCACCTTGATGGCTTCGTCGTAATATTCGATCGCCTTTTGAAAATCGCCGCGAGCATGCGCGTTCTGCCCTCGCTCAAACAGCTTCACGGGATCGGCGCTAAATGCGTCCTCTGTTTGCGCCTGCGTTGTGGTGCAGACTCCTCCGAACAGCAAAAGGACAACAGCCAACGTTGTCGAAGGCAGCCACAAAGACATTTTGTTAGTTAATGAACCCATCAAAGACAAATTGCCAGACGGCGAGAAGGAAGCTTCTGAGGAGGGGTTGATCTTAGCATGTCAAAACTTCTCACGTCCAAAATCAAGAGCCCTCTCAACTATGTCGATCGTGTTCTGAGATGCTGGTTGCGCTCATCTTGATGCATGGGATAACATGCCAAATGTAATCCCTCCAACTAATTTGAGAAGATAACGAAGCGCACAATGCGCGTGTCTGCGTCTCTCGGAGAGCCGAACGTTGAGCATTATCCTGGTGGAAAACAGCGAGGTGAACGCCGCACTGGTAAGCGGTGCAGACGAGCTGTTGTCGAAGGAAAAGGCTTTGCGACAGCTCTTCGGTGACATGGGCTCCGTGCTGGTTGCTTTCTCGGGAGGTGTCGACAGCAGTTATGTGGCATACCTTGCCAACGCCGAGCTGGGGACGAATGCGCTTTGTGTAACGGGGGAATCGGCGAGTCTGTCAGAAAACGAGCGAGTGGCCTCGGCACGACTGGCTGAGCAGTTTGGTCTGCGAAGAGAAGTGCTGAAGACTGAGGAACTGGACGCGCCCGGCTACACTGCCAACAACCCAAACCGCTGTTACTTCTGCAAGGATGAACTCTACGAAAAGCTAAGCAAGCTGGCCCGCGAGAGGAAGATCGAGTTTATCGTAGACGGCTCAAACCTCGACGACGTTGGCGACTATCGGCCGGGACGTGTTGCTGCTACCGAACACGGTGTGCGAAGCCCGCTGATCGAAGCTGGATTAAAGAAAAATGACGTCAGGTGGTTGAGCCAGAGGGCTGGTTTGCCAACCTGGGACAAGCCCGCAAGCCCCTGTCTCTCGTCGCGAATTGCCTACGGAATTCCCGTCACGATCGAACGCCTCTCGGAGGTGGAACGCGGCGAAATGATTCTGCGGGAAATGGGATTTCGTGAGTTTCGGGTGCGCCATCATGACAATCTCGTTCGACTCGAAATCGCACGCGAGGAGCTCGCGCTCGTGTTGAAGCAGGAAGTAGTCGACGAACTAGCCCGCCGGTTTCGCGAGTTGGGATTCAAATATGTGACGTTAGATCTGCACGGCTTTCGTAGTGGCGCGATGAATGAAGTCCTGTCCCAACGATTCCAGTGAGTGTAATCCGAAACCTCGCGCGAGCTGCAGAATGAAGTGGATCGGGTAGCAGTCTTCTTACCGAGGTCACTAAGAGAAGTTTTTCTTCCCGGAGATCGATATGGCAAGCACCCCAACCAGTGTCTTTGTGGACGACATTCGCGAGATAAAAGAGGAGAACCCGTTTGAGTCGATGATGTCGCGATTTGACCGCGCGGCGCAATTGCTCAACCTTGACGCCGATTTGTACGCAGTCATGCGGGTCCCAAATCGGGAACTCAAAGTTTACATACCCACGCGAATGGATTCCGGTCGCATCCAGGTCTTTGAGGGCTATCGGGTGCAGCACAACTTTGCGCGCGGGCCCGCCAAGGGCGGCATTCGCTACTCTCCAGACGTGAACCTCGATGAAGTCAGAGCCTTGGCTGCCTGGATGACATGGAAGTGTGCAGTCGTCAACGTTCCATTTGGCGGCGCGAAAGGCGGGATTGTTTGTGACCCGCAACAGATGTCTATCGGCGAGCTCGAGCGGATGACGCGTCGTTACGCGTCGGAGCTTTTGGATTTCATTGGGCCCGAAAAGGACGTCCCCGCCCCTGACATGAACACCAACGAGCAGACTATGGCGTGGATCATGGACACCTATTCGATGCACGCCAGACACACGGTGACGGCAGTGGTAACAGGAAAGCCGATTGACCTCGGAGGCTCCTCCGGACGCCGGGAAGCCACCGGTCGTGGGATTCTTTTTGTAATCAATGAGGCCATCAAGAGATTTAAGATGACGCCGGAAAATACACGCGTGGCTGTCCAGGGCTCTGGCAACGTTGGTGGAATCGGAGCGCGCTTGCTTCATGAAGCCGGATACAAAGTGGTGGCGATCTCCGACATTCACGGTGGTATTTACAACCCGCAGGGAATCGATATTCCTTCAGCTCTGGAGCATCTGTACGCGACCCGTTCGTTCGAAGGCTTCGAAGGGGTTGAGCCTGTTACGAATAACCAACTATTGGAGCTGGAGTGTGATGTCCTGGTTCCAGCTGCAACCGAGAACCAGATCACTTCGCAAAACGCAGACCGGATCAAGTGCAAAGTGCTTGCCGAGGGGGCCAATGGGCCAACCACAGCGGCGGCGGACGAAATACTTCACGAAAAGGGCATCTTTGTTGTGCCGGACATTCTTGCAAATGCGGGCGGGGTAACCGTCTCCTATTTTGAGTGGGTCCAGGACCGGATGGGCTATTTTTGGCGGGAAGATGTGGTTAACCAGCGACTCCAGGACACCATGGTTGCCAGCTTCAACGATCTGTGCCGTTACGCGGACTCTCACTCGGTTGACACGCGCACCGCGGCCTACATGTTGGCCATCGATCGGGTGGCCTACGACACGCGCATGAGAGGCATATATGCGTGACGGAAAAAACATAAACAAATTGCCGCTAAGTCATGAAAAGGGGTTGATTTCCGAGGAAAGGTAGAGTATGGTCTGGCATGATTTTGTACTCACCAAAAGTGTGAAGATCTTGCATCGTGGGCCAAGTTTTGAGTACCAAATCGTTGACACTAAACCGCACTTTTCGTATAAGAAGTGGCGTTTAGGTTTTCTCTGGCGGCGGATTGAAATCACGGGGTAATAAGCGGCTTAGCCGATATTCTTCTCGAGAGTTAGCTCAACCAGGGGGTTAGTTGGGCCGGAAAATTCGTCAGCTTGTAGTTGGCGCCACCGAATTGCTAAGGATGACTTCTGGCTGATCGATTAGCCCGAAACCCTGGCCGACGGTGGCATTTATAATCAAACTTCTATACTCATTTCGCAGGAGGAATGCGATGAGACTCGCAACAAGGGCGCTAATTGTCGCGCTCACCACGTTGATTCTTTGTGTCGTTGTGTCGGCACAGACTCTACGACTGCCGCAGGATCCGCGGAATCAATCACCAGCTGTGGGCACGGGCGGCCCGGAAGGTGGACCGACCGGGTTATTCACGATCTACGATGGGGACACTCTCCGGAGAGGCGAGTTTACCTTTAGCATCGCCTACAGCAACTTTGATCGCGATCCGGGTGATGTGGACCTGGTTGAGACTCCTATAAGCTTCAACATCGGCCTGAACGATCACATCGAGTTGTTCGTCAAGACGATTGGCTACCGAGGGATCAAGGTTAACGCTCCGCAGAACCTTTCGAGCTTCTATCTGCCAAACTCGCAGCTTTATTTTGGCTCTACTTTGCTTTGCGTACCGGCAGCGATCATTCTGCCTCCGATACGCACTAGTGGCTCGACACAGCTGACGGGCTTTAGCCCGCTGTTTCGGCCTGCCGGTCCGCCTTGCAACGTTGGCGGTCAGCCGTTCAGGCAGTTTCCATTCATCGGCGCCACTGGTCCGAACTTCGGTCTGACGGGCAACGCGATCGCGCCGCCGTTTACCAGCGTTCTGGGTGCGCCAACTGGCGGCAACGGCAGCTTTGGTTCGGCATCGAACTTCCCGGGCATCGGCTCGGTTGTCGGCAGCATCCTGCCGGGCATCGTGCTTAGTACCCGAACGATACCGCCCAACTCAACCTTTAACACGCTTACCGTTCCTGACCTTTTCACAGTTTCGCCTTCCTATTTGCCGGACGCTCCGTTTATCAACCGGCTTTACGGCGAATCAGCCTGGACCAATTTCGTGGTAGGGGCCAAGGTTCGCCTCAGCACTCCGCCGAACAATGCGTTTGGATGGGGCTTCATTGCGATGTATCGGTATTGGCCAGACAAGGCTGACGACTTCGCCGGGTTTAACCAAATGCAGCGAGGCGCTGGCCCAGGTGGAAGTTTGGGCGACTTTGGTCTGGTCGGTTTCATCACCGGCAGGCTTAGCAAACACGTAAACGTCTCGACTAACTTCGGATACTGGTTGAACAGCAATCCGAAGAGCGAGGCGATGAACGATGCGGTTTTGCTCGATCGTCCGGATGAGTTTCTCGCCGGAGTTGGAGTCGACTTCCCAATCAATGAGCACTTCCAGATCATTGGTGAAGCGCGTTCCACGATGTATGTGGCCGGCAGGACACCAAACGCATTGGAGAACAGTCCGGTTGATGCACTTGGCGGCGTTAAGATTTATCCACGTCGCTGGTGGGGCATTGGTGCGGCCTATCGCCGCCACATGAATTCACAGGACGAAGGTCACGTTGGAACGCTGACTGGCTTCCGCCGGTCGGAGGACCCGAACGGATTTATCGTGCAACTGTGGTTTGGGCATCGTAATTCGCGAGCACTGCCGCCAGAGCCGAATAGAGTGCCAGCGGTCTCGGTCTCAGCGTCGAGCGCTTCGATCCTGTTGCCGTGCCCGCCGGGACAGAGCTCGGAGACTTGTACTCCTAGCGCTAGCCGCTCGGTGGACTTAACCGCTACTGCGAGCGATCCTGATAGTGACACTTTGCTTTACACGTGGTCAGTTACCGGCGGTAGGTTGTCCGGCGAAGGTCGCGCAGTTGTTTGGGACCTTTCGAGTGTTGCGGCGGGAACTTACACCGCCAGCGTCGAAGTCAACGACGGAAACCAACACACCGCTGCCAGCACAACCACGGTCACCGTGGCGGATTGCACCGGCTGTCGCGCTCCTTGCCCGCAAGTTGCGGTAACCTGTCCGTCTGATGTAGATGAAGGCGGAACCATCACCTACACGGCCTCAGTCACACCGGACGCTAACGTAACTTACAACTGGTCAGTCTCGGCTGGCACCATCACCAGCGGTCAGGGAACGTCGACTATCGAGGTTTCAACGACCGGCTTGGGAGGCCAGGCAGTGACGGCCACGGTTGAACTTGGAGGCTTGGATCCGGCGTGCTCGAGGACAGCTTCGTGCACCACCTCGGTGAAGTCAACGATCGTGCCTCCGAGGAAGTTTGACGAGTACGGTGACATCCGCTTTAACGATGAGAAGGCTCGTCTCGACAACTACGCAATTCAACTGCAGAACGAGCCAGGCGCCAGCGGCTACATCATTGCCTACGGCACCTGCGCCGGTGAGGCTCAGGCGAGAGCAGACCGCGCTAAGAACTATCTGGTTAATACGCGCGGAATCGACGCCAGCCGAATCGTTACGGTAGATGGTGGATGCCGGACTGACCTGGCAGTGGAGCTGTGGGTGGTGCCAACCGGGGCCACTGCACCCGCGGCCAGCACGGATAACCTCATCTCGCCTTGTCCCGAATGCAAGAAGCCGACGCGACGCACGCGGCGCGGACGGCGGGACGAGGAGTAACCTGAACTAAATTCGCGTCTAGCCAATTGAGACGCGACTCTTCCGAAGCGGGCGATTTCTCCGATTGGAGACATCGCCCGCTTCGCTTTTTTCCTCAGCAAATCCCATTACAACTTGGACAATCCACGCCGCATCGAACGCCGGGGCCGCAAACTGTCTAAATACAAACGGCGCGAATTGTATTAAACTTGACGGCGAGCGCGACCCGCGCCAAGCCTGATTTGAGATTGAGTTGTTAAATTATGACGATTAGATTGCCAAAGCTCATAGTTCTCGCCGCGTTCCTTTTTGCATTGTCCCCCATAGGCGCTACCCTCGCGTTTGCCACAGACTCGACCTCCGAAGCTCTGGCTGACCCGGGCAGGTACTCTCAAGACTGGCGAAACAACGGGCCTCCGGGGGGAGATGTGCGCAGTCTGGTAGTCGATCCAAACAATCCTGACCGTTTTTATTTTGGAACTCTGGATGGTCAGCTCTATACCTCGGCCGACGGAGGCAAAAGCTGGGAGTTTCTTTACAACTTCAATCGGCCAAAACTCTTTGTGGATCACATAATCGTCGATCCGCGCGACTCCATGACGCTCTACGTTGCCGCCCATCGCCACAAGGAACCCGGTGGATTTTTCAAGTCTACCGATGGCGGACGGAAATGGCGCGAGAGCCCGGAGTTGAAAAACGAAGCACTGCACTCACTCACTCAGTCCGAATCAAATCCGAATGTACTAATCGCCGGCACTTTCAATGGAATATTCCGTTCGGACAATTCGGGAGAGAGCTGGACCCAGCTGCCGACTTACGACACGCAGGGTTTGGTTCACGTTGAGTCTTTGGCGATTGATCCGCGGACCCCAAACATTATCTATGCGGGCACCTTTTATTTACCTTACAAGACAATTGATGGTGGGCAGACGTGGAAAAGCATCAAGAACGGCATCATCGACGACTCCGACATTTTTGCCATTGATATTGATCCGCGCGATCCCAATCACGTGATCGCTTCGGCTTGCAGCGGTATTTATGAAACCAAAAATGGCGGTGGCAACTGGGCGAAAGTCCAGGGTATCCCGTCGCAGTCCCGAAGAACCAGGGCGATCCTCCAGCACCCTTCGATACCCGGAATCGTCTTTGCCGGAACTACGGAGGGATTCTGGCGTTCCGAGCGTGGCGGCCATCCCGATTCATGGATGGTGACCACTTCGAGACAACTGGAAATCAACTCGATTGCAGTTCATCCGGCTCGGCCGCAAACGATTTATATCGCCACGAACAATTACGGTGTCATGGTTTCTTACGATGGCGGCAAAAACTTTACGCCGACCAACGGTGGATACAGTGGCCGGTTTGCCAACGTCATTGTCTCCGATCGCGAGATGCCTAGCCGTATCTACGCTGCCACTATCAACACCACGACGGGAGGTGGCTTCTTTTTTCTGAGTTTGGACAACGGCGAAACGTGGCGCCCGTCGATGCGCAGTATGCCCCCTCGCCTGATCACGTACTCGATCCTGCAGGACGCCAGCGACGCCAACCTGATTTACCTTGGAACTAATCTTGGCGTCTATCACTCGCTCGACCGGGGCGTAACGTGGGCTCCAGTCTGGACCGTCGCACAGCCGCCACCCAAGACCAAGTCGGGGAAGAAACGAGCTGCCGCATCGACGAATCAGGCTCAACCCACAGCCGTGAAGCCCAACGACACGGTTCGACGTGCTCAACTTGCATTGAATGCGGCGGGCCACAGCGTGGGCGTCGCGGACGGGAAGGCAGGAAGGCTGACGATAAGTGCACTGAAGAAGTTTCAGGCGGCTAAACGACTCCCTGTTTCCGGGAAATTCGATCAAGCAACGCTGCTGGCTCTCGGGGTTCCACCTGAAAGCGAAGATCCGAATGCTATCGTAGTTCTATCTGAAGCAGTCTATGCTCTTACTCAAACTGTTGACGCCGAAACTCAGCGGCCGATACTCCTCGCTGCGACTAACCTGGGTTTGTACCGTAGCTTCGACCCGACGGTGGGTTGGCAGAGACTTCCATATGGATCGGGTTTTGACACAAGGACGACATGTATTTCGGTGGACACGCAGCATCCCGCGACCGTTTTCATTGGTACTGGGTCCTCTGGCGTCCTGGTTACTCATGATGGAGGCAAAACGTGGCAACGTGTTAACGAAATACCAAGCGAGGCTCCGGTCAACACGATTGCTGTCGATCCTCAACATCCGGCGAATCTCTATGTAGGGACGAAGCAAGCCTTCTACATGTCCAAAGATGGGGGCGCAACCTGGAGCCGTCGCGGCGGCAATCTACCTTTCGGAGATTTCACCAGCATTTTGATCAATCCGCGCAATGGAGACGAAGTTTTCGTCGGCAATGCCTATCAAACCGGAGAAATCGGTGGCGGAGTTTTCCGAACCATCAATGGCGGAATAACCTGGGCCCGGATCGATCCCAAAGAGCGCCGCTTACCTAGCCAACGCATCTGGTCGCTGGCCTTTGACTCGCGAGATCAGAATACGCTGTTTGTGGGGTCTCACTCGGCGGGCGTTTATGTCGTGCCGCGAGGTTCTGAGACCGTCTCCTCCGCCAGTCAATAGCGTGGAAGAAGGTGCGGAACTGGTTCACGGTTTGAACTAAGGATTTGTCCGCTAAGTGTCGGCAATGGCAGCACCTTGACACGCCCTCGTTGCGGCGTGTACATTGCCGACCTACCCGGTGAGTGGCTGGTGATTGTCGGACCAAGCGGGTGACTACGGGCGCGGACGGAAATCGAAACACATAAAACCTCCTTTTCCACATCTAAACGGCTCGCATTCCTCGCAAGCTTCAACCCCGACATTTCGCCAAGGTCAAATCAGTAAGGCCGCTCAAGCGCTGTCCACGATCGTCGCATGACTACGACTAGTCAGCGGAGAATGCTGAACACGATTTGCGGGCAGTGAATTTTCGGGATTGCACAGGAGTCTGCATGGCTAGTGAAGAAACGAAGCTTAACAACCAGGAAATAACCGACAACAACCCGTCTTCGGGCGAACAGCAAAGCTCGTCCGCCTCGTCAACCGCACCCGCTCCAGTAGAAGTGAGTCCTCCTTCTCCGGCCAGAACCGATGACGACGAAGAACAACGCGCCGGTGGCGACGTCGACTTTGGACAACTCCTCGACCAATTTGAGCAGGAACAGGCCGCGTTGCAGGAAGGCGAAGTAGTCCGCGGTACCGTTGTAGGCATTAGCGAGCGCGGTGTCGTAATCGATTTCGGCTATAAGTCGGAGGGCATCGTTAACCCGGCTGAGTTTACCGAAAACGGCATTCTGGCAGTTAAGCCAGGCGATGAAGTCGACGTGCTGGTTAAGAGCATGGAAACAGCTGACGGCTTGCCGGTATTGTCACGAGCAGATGCGGTGCGCATGAAAGCCTGGGACGATCTCGAGAAGTCGTATCGCGAAGGAACCAACATTAAGGGTCGCGTAATTGAGCGCATCAAGGGCGGGTTGCGGGTTGACATTGATGGCATTGCGGCTTTCCTGCCTGGCTCCCAGGTGGACGCCCGGCCCGTGCGCAATTTGGATTCACTTCGAAATCAGGAAATCGAAGCGAAGGTCATTAAACTCAATCGCAAGCGTTCCAATGTCGTTCTTTCGCGCAAGGCCGTGATCGAAGAAGAGAACGCTGGTCGCAAAGGACAAACGCTTCAGCACATTGAAGAAGACATCGTGGTTGAGGGACAAATCAAGAACCTGACTGACTATGGTGCGTTCGTAGACCTCGGCGGAGTTGACGGTTTGTTGCACGTTACGGATATGTCCTGGGGTCGCCTCCAGAATCCGAGCGAGATCTTTAAGGTGGGTGACACCATTCAGGTCAAGGTGCTCAAATTTGATCGTGATCGGGAACGCGTGTCACTCGGATACAAACAACTGTTGCCCGACCCGTGGTCCAGCGTTGAGGAGCGGTTCCCGGTCGGCACCAGAGTGCCGGGACGAATTGCCAGCGTTGCTGATTACGGTGCCTTCGTGGAACTTGAGAATGGAGTTGAAGGTCTGGTGCACGTGTCGGAGATGAGCTGGTCCAAACGCGTGAAGCATCCGAGCAAGCTGGTCAACCCGGGGGACACCGTCGAAGTTGAAGTTTTGAGCGTCGATCCAAAAGCTCGGCGCATCAGTCTGGGAATGAAACAGATCCAGGATAACCCCTGGCAAACCTTGCACGAACGCTACCAGGTTGGTACCCGGGTGCATGGACGAGTGCGCAACCTGACAGACTTCGGCGCCTTCATTGAAATTGAGGACGGGGTTGATGGTTTGGTCCACGTTTCCGATATTTCATGGTCCAGACGAATCAAACACCCGAGTGAGGTGCTTAAGAAGGGACAGGAGATCGATGCGGTCATCACCAGCATCGACGCAGAAAACCGGCGTCTGTCACTTTCGATTAAGGATCTTGAACCGAATGCCTGGGACAGGTTTGTTGAAGAGCACAAGCCCGGCGACGTTGTGAAGGGCAAGATTGCGCGGTTCGCAAACTTCGGTGCATTTGTTGAGCTTGATGACAATCTCGAGGGCCTTTGCCATATCTCTGAACTTTCGGAGGAGCGGGTTGAGAAGCCTGAGGACGTCGTTCAGTTAGGGCAGGAGATGGAGTTCAAAATCCTCCGGATTGATCCCGAGAGTAAGAAGATAGGACTATCTGCGCGCGCGGTTGGCAAGGAAGAGCCGGTGATTGATACGAAAGTCTACTCGTCCCAGGCGGGCAGCGGGATGGCCTCGCTCGGAGAGTTAGCAGACTTTGGTCTGGGCAAAGCAGCGGTGGTTGAGCGTGAGCCGGCGCCAGAGCCGAAACCAGCGCCCCAGCCTGAGGCAGTGAGCCAACCTGAGTCGGAAGCGGCGGCCGAGGCTGTATCTGCAGCTGCGCCGGAAACTGAGCCGGTTAGCGAGCCAGAATCCAAAACCGAAAGCGTTGAAGAACCCGCGGCAGAAAAGCAGGAATAGCATCTTCGTTCAATATTGGAGACGATCTCTGCTGCCTCCTAACCTGGGCTTTCGTTACGCTGCTCGCTATCTGGGCTAAACGCGTTATTTCCAACTGGGCCAGCATCTTGCTCGCCGTAATTGTTTTCTGATAGTGTACAAGTTGAGCACACCTCGCCACTCTTAACGCAAATGAATTTTCGCTTAGATACGCATTCTTGGGGTCTGACCCATCTTTCTGGAGCTGAGGTGATGCATGACTAAAGCGGAACTCGTCGAAGATGTCGCTGAAGCGGCGGAACTTACCAAAAAGGATGCCGAGCGATTAGTCGAGATAGTTTTCGAAAGCATTATTGAAACGCTCAACCAGGGTGAGAAGATCGAACTGCGCGGCTTCGGTAGCTTTCGCGTGCGCGAACGAGGTGCCCGCCGAGGTAGAAACCCCAAGACCGGCGATCCTGTGAGTATTCCCGCCAAACGCGTCCCTTACTTCAAACCTGGCAAGGAGCTAAAAGAGTTAATTAACGAACCCGGTACCAGACCACGGCCAAGTTCTGACAACTCTGCTACCGGCTCCGACGAAACCCGCCAACCGCCCATTTTGTAAGCCCAGAGGATCAAAGATTGGACAGGCTGTGGAGTCCCTGGCGGTCCGAGTACATCGCTTCCAGCAGCGCTGAGGAGCCGGAATCGGGTGTCTGCCTCTTTTGTCGCTTACGGGACAATCCTGATAAGGACGAAGAAAACTTTGTGCTGCGCCGCGAGAACCTCGGTTTTGTCGTTCTAAATCGTTATCCCTACACCAGCGGACACCTGATGATTGTTCCTCATGAACATGTCGCGGATTTAGACGCCGCCGCGAAGGACACCACGGATGAGTTAATGGACTTGACCAAGCGATGCCAAACGGCCCTGCGCGATGCTTATCAGCCAACGGGTTTCAATGTTGGGATGAACCTGGGACGATCCGCGGGGGCTGGAATTGTGGAGCATATCCACATTCATATATTGCCGCGTTGGGTGGGTGACACCAACTTCATGACTTCCCTGGGCAATACTCGTGTCCTGCCGGAAGACCTTGCTACGACCTACGGCAAGCTCCGCGGAAAGATCTAACCGCAGTCCAAAAATCTCGGCTTAGCGTTTCGCCACTGTGCGACTGATGGCTTCGTCTTCGACTTCGCCTGAAGGGTTGATCGGCACCTCGGAGGCTCGACTGTAGGTGACACCGCGCTCTTCGCTGACGATGCTTTCGCTGGGTACTGCGGAGAGTGGACCAGTAACTTTGGGGGGATTGAAGCCCGGATAGTCGACCCGCGCGTGATAGATCGCGGTCAACGCACTGATGATGGCTTCCCGAATCGTGGTGATCTCCTGGAGAGTCAGGTCACACTCATCGAGCTGTCCATCGCTGATCACAGCATCGACGATCTTGAGCACGATGGCACGGATGTTCTCGGGATCGGGGCGGGCGAGGGAACGAGCTGCGGCTTCACACGAATCCGCCAGCATCATTATCGCCGCCTCTTTGAACCGGGGTTTGGGTCCCGGATAGCGAAAATCCTTTTCGTCTATTATTTCGCCCGGCTTTGCCTCGCTTTGCGCTTTCCGCAAAAAGAAGTGGAGGGTGCGAGTGCCATGATGCTGTGGAATAAAGTCGGCAATCTTTTTCGGTAAGCCGATTTCATTCGCCAGTTTCATACCGTAGGTAACGTGGCTGATGATGATTCGCGCACTTTGGGAAGGGCGCATGTGATCGTGCGGGTTTTCGCCCTGCTGGTTCTCGACAAAATATTCGGGGGCGGCGACTTTGCCGATGTCGTGGTAAAGAGCGCCGATTCGCGCCAGCAAAGGATTTGCCTTGACTGCCCGGCAAGCATCTTCAGCCAACTGGCCAACGGCATGGGAATGCTGGTTTGTGCCTGGAGCTCGCAAGGCCAGTTGGCCCAACACTGGCAGGTCAGCATTGGAGAGTTCGAGTAGTTTGACATCTGTCAGGATGCCGAACAACGATTCGTTTATCGGAAGACCACCGGCGGCGAAGACCGCGCTCAACAAACCACCTGCAAACCCACAGCCCACCGCAAACAAGACTGTATTAAAAGTGAATGGCTGCTCAGCGTAAGCCAAAACGGCGACGGCCATCACGGAGTTGACCACGCCGACAAACAATCCGGCCAAAGTTACGGATTGCCGTTCCCGATACTTACCGATCCCATAAACTGCAGCCGCGCATGAGATCATGGCGTACACCGCTTTCTGCATGCCCGTAGGGGCCATCATGCCGGCAAACAGCGCGGTTACGATCCCCGTGAGAAAGGCCAATTGGGTGTCGACTAACATCACTACAAGCAATGCGGCAGCGGCAAAGGGAATCGCGAAGTTCCAGATCGCCGGATCGGTGAACGGCGGGCTTTCCATTCGACTGGCTATGGCATCTCCCAGCGTGAAACCGACGCGCATCAACGCAGTCTCAACCACGATCGCTGAGCCAACCAGAGCAAATGCTCGACGTTTTGAGAGCGAAAGGATCGAAGCGGTACTACGATGCTCGGTAAACTTCCAGACGGCCCAATAGATCGCGCATACAATTAGAAGCACTCCAATCACATGGTGCCAGGGACGGCCTGAATGACCTCTGGTCGTCATAGCAGCAAACTGCGCCAGCATTGCTTGCGTTACCGTGTCTCCTTCGCGGGCGATTACCTGATTTCGCTTGAGCGAGATCGTCACCGGAGCGATTTTGTTTGCCTCGTGTTCGCGGGCGGTGGCAGTTGCGGTTTGATCGACGACAACACTCGGGCGGAGGAGTGGCAGGATGGCTGCAATCAAGGCCAGTCTCTGTTCCTGCGACCAGTCAGAAAGACCCAATAACTTGAGTTCAATTTCCTGGCGGGCGGCACTCAGAGACTGCATTCGAGTGCGCGGGGCCGGCATAACCATTTGGCCGGAGGTATTGCGTACATCAACCAACACTATTTCCTGGTTCAACCGATCCCCTTCGGCGTCGTCGTAAATATACTTATCACCGACATTGCGAATCAGCATCAAGATCTGATCCAGGGAACGGTCGTCGAACTTGTGAGCAATGATCGCGCGGGCAACCGCCGGGCCACCTTCACCCGACCACGATCCGGTTTTCCCAGGTTTCGTTTCAACCTGATTCTTTAGATCTTCCCAGGCAGAACGAAAACTCCGTGCTGAACTTTCACCGCGAGTTGAATCGAAATTGAAAATTGGTCTGGTGGCTTGTCGCGCAGCATTACGCCGGCGGTCGGTTTCAGCCAGATCGATACCAGTCAGATCGGACCGAGCCACGACACTTGCTCTGATCACATCGCCTTCGCGGTAGTCTTCGGCAAATCCTGAAGAATAGTTGCTGATCAGCAGCGGCGTTGTAATGCCAACCAGCACTGCAAATCCGATGAAGAAGCGCGTTCTCGGCTTGAAAACCTTGAACGGCTGCACCACGTAGTTCTTGAGCATCTCGCGGACACGACTAAGTGGAGTTTTGAATCGAGGACGCAGGGCCATTTTTCGCTTAGGCGGTGCGCGACAGGCGATCGTCGCTGAAGGTCTTGGTGTTTCCCGATAACCCAAGATCGTGGGAAAGCATCTGACCTATTTTCTCGAGCAGCGGTTGAAGTGTCTGACGTTGCGTGGCGGCCATGGAAACCACTTCCCGTCCGGCGCTCTCAAGCTGACGAGTTATCGCCTGCAGCGTCGCAGGGTCAACGAGATCCACTTTGTTCAGGGCCAGGATTGAAGGGATCTCTGCTACATGAAGTCCTTCCAGAATGCGCTCGACCGATTCAATTTGTTGAGGCCAGCGCTGATTGGAGACATCGACGAGGTGAATCAGGAGCCTGCTATCGCCAATTTCTTCCAGGGTCGCGCGAAAGGCAGACAGCAAGGCCGGCGGCAGAGCTCGTATGAACCCGACAGTGTCGTTAACAATGATCTCCTGCTCGCGAGGCAGCCGGAGACGTCGCGAGGTCGGATCCAGCGTGGCGAACATCCGCTTCTCTGCGAGAACCTCGCTGTTGGTGAGTACATTCAAAAGCGTCGATTTGCCTGCGTTTGTGTAACCGACGATTGAAACCACCGGTAGCTCGTTGCGGGTTCGCACCTTCCGGCGTTCCTGCCGGCGCAAACGCTGCGCTTCGATCTCTTTTTCCAGTCGATTAATCCGGTCGCGAACTCGCCGGCGGTCCATTTCCAACTTCGTCTCACCTGGCCCGCGACCACCGATACCTCCAGCGAGACGCGAGAAAGCGGAATCCTGACCGGCAATCAGCCGAGGTAAAAGGTATTTCAATTGTGCGAGCTCAACCTGGATCTTGCCTTCGCGCGACTGAGCCCGCTGGGCAAAAATATCGAGGATGAGTTGAGAACGATCAATTACTTTTAGATCGGTGGCCTCTGACAGGGATCTCACCTGGGCCGGAGTAAGCTCACGATCGAAGACGAGCATGTCGGCGCCCAATTGAAGCGATCGAATCAGCAACTCATCGAGTTTTCCGCGCCCGAGCACAGTTCGCGGATCGATGGCCGGCCGACGCTGAATAACTTTGTCCTGAACAACAATTCCCGCGGAGGTCGCCAGCTCGGATAGTTCGGCCATTGATTCTTCTGCTTCGGCTATTGAACCGGTGGTTACGCCCACGAGTATTGTTCGATCCCTGACTCCATCATGCCGGGCCGTGCGACGATTGCGCGCCATTTCTTCTTCGAGCGAATTGATCAGCGAGAGGAAATCAACTTCGATCTGCGAAACGACCCGCGGGGTGAGGAACGCATAAGGTTTCGCGCCGTTGGCAGTTTGTCCCTCGACCGCAGTAATCGGAAGTAGATGGGCAGCATTGACCAGGCCCGGGAGACCATCGCCAGGGTTCACGTCAATGGCAACCATCAAGTCGAGACGCAAAAGCGCCAGGTCCGTCAGGTCGTCCTGAGTTAGACCTTCGCCGCGCAGATGCGTGTGTACGAACCGAAGACCTCGAAAACGATCAACGCCGACACGCACGCGTTTGAAATCGGGAAGTTCAATGCGGCGATTATCGCCAACCACTACATATTCCACGTAGCCGCTACGATCGATCAGGGCGCCAACCTGCCGTCTCGTTTCGTGGGAAAGTTCAGCGAGCTGGCGGGCAAACTCGGGAGTGACAATCTGGTGAGGAGCTATGCGCCTGGTGTAAAGCTTGGCCATGCGGCGAAGTTGATTGGGTTTTAGACCGGCGGTATTTCCGAGGACGTCTTTAATGGCTCTTCCCTCCGTTCACACGGTTTGATGACGTTTGGAAGTCAGAGCGGACACTCCCGTAACGTTCATCGAGTAAACCGGCTTTCGGGCTGAAATTACAGGAGGAGTGATGCGAGCAGTGGGTTTCCGACGCCAGAAGGGAAGTTTGGTTATTGCTCTGCGATATCGCTTCGCTTAGTCGCTTGAGCATTACTTTGGTCTTTACCGGCAAGCACCCGGTCAACAAATTTCAGTGCGGTAAATTCTCCTGGGTGGCTTGCAGGGCGGATTATATCACATGCTCGGCAGGGTAAGGGCGGGGGAAACTGCCTCAGGAACCGGTGGGTGGAGGTTGTAGTCTCCGTAGCTGGGAATCGCATTTAAGAGACGACTTCCCATTAGACAGCCTTGGGTGCGCGTCGTATCATGAAAAGTCTTCAGTGGCAGTCAGAGTTCACAATGCGGCAGTTTGACTAATGTCCTTGGTGTTAAAAAGTGGATAGATGAGTAAAAGCGGACGAATTCTTCGCATTGACCCACCTCATGCCTTGCCAGGTGCCGAAGTCACTCTCAATTGCGAAAATCTCGACACGTCAGATCCCACGCTCTGTGCAGTGTGGTTTGGTGAAGAGCGGGCGCCGATCGTGGCCCTGTCTCCGCACCGTGTGCTCACCATCGTTCCCGAGCTCAAGTCAAGCGGAAGAGTCGAAGTGACGTTGGAGAGCCGGGGTACACGCAGCGAGGCAGTGGTCATTAATGTGGGCCAGCGCCTGGCCGAGGAGCTGCACCCGGTGGCCAATCCTGCTTTTGACCCGGACGATGGTTCGCTGTTTGTAACTCGTTCGGGCTCACGCGGGGAACAACTGCCCGTGACACTCTTTCGTCTCGACATTACCGGTGAGTTGACTGAGTTTTCCGGCGACATTACCAACCCCACCGGAATTGCTTTTGATGCGGATGGTCAAATGTTCGTAAGCAGCCGAATGGACGGAACTGTTTATCGAATCACGCCGTTCAAGGAGGCAGTTCCATTTGTCAGAAACCTTGGGGTGCCGACCGGCATCGCCTTCGATGCTGAAGGCACCATGTACGTGGGTGATCGGACCGGTACGATTTACAAAGTGAACGGCATCGGAGAGGAAACTGCCTGGGCACAGCTCGAACCTTCGGTTTCCGCGTATCACCTGGCAGTGGGACCGGATAATTTGTTGTACGTTGCCGGCCCCACGGTTACCAGTTTCGATTCCATCGTGCGCGTGAATCGTGATGGCGAGGTCAGTGTTTTCTACAAAGGGTTGGGCCGTCCGCAGGGAATGGCGTTTGACGATCAGGGGAACCTGTGCGTGGCTGCTTCGCTGCGAGGGCGCAGAGGAATCGTACGCATCTCACCCGACGGAAAAGACGCGGAGATGTTCTTGGCGGGTGTGAATTTGGTTGGTTTGGCCTTCAGTTCTACCGGAGACATGGCCATTGTTTCAACTGACGCCGTTTACAGTGTGGCGATTGGATAAGCCCAGTGTCGAGAACGTTTTTGACACTCAACTTGGTGGATGCTAACTTGACGCCTTCTGAAATGCTGACGTAAGCAAACCTAGTGTCTGAACAAATAATTCCACAACTGCTCATATACATGGTGGTGCTGCTGTTTGCGATCTCGGCTCATGAGGCGGCCCACGCCTGGATGTCCAACAGGTTTGGAGATGAAACCGCTCGATTGCTTGGCCGTATCACCCTGAACCCAACGGCCCACATTGATCCGATTGGAACCTTGCTTATTCCTGTAGTTGGATTCGTCCTCGGACATATCGGTGGACCTGCGGCAAGCATTCCGCTCATCGGTTGGGGTAAACCTACTCCAGTAAATCCACTTCGATGGCGCAACAAGGACATTGCTAATGTTATGGTCTCGCTCGCCGGGATTATGGCTAATCTCGTGATCGCGATCACCGCGTTCACGATCATAAAAGTGATGTTGCACACAGGTGCATTTCTTGCAATTCCTGAGTCGTTGCGCGAGCCGGTTGACCTGTTTCTTCGGTACTTCCTGATTATGAACCTCTCGCTGGCTATCTTTAATCTGTTGCCAATACCACCTCTGGATGGAGGCAAAGTTCTGGAATCCATTCTCCCCGCAAGTGCCCAACCTGCTTTGGCTTCGCTCGAACAATTTGGCTTCATCATCCTGATGATAATGATTTACATGGGCGTCTTCAGCGCAATCATGACGCCGGTGATGTATGTAGTTCGTTTTCTATTGTTGCTCGGACTCCAATGACCGCGTCTTGTGTCCGTTGTTTTGTGATTTGAGAAATGTCCAAGAGAATATTCAGCGGCGCACAGCCGACCGGCAGTGTACATCTCGGAAACTACCTGGGCGCTTTGCGCAACTGGGTTTCACTGCAACATGAATACGAGAGTTTCTTCTGCATTGTTAATCTTCATGCCGTCACGACAAAGCAAGATCCAAAACTGCTGGCCGAGAAGACAAGGGAACTGGCGCGTATCTACCTGGCGGTCGGAATCGACCCGAATGTCTCAACTGTTTTTATCCAGTCAGATGTTGCTGAACACACCGAGCTCACCTGGATTCTGAACTGCATTGCGCGCATCTCCGAACTGGAGCGGATGACGCAGTTTAAGGACAAGGCAAAGAAGCAACGCGAGAATGTTGGCGTTGGGATGTTTGATTATCCGGTCTTAATGGCCGCCGACATACTTCTCTATCAGACCGATCTGGTGCCGGTTGGTGAGGATCAAAAACAGCATCTTGAACTGACCCGCGACTTAGCCATCCGATTCAACCGCGACTATGGCGAGACGTTCCGTGTGCCCGAGCCTTACATTCCGAAAGTTGGCGCGCGAATAATGTCGCTGTCTGATCCCGCCAGGAAGATGTCGAAATCGGACGACGACCCCGGCGGTTGTATCATGTTGCTTGACGATGCCGACGCTATCCAACGCAAGTTCAAACGTGCGGTAACGGATTCGGGCACTGAGATCCGATTTGACGCCGCGCGGCCGGCAATAACGAACCTCTTGACGATCTTTCAACTGCTGACCAGCCAGTCGCCCGATCAGATCGAAGACAACTTCGCCAGCAAGGGGTATGCTCAGCTAAAGCAGGAGTTGGCGGACGTTACAATTGAGTTTTTGCGGCCAGTACAGGAACGGTTGAGAGCGATCCCGGAGGAAGAATTGACGGCAATTCTCAACGCCGGAAGCGAAAAAGCGCAACGCATAGCCGGCCCCACAATGAAAACCGTCCTGACGCGGATGGGTATTGCCGGCGCCAACGGTATATCAGCAGGGAGATAAATGGACGAAAGAGAGAGAACAGCGCAGTCCGCCGCCGAGAATGCCGCGGAAGCGACGGAGATGGCCAGAGAGTCACCGTCCGGTCCAATCAACGTAGCGGGATCGTCCCCTGAAATCGTTCCCGACCACGCCACCGATGATCTCAAGATCATCATGGGAGAGTTTGAAGGCCCGCTCGACCTTCTGCTCCATCTGATTCGGCAAGAGCAGGTCAGCATCTACGATATTCCGGTCGCACGTATCGCCGATGAGTATCTGCGGTACCTCCAGCTGATGCAGGACATGGACATCGCCGTAGCCGGCGATTTTTTAGTGATGGCCGCTACCTTGATCGAGCTCAAGACGAAGATGCTCCTGCCGCGGGATCCTTTTGCTCCGCCGGAGGAAGAGGACGATCCGCGCAAGGACCTGGTCGACCAATTGCTCGAGTACCAGAAATACAAGGCGGCTGCCCAAATGCTCTGGTCGCGGGCCACGGTTGAGCGCGCCGTCTTCAAGCGTGCTGAGATCGAAACTGACAAAACCAACCCTGAGGTCGCCGTCGGACTGTTTGACCTGCTCAAGGTCTTTCAGGAGATCCTGGCGCGGCACAAGGAAGAAGTGCTGTTGGAGATCGAACGCGAAGAGATTTCGATGGCGGAAATGCTTGAACGCTTGAGAAACATGGTGATGTCGGCAGGGGAACTCAACCTCCGGGTGTTTTTCGAGCGGGCCGGCTCGCGCCGCGAGTTAGTCCTGGCATTTCTTTCCGTTTTGGAACTCGTGCGAACGACGGAAATCAGATTGTTTCAGCAACAAACCTTTGGCGACATCATCGCGAGAGTAGCAAGTTAACGGAAGAGAAGATGACTGAAGAGATTGCCAACAGCCAACCGGACGAAGCCCTGGACGAGGCCGCGCTAAACGAGGAAGCCAGCAGGGAACTAGAGGCCATGGTGGCGGCAGAATCTGCGACTGTGGAAACGCCGGACACGTCAGGAGAGGGCGCCTATGCTGTGCAAAGCGATGCCGAGCGCCTTGCCATAATCGAGGCCTTGATTTTCGTTTCCGAAGAACCGCTAAGTGCGAAAATTATCGCGGACGTGTTGAAAGAGGATCGGGCCGTTATAGAGAAAGCAGTTACCGAGTTGGCTGAGGAGTTCAATAGGCGAGATGGCGGGTTGCAGTTGCGCGAGGTTGCCGGAGGTTGGCAGTTTGCGACACGACCGCAATACCACGAGCACGTGCGTGCATTTCTAAAATCGCGTCCCAGTGCAAAACTTTCGATTGCTTCGCTGGAAACACTGGCCGTCATCGCCTACAAGCAACCAGTAACGGTGCCGGAGATTCTGGAGATTCGTGGCGTGCAGTCGCCGTCCTCGATCAAGACTCTGCTGGACAAAAAGTTGATCGTCGCCAAAGGGCGTAAGGAAACAGTTGGCCGTCCCATGATGTACGGCACGTCCAAAGAATTTCTTCTTCAGTTTGGCCTCAAGGACCTCGGGGAACTTCCCAGCGTTGAAGACTTTCATGATCTGGCTGGGGGTGGCTGACAAAAAGTCGGCAGGAGGCAGACGGCAAAAGGCAGGTATCGGAAATCCTGCTCCTGCGCCTGCCTCCTGCTCCTGTTTCTTATGCAAGAGCGTCTACAAAAAATCATCGCCGCCGCCGGGCTCGCTTCGCGTCGCCACGCGGAGCAGTTAATTGCCAACGGTGAAGTCACTATCAACGGTAAGGTCGTCACCGAGTTGGGGACAAAGGCTGATCCCCAATCCGATCACATAAAAGTACGTGGAAAGCTCATCAATCCTGCGCTCGAAAAACGCGAGAAAACTTATGTTCTGTTGAATAAGCCCCGCGGATACCTTTCCAGTGTCAGCGATCCGGAAGGTCGACCTACGGTCGTCGAGCTCTTACCGGCATCTCTGGGTCGCCTCTACCCGGTGGGCCGGCTCGATTTCAACACCGAAGGCTTGTTGCTGTTGACCAATGACGGGGAGCTCACAAACTTCGTCACGTCCGCGCGTAACGAAGTAGCCAAGGTCTACGAAGCGAAGGTGAAAGGCGTGCCTGACGAAAAGGCGGTTGAACGCCTGCGGCGTGGTGTGAAACTTGAAGACGGTACGCGCACGGCGCCGGCAAAAATCAGGAAACTCGGCGAAACTGAAAACAACGCATGGTTTGAAATCCTGCTTCACGAAGGCAAGAACCAGCAGATCAGGAGAATGTTTGATCTCATCGGTCACTCGGTGATCAAGTTGCGCCGTTCGCGTATCGGTTCCCTGCGAGACGATGATTTGAAGCCTGGCAAATGGCGACGACTTAACGAGACCGAGGTAAAACTTCTGATGAAAAAACCTCGGAGAGCGGGCGCCAAATCAGCAGGTAAGCCCAGCGCGGCCGGTCACAGTTCTTCGAGTCGATGAGGTAGAATGCACTAACCCGCATATTGATGAACTTACCGGCAGGCATTCTTGCCTGATCTAAAACAGGCGGGGATGCCTTTGTCACGCCTGATTGTCGTGAGGAAGCAGAATGGAATTTGAGTTAAGCGAAGAACAGAAACAAATCAAGACCAGCGTGCGCGAATTTGCGGAAGCTGAGATCGCGCCGCACGTTCTGGAGTGGGATGAGACGCAACACTTTCCTATTGAACTCCAACCAAAGCTTGCTGAACTTGGATTGACCGGCGTGCTTTTTCCGGAAAAGTACGGGGGCGCCGGGATGGGCTATGTCGAATATGCCACCATCATTGAAGAGTTGTCGCGCGTTGATGGTTCGGTGGGCATTTCGGTGGCCGCGCACAATTCGCTCTGCTCAAACCACATCTTCCAGTTTGGAACTGAAGCCCAGAAACAGAAATACCTTGTTCCCCTGGCCAGCGGCAAACATTTGGGCGCCTGGGGACTGACCGAGCCCGGCGCCGGGTCTGATGCTTCCGGCACTCGCTCCACGGCCATTAAACAAGACGGCGGCTGGCTGGTTAACGGGTCAAAAAACTTCATTACCCACGCTATCCATGCTGACACGTGTGTGGCGGTTGCCGTGACGGATCGCTCAAAACGCAGCAAGGGAATCTCGGCGTTTATCTTCGAAAAAGGGATGAAAGGTTTTTCGCCCACCAAGAAGGAAAACAAACTCGGCCTCCGGGCTTCGGAAACAGCCAGCGTTGCGTTTGAAGATTGCCTGGTACCAAAAGAGAATCTTCTTGGAGAGGAGGGCATGGGATTCGTCAACGCAATGGAGATACTGGATGGAGGCCGCATCTCGATCGCGGCGCTTGCGGTCGGCATGGCCCAGGGCGCCTACGAATCTGCGATTCGTTATTCGAAAGAGCGACAGCAGTTTGGGAAACCGATATCCGAATTCCAGGCGATTCAATTCAAACTCGCAAACATGGCCATGCAAATCGACGCGGCTCGCCTGCTGATGTATCGCGCTGCATGGATGAAAGACACCGGTAAGAAAACCACGAAAGAGTCGTCGATGGCCAAGTTGTTCGCTTCCGAAGTCAGCGTGAACGTTTGCGAAGAAGCCATCCAAATACACGGCGGATATGGTTACACTAAAGACTACCCGCCCGAGAAATACTGGCGCGATTCCAAGCTCTGCACGATTGGTGAGGGCACTTCCGAAATCCAGCGCATCATCATTGCTCGAGAAATTCTGGAACAGGTAGCCTAGTTAATCACCCTGAAGCTGCACGCTCCAAGCGCATCCTTGAAATGACTTCGTACGGCAATAACTCGTCTCTTGTTGAACGTGTAGTGGCTGGTGACACTCGCGCCGTGGCGCGTGCTATTTCAAAGGTCGAAGACGCATCTGGCGATGCGGCACAACTAATGAAGAAGATTTTTCCGCTGACCGGCCATGGTCTTGTCATCGGGATCACGGGAGCGCCGGGCGCAGGAAAGTCTTCTCTGGTCGACAAGCTGGCTCTGCACTACCGGCAACAGGGTGAACGCGTCGGGATTGTTGCGGTCGATCCGTCGAGTCCGTTTTCAGGCGGCGCGATTTTGGGTGATCGAATCCGCATGCAGGCTCTGGGTCTCGATCGGGGCGTCTTCATTCGCTCGATGGCAACCCGAGGAAACCTCGGCGGTCTGGCTCGTTCGACGGTGGATGCGGTTTCAATACTTGATGCAGCTGGCTACCACAAGATCATTATTGAAACTGTCGGCGCCGGACAGGATGAAGTCGAGATCGTGAAGGCCGCGGATATTTCCGTGGTAGTCCTGGTTCCGGGAATGGGCGACGATATTCAGGCAATCAAAGCCGGGATTATGGAGATTGGCGATATTTTCGTCATAAACAAGGCTGACCGCGAGGGCGTGCACTCGACAGAGAAAGAACTTGAAGCCCTGCTCTCGCTCGCAACGCGTGAAGACTCGTGGCATCCGCCGATCGTCAAGACGGTGGCCACGGAAAACAAGGGGGTCAGTGAGCTGGCTACGGCCATCGATGGCTATCGCGAGTTCCACTTGCAGTCGAAATCCAGGGACGGTCGCCGCCGGGCAATAGCTCGCTGGCGCATACTCGAGCTGTTGCGCGAACGCCTTGTTTCGCAAACGCTTGAGGCCGATTCGGCATCCGAGAAACTAGACCGTTTGGCCGCTGAAGTTGCGAGTCGGCTGCGAGACCCTTATTCTGCTGTCGATGAACTCTTGCAGAAAGGTCCGTAGTGAGATGTTGTGGTCAGTAGGAAGGGCTATTGTCGCCTTTTGAATCCCCGAAACCTGGGCAAAGTTTTCAGACAACCAACCACTGGACACTGACAGCTGACAAACTCAATGAAAGTTGATCATATCGGAATTGCCACTCGTCAGCTGGATGAAGCGCTAGCTGTTTGGCGAGATGCTCTGGGTTTAGAAGTCGAGTCGACAGAAGATGTTACGGAGCAGGGCGTTCGGATAGCGATGCTGCCCGTGGGGGAGTCGCGCATCGAGCTTCTGGAACCGCTGACCCAGAACTCTCCGGTAGGAAAGTTCTTGGAAAGACGCGGCCCCGGAATTCATCACGTTGCAATCCGCGTTGACGACATTGAAGCTTCGTTGACCCAACTGAAAAAGAAGGGGAGCAGGTTAATTGACGAAACGCCGAGGGTGGGTGCGGGCGGTTGTCTGGTGGCATTTGTCCACCCCTCATCGGCTAATGGTGTGCTGCTCGAATTGGTGCAGCACCGCTAGACTCTTACTAAGAAAGGAATACGAGTTTTGAATTCATCTACCAAAGCCTTGATAGCGGCCGGAGTTGCCGTGGTTTTTTCTGTTGGACTTATTGTTTGGCAGGTAAAGGCGAGGCGATCGCAAGTTGTCCATCTTACCGCTGAAGACATGGCGATGATTGCCGAAGATCAATCGCCGCAGTTTCGCAGCCGGCTGGCTTCCGACGCCGAGGTGCGCAAAGGCTTTGCCGACGACTTGCGTAAACTGCTGGCGGTCGCTGAAGAAGCGAGGACGATGGAAGTCGAAGTAAAAACTGCCAAGCCAGACGGGACGTTCACGGTTAAGAAAGAGATTATCGCCAATCGGCCCGAAGTCAAACGGCAGCTCGAGCTGGTCAAGACTGTTGTCATTGCGGAAAACTATTTTAAGTCACAAGGCATGGGCGAGACTGGTCCAAATGTTTCCGACCAGGAAATTGACGACTTTTTTAAACAGCCTGCGAACCAGGCGAGGTTTGATCAGTTCATAGCTGACGCGAAGGCGAAGAACCCGCAGCTGGCCGGCCAAATACCCGAGGAACAACTCAAGTCGGTTCGCCGCCAACTTGGTCAGGTGTTGATCGGAGAAAGTCGCGGCATCGCCGCAGGTATAGACAAGAAACGCGCAACCGATTTACAGGTGCAGCTCGAACAAGCACGAATTCTGGCGCAGGCATATGCTCAGGACCATTTGGCTGAAAAGATGAAGGCGACAGATCAGGAGATTGATGAGTACATAGCGCAACATCCGGAGCTCGACAATAAGCAGAGGCGCGCAAAAGCGGAAGAGGTCTTGAAACGCGTGCGGGCCGGGGAAGACTTTGCGAAGCTGGCTCAGGAATTCTCGTCAGACCAGGGCAGCAAAGAAAAGGGGGGCGATCTGGGTTGGTTTGGCAAAGGTCAAATGGTGCCCGAGTTTGAGCAGGCTGCATTTGCGCTTCAGAAGGGACAGATCAGCGACTTGGTGCAGTCGAAGTTTGGTTACCACATTATTAGACTCGAAGATCGCAAGACTGAAAACAAGGACGGCAAATCTGAAGAGCAGCTGCACGCCCGTCATATTTTGATCGGTGATGGCGCTCCGTCAGACAATCCGTTTGCTCCTCCCAGGAGTGGCCGAGATCAGGCCCGGGCTGCGGTCGAACAAGAGAAACAGAAAAAAGTGCTGGACGAGATCGTAAAACGTTCTCATGTCACCGTTGCCGAGAACTACCAGGTGAAAATGCCAGAGCCTCAGCCGCAGGGACTTCCTCCCGGGTTCGGAGCGCCCGGAGGCGCACCGCCGCCTATGCCGGTCGAGCCGGAGCCAAAGGCAGCGCCTAAGAAGAGTGAGCCTAAGCAGAAGAAATAATCCTGCAGCAATCCAGCGACGATAATGCAAGCCGGCGACTACCGCGTGGAGATCATTCCGGACACGGAGTTTCGCCTCGATGGGGGCGCGATGTTTGGTGTCGTGCCCCGCACATTGTGGTCGAAGATCTTTCCGCCGGACGAAGAGAACCGGATCCAGATGAATATGAACTGCGTGTTCATTGACACTGGATCCGAACGGATCCTCATCGAGACCGGAATCGGTGAGAAGTGGTCGGAAAAGCAGACGAAGATGTATGGCATCACGCGCCGGAAGACGTTTGCTGAGTCGCTGAAGTCGATCGCCGGCGTCGCGCCTGAAGACATCACGATTGTCATTAATACCCATTTGCATTTCGATCACGCCGGCGGCAATACCCAGCTGAACGAATCCGGGAAAGCGATCCCTGCGTTTCCAAGGGCCCGTTATCTGGTTTCGCGTGGCGAGCTTGAACATGCTGAAGCGCCCAGCGAAAGGGACCGTGCCAGCTATTTTGCGGACAACTGGCGGCCCATGATCGAAACCGGTCAGTTGGAGGCAAGGGAGGCCGAATACGAGGTCGTTCCCGGGCTGCGGATGGAAACGCATCCCGGCCACAATCGATCGATGCAGTGTTGGCGACTAGTCCGGAACGGGCAAACTCTCTTTGGTTTTGCTGACCTCGTGCCGACGCGCGCACACGTGTCGTTTCCATGGATCATGGGATACGACCTTTATCCGGTTGAAACGCTGGAGGCAAAAAAGAAGTTGTTGCCGCAGGCGGCGCGCGAGGGTTGGAACTGTCTGCTCTATCACGACCCCGATGAACCGTTGTGCCGGCTGATTGAAGATAACGGAAAACTCCGCTCGGTCGGGCTGAAAGGGCTGGAAGGATTCTGAAATGACCAGGAAGCTACTATTTGTTGCGCTCGCTCTGATATCGATCAGGCCAGTTTGTGAAGGGCGCCATGGGCGCCTGCAAAAGCTAAATAGACCGACGTGAAATCGAAGGACTGCTATTTCTTAGAATGACAACAGCAAGAGTGGGAATCATTGGCGGCAGCGGGCTCTACCAGATGCCCGAGCTCCACGACGTCGAGGAGGTAAGGGTTGAAACGCCGTTTGGTAGCCCCTCAGACCCTTTTATCGTTGGTACTCTGGACAACCATCGGGTTGCATTTCTTCCGCGACACGGCCGTGGTCACCGGCTTACGCCCACCGAAGTACCATTCCGCGCCAACATCTATGCAATGAAGCTGCTCGGAGTTGAGCGCATACTCTCGGCCTCGGCAGTCGGATCACTCCAGGAAGACTATGCGCCGCTCGATATGGTTATTCCCAACCAGTTCTTTGACCGAACTCGGGCGCGCGCACGGGAGTCGACTTTTTTCGGCGACGGGATTGTGGCGCATGTAGCGTTCGCCCATCCGGTTTGTGACGAGCTGGGCGACGTGCTGGAAGAGTCATGCAAGGTTGCCGACGTCAGAACCCACAGGGGTGGCACTTACATCTGCATGGAAGGGCCGGCATTTTCCACGAAAGCCGAGTCGGAGGTCTACCGGTCGTGGGGCATGCATGTAATCGGCATGACTAATTTGCAGGAGGCCAAGCTCGCTCGGGAGGCCGAGATTTGCTACGCCACCCTGGCTCTGGTGACAGATTATGATTGCTGGCATCCGGGGCACGATGCGGTTACGGCCGGCTCTGTGATTGAGTATCTCAATAAGAACGTCCGTAACGCCCAACTCATTATGAAAGAAGCGGTGGGCCGTCTCAGCCAGAAAGAACGCCAGTGCAGGTGCAGCTCTGCTTTGAAGAACGCTATCTTCACCGCGCCTGATTCCTGGCCGGCGGCGACCCGAAAGAAACTTGAAGCGATTATCGAAAAGTATGCGGCGTCGTAGCCGCTCGTGGCATCAGATTATTGTCTGTTTACGTTGACGCTGTTGGAGAGGTGATTATGAAGAAGGCACTGCTGGGATCGATTTTTGTCGTTGTTGCGTTGTTTGCGGGCGTTTCAGTTTCTTATGCACAGGGAGGTGCCGCGAAGTCTGGCCCCGACCCTTCCACGATTCGCGATCCAGATCTCGAAAAGGATTCCCTGCACAATCTTGAAGTGGCCCGCAACTATTTCAAACTAAAGAAAGCTTACGTCGCGGCCCTGAAGCGCTGCGAAGAAATTATTGCGGGCAACCCAAATTTTGCCGGCATTGATGAAGTGCTGCTAATTGCAGGCAAGAGTGCGAGCCTTCTCGCAGAAGGGCGCGGAAAGCAGAAGCCCGAGTTGTATCTAAGCTTTGACGGCAGCACCAGGAAGACGCTAACCCCTGAGGAGTTTCGCAATGGAGCGCGGAGCTACCTGACGCAGCTCATTAATGAACACCCGCAGAGTAAGTTTCGCCCGGAGGCTGAGACGGAGCTTCAAGCGCTGGGCGGTGCGGCGAAAGTTGAAGACAGTAAGCCGTAGGGACCAGGTCCATCTGAGTCTAAGGATGTGAGAATCTGAGATCTAAGATCTCAGATCTGAGATTTGAAATTATTTGAAATTTTGAAATTTGAAGGAGATTTGAGTCAAAAAAAAGCATGTCCCTACTCGTAGTCGGTTCCGTCGCCTTTGACGCCGTTGAAACGCCTTTCGGCAAATGTGAAAAGATGCTGGGTGGCTCAGCCTCGCACTTTTCAATCTCCGCCAGTTTCTATACCGATGTTCGCATCGTCGGCGTGGTCGGAGGCGACTTCACGCCGGAGGACCGCAGAGTATTTGATGAGCGTAACGTTGACACGAGCGACCTTGAACAGGTTCCAGAAGGCCAGACGTTCCGCTGGTTCGGACGCTACGACTATGATCTCAACGTGGCGCACACCCTCAATACTCATCTAAATGTGTTTGCCGACTTCAAGCCAAAACTCTCGGAGCAGTCGAAACAGGCGCGTCTGGTGTTTCTCGGCAATATTCAACCGGAGCTGCAGCGCGAGGTTCGCGAGCAAGTTCCCAATGCCGAACTCGTGGCCCTGGACACCATGAATCTGTGGATCGAACACTCTCTTGACTCGCTGTTGCAAACGATCAGAGGGGTAGATCTGGTGATTATCAACGATGCTGAAGCACGACAACTAACGGGCATACCGAACCTGATCAAAGCGGCGCGCACCATCCTCTCGTGGGGTCCAAAGGCCTTGATTGTTAAGCGCGGCGAGTATGGCGCAGCGCTTTTCACCAGGGAGAGCTATTTTGCGATCCCAGCTTATCCGTTGGAAGCAGTATTTGATCCGACAGGCGCGGGCGACACTTTTGCCGGCGGGTTCATGGGATATCTCTCCAGCCAGAAGCAGCTGGATGAAGCCGCCATGAGGCGGGCGATGATATTTGGATCAGTCATGGCGTCCTTCAACGTGGAAGAGTTTGGCACGGATCGTGTTCGGCGTCTTACTCATGATGAAATCAACGAACGGTTTCGGACCTTCAAGCAAATGACTCATTTTGAGGAGATTCCGTTTGAAAGATCGTTACCAGTAGGAAAATGAAGCATTAGAGTTTTGTACCTTGAACTTAGTTCTTTGTATTTTCTTTCTCGCAAAGCACAAAGTTCAACGTACAAAAAATCAAACACCAAACCCTGAATGCCAGGGCTTAGACGGCTTTGGAGGTCATTATGTTCTGTCCTGTCTGTGAATTCGAATATAATCCAGGGATTACTCAATGTCCTGATGACAAGGCGCAACTTGTGGATCAACTGAAACCAGATCCAACCCCCGACAATAGTGAGGCCGGTTTCGTTGTGCTGCACCATTTTGGGCTGGCAGCGGAAGCTGAGATGGTTAACGAGATGCTAAGGAAAAATGACATCCGCTCGGTGGTGCGGTCGGGTAGCTCCGACGCATTGTCGCCGCTCTTGTCGTCGGCAACGTCGTTTGGCGCCGCCGTGTTGGTTGATGAACGCGATTACGATCGCGCGCAGGAACTGTACACTGCGATTTTCGGCGACGATGCAACTCCACTCAGCGGCGGTCCGGATGAAGAAGATGAAGAAGGCGAAGAATACGAGGAAGACGAAGAAGGCGGGACCCGCTGATTCCTAATCTCCGGCTCCAGCCAAACCATGACCCAGGCCGCTCATCCAATCGCAGTTCTAATGACTGCTCCTAATGAGGAAGAAGCCTCACGCTTAGCCGAGATGCTCGTCGCGCGACGACTGGCAGCCTGCGTACAAATTTTGCCCGGAATGAAATCGGTTTATCGCTGGCAAGGAAAGGTCGAGCAACAGCCTGAGGTTTTGTTGGTTGCCAAAACCACTGCGTCAAAATTTGAAGAGTTGGAAAAAGAGGTGCGCGGGATGCACAGTTATGAAACACCGGAAATTGTTGCCTTCGAATTGAGTGCCGTTTCCGTGCCTTACCTGGAATGGTTGGTAGCCGGTGTTTCAGGCAACGATTCTACTGATCGCCAATAGAGCCGTGATCTACCTGACGCAGACTGCTCTGGCTGTCGACGATTACTTTTACGACCTCTGCGGGTGAGTCAGTCAGGTGTAGCAATTTCAGATCGTGTTCGGTGAGTTTGCCTTCTTTCAGCCCGAAGTCGCGAATCCAGTTCATCAATCCGGCCCAGTAATCTGAGCCAAAAAGTACAATCGGAAAATTTCGAATCTTCTTCGTCTGGATCAAGGTAAGGGCCTCGAAGAGCTCGTCGAGCGTTCCAAATCCGCCCGGAAAAATAATGAAGCCCAGACTGTATTTGACGAACATCATCTTGCGAACAAAGAAGTATTTGAACGTTACTCCGCGAGTCAGGTAGTCGTTGGATTTCTGTTCAAAGGGAAGCTCGATGTTGCATCCGATAGATAGCCCGCCGGCTTCAAAAGCACCGCGATTGGCCGCCTCCATGATACCGGGACCGCCGCCGGTGATCACCGCGAATCCAGCCTGGGTCAGGAGTGCCGCGGTTTCTTGCGCTGCCTTGTAGTCTGGATCGTCAGGGCGAGTACGGGCAGAGCCAAACACCGAAACGCCACGAGTCAGTGTGGCCAGATCGTCGAAACCCTCAACAAACTCCCCCATGATGCGAAACACTCGCCACGTGTCCGTATGAGTAAACTCATCCGGCCTCGGGCTCTCAAGCAGTTGTTCGTCCTGGGTAATCCCAGGTTTTTTCCCGTTAGGGTCCTTTGGTTCTGCCATCACGTTTCCTCAAACTGACGGACTAAGTTTGTGGTTCAATGTTGAATCGGGTTGTCAAGAGTCTGGCAAAGTCTGGGTGTTGCCTAGATGCCCATGATGTTGTAGCCGCAATCAACGTACATCACCTCGCCGGTTATTGCGGACGACATAGAGCTGCAAAGGAAGAGGGCTGCGTTACCAACCTCGCGGGCGTCGACATTTCGTCGCAGTGGGGCCCGTTCCGCATGGTGCCTCAACATGGTCGAAAAGTCTGAAACGCCACGGGCGGAAAGAGTTTGAATTGGCCCGGCGCTGATTGCATTGACGCGAATGTTTCTTGGCCCAAGGTCGGCGGCCAGGTACCGAGTGCTCGCTTCGAGTGCTGCCTTTGCCACGCCCATGACGTTGTAACCGGCCACAACCTTTTCGGCGCCGTAGTAACTCATGCAAATAATGCTGCCGCCTTCGGTCATCATTGGCGCGGCCGCTCGTGAGAGTTGCACCAGCGAGTAGGCGCTAATTTCGAGTGCGGTGACAAACGCTTCGCGGCTCGTGTCGAGATATTCGCCCCCGAGCGCTTCGCGCGGTGCATAGGCGATGCTGTGAACCAGAAAATCGAGCCGGCCAAACTCTTCACCAACTCGCTTGAAGGTTGCATCGACCTCTTCCTGCTTCGTAACGTCACATGGTAGCAATAACGATCCGGGCATTGCTTCACCGGTCAGACTCTCCACATTCTCTTTCAGACGTTCGCCCTGGTAGGTGAACGCCAACCGGGCGCCAGCCTCATGCAGCACTTGCGCGGTAGCCCAGGCGATGGAACGCTTGTTGGCAACGCCAAAGATGATTCCAAATTTGTCTTTAAGCATAGGGGTTTCGAAGTATCAATAATGTCTCGTTAAAGAGCAAGATGTCAGTACTGCCGGCGTTTGGTGAAATCGCTTGATTTCTTCGCCGCAAGCGCAAACTCGCCGGAAAATACAGACGCTCGTGATCTAGTGTTTGAAGTGCCGGATTCCGGTAAACACCATCGCCAGCCCGTGCTCGTCGGCAGCTGCTATCACCTCAGCATCGCGCATTGAGCCACCAGGTTGAATTATCGCCGTGATTCCGTGTTTCGCAGCTTCGTCGAGTCCGTCACGGAAAGGGAAGAACGCGTCGGAGGCGAGCACCGAGCCACGGACAGGTAACTGCGCCCGCATCGCTCCCAGCTTTACCGAATCAACGCGCGACATCTGTCCGGCGCCGACGCCAACTGTTTGACCCTCGCGAGCGTAGACGATCGCATTTGATTTTGTATGCTTGCAAACGGTCCAGGCGAAAAGCAGATCTTTGATTTCGTTAGGGCCAGGGTCCCTTCTTGTAACAACCTTCAGCTCCTCCGCCTTCAACTGATGCGTGTCACGAGTTTGTACCAGCATGCCGCCGGAGATTTGCTTGTATTCCAGTCCTTGCATCTGTTCCGGCGGTCCGGCGCGCAAGACGCGCAGGTTCTTCTTTGTTTTCAGGATTTCCACGGCAGAAGGTTCAAAGTCCGGGGCAATGATCACTTCGGTGAATATCTCTACGACTGCACGAGCCGCCGCTTCATCAACCGGGCAGTTGAAGGCAACGATGCCGCCGAAGGCTGAGGTTGGATCGGTTGCCAGCGCGCGTCGATAAGCCTTTTCCGCTGACTCCCCTAACGCCGCGCCCGCAGGATTGGTGTGTTTGATAATTGCGCACGCAAGTTCATCAAAATCACAAACGAGTTGCCAGGCGGCATCTGCGTCGACGTAGTTGTTGAAGGACATCTCCTTGCCGGAAAGCACTTCAGCCTGCGCTATCCCCGGGCCGTCTGACCCGGCTTCATACAAAGCCGCCTTTTGATGCGGGTTTTCGCCGTAGCGCAAATCCGACGCCTTGTCGAGATTATCAGAGATTGAAGTCGGCAGTTCTGTTTCGACTTGGGCATCTCCGCCATCAGCAGCAGGAAACGCGAGAGGCAAGAGATAACAGGAAATGTTGGTGTCGTAGGAGAAAGTCGAGGTAAAGGCGAGGGCTGCAAGTTGCATGCGACACTTCAAGCTCAGACTGCCTTGGCGTTCCTTCATCTCGTCGAGAACCTCACCGTACATCTCGTTGCTGGTGACGACCGCAACATCGGCAAAGTTTTTCGCGGCCGACCGAATCATCGCCGGCCCTCCGATGTCGATCTGCTCAACAGCTTCCTCGAGCGTCACTCCTTCACGGGCGATCGTTTCCTCAAACGGATAGAGGTTGATCACTACCATGTCGATTGGATCAATTCCGTACTGGCGCATTGCGGCTTCGTGATCCGGGTTATCTCGGACGCCAAGCAGACCACCATGAATCTTCGGATGCAGCGTTTTCACGCGGCCGTCCATCATTTCCGGAAAACCGGTCACGTCTGAAACATCTCGCACCTCAATCCCGGCTTCGCGCAAAGACCTGGCGGTTCCGCCCGTACTTATGATCTCAACGCCTAGTTCTTTCAACTGCCGCGCAAAGTCGACGATTCCGGTCTTGTCTGAAACGCTGATCAGCGCGCGGCGGACCTTACGCAGACCGATTACCTGATTTTCAGTCATGGAGATTGAATCTAAACTTGATTTCGGATTTGAATGATATTAGCACGAGCTATCGGATCTGGACTCTCGAGCGGTTTAGCCATTAACCCATGAGTACGCTTAGTCACTTGGAAGGTTTGAGTGCCTGTCTCGGCCGCTCCACAAAGAAATCATGCTTCCGGGAATAGCTGAATGCCCAAACTTGATACTCAAAACCGGGTGGTAAGCTCAACGAAAAACGATGTCTGCGTCCGTCGTTAGCAATCTCGTTTAGATAGAAGCCCAGCAGATACTGACTTCTAAGGTCATTTTCGATGGCTTGAAAGATCGGGGTTAGATCGTAGTTCCTTGTCGGGTTAAGAGCTGACGAGGCGTCGCCGACGAGAAAATATTTACCGGCGGTTTTCCCCGCTAATTCGCGAAAGCCTTTTGCTGGCGTACGCACCCGCAGGCTTCCGTCCCGCGGTGTAAACAAGGGGAGGTGGATCACATAAAATGAGACCCGATTTTGCACCGCTGAATGAATCACCGCCGGCACCTTCGTTGAGCTGGCATTGTCCAGCCCGTCGCTGATAAGAATAACGATACGGCGTTCCGAGCGGATTTTAGGAAGCGAGTCAAAAACTTTAACGGCGGCTGAGGCTGCGTCAAAGATGGCCGTCCGTGCATTTGCGCCTGGCTGGGTGTTGAAGGCCTCACGCACGGTGACGGTGTCTCTGCCAAATGGCGCCACCAATCGCTGTGACTCCGCAAAGCGCATTACTGCGACGCGTGAGTTGTCACCAAATCTTCCAAATAGACCCAGAGCTGCTTCGCGTTGCTGCGAGATGATGTCTCGGATGCTGCCCGATTGGTCAAGCGCGAACACGAGCGCGACGCGATCGACGCCTCGATAAAGGTAGATCCCGGTCGTGACGTGGTCCTTGTCTTCAAGGAGCAGGTCACGTTCGGTTAATGTTGCTGCTGCCTTTTGCTTGTCTCTGATCCGAATGGGAAAAACGAGGAGGTCCGTGTTGACTTGCAGGACTTCATCGTCCGGCTCCTGGGCCAATATTGCTGACTCGGTGGCTAACGTGGCCAGCAGAGCGCAGATCAGCAGCCCGCTGGATCGAAGAAATCGACGCACGCATGACGCACTTGTTGAATTTGCGCGGGAAGTTACGGCAGGCAGAAGCATTCAGCCGTTCGGCTTACACAAAGAAACGGCCGAAAAGCAGTATGCTGAGAATCACGATGATGGTGATTACGATGATCTTAACCAGGCTCATGGCAAATTCCTCGGTTGGTTAAGGGGCCAGAAACAAGCTTTACCCAAGAACATACGAATTTTAGAACTGTCGGGTTCGGGTGTCAACGGACCGGGGTTCGGGTACATGGCCTGGAAGCCATGTGCCCGCCACAGAATTGAGGTAACTCACCCTTCTAAAAGAACCTGAACGTGTAGGTAACCCTCAATCCACGTCCCATTTCCGGAGCAAACTCCTTGATGAACGAAAGGTGGTTGCGATAGAGACGATCACCCAGATTAAAAGCGTTAAACGAAATGATGTGAGCTTTGTGTTGACTTGCAAACAAATAGGAGCCCGATAGTCCGAACAGCGCATAGCCCGGGGTCCTGGTTTCAGTTGAAAAAAGCCTGGCCTGGTCACGGGTTAAGACAACTTCCGGGTTCAGGAGCAGGCCTTTGTATCTGATTTCCACTCCCGCCTTACCGCGAAGCGGTGGAATGCGCGGCAACGGGGTGTTGGTATCGATTAACTCAGCATTGACGTAGTCCATGCCCAAATTGGCCCAAACGCTTTTGTGGAGCGCCACGTCTACTCCAGCCTCAGCGCCGGCATAGCGCGTTTTGCCTTGCGTATATTCGGCCACCAGCAAACCATCCTCAACATCTCCCGTGGGTGCGAGAAAGACGAAGTTGTCGATGTGATAAACGAAACCGTTAGCTTCGAATCGTAAACGCTTGGAAGAATGGCGGACACCAACATCCAAGCCGTCCCCAAGCTCCCTCGTGAGGTTCGGGTTGCCAATCTCAAAGGCGAGGTTACCAGGGTGAGGACCCTCGTTGTACAGTTCCTCCAAAGCTGGCGCCCGAAAAGAGTGTGAATAGTTGGCAACGAAGGCGCCGCCGTTCCAGGTGCGAACGCGGATGCCGACCGCTCCAGAGACACCTGTGAAACTCCTGTCAGGTAAAACGCCCCGGGCGAGCGTTTCTTCCGGAGCATAGCGATTGTTTTCCAGTCGACCACCGAATTGCAGCGCGACCCGTTCGAAGTCGAGGGTTTCAAGCGCAAATACCGCAAAGGCGTTTTGTTTGGTCGGTGGCGCCAGGGCCTCGTCACCGGTAGCCTTGAAATCGCGATGCAGACCCCAGAAGCCAAAGCGGCCGGAAAGTCTCCCGTGCTTGTGCTGGTCAAAAACGCCCTCGTAAACCAAGGAGTTGTTTTTGAATGCCGTGCCTATCTCGCCGCTGAGAGAGTCAATTTCTGCGTGCTTGTAGTTGTTGTATTGAACAGAAAATGTTCCGGCCTCAATGAAGGCGCCAGTCTCGCGAAAGCCGCCACGAAATTCGAAGCCATGCCGGCGGGGATTGAGTTCAACGATCTCGGGATCAGTTTCGTCCGGATCGAAGGGGATTCCGTAGCGACGCTTGTCAAAGGTATAGTTGAACCTGAAGAAGCCTTTGGTGGCATAGTAACCGAAGCCTGCTCCAAGGTTCTGTTCGCGCGAGAATGAATTCTGAATCTCGCCAATGGGTGTTTTGTAGTTGCCGATCCGCTGGGCACCACCATTTCCCCAAAACAACCACTTGTCGGTGCCGTATTCGATGCCTGCACTACCTCCGGCCTGTCCGCCGTTTGTTGCTCCAACGCCAGTAAGAAAACCCGTGACACCTTTATGAGCAGAATCATGTCCGGAGATCGCATTGACCACGCCTCCGATCGCGCTGCTGCCGTACAGAAGCGTTGCCGGGCCTTTGACTATTTCGATCCTGTCAACGGTCAGAACATTGACGGGTTCGGCGTGATCGCCCGACTCAAATCCAAGTCCGCCGATCCGATTACCGTCCTGAAGCACAAGAACCCGATCGCCGTCAAAGCCTCGAAGGACTGGACGAGCGGTCCCAGGTCCAAAGCTTCGTTTTGAGACCCCTAGCTCGCCGTCTAGTGCTTCACCGAGAGAAACGGGACTCTTCTTGGCGAGGTCAACTGACCCGATCACTTCTACTGACTGTATCGAACTGGACACCGCCTGTTCCGTTCCAGTTGCGGTAACCGTGACCTGCTCGCTGATACTTGATAACTGGATCTGAAAATCGACTGTTGACTCGCCTCCTGATGCAAGGTCGACACGCTTCACGACGTCGGGAACGCGATCGAGATGTGCCACCACGTCGTACTTTCCGGGCGGCACATTCTGAAACTCGTATTTGCCGCTATCGTCGGTGCCCACAGTTCGCTTCAATTGAAGAATTGTCACCAGGACCCGATGAACCGGGTTGCCGGTATCACCGAGCGTGATCGTCCCCTTGATTGTTCCATTCGGTTGAGTTGTGGACTGTGGTGAGGCCGTAGTTGCGACAATTGAAATGACGAGAAGACCCAGTAAAAGCTGGAATGCGGGTTTATGAAATATTGCGAAAATCATTAGCTCTTCCTTTCGCTGGAACTGTTGCTGTGGGCCGCGATGCGTGTGGGCTTTAATTGCTTTAGGCGCACCCGACAATCGGCGGCACGGAATGGTCTTCGGCCACACCTGAATTCCGGGGTGCTGCCGAAGGGCAACTGGTTAGAGAGAAAGAGGAGGAGCACGACCCTTATGTGGGCCGCTTGTTTCAGAGCGGGCACTGACTTCTGAGAAGCCTGAGTATCGGGTTATGAACTGAAGTACGAGACCAGTTTCACGTGAGCTGACCTCACCCGCAGCGAATTGTTGATGAAGTTGGCAGATCAGACAAGCGCTGCATCCGGCCAGATTTCCAAAACCCCGGATCTCTGCGCCAGACTCAGAAAACGCGGTCGTGTGGCCGACGTCGTTGGCCGGCACATTCCCATGTCGGTGCGCAGCCTGGACCGTTGTTCCGTACGCGATGAAGCTGAGCAACAGCAAAGCGAGCACGCGAGAAATATTCGAGTGCCTGCTACTTGCTCTTGAGTTTGGTTCTCTGGTCACGTTTTTGAACGGTATGTTAGAGTCCTGTTTAGTAATATAGGGATGCCCACCAGCACAGTCAAACTCAAATTGGCGCCAATTAAAACCCTAATTTGCTGGTTCAAGCGACCTGAAACATTCCTGATCGCCGATCGATCTGAGCGATTTAGTTTGCATCGGTGCTGTCGCGTCCGGTTGTTTGGCGCGGTCTTGATTATTGGTCTGTCCGCGGGTGTCGAGGCCAACATAACGGCTAGCGGCCAAACTTTGCGGGCTCGAATCTCGGTGTCTTCGACCGCTCCTCCCATAATTCGCATCGAGGCGGATCTGCCGCAACCAGTCTGCGTTGTGTCATTCCGTAACGCCTATGGCGGCGTCCTCGGACTAGGCGAACGGATCGCGAAGTTGGAGGGAACCACTGCCAGCGGCGACAGAGTCACTGTCCAAAAGCTTGGGCCCGGTGAGTTCAAGACCAGTGAAAAAATAACTGGCCTAAGTTATGAAGTGAATGTCAGCGAGCCTTCTCTGCCAACGCAGATGTCGCACGTCTCATGGCTCACTCAAGAACATGGTCTGCTCATGCTCGCCGATTTGCTTCCACAATCAACGAAGGATTCAATTGCGGTCTCAAACGCGCTCGTCGATATGAGCGCACCTGCCGGGTGGACCATTACTTCCAATGCCAGGAATCAGGTCAACCGCAGTTATTTAACCGATGACCCTGACAATGCAGTGTTTCTGATTGGTTCTCACTTGCGAGAAACGAGGCAACGGACTGGGGGAACCAACGTTTCAATCGTCACCTCGGGTACCTGGCCAATGTCCCACTCTGACTTGAGGAAGGTTACGGGTAAGCTTCTTGAGGAGTATTCCCGCCTGACTGGATTCAGATACCAACGCGATGCTGTTCTCATGTTGTTGCCGTTTTCCGGCGAGACCGGGCCTGAAAAATGGAGCGCTGAAACCAGAGACAACAATGTCGTGCTCTTGTTGGGGCGTCGGGCGAATAAGAAGAGGATTCTGTCCAGCCTGGGAATAGTTCTTAGTCACGAACTTTTCCACCTCTGGGTGCCAAACTCCTTGAAGCTGACAGGCGATTACGATTGGTTTTTCGAAGGGTTCACCCTCTATCAGGCATTGCGAACCGATCTGCGATTTGGCTGGATTCGTTTTGAGGACTATCTGAACACGATCGCGAGAGTTTACGATTCTTATCTGACAACCGGAGACGACAACCTATCGTTGATTGAAGCCTCGGAGCGCCGCTGGACGACCATGCCTGCCTTCATTTATGACAAGGGGATGCTGACGGCTCTTACCTACGACCTGGTGCTCAGAAATCGCAGCGCTTGCAGGGCTTCGCTGGACGACGTGTATCGCCGGCTCTTTCAAATACATTCAACGGGACAGGGAAGCGCAAACGAGACTATAATTGATGTCTTGACCGAGCCCGAAGGGCTCAAGTCCTTTGGTTTGGATTACGTAGAAAATGCGAGCAGGGTAAACTTTGAAGCAGTGATCTCAGCATATGGAATCCAATTGCTACGGGAGTCAGGAAAGACGAAGCTGGTAGTCAGTCATAATCTTGATAAGGACCAACGCCGGCTCCTGGACTGCCTTAGCCGTCGCAATTAAGTTCACATCAATTAGAGTTATGGAGTTTAGAAATTTGAACTTACGAGTTTTCCAGGGTTTACTGGTTCTGGCAGCCATAAGTTTGTCCGTCGGTTGCAGCACGCTTGCGAAAATCAGTGAAACAGGTGTGGTAGTGGCGCGACGCGCTCAGATTCGCAGCTCAACCGCGGTAGTGGCGGCCGACTTGTTGGAAGTAAACCGGGGAGACGTTGTTGATATCCTGGATTTCCAGGACGTTCAGGACCCTTCAGACAACAGCAAAAAAGAACGCTGGTTGCGGGTACAGGCCCACGACGATGACCGAACTGAGGGCTGGATCGAATCGCGTAACGTAATGCCCGACGACGTGCTGCAGTCGTCGCGGAAACTGGCCGACGAAGATAAAGGCATTCCCGCACAGGCCTCGGGCCAGTTACGCGCCAGCTCAAACCTGCGACTAAGTCCCGACCGCAGCGGCAATGAGAACATAATGATGCGGTTGGACAGTGGTTCGAGCTTTGACATCGTTGGTTGGAAACGCGTCCCTAAGCCGAAGTCCTCTGAGGTAATAGAAAGCGACGTCGCGCC
>JAXIOV010000155.1:0-16097 GCA_045403245.1 Pyrinomonadaceae bacterium | reverse complement strand
CCGGTCGCTACGGCGACCTCTGATGCGGCGACGGCGACCCGGTCGCTACGGCTCCCGGTTCTGATACGGCGACGGCGACCCGGTCGCTACGGCTCCCGGTTCTGATGCAGAGGCTCTACTTTCTGTTTTTGAATGCGTCGTTAAGTTCAGTATGCCGGCTGGTTAGCGGCACCTCGCGGCCATCGATGAAAAGATGACGCACGTGAGTACGCGTTTCCAGCAGATCGCCGTCTGTTACCACGAGGTTTGCCATCTTGCCTGCTTCAATTGAGCCCAGACGGTCAGCCACATTCATGATTTGCGCTGGATACAACGTGACCGCCTTCAACGCTTCGGCTTTAGGCAACCCAAATGCGGCCGCCATTCCCGCATAAAACGGAAGATTGCGAACATTGGCGCCACTATCTCCGGCAGAGATAGCAAAACGCACGCCGGCTTGTTGCAATCTGGCGGCGTTCTCATAGAGGGTGTCGTAAAAGTCGTCTTCCCGGATCGGTAGATCGAGAATTCCGGTGAGCACTACGGGAACGTTCTTCTCTTTCAGGAGACTGGTGATCTTCCAGGCATCGTCGCCACCAAGAATGACCGGCTTCAGTTTCATCTCTTCTGCAAAGCGAATCGCGCCACGCATCTCGCTTTCCCTGTTGGCGCGAAAGATGACCGGCCGCTCGCCGCGCACATAAGGGACCAGCGCTTCCAGGACGAGACTCTGGTCCGGCCGCGGCAGTTTCTGATCTTTCGCGTACGCGTCCTGCGCCCGACCATAGGCTTCGGCGTCGCGAAGCAGCTTGCGAATTCGATCAACCTGACGCATCGCCGTGGCAAGCGCTTCGGTCAGATTCGCCGCCTGCTCTGGGGCAGAAAAGTCGCCACCACCAGTCGTCGTGGTGGGATAGTTGATGACTAAAGCAGCAAGAGGCACCACTGCCATCTCAAATTGGTTCGTGCCGGCAAGATTGATGATGGCTGCCTGGCCCGAGATCAATCCTCCGACCGGAAGCGAGACTGCACTGGTAACTCCGTCGACTCGAGTGACGCCGAGGTGGGCGCTGTGTGGGTGGATTGCAAAAATTGCTTTCGCGTTGGGATTCAACTCGCCGACTTCGGCAGTGTCGACAGTTCCCGGAGCACCTTGTGGCACCTCCACCAACCCCAACGACGTTCCGGCATCAATCATTCCCGGATAAACCCAAAGACCCCCGGCTTCGATCACACGGGCGCCGGAAGGCACACTGACGTCTGCGCCAACCGCCTCAATCCGGCCATCACGAATCACAACCGTTCCGTTATCAATCTCAGCGCCACTAACCGTGACGACGTGTGCATTACGAATTGCGTAAACGCCGCGGGGAAAGTTCACGCCTGACTGAGTGGTGAGATTGCTGATTTGTTGGGCCGAGGAGGTATTCGCAACTAACAGGAGCGCGGCGCAGATTAACAGAAGTTTCTTCATGGCTGTTCCACGTCTCCTTCCAAATCATCGCCCTCATTGGTTGACGGACGTCGCCGCGGCGCGGGCGGGGAAACTCCGCCACGCGACGGCCGATTAGGTTCTGCTTGCTCGAGTTGGGAGCGCTGTTTCAGAAGGTCGGCGCGACGCGCAAGGTCCTGCTGTCGATCGAAAAAAATGGCGCCATCGATGAAAGTTGTGTCAACCCGGGCGTAGACGCTCAACGGATGGCCGTTCCAGATTGCAAGGTCGGCATCTTTGCCCACTTCGATTGAGCCAACCCGGTCCTGGATACCCAGCTGCCAGGCTGGATTCCAGGTAACTAGTTTCAGCGCTTCTTCCTCGGTCAGATCTCCATAGCGCATCGCCTTGGCTGCCTCGATATTCAAACGGCGGGCGCGCTCGTCTGAATCCGAATTCATCGAAACGACCACGCCAGCCCGCGTCATGATGGCGGCGTTGTAAGGAATCGCGTCATAAGCCTCAATCTTGTAGGCCCAGGAATCAGCAAAGATCGAGGCGCCGGCGCCATGTTCAGCGATCTCTTTTGCCACTTTGTAGCCTTCGAGAGTGTGTTGAAAAGTCTTGATCTTAAAACCAAAGTCGTTGGCCACGCGGATCAGCATGAGGATTTCGTCAGAGCGATAGCAATGAGAGTGGACGAAACGTTTTCCTTCGAGCACCTCAACCAGCGGTTCGAGTTGAAGATCGCGTCGCGGTGGAACCAGGTTCTTTTCCCCGCGGCCGGTGGCAGCGCGATAGTCTTCCCAGCTGCGCTTGTAGTCTTGTGCCCGCGTGAAGGCGTCGCGAATGACTTCCTCCACGCCCATGCGCGTGGCGGGATAGCGGCGCTGCTGACCCGGTTGCGGACTGAAACTGGCGCGCTTGGGATTTTCCCCCAGGGCAAACTTGATTCCGGGCATTGCCCCTGGAAAGATAAATTCTTCAGCCGGCCGGCCGTATTTGATTTTCACCACCGTATTCAATCCGCCAATTGAATTCGCCGAACCGTGTAGCAGGTTCAAGGTAGTTACGCCGCCAGCCAGTGCTCGATAAAGATCCACGTCATTGGGATTCAGCACGTCGCGGGTGCGCGCCATCGAAGTTACCGAAAGGCTGCCTTCATTGATCGTATCGAGCATCGAATGGGAGTGACAGTCGACAATGCCCGGCATGACGAATTTGTCAGTGCCATCGATCACCCGCGCGTTAGTTCCTGCCTTCAAGTTTTTTCCAACAGCGGCAATCTTGCCATTGCGTAGCAGAACGTCGGAGTTGGTGAGCGTGCCCCGAGTGACGGTGAGGATTGTTGCGTTACGAATCAGTGTTTCTGATGGAGCGTTGCCGCCTTGCGCGATCGCTCGCGGGAGTGAGGCGACGGCAATCAGCGAGAAAGCAAGGAAGCTAACCAGTGGCCTTTTCATCGTGCTGGAAACCTTTCAGGGATCTGAGATCTTAGATCTTAAGATTAAGACTGGGATCTAAAATTTGAGATCTCAAAGCAACTAAAATTTTGAGATCTGAGATCTCAAATCTGAAATCGAATTAGTCGGCCGGCGTCGGTGCTGCTTCCGGCGCCGGAGCGGGAGTCTCCGCCCGCATTCCATTAAACGCACCTGGCGCGCGACCAACTACATTTACTGATCCACGCATTCCGTTGCCGGTAATTCTCCCGGCAAATGTCGCTTCCGCAGTCTGGCCTTCGAACGTTGCCGGAATAGTGAACCGAACCTCGCCGCCGGGACTGATTGAGGCATTTGAAATCTCTCCGTTCCCCAACCCTCCCTGTACCGACCCGCGTAAACGTTGGCCTTCCTGTTGCAAGATCAGCGTGACGGACATATCACCTGAACCAAGATTGACGCTGAGTAACCAGGTGCCGTTAGCCGATCCCGGCTGCCCGGATGGTAAAACCGGTCGCAGGTCCACCTGCCTGCCGTCAATGAAAACGAATGCGATCCGCGGACTGCGATCGAAAATTTCGCCACGCGTCACCGTGAGGTTCGCAATTTTGCCAACTTCGATTGAGCCGAGTCGATCAGCCACGCCAAGAATCTCAGCAGGCCAAATGGTCAACGCGCGAAGTGCGTCGTCGCGCGTTAAGCCGTTTTCTACCGCTCTCAGTACATTTGCCGGGAAATCGGCCATGTTAGGCAGGCCACCTGACTGAAAAGCGAATGGCACTCGAGCCGCGGACAACCGGCCGGCAGTTTTCGGTGCTTCCACTCGTTCACGCAAAACCCTGAGAGGTTCCGGATCGCCTTCCGGCATCGCCGTCGTCGTACGTTTCGGGAAGTTGAGCGAGAGCAGAACCGGGACCTTGCTTTCGCGTAATCGATTGGCGACCTTGTCCGACTCCAAACCGCCGGCAATGATGGCGCGCAGTTTAAACTCCTGCGCCAGATCAAGCGCGCGGGTGATCTCGCGTTCTCTGTCGGCGTACATGACTACCAGCATCTTGCCGTCGAGGACCGGCAGCAACGCCTCGAGCGACCGGTTATGTTCCGGTCGACGCATGCTACGCGGTGCACGTTCGTAGATCTGATTGGCTTCGCGATAGCGTTGCGCGTCGAGCAGCGTCTGGCGAAGCGTCGCAAAGACGCCCATCAGCGAGCTTGGATAGGTGCCCGCGCGTAGCGGAGTGAAACCAACATGCATTGCTACGGGTGAACGAACGATCATCTGTTGCGAAGTCTCGCCCGCGAGATTTATTAGTGCCGACTGTCCCATCCAGATCCCGGTGCGTGGCGCGCTGAGCGCAGTAGTGAGCCCCAGGTTCCGCGCCACTTCAATTTCCTCACCTCCCGGTCGAATAAAGTCCTCAACCAGCACCTCGGGCTGAAGACCCGGAGGCTGCGTCGAGTTTGGCGCGCTGAGAAACGACTGCGGTCGCGGCTGACCAAACCCTCCACCTACGGGCGATGGGGAAGGTGACGGGGATGGTGATGGCTGCGGTATTCCCAGGGAGGTGCTGGAATCGATCAATCCCGGATAGACGGTCAAGCCACTGCCATCAATCACCCGGGCGTCGGCGGGCGCGGAAACATTTGCGCCGACCGCGGCGATCAAGCCATCACGAATTACAACCGTGCCTCGTTCGATCACCGGACCGGAAACCGTCACGATGCGGGCGTTAGTAATCGCGTACGTCTCAGTTCCGCTTCTTTGAGCTCTGGTGATAATGATGAAAAGAAAAACCGGGACGAGTAGGGCGAGCGTGGAGACAACCTGCCGGCGACCTTTTGGCATAAGCAACCAAATCTCCATTTATTTGATGTGACGGAGCTCGCCGGTTGTTACTAAACGCTAATCGGCAAACTTTCGGGCATAGACAAGAATGGCGAAAGCTTAACTTACAACGTTGGGATCAGTAAATGTCGGAAACAGAAGAGGGAAATGGGGAAAAGGGGAACGGGTAAAGGGGGGGTCGTCAGGAGAAAGGCTTTTCGATGTTCTCAACTTTGTTAATTCCAGTTACCCGCTCCCCCTTTACCCCTTCCCCTTTCCCCTGTGCTCCTGTTTGTCACCATTTCACCGTGCCTTCTTTTGAAGTATCGATCTCGGCGGTTGGTGGCGCTTCTCCAAAAAGGAATCCCTTGATGTTGTCGAAGAGAAATGTTTGGGCGTCGGGGTTAGTGAGATCCAGACCGTAGTGATTGATGATTTGCGTTTGCTTCTGTAGCCAGCCACTCCAACACGTCTGGCAGATCTCGGTGGCGATTCGCTGGCCTAACTCGTTGGGAAATGGCGCAAACGGAACCCCCGGACCTTTCTGCCCACAATGTCTACATTTGATTTCAGCCATTGAATTGTCTCCTGTGACGCCGATTATAGCGTCAGCTATCCACTAGTTCCGAATCCACTGCTGAGTTCTGAGTCCTGAGTTCTGAGTCCTGAGTGTCATGAGGTCAGTATCCCGACGAGTCTGGGTAGCGGGTGGGTCGTTCGATTGCCGAATTGGGATTGCCGATTTCCGATTAGCGGTACGGTGATCGATCCATTCGACAATCAGCAAACCCAAATCCGCATTCGGCAAAACTTGCTACTGCGCCGCACGAATGGCGGCGATGGTTTCATCGTCCTTTGGCCGAAACAGACCCAGCGGTCTAACGTCCCGATGGCGGATGACCCCGCCGGCGTCGATCACGAAAACCGAGCGTGCCACTTTTCCTGGAATTAACGACTGCGCCCCGTAGAGTTTGGCGATCTCGCCATTCGCATCTGACAACAAACGCAACGGTAGTTCATGGTGCTCAGAAAACTTCTGGTGCGACTCAACTGAATCAGTAGAGATCCCGACCACCTCGGCGCCCGTCGCCGCGTAATCTTCCCAACGATCGCGGACGGAGCACATCTGGCGGGTGCAAATTGGTGTTTCATCACCCGGATAGAAGAGCAACACCACGACCTTGCCCCGGTTGTCAGACAAACGCCAGGCGTTGTTGGTTCCGTCCTTCAAGGTGAAGTCAGGCGCAGCGGCTCCTACTTGGGGTCCATTCTGTTTGCTCATGGGTTTTTCCTGTCTCGGGATTTCTTGTTACAGATTAACGCCGAATGCTGAGATCTGAAAAACAATCCTGGGCGGAACCGACCTGAGATTACCAAGGTGTGACTGCGTAACTGGCCTGTAGGTACTGGGATCATCAGGCGTCTCGCCCGCCGAGCATGCAAAGCATGCTTCAGATCTCTGATTGTACTCAAAGTTGACTGTCAAACTTACTCGCGCCTGGTAGCGGGTAGTGGTGTAATTGTGTGTTGCGGTCAAACACAGAGTTGTTCGTGAAATTCGAAATGCCTCGTTTACGAGGCTGGCCCAAAGGGCGAATAGGCCAGTCGTTTTACGGCTGGTTAGCTGCCGCCAGGAATGAGTTGGGAGGCCGTTTCAACGGCCTTGCTCCGAGCCGCAATCCGAAAAGGCCGCTGAAGCGGCCTCGACAAAAACTACGCGGCGGTGAACCAGCCGTAAAACGGCTGGCCTATAGGCCCGGCGGGGCTGCCGCCTGAAGGCGACAAGCTGGCTCGTGATTTCAGCAGGCCCGTAACCACCCAGCGGTGTTTCCAACAGATTCGAAGCAGTTCTTGACTGCAACACACAATTACCCCACCACTTGGTAGCGCTCGATGCGGGCGAGACGCGATCCCAGCATGAGTGCCGCTCCGGTGCTAATGCTGGTTTCCTGCGTGAAGGGGTGGGGTGACTCGCTAGCGACTCGCTATCGGCCTGCTTCCGCCGACTTCAACAAGGCGGTTTGACGTGTTGAATGTAACCATTCGCGCCCCGCTGGACAGATGCCGAGAAAGTTACACGTCCGGCAATGCATGGCGGTTCTCACCGGAAAATGTCCCGGCTGAGACGAAGAAATAATTTCGCTGATTGCATTGTCGACGGCACGCACGCACTCTTCTTCCGCCAACAGGTGCTCGGGCACACGAAATTCACGCGCCGGTTCGAGAAAATGTAGAGTGCAAGAGATGGACAAACCCGCTTCACCAATCGCCGGCATGAGCGCGCGAACGGCTAGGGCGTAAGCCTGCATCTGCAGCAGGTAATCCGACGACGCCGCGCGCACTTGATCGTCGACTGAAGGTTCGGCGCTTCGGACTTCTTCAACCCGAGCAGAGAAATCGAAAGCTATCTGATCAGATCCCGCGCGAAAACCGGCGTTAACAACGGCTTTTGGCGAAGAAACCGTTACCTCGTTCTTCATCGCGCGATCTTTTGCCTTTTGATGCCGGAGTCGATTCGTTTTGAAGTCAACAATCTCCAGATCGAAACCACTCCCATTCTTTGACGGCGCCACGATCAACTTATCGATCGCTCCCGTCAAAATTCCCTGCGGCCGGCGCAAACCAAAACTTAGTTCGCTCCAGAGACCCGGGCCAGAGGGCGTCGCAACCAGCCCAGACCCATCCGCTACCGCAGATGGTACTGACAAAACCGGGGCCGCCGAGGATTGAAGCGCACGCGCTTGTTCCACGCGCTCAAACAAATCACTCGACAGATAGTTTTTCGCCAGGGGTAACAATTCGGCGATTGCCGCTTCCACATTAATCTCGACCAGCCGATCAGCCAGCTGCGCCTGACGAATGCGCACCACGTCAGCAAAGTTTTGTCGCAGCAGCTGTTCAGCGTCCTGCCCTTTTGAATACGTTTCGCAAAAGCGATGGATGACCGCGCCCTTGAGCGTGGCGGTTAAGTTGGCCGGCGGCTCAGGCGCTTCCGCGTCGTTCCAAACGGCCAACTGATCCGCTGTGGGTACGTGCAATATGCGATCGAAATAATACTGGCGTGGACAACGCTGGTAGTTGATTAGTTGGGTGACGCTGAACCGGTGCACAGCGCGATCATTTTCTGGTGATACTGGTCGTAACAAGGGAAAGGCGTCAGCGATCGGCCGGGAGACGTCTATTTCTTTTTGGCCCCCGTCCTTCTCAATTTCAGCCGGCGCGCTGTTTATCTCCTCGCAATTAAGGGTGACGTTTACAGCGACGTTTTCACCCAGGATGCGCGTGCCCGTTCGTATTCCCTCGTTTAGCTCCATCGCCTGCCAGATCAGCGCCAGCCAGTTGTCACTTCGATATTTCAGATCTGTCAATTGCCGCGTCGCTCCCGAAAGAATCAACCTGTCCTGGGCCCTTGTGGCTGCGACATAAAGCAACCGCATGCTCTCAAAATTTTCACGCCACTGCGCGCGCTCACTGAAAAGCGTGAACGTGCTGCCCGAAACCATCTGGCCGCGACCGTTCGGCACTTTCAACGTCAGGCCGCGATGACGGTCGAGCAGGAAATAACCTTCCCACGATGGTTTCAAACGATGCAGATCAGGAATGATGACGACGGGAAACTCCAGGCCTTTTGCCTGGTGAATGGTCATGAGTTTCACAGCGTTGGCGGAGTCGTCGAGCTGGCCTTCACTTTCACGGCTGCCAATTGCTTCGAAGTCATGGACATATTTGACGAAGTCGCGAATGAGGTGCGCGCCGGAGCGTTCAAACCTTTCGGCGAGATTGAAAAGCTTCTCAACATTTGCAAGCCGCTGTGCGCCGTCATAGGTGGCAGCAATGACGGTGGTGTATTCCGATTTTTCGACAGCAAATCGCAGCAGGTCGCCGATCGGGTAACGATTACGTCGCTCGATCAGCGACTTCAAGAACTCGCACGCCCGATCCAGTGCCTCGCGTTCATCACCGGCAATGAAGTCGATCTCACGTTGCTTGCGGATCGCTTGAAAGAGAGAGCGGGGACGCCTGCGCGGTTGAGGCGCTGAGCCGGGAAGGGTTTCGCCAACGTTGGGCGCCAGCCGCAGCGCGAGCAAGGTGTTGTCGGAGATGCCACACAACGGAGAACGCAGTACCGCGGCAAGCGCGATTTCATCGCTGCGGTTGTCCAGGAAACGACAGAGTTGAATCAGATCAGTGATCTCTTCGCGTTCGTAGAAGCCTTTGCCGAGGACGGTCTGAAACGGAATTCCGGCGCGGCGGAATTCTGCTTCATAAACGGGCACGTTAGTCATCGCCCGAAACAGCAACGCGATATCCCGATACTCGAACCTGGAACCGCTAATGGACTCGGTATTAACTCCTGTGGTTCGGGTCAGAGAAATTATTCGCTGCACTAACTGCTTAGCGTCGCGCTCGCGGAGACCCTGTCTCGCCTTCGGGTCGTTATCTCCTGCGAGACTGTCGATCATCAACTCTACAAGTGGTCCGGCATCACGTGCCTCACGCCTGCCCTCGCTGAATTCATGTTCGACGTAGCCAAGTTCGCCCAAATCGTTTCGATCGACGTCGTCACCTGGTTGGAAAAAGCGTTCAAAAAGGTAGTTGAAAAAATTGATCACGGGCGGCTGGCTGCGAAAGTTAAGCGGCAGCGGAACCGATTCACCTCCAGCCGACAACAACGCCTCCGTCATCCGGGCAAACACATCGACGTCAGCGCCCCGAAATCCATAGACCGATTGCTTCCGATCACCGACGATAAAAAGATTGGCGCGCGAACCCGCCGTTAGCACCAGAGCTTCGAGCAAGTCTCGCTGCAAGCCGTTAGTGTCTTGAAACTCATCAACCAGGAAGAACTTGTAACGCGCGGAAGCACGTTGCAAGACTTCAGGACGACGTAGTAGTTCCAGCGCGCGCAGTTGCAGGTCGTCGAAATCGAGCGCGGAAAGCTCCTGCTTCTTTTCCGTGAAGCGCCGATCGATATTTTTCAGCAGCACGACGAGCGCCGTTGCGTAATCGCGGGCCACGATGTCAAAACGCATCTGCGGCAGGCGGCCAAAACCCTTTTCTTTGTTCTCGCCCCAGAGGAGCTCATCGATTTGCTTTACGACCGAAGCGATCTGACCGCGAGCATCCGGTCGAGCTGCTTCCCTGAATTCCACAATGGCCCCGCAGTAATCGGGCAGCGAAGCCTCGTTTGATCGCAGGATCTCTCGCACACGCGCCCAACCGGCCTGCGCCGCAACTCTTTTTTCGTCAGCGCGGCTGGTGAGCCCGCGAGCAGAAATCAACGCCGCCATCAATGCGTCTAACTCGTCGCAGAGTGATTCGTAGTCCTGAGAAGCCGAATGACTGGCAACGGTTTGGTTGAGCACACGGTCTAAGGCAAGGCCCTGCCCCTTCACCTTCAGATACATTTCCCTGAGCTCGGACGCCAGCATTGGTCTGCCAACGCCCGCGGTCAAACGGGAAACTGATTCCTCTCGACGGCCAAGCGATTCGTTGAGCGACTCCTCAACCGCCGCAGCCAGGAGGGTGGCGGCGCGGTGTTCATCCAACAACATGAATTGCGGATCAAGTCCTGCTTCCACGGGGAATTCACGCAGCAAGCGCATGCAGAAGCCGTGAATCGTGGTAATGACAGCGCCGTCAAGCGTGCGCTTGTAGCGCATCCAGCGTTGGCGTTCGGCTCCACTGGCCGCTTTGAGTAAGCCATCCAGTGCCTTACGTAAACGTTCGCGCATTTCGTTTGCGGCGCGGTTTGTAAACGTGATGGCAACGATCTGATCGATTGAGGCAGGTTTCTTCTCGCGAAGAATGTGCAGGTAGCGTTCGACTAAAACAGTCGTCTTGCCGGCGCCGGGACCCGCGGTCACTGAGATGTGCCGCTCGAGCGTGTGCGCAGCGCGGGCCTGCGCGGGTTCTAACTTGCGTGGCTTAGTCATGAATCAGATCAAAAGTTCTGAGTCCTGAGTCCTGAGTTCTCACTTCTTCCCTGCAATTCGATACTTGTCATAGCGGCAAACTGCCGAGTAGTCGCAAAACCTGCACGTCTCGTACCCTCGCGACGGCCTGACGCGAAAATCGCCCGCGCGCATCCCGTCAAAAAATTCCCAGATGCGCTCGACAACCTCCCGACGCACTTCGTGCCACTCTTCGTCGGTCAGGATTGAGTTTCTGGCCTGCAGCCCAAGGTAGTCGGCAAACTCTTTGCGATAAATCCCGCTGTTACGTCTGCCCGGCCTGGCTTTAAGAATGTAGTAGCCACCGCCGGCAATGGCCTGACCCGGCAGCAACAAACGCTCGAGCGCCTCCAGGTAAATCGGTAATTGCAAACTGCGACCGGCCTTCATGTCGACGGCATCCGCGCCCATGGAAAGTTTGTAGTCGTAGGCGATCACAGTTCCGTCATCCGCTTCGTCAACCCGATCGATTTGTCCCTGGATCCTGATCGTCTCCTCCCCCGCGGGCGTGGACCGGACCAGCTCGAGGTGTTCCAGTTTCGACTTTGGATCGGCGGCCTCGCGGGGCGTCATGCCAAATGCGACTTCAAAATAGCTCGCGCGAACGTCCGCGCGTGTTTGCTTCTGTACTCCCAGCTCATAAAGCAAAACCTGATCGAGAATGATTTTTCGGATCTCACAATCGATCTTCCAGATGTCCGGATTCAGCGGCGGCACTGCGCGTTCATGTTCCTGGAAAACCTGCTCAGAAACCTTGCGCAGTTCGGTTCGTAACGATTCGCGGTCGTGGTCTGTCAAACGCTCGCCGCGATGTCTTTCAAAAAAACGACGCAACACATCGTGCAGGAGTTTGCCGGCGTCGATGGCCTGCAGGTCGAGGGCTGCTTCGCCGCGCGGCTCAAAGCGCAGCACGCGATTGGCAAAAAAGCGGTATGAACAATTGCCATAAGTACTCAGGCCGCTGGCGCTGTGCACGTAGTCAGGTCCAAAGCGCTGTTGCAACAACCGGAGCAACTCCGGCGTCGTAATCTGGCCGTCGTATGGGCCAAACTGTGTGCCCGCCCTTTCGCGCTCGATCTCAACACGGCGCAACGCTGCCGGCGTCAAGAACCCTGCGGCTTGCGCCCGCGATTTCATTTCCGTAATCACCGGCAACGGCTGAAGACCCTCGCGTCCGGCGAGATGACGATGCCGCTCGTCCTGCCTGACCAGCGAAATCGCCAACTCGGAAAGGGTTGAGGCTTCGAAAATCTCCGCGCCATCGAAGTCGCGACGAATCGCCTCGCTTTCGAGTTTGAACGGACGGATCGCCCTAATCAGTTCGTTGATGTAATACGAACCAACTGTTTCGTTGCCGTCATCCAGCAACAAGGGACGTGAGAGGTATAGTCTTTCGGTGGCCCGGCAGGCAGCCTGGTAAAAGTAATGCTCCTCCTTGAGCAAGGTCGCCGGGGAGATGTCTTCCAAAGTCAGATCGTATTCGCGCTTCAATCGTTCGCGTTCTTCGTGCGGATAGATCCAGTCGCGTGATGCACGCAGGGGAAAGCCGCCCTCAACCAAACCCGCAATGAAAACCGCTCGAAAACGCAGCCCCCGTACGTCAGTGGCTTCCAAAACGCGCAAGCCGCCGCGCTCAGCCGTTTTGCCAATTGAGACTTCTGCGTTGAGTGCACGGATCACTTCGCCGAGAAAACTCGTGAGTCGCGCGTTAGAAGACCCGGGCTTTTCAGGATCAACGAAAGACGTGAGTTCGATACTCTTGACAGCTGCCACAAACGCGCGTCGCAAAGCTTCCAACCCGCGCAAATCCAGCATCACGTGTGGCAGCTGGCTTTCATCAAACACCACCCGGGCAGGCTTTCTAATTTGCGACGAGAACTGCAGCCGCTCGAGTAGCGCCATCAAACTGGAGCGCAGGTCGCTCGGCGCCGCTTCGCGCTTGATACTCTTGATCGTGTCGCCGAGTCGATCGAATACCAGCGATGCCCAGGCTATCGCCGCCGGATGCACGTCGCGCGGCGGCCGGCGCTTCCTGGTCACGCCGCGATCATCAGTCGCAACCTTGTCGGCGTCTTCAATCTGATCGGTCTCTTCATCGCCGGCGCCGTTGGCCGTCTCCGGCGTAACCAGATCCGTGGTTGCTTTCACCTGCGGCCAGTTTGCCAGCAGCTTGCGCGCGCGATCGAGCCACGAAGTCATGCTCAACCCGCCGCCCACGAACGCGACGGTGTTTTCCAGGCTGTCGGGATCCCAGCGCCCAATCCCCAGCGCCAGTTTGAACTTCTCGCTTGGCGATAGGAAAGACATTCCTGTCTGTCCCTCGTTAATAACTCGGTCCTTAACATCTCGGGCCTTGATATCCCGATCCTTGAAGTCTCGGGCCGACGTGACAGGCAGGAATGCGTGTCCTACCTGGTTTTCATCCGTTGTCAGAACGTCGCCGTACTTCAGTTCAAAGGCTTCGGTGAGTTCTTTCAATTCTGCTTCGTCTATCCGGAAGTATTCCGACTTAATCAAATCCGCCAGGTCGGCAACTTTCACGTCGGGCTTTTCGGCGCGAGCAACGTCGTCGAGCATCTCAAATAGCTTCCGAGCGGCGCGCACGGCCGGAATCTCCGTCACGCTGACGCGCGGTTCGAGGTTGCAGGGAATCCCCTCATCCAGCATCACCCGCGCGATGGTTTCGGCATAAGAAGCGCGTTCACGCACCACCAACGCAACCTCTGACAGCGAAAAGTTGTCCCTCAGAACGAGACGCTTGATCTCTTTTGCAATTTTGCGAATCTCGGTTTCACGATCGGCGCAGGTAAACAAACGAATGTTTTGTTGCAGGCCGGTGGCGGCATTTTTGCTCACGCTTTGTTCCGGGTCCGTGGGTTTGAACAACTTTTCGCGCAGTTCCGCAAGCGCGCCGGCGGCGGGTGCAGACTCTGTTCGGGATTCAAGTTTGAAATCAGCGATGCTCTTCAGTTGCTCGATTGTGTTACTGAAAGGTTCGAAGATGGTGGGGTTGCGATCGTCGCTGTTGAGATTCACCACCACCTCGGGGATCCGGGTAATCAGCCGGCGCAACATCTCACCCTGAACCGGCGTGAAGTCGAAAAAGCCATCGAGCACCAACAGGTCGACATCTTCTAACCACGGGACGCGGATTGCGTGGCCGTTCAGCTCGCCATTGAGAATCGCCAGGGCGCGCAACTGATCGCCGTCGGCGTCAGTGAAATTGTGTTGCTCCAAAATGCCCGCATAGGTTGAATAGATTTGCGCAACGTCGCGATCGAAATCAGTTTGCACCGGAATTGGTTGGAAGGAGCCAACGGTTTGGCCCGGTTTCGCAGTCACCCCTTCACTTACCCCGTTCAAATCACGAACCCGCTTCTCCACGATCTCGGCGAGTTCGGCCGGCGTCTTACCGGCCCGTTGAATCTCGCCAATCAAAGTGGCGATCGTGTTAACGCAGCCTTCACGATTAGCCAGCGCCTTGATGCCGGTCAATTTTCCGTTGGCTGCCAGTTGCTTGAGAATTTGTGAGATCAGACCGCGCTTGAGCGGAAGTTCTTCGCGATCGATTGGGACCCGCGGCGCTACGGCAATGCCGGACTCTTCGTGAATGGCGGTTGAAAGGACGCGCCTGACAAAGCCTCGAAAAAGGTAGACAGGGAGTTCGCCCCACAGTCCGCGGTTTTGCTCACCATCGAGAATTTGTTCGGTGACTAATTCCAGCAGCGGATGAGACGCCGCCAGGTAAAGAAAGCTATTCGACTTACCTTCCGAAACGAGTTCAGCGCAACGTTTGACTAAACGCGACCGATTGTTGCCAAGCAGCGGACCTAACCAAATCTCTTTTGCCAAAACTTACTCCACAGATTCCGGAGACTTCGCAGATTCGGTTCATCTCGTCGGAAATGAGTTCAGATCGTCAATTGTCCGGTTTCTGTCTTCAGGTTCTTCTTAATCTGCGTACTCTGCGGACAGTTGCTGTCTACTTTTCACCGGCGCCAGCTTTCATTGAACTAAGCAGCGGCAAATCGTCTTCCGGAAGTTCAGTTTCTGCCGCGACCAGATCGGGAAACAAACCACCTTCGTCAAGGCTAAGCGGACGGGCGACTTTGTCGATCGGTTCAAGCGTTTCAATCTCTTCGCCGGAGATTGCCCCACGCTCCTTAAACTTCCGGGCGGTAAAGAGCACGCGTGCCTCAAGGGAACCGACGCTTCTGTTGTACGAGTCGATTGCCTTAACCAACCCGCGTCCTATCTCAGTAAAGTGACTGGTAAATACGCGCAAACGATCGTAGAGAACCTTCGCAAGTTCACCTACCTCTTCCGCATTAGCTGCCATTTGCTCCTGGCGCCAGCCGTAGGACACTGCCTTTAGCAATGCGATCAGCGTGGTCGGTGTGGCAATAATCACTTTCTCGCCGACGCCGTCTTCGATTAGTTTGGGGTCGTGTTCAAGCGCCGCGCTGTAGAACGTCTCGCCCGGCAAAAAGAGCAGCACAAACTCCGGCGTTGGTTGCACCAGCTCCCAATACGACTTGCGACTCAACGAGTTGATGTGCGTGCGCACCAGCCGCGCGTGTTCTTTCAACTTTGCGAGCCGAACGGTCTCATCCGTCGTCGCGATTGATTCGTAAAAAGCTTCGAAAGGAACTTTGGAATCAACGACGATGGTTCGGTTTCCCGGAAGCCTGATAATCAAGTCGGGACGTATCCGAGCGTCTTCAGTTGCGACGGTTTCCTGTTCGACGAAGTCGCAATATTGAAGCATGCCTGCGAGCTCAACCACCCGCCGCAACTGAATCTCGCCCCAACGCCCACGCACGTGCGGTGCGCGCAAAGCCTTCACTAAATTTCCCGTCTCCGATTGCAGCTGTGATTGAGAGGTCGCCAGGGCTTTCACCTGTTCCCGGAGCTCCGAATAGGCGCCTGCCCGCGTTTTTTCCAGCTCTCCAATCTTGCCGTCGACCTTTTCCAGCGATTCCTTGAGCGGCTTGACCAGCTGGTCAATAGCTTTTTGTCGATGCTCCAGATCTCCCTTCGCGCCGTCCTGAAACTTTTCCAGCGTACTCTGAGCCAGTTCGAGAAACGATTGGTTATTGTCTTTTAGTGCATCGCGAGACAGCGCTTTGAACCTCTGCGACAGCTCTTCAGTAGCCTTATTAAATGAGGAGAGTCTTTCCTCAGCAGCTCGTCGCTCGCCCTGGAGATCCGCACGGAGCAACGCATTTTCTTCTCTGGTCAGGTTTCGATCCGTAACCTCTTTTTCGAGAGCTGCCTGCAGTTTTTGCAACTCTCCGTCCCGGCTGGCGAGACGCTCCTGGAGGGTGGCAAGTCGGGCGGCGCCGTCGGTCGTCAGTCTCGTGCGGAGCCAGAGCCACGTGAAAACCGCGCCGAGCAACCCGCCGAAGAGAAACATTCCAATCACGATCAAAGTCTGGCTATTCATCCTGATGTTGAGTTTATCA
>JAXIOV010000105.1:0-7831 GCA_045403245.1 Pyrinomonadaceae bacterium | reverse complement strand
CGTAGACCACCGGATCACGTAAACGAACGACCCGCACCCCGGAGGGGTGCAAGATAATTTCGCCTCGCCACCTCAGCCAAACGATTTTGCGCGTTGGCTTTTCTGACGAATTTCTCAGTCTCACCCCGGAGGGGTTTGTCGGGAAAACCGAGATCAGAGAACCGCGAATTCAGCCCGGAGGGCTCGCAGATAGTAGCCGGTGGTCGGAACGAAGTGCAGACCACCGGATCACGTAAACGAACGACCCGCACCCCGGAGGGGTGCAAGATTGAGAAACTTCGCGCGTATCGCACCCCATCGGAAGCCGGTCCGCGAAATCGCTGGCTTTGGGGTGGAGCCGCTTATCTGGCACCCCTCCCGGGGTGCTGGTCGTTTTCGTCGTATGATCCGGTGGTCTACGCTGCGCTTCGACCACCGGCTACTATCTGCGAGCCCTCCGGGCTGAATTCGCGGTTCCCTGATCGCTGTTTTCTCGACAGACTCTTCAGGGGTGGAAAATTTGATCGAGATCCTTTGACCCAAGGATGTCGCGCTGCAGGCTAAGGGAAAATCAACGGACACCTTACCCCAACAAAAAAAGGGACAACGCCGAAGCGCTTCCCTTTACCCCTTACCCTTTCCCCTTTCCCCTTTTCCCTGTTCCCCTCTTCCCCTGTTCCCCCGTCTTAGTGCTTTCCGATCGGGGTCGGCTTAAAACTATTACCGGAACCTCCCAGGGTTCCCTTCTCCTTATCGGCGGCATTCAGCGTCTCGACCGAGTGAAAGATCGTCTTTTTCTCCTTTGGCAACAAGCCGGCAACTTCCGTATTGGTACCGACGATCGCGGTGGACTTCCGGCTCTCGTCGAGGACAGCCTCGTCACCTTTCTTCATCGCCCAAATCAACCCGGCCGGGGGTGTGTAGGGAAAAATTACCGCGCCAGTTGCGATCGCGGCGATAACTACGGCGGTGCTGACATTCTTCCCCTCAAGACGATCCGTCAGTTTGATCGGAACGCGAGTTCCGTCAACCGCGACCACATCTTCAAGGACCCAGTCGAGTGAGCCACCACGGCCCCAGGCTCCAGCTCGTTTGCGCTTGATTACATGCGCCCTGGCCAACGCGCCCCGGTCGATCACGAGGACGTCGTCAACCAGTACGCGGCGAGAGACCAGAAACGTCATTCGGTCTCCCTGCTTGGCCTGGCCCGATGAAACTGGGTTGGCGGTTTCGATCTCGATCGTCGTTCCGGCCGGGATCTGCACGCGGGTGGTTTGCGGCGGGGGTTCGGGGGCGGGAAGAGCGTTACGGGTTGAGAGTGGCGGGCCATAAGGGGCCATCTTCATAGCCATGAGGACGCTGGCAGGCAGTCCCTTCATTTTCAGCTCTCTTAAGACTGGAGGGAACGTATCGAAGTTGCAGGGGGACGACACTATTTTGGCGATAATCTCACCAGGTTTCATCCGGGACCGATGCATGCGCAGTACGTCGCTGTTACGAAGCGCACGAATGGTGACCCCCGACGGTGCCTCAGCCTGTGCCCACACAAACGAGTAACTCGTTATGAGGAGCAAGGGCACGAACAGCAAACGCAAACGTCTACATTTCATATGCGGCCTCTCTGAAACCAGCGCGCGATTGTCGGGGGAAAAATACTGAGCAACAGATATGCCGGACGAAGGCGGGGCTAAGGCATTGGGAAATCGAGATCTTTTCGCTGATTGAACTCATTTGTGGTGGGCGAATGAGCGACAACTGCTCGCTGGCGAGCACCCAAACAGTAAAATGATATTGACACAACAGGTGAATGCTCTGTTTAAAAGCAAATTACCATCCTCCAAAACTCCAGTGTTTTCAGGCATTGGTCCGCCTCCCAATACTGGAAGCAGACTCTGGTTGGACGGTAGTCGGCCTAGCGGCACAACCGTTGCGGAGGGAAATCCTGCACGAGAAGTGTTGCCGTGATCGACGGGATGCGATCTCTCAGGTTTCCTGGGATGACGCCTGCACTTCTTGTGCAATTCCTGTTTTCGCCCGGGCGACGTGCGGAAGTCGGGGTCATGAATCTAATTTCCGTCAGAAGAGACTTTGAGGAGCAAACCAAATGAAAACCATCAAGAAATTCCTGAGAGATGAGAGCGGTATGGAAACACTGGAGTACGCAGTCATCGCCGGTCTCATCGCTGTTGCCGCAGCCGTCATTTACGCCAGCGGCGGCACGTGGGCCACTACCATCAAGAACCGACTCGAGAACGCAGCGGCCCAGAGCTGATTGAGTTCCGTACATCCCACGACAATTGCCTAAGATCTGACGGGCAAGGACTGCCAAATCAGCAGTTCAGGCCCGTCACGTTCTTTAGAGGCCCTTCCGTTCTCTACTTGATCAACTTAGAAACACCTTAACTTGGTGTAGTTCGATTGTCGTCGCAATGCAGAGGATAGCGCACGGCGCGGTCTGACTGCTCTCGGCGTCAATCACCAACAACAATCCCAATAGAACCCAGTGAGTTATCTAGCGCACCGAGGTGCCACAGCGCAAGCTTAGCGCAATGTCAACCCTATTGGTTCGATACGACGCTAAAAATATTCGCCTCATCTACTTGCAGTGTTGGCGTGCCGGAAATCCTTGATCCACATGGTTAGGAGCGCAGCCATTAGTAGATATGGGACGACGAATTGCCAATTGCCCGGTCTGATGTTCAAGGCAATCAATGCCAGAGACGCAGCGAGCAGCCAAAGAGCATTCGGCTTGAACAGTGTAGCGAAACCGGCAAGAAGTAGTGCGAGGTCGTGTCCGTGCAAATGCGGAGAGGTAAAAACTGCGAGTAGCACGGTCAGCGTAAGAGGCGGGTCTAGCGGCCTTCGCTTCCAGATAACCAGCAGAAAAATGGCGGATAGGAAAAAGACCGCCCACGCGATGGGACGGGCCACGCCAGGGCCGACGCCCGCCCTTTCCATGAGTCCAAGCAAATTCAACATTGCTAGAGGGCGCATGCCAAACATCTCGCCACCAGCGCTTAACTTAAGTAGTGCGAGAAACTCTGACACGCCGTTAATGCCAATCAGAAGTACGCTGTAGACCGCCAGCAACATTGAAGCAGCGCAGAAACCGAGGAAGGCTTTCGGCCTCGCGATGAGGGGCACGGCGAGAAAAATCGCAAAATGCGGTTTAAGGGTGGTAAGGGACAATGCTATTCCAGCCAGCAAGTCTTTCTGCATAGAAAGCAAGTGAGCACCCAGGACGAGGCCGAGAAGTAGGAAAACAGTGTCATGGGCCTGCTGGATGTAGGTGAAGAGAGGGTAAAAGCTGGCGGCTGCGAAGGCCACTGCAAGGTCGGCAGTCATTCTAAAAATCAGAAACGCACATGCGAAAGCAGCAAGCCATAAAAGCGCCGTCCATCGTAAATATGAAGAGGCGTAGTCATCGTTGACCAGCAGGTGCAATAGGGGAACAAAGACCGGTGTATGGTTGAATGGCAGGACTTCCCCTTCTACAGGGAACGGCGAACCCACTACGCGGGCCTCCAGTTCCCGCTGTGCTTCAAGGTTGTAGAGCTTGTTGAGCGGCAGGCTACCCGCGGTGTAGTAGATTATGAAGTCAGATCGTTTAACGGTAGAGCTGCCGGCGAAAGAAAGCCACACGTACAGGTACAGCACCAATAGCGCCACGGAGACGGAGCAAAGAAAAATGCTTCGGGGGGAAGGCCGCTTCACATCAGTGACTATATCAAGATCAAGAGGTATTAATACTCGGAATCTTTTGAGAAGTCGCGAAAGCAAGTGACAAATGTGCTGGTAGAAAAGTCTTGACCTTAGATCATCAGCCTCAAAGGAGCTCGGAAGTTTCGGCCAATGTGACCCGCACGGGCCTAATCTTGCTCCTGGTGTGCTCGTCCTTCTTCGTGCTTTACAACTCAAACACTGCCTACAGTTCCGATGAGGTTTGGAGCATCAAAACGGCCGCACTGAATTACGGTTCGCGGGTAGCAGCGTTAAAGGCCGACGTTCATCCTCCACTTTATTTTCACGTTCTGAATTCGTGGATCCGCTTGTTTGGGACGGGAGAGCGGGCTGTCAGAAGCCTGTCGGGTTTGTTCTATGTTCTTTCCGTTTTTGCAGTCTATGGGTTGGCGCGAGAACTATACGGGACCAAGACTGCAATGTTATGCGCGGCTATTTATCTGATAAGCCCGCTGGCGATTCTCTCAGCACAGTTTGCCCGCATGTATTCACTGTTGTCGTTGCTCTCAATTCTGTCCACCTGGCTTAGCCTGCAATTCTCAATCAAACCGCGAAACTCCCGTCTGCTGTTTGCTCTTTATGTTGCAGTCAATGTTCTCGGTACTTTTACGCACATCGCATTCTTCTTTGTCCTCTTCGGCCAAATAGTGTTTCAACTTTTGTTCTATCGCCAGGTGCGGATTAAGAGGTTTGTGCTGGCAATTGTCCTGTCGCTGCTTCCCTACCTGTTTCTGTGGGCGCCCATCCTGTTCGACCAGATCACAAACTCCAGCGAAGGCCTCGCCTGGGTAAAGAAGCCCGGGCTTTCCATGATGGCAGACTTGCTTTTCCTTTACGGTGGTGTGCTCTGGCTCGTGCTTCCGGTGCTTCTGTTTTTTTGGTGGAGAAGTGGATTCGTTCCTTTGAGCCATTTCAGCAAACTAGGTATCACAAGTCTTCCGCTTTGGCTGCTGCTGATCACGGTGTTGACTCCCCTTCTTATTTCCGAAGTCAAACCAATCTTTAATTCCCGATTCGCCATAATTGGTCTTCCTCTCTTTGCCGTCACTATCGGAGCGCTCATAGGAAAGGCGACAAACTATCTCTTGCCGTTTGCGCTTATCACGCTCACCGCCGTCGGCTTTGTTGTTGCCCATCCAGCGTCTGGACCCTGCGACAACCGCTCAATGGCGGCATACCTTAACCAGAGTACGAAGGACGGTGACGTGGTGATATTCACGAGCCTGACTCGTTTGCCAATCGACTATTATTTGGGGATAACGCCAGTAACAAAGCAATTGTTTGAGACCAGCTTTCCCGCTGAAATCGATCAGCATCCGGGCTATGAAGGCAGTGTTCAAGATCCCGGGCGGCTGGCGGCGCTCGAGGGCGAGGCGAGATCATTGGTGGACAAGATTGCCGCGATGAAATCTCCCAATAGCAGTGGACGAATCTTCTTCTTCCACGGATCCCATCCAGAGATTGACTCAATCCTGGAGAAACATTTGCGCGAAAGGTTTGAAATTTTGGCTGAGCCAGCCGTGCAATGTAACGAAGTGTACTTTAAGGAAGTGTCGGTCTACCGTGTTGCGCCTTAGTTGATCTGGTTTTTCAACCCGAACGCGTAGGTCTGAGGTCCGGCAAGGAAACCGCGCCGTGCTATTTCCGAAGCTCCAAACGAAATAGATCATATTGTCCGAACTTCTCACCGGCATCGCGCTGATACCACTGATCAACATGAGACAAATCCGAGTCGCCCCTGGTGACTACGTAAGTAATCGGACGCTGCAAGACCCTGTCGCGCGAGAAGGAGTCTGAGTAGGCCTGATAGACCCTCACTTCTTCTTCGATCTCTGACGGCTGTATGGGATCGACATGATTCCTCAGCAAAGGCACAACTCGCTCGTGGCCGAATATGGCCATCCGGGCGTAATGGCTCATGAAGGTGTCGCCGGCCCTCTCATTCAATAACTCCCGTAAACGACCGCCATCCGCCGCGGAGTAGTAGAGAAACATATGAAGCATTTCTTTCCGCTCGTTTTGCGACGCACCTCCAAAATCCAACGATCCCATCCCGAGCAGTGTGCCTTGCGGCGCCCACGTAGGTAGCAGGCCCATGACATCACGTTGTGGAGAGAAAACCAGAGTAGATGTTTTGCCTCGATCGCGGAGACTCGAAAACGTTCCGTCCTGCTTCGATAAATCTCTCAAACGCAGCAGCACCGGAACCATCTCGTCGGCAGCGACGTTCGACCGATAGTTCGCCAATATTGGCATGCTTACTTCTGCTGCTCCCCACAAAATGCACAGCACTGCGATCCATAACAACGCTCGGCGTTTGATCGGCCGGTAGAGAAGCGCAGTAATGATTACCAGGGCAATCAGCACAGCGTAGTTCGCAACAAAACTCTCGAAGTGATACGGTTGCATTGAACGTCCGGTCAATACCTGTTGATTGAATAGAACTATCGGAAGCAACGCGAAGGATGATGCGAAGACAACGCGCGGGTCGCCCGGTTCAATTTTGCCGCGTCTTACCCCCATGACTAGCGCAATCAGAATGAGTACTCCGATTAGCTCCGGCGCGCGAAACGGATCAGGCCAATGAGTCAAAACCAGGGTCTGCGCTTCTTCCAGATTTGCAGCCCGGTGCGAAACAAGGTAGGCGTAGGGAATGAGAGCGAACGCCCCTAACGCGGCAGTCGTAGCGAACAACGCTAAGGCACCGAATCTCTCTCCTTTTGGTCGCAGGTAAAGCCAGAGCACCGCGAGGCACAAAAGCCACGCGGCAGCCGCGGTCCACAAATAAAGATAAGAGAACACGAGCACCGCTAGAGTTAGTCCCGCGATCGTCGCGTAAATCAGTGCCCGGCGCTTGTTTTCATGATTAAGCGCCTGCCAGACCAGGGCACAAAAGACGAAGAAGAGCGGAAATGTTGCTGCGGGCTGATAACGTCTGAGAAAAGGAAACCCAAGCAAAATAACGCCAGACTTCAGGAACAACCCAATCACACCCTGCGCTGCGGCAAGCGCTCCCAGACACAAAACGAATATCACTCCGACCGCCGCCAATCGCTCGTCGCCGGTGATGGAGGACAGCAACCAAAAGAGCGACAAACTCCCGAGCAGTCCGGTTAATATGATCAATCCGATAAAAGCACTCGATGCTGACGCTCCGAAGGATCGAGCCAATCGGGCAATGACGAATGACGGAACGAATTGAATTGAAAAGGTTGATTCCGGGAGTGGCGAGTTCGGAGTGCTGTCTCTGCCGGCAAACGGATCGTTGCGACGAGGTCGCCCATCTATCAACGCGTTCACGTAGGCTGAATAGAGAAACTCATCTCCTTGAAGAGTCGCATAGGCACCGTGCCAGTCCTTACCTCGCACAAACCAAAAATGAATTTGAGGCAATAGTGCCAGGAAGGTAATCGCTACAACTGCTATGAAACACCATTTAGACTTGAGGATGAAAGAAGTTGAAGCGCTCATAAAGTAAGACTCGCCTTTGCTCCACGGGACCAATCTAGTTCTTTCAAGATAGGCAAGTTCTTTCATCGCCGGGCGGGTTCTCTATTCGCCATCGATTCTTGAACAGCTCGTGAGCTTTTCCCGAACTTGTCTCTCCTAGGTCCTTTTAGCGACCAAAAGCAGCGAGCCTCCAATAGGGAAGGAAACGCCTACCTTAATCATCGCGCCCTCGAGATTGAGAGCTTGCTCGAGGAGAGAATTGAGCGGGCCACTGATCCTCATTTCCGCTGAAGCATCAAAGGCTCGGCGTTGCTTTAGCCTTGAAATGGCCATCAATGGCATAAGAAACGAGACGAAAGAAGTTGTCCTCAATGTTTCAAACCCCGCGCGTTCGACCTTAGCTTTCAAGTCGCGAGCGTTGTACCGGCGCACATGACGGGAGTACTCATCGATCTCACTCCAAAGAAATGAATGCTGCGGAACAGTCAACAGAATGCCTCCCTGCCTCCGTGTAGACTGATACATCTGCGCCAGGACTTCCTCGTCTTCGTTGACGTGTTCCAAGACGTCAAAGGCACCTATCACATCAAACTCTTCACGGAATGGGATTTCCCGGGCATCCATCTGAAGCAACTCAACTCCGGGTAGTCGCTCGGCGGCA
>JAXIOV010000077.1:0-83224 GCA_045403245.1 Pyrinomonadaceae bacterium | reverse complement strand
AGAAGGGCGGCGACATTTACGTCGACACGCTCAACATTAGTCACCAGGGCCGAACTCTTAGCGCGGTGCCAACCTGGATCACACCGGGCCAGCCGGACGATGTCATCACCATTCATCTTGGCTACGGTAGAAGACTCGCGGGCAGGGTTGGCAACGGTCATGGGTTCAATGCTTACGAGCTTCGCACCTCGGATGCGCCATGGTCGGCTGGCGAGGTTCAGATCCAAAAGGCCGCAGCGCAGCATCAGCTTGCGGTAACGCAACTCCACTTCAACCTCGAGGATCCGAATTTCAGTAAGGAACCGCGCGACGTAATCCGCGAACAAACACTGGAAGAGTTTCTTCATGGCAAACACGAGACGCACTCACACGAACCCGGGCCCGACGAAACGCTTTATCCAAACTACGATTACAAGAACCAGGGTATGGGTTACGCGTGGGGCATGGCGATCGATCTGAATAACTGTGTCGGTTGTAACGCCTGTACGATCGCCTGCCAGTCGGAAAACAACATCCCCATCGTCGGCAAAGAGCAGGTGGTTCGTAGTCGCGAGATGCACTGGATTCGCGTTGACACATATTTCAAAGGTGATGACCCCAACAATCCGGAAGGCACAAACTTCATGCCGGTACCCTGCATGCACTGCGAGAACGCGCCCTGCGAACCGGTTTGCCCGGTGCATGCGACAGTGCATAGCGCCGAAGGCCTCAACGACATGGTTTACAACCGTTGCGTCGGGACGAAGTACTGTGCAAACAACTGTCCATACAAGGTCCGACGCTTCAACTTCTTTCTCTATCAGGATTGGGACACGCCGACATATCAGCTAATGCGAAACCCGGAGGTGTCGGTGCGCAGCCGTGGCGTGATGGAGAAGTGCACTTACTGCGTCCAGCGAATCCAGGCGGCAAAGATTACTTCGGAGATTGAGGGACGAAAGGTCCAGGACGGCGAAATTGTGACTGCGTGCCAGGCTGTTTGCCCGACTGAAGCAATTGTCTTTGGCGACATCAACGATCCCAACAGCAAGGTCTCGAAACTCAAAGCTCAGGAACGCAATTATTCACTGTTGGGTGAGTTGAACACGCGCCCGCGCACCACCTATTTGACGGCTTTGAAGAACCCCAATCCGGAGATCACGTAGGACAGGCATTCCTGCCTGTCCGGTTTGGGGATTGAAAAACAAGACTGTGATTTAGTTTTCCAAGGTTTGAATGGCAGACGAGATCGACAACCAGGCACCGATTCACCACTCGACAACGCCAGTTATCGAGCCAGGACTGACGTTTGCGTCGGTCACTGACAAGATCAGCTCGATCGTGCTCAAGCGCAAGACCCCGATCTGGTGGTTCCTGGGCTTTGCCATCTCGTTTGTGCTCTTCCAGTTATTGCTGCTGACTATCACCAACCTTGTCTTTGTGGGAATTGGACTCTGGGGCGTCAATGTTCCCGTCGGTTGGGGGATGGATATTCTCAACTTTGTCTGGTGGATCGGAATCGGTCACGCCGGCACTTTGATTTCCGCAATCCTCCTGCTGCTGCGGCAAAAATGGCGAACCTCGATCAACCGCTTCGCCGAGGCGATGACTTTGTTTGCCGTGGCCCAGGCGGGAATGTATCCCATCATGCACCTGGGCCGTCCCTGGCTGGCTTACTGGTTGTTTCCTTATCCAAACACGATGGGCATCTGGCCGCAGTTTCGCAGCCCCCTGATGTGGGACGTGTTTGCGGTTTCAACTTATGCGACGGTCTCGGCGGTGTTCTGGTTTGTCGGCTTGATTCCCGACTTCGCTACGCTGCGCGATCGTGCCCGCAGCAAACCCTTTCAGATTCTCTATGGACTGCTGGCAATGGGTTGGCGCGGTTCAGCGCGACACTGGCATCGCTATGAAATGGCGTATCTGCTGCTGGCGGGCCTGGCTACACCTTTGGTGCTCTCGGTCCATACCATCGTCAGCTTCGACTTCGCAGTCGGCATCATTCCAGGATGGCACGCCACAATCTTTCCACCGTATTTCGTGGCCGGCGCCATTTATGCGGGCTTCGCGATGGTTTTGCTGCTGACGATTCCGCTGCGAAAACTTTATGGGCTGCAGAGCTTCATCACGATGCGCCACATGCACAACATGGCGAAGGTCATGCTGGCTACGGGCCTGATTGTGGGCTACGGCTACGTCATGGAAGCCTTCTTCGGCTGGTATAGCGGCAACCGGTTTGAGCGCTTCATGATCTGGAACCGGATGCATGGCCCTTATGCCCCGTATTACTGGGCGCTGATCCTTTGCAACATCGTGGCGCCACAGTTCCTGTGGTTCAAACGTTTTCGCTCTAACCTGCTGATCCTCTGGGTGCTCTCGTTTGTGGTTAGCATCGGGATGTGGCTGGAGCGTTTTGTGATCGTAGTCACCAGTTTGCATCGAGACTTTTTGCCGTCGTCATGGGGCATGTATCAAGCTTCAGTCTGGGACTGGACGATGTTTATCGGCACTATCGGGTTCTTTTTTACGTTGTTGTTCTTGTTCATTCGCTTCCTGCCGATGATTTCAATTTTTGAGATGCGCACAATATTGCCGGAAGCGGAAGTTGAAGAGTGATGCAGACTCGAGACTGAGGACTCGAGACTCAGGACTTAAGATGGCTGACGAGGAAAACAAAGATCAGGAGCAGTGGGAGCACGATCTGGAAGACCCTGAACCCTTCCATCATGCAGCCGCTACCCCTGCGCACGGTCGCCGTCACGGCAGTCATGCGCTTTACGGCATCATGGCGGAGTTTAATAGTCCGACCGAACTGGTGGCGGCCGCGCGGAGGACGTACGAAGCCGGCTACCGGCGCATTAACGGCTACTCGCCTTATCCGATTGAAGAACTTTCGGAGGCGATCGGTTTCACCAAGACCAGTTTGCCTTTGATTGTTTTGATTGGCGGAATCATCGGCGGACTGGGCGGCTTCTTCATGCAGTACTGGATGGAAGTGGTCGACTATCCTTTAAACGTGGGTGGCAAGCCGTACAACAGTTGGCCGGCTTTCATCCCGATCATGTTTGAAACCACAGTTTTGTGTGCGGCGTTTGCGGCGGTGTTGGGAATGCTGGTGCTGAATAAGTTGCCCCAACCCTACCACCCGGTTTTCAACGCGCCGAATTTCGCGCTGGCTACGCGCGATCGGTTCTTCCTGGTGATTGAGGCAAACGATCCAAAGTTTAAGCACGATGAAGCGATGCAGTTTATGAAAGGGCTTGGCCCGACGGAAGTTAATGATGTTGAAGTCTGAACAACAGTCGGCAGACGGCAGTCGGCAGACGGCAGGCAATCTTAGGCCACCGAGGGTAGGCGGTCAGCCTCGGTCTCTTTCGGTTCTGCTGCTGAGCGCCGTCTGCCTCCTGCTTCTGACCTCGTGTCGCCTCGACATGCAGGATCAGCCGAAGATGAAACCGTATCGCTCGTCAACATTCTTCCGGGATGGATTGTCTTCGCGGCCTCCGGTGCCCGGTACGGTAGCGCGGGGATTTTTGAAGGAGGACACGGAATTTTTCACTGGCAAGAAGCCAGGGCGAGCACTCACCTCGACTCCGGGCCCGGCGCCCGTAACAACCGGCGGCGCGGTGCCCCAGGGCGCGGCCGCCTATCCTGACGACGTCGAGGTCTTCCCGCTGATGGTAACTAAAGCGTTGGTGGACCGCGGGAAGGGACGCTACGAAATTTACTGCTCGGCCTGCCATGGCCTGACCGGACGCGGCGACGGGATGATTGTGAGGCGCGGCTTTCGCCGGGCGGCGTCGTTTAATGACGATCGATTGAGGCAGGCGCCAGTTGGACACTTTTTTGACGCGATCACGAACGGTTGGGGGGCAATGCCAGGTTATGCCGCGCAGATTTCCGCGCAGGATCGCTGGGCCATCGTTGCTTACATTCGCGCACTGCAACTAACGCAGCAGCAGCCCGAGGCATCTCCGACACCGCCTCATCGAGCGACGAGCCCACCAACGCAAAGTGGAGGACCACACCAGTGACGATTGCCTCCTACAATCCGCCACCGCTGGTGAAACAATGGCAGCAGCGCGCCCTGATCGTTGGCGCCCTGTTTACGGTTGTGTTGGTAGTCGGGTTTTTCATGGATTCAGTGCAATTTTTCCGTTCCTACCTGTTCGCGTTTTCATTCTGGGTGGGCATCTCGGTAGGTTCGCTCGCTCTGTTAATGTTGCAGCACCTCACCGGTGGCGGGTGGGGCTTTGTGATCCGCCGCGTCCTGGAAGCTTCGACGCGAACGCTGCCGTTAGTCGCAATTCTATTCGTGCCCATCGTTCTCGGCGCCCACCGCATCTACGACTGGCTGGATGCCGTTAAAGTAGCCAGCAGCCCGGTCTTATCGTCGAAGGCGAAGTATCTAAACCTGCCATTTTTCACCGTTCGCGCAGCGATCTATTTCGCTGTCCTGGGCCTTCTGGCTTACCTCCTGAATCGTTGGTCGAAGTTGCAGGATGTGACGGCGGAACTTCAGCATACGAAGCGCATGAGGGTCCTGAGCGGGCCGGGTCTGGTGCTGTTTGTTTTTGTGGTGACATTCGCGTCGGTAGACTGGTTTATGTCGCTCGAGCCGGAATGGTATTCCACTATCTACGGTTTCATTTTCGTCGCGGGCTGGGCCTTGAGCGGGTTGGCGTTCACCATCGCCGCGATGGCCGTTCTTGTCAGGCACGAACCGATGAGCGAGATCGTCGCTCAGTCACATTTCCACGATTTGGGGAAACTACTTCTGGCGCTGGTCATGCTCTGGACCTATTTTGCTTTCTCCCAGTTCTTAATTATCTGGTCGGGAAATTTGCCGGAGGAGATTCACTACTACCTGCCTCGCACACACGCGGGTTGGGGCGCAATCGCGCTGGCGGTGGTGGTGCTGCATTTTGCTTTTCCGTTCTTGTTTCTGCTGTCGCGCTCTTTCAAGCGTAATGCAGGGAAGTTGGCGATCGTCGCGACGCTGGTACTGTTGATGCGTCTGATTGATTTGTTCTGGACGATTGCACCGAGTTTTCTGCACGAGCACTTTCATGTGAGCTGGATGGATGTGGTCGCGCCCGTCGGAATGGGTGGTCTCTGGCTGGCGATGTTTGCCTGGCAGTTGAGTCAACGGCCGTTGATCCCAATTAACGATCCGCAGTACGAATCGGTGCTCGAACAGAAACACGCGCACGCGGAACACTAAGCGAGAATCATGACGAGAAACGAACCCAGCGGCAACGGTCACCAACACGTCACGGAGACGCCGGACGTGTCGCACATCAAGAACATTGATGTCACGCACGAAACGAGCGATGTCAGTGTCTCAGCTCTGCTGAGGTTTGTGCTGGCGCTGACGATAATGACGGTGGTCGTCTATGTGCTGATGTGGGGACTGTTCAAATTTTTCAACAGCCGGGCAGAGAAGGAAGAAGCTGCGCCAGGCCCGATGGCGTTGTCTAAGGAAGAGCGTCTGCCGCCGCCACCTCGTCTGCAAGCGGCGAAAGGCTTTGAGGTCAAGATGGAGAGCGGCGAGATCGTGAAGCTGGAGTTGAAAGCCCCTGAGGCGGAATACCAGGTGGTGCGCGCGCAGTGGGAGCGTCAGTTGAATTGTGAACAGCCGGTTGAACCCGGAACAATCGTCGGCACTCCGTCCGCTAGCGGAGAAGCACAGCACATGTCTGAGAACACCAAACACACAGCGGCCGAACGGAAGGTCGTTGACGGATGTACACCGATCGACGTCGCGATGAAAAAGCTGCTTGAGCAAGGCTTGCCTTCTCGCACAGAGAAAAGTGGTGAAGACATTACCATGCCAACCGCGGCGAGTTCCGGGCGACTGCCGGAGCGCGTGGCGAAATGAAGGATAGGTTCAAGCATCAGCTTTGCGGTTCTGCCGCTGTCCACAGACGTTTCTATGAAGGTTCGAGGCTGCGCCCCCAGGGGCATAGCCCCAGTTCAAAAGTTGGCGATCCGGTGAGGCGAAACCTCACCGCACGGAAGGCGGCAAGACGCGGTAACTGCAAGTAGAGCAATGAACACAAGAGCAAGAGAAATAATGATCCTGGAGTCAGTGAGCAGAAAACTGCCCACTGCACGTCGCTCACTGCTTTCTATTTTCCTTTTACTGCTCACTGCCCACGGCTCACTGCTCACTGTCCTTGGGCAATTTAGCCAGACCCAAGGCAACTCGCCGCTTTACAGTTCGCGGCCGTATGAAGCGAGAGCACCCAGTGGTTTGCCGAAAGTCCTGAAAGAGATCGGCGTCGACCAGAAACTGAATGAACAGTTGCCGCTCGATCTCGTCTTCAAGAATGAAAACGGTGAGACGGTCAAACTGGCAGACTACTTCGGCAGAAAACCGGTGGTCCTGGCACTCGTTTATTACCAGTGTCCAATGCTTTGCAATCAAATGCTGAACGGTATGGTGAAGGCCTTCAAGGTCATGTCGTTCACTCCGGGTGACGAGTTTGAGGTGGTGACGATTAGTTTCGACCCAAACGAGCAACCGGCGCTGGCTGCCGCCAAGAAAAAAACCTACGTCGACTACTTGCCGGAGGCAAAACGCGCGCGAGCGAATGCCGGCTGGCATTTTCTCACCGCGGACGAAGCGAATATCGAGCGGATTACCAGCGCCGTTGGGTTTCGATACCAGTTTGACGTGGCGACGAACCAGTTTGCGCATGCCAGCGCAATTTACGTCGCCACGCCGCAGGGCAAACTCGCGCGTTACTTTTACGGGATCGAATATGCGCCGCGGGACTTGCGGCTGGGGTTGATTGAGGCAGCCGACAACAAGATCGGATCGCCGGTCGACCAGTTGCTGCTCTTTTGCTATCACTACGACCCGGCCACCGGAACATATGGCGCACCCATAATGAGAACGATGCAAATCGCAGGAATCATTACTGTCATCTGCATCGTTGGAATGCTGTTTTTGTTGCGCCGGCGCGAACAGTCAGGCGTTGACACGCGCGGTACGGCCTAAAGACTTTATGCAGACACCCTGGATTCCATTCATACCGCCCAGCGCTTCCACTCTCTCGGGGAAGGTTGACGCGCTGTATTTTTATCTCTCCGGAGTGACGGTTTTCTTTACGCTGCTGATTTCGGGAGTGCTGATCTTCTTTGTGATCAAGTATCGCCGTCGCACACCCTGGGAAATTCCCCGGCCGATAGCTGGCTCACACAAGCTGGAAACGTTATGGTCGGTAATTCCCTTCATCATCGCGATGAGCATGTTTGCCTGGGGCGCGCAAATCTATTTCGAACAATCCCGCGTGCCCAGGAACGCCCAGGAGATCTACGTGGTGGGCAAACAATGGATGTGGAAGATTCAGCATTCGACCGGACAGCGCGAGATAAACGAACTGCACGTGCCGGTCGGCCGGAAGATCAAGTTGATCATGACTGCCGAAGACACGATTCACGATTTCTTCATTCCCGCATTCCGGATCAAAGCCGACGTGTTGCCTGGCAGGTACACGACCCAGTGGTTTGAGGCAACCAAGCCGGGAACTTATTACTTGTTCTGCGCCGAATACTGCGGGATGAATCACTCGGGGATGATCGGATCCGTGATCGTGATGCCCGCATCTGAATTTGATGACTGGTTAACCGGCAATGCCGGGCAACAGTCTCCCGCGGTTGCAGGGCAGCAACTGTATCAATCGTTGGGATGTGTTTCGTGTCACGGAGCGAATGGCGAAGGTGGGCGCGGACCGGAGCTCGCGGGGCTGTTTGGGAAGCAGGTGTTTCTGACCAATGGTCAAACGTTGACGGCTGATGAAGCTTACGTGCGCGAGTCGATCGAGAACCCGCAGGCAAAACTCGTGAATGGGTTTGGTCCAATCATGCCGACTTTTCAGGGACAGGTGACGCCGGAACAGTTGATCCAGCTGATGGCCTATATCAAGTCGTTGCAGGTTACTGGCAGTCGAGCGTCGCCGGCGGCAAGTCCAAAGGCGGCCACTCCTGCTGCGCCCGCCGCAAGTCCGTCGGGTAACCGGTAGAGGGCAACTCAGGTAGAACATGAAAGCGATCGAAACATTTCAGTTACCGCCGGCGGCGAAGGTGAACTACCTCAACGCTCAGTACGGCTTGAAGTCGTGGCTCTTGACCAAAGACCACAAACGCATCGCGCTGCTTTATTTGGGCTCCATCTCGTTTTTCTTTTTGCTTGGCGGCCTCTATGCGATGTTCATTCGCCTGGAGCTTTTGACGCCCCAGGGCGATCTGCTTTCGTCGTCAACTTACAACAAGGTATTCACCCAGCACGGAATCATCATGATCTTTTTCTTCATGATTCCCTCCATACCGGCGACGCTGGGAAACTTCCTCGTCCCGATGATGATCGGGGCGAAAGACCTGGCCTTTCCACGAATCAACCTCTTGAGCTGGTACATCTACCTGCTCGGCGGCATCATCACCATCTACGCGCTGCTGGCCGGCGGCGTTGATACTGGCTGGACCTTCTACGCGCCTTACAGCACTACATTTTCAAATACCTACGTGCTGGCCACCGGGGTCGGAATTTTCATTAGCGGCTTCTCGTCGATTCTGACCGGACTGAATTTCATCGTTACGATCCATACGATGCGCGCGCCCGGAATGACCTGGTTCCGAATGCCGCTTTTCATCTGGGCGCATTACGCCGCGTCGCTGATCATGATCCTGGGAACACCGGTGGTGGCGATAACCATCCTGCTGCTGGCGTTTGAGCGATTGGCGAGGGTCGGAATCTTCGACCCGGCCATTGGAGGCGATCCGGTCCTCTTCCAGCACCTGTTCTGGTTTTATTCCCATCCGGCGGTTTACATCATGGTCTTGCCCGGCATGGGCGTTGTCAGTGAACTGATCGCCAACTTCTCGCGCAAAAATATTTTCGGATATTCGTTTGTGGCGTTTTCGAGCCTGGCGATTGCGGTCTTTGGCTTTCTGGTTTGGGGACATCACCTGTTTGTAGCCAGCCAGTCGGTTTACGCCGGGATGATTTTTTCCTTCCTGAGTTTTGCGGTGGCGATTCCCTCGGCGATCAAGGTCTTCAACTGGACTGCCACTCTCTACCGGGGCTCTATCTCGTATGACACTCCAATGCTCTACGCACTGGGATTCATTGGACTGTTTACGATTGGCGGCATGACCGGTCTCTTTCTGGCATCGCTGGCCACCGACGTTCACCTGAGCGACACCTATTTCATCGTGGCGCACTTCCACTACATCATGGTGGGTGGAACTTTGTTGGCTTACCTCGGTGGACTCCACTACTGGTGGCCGAAAATTACGGGACGCATGTATCCGGAAGGCTGGGGCAGGTTTTCGGCGCTGGTGGTTTTCATCGGATTCAATCTTACTTTCTTGCCGCAGTTCATCGCCGGGTATATGGGAATGCCGAGACGCTACCACGCGTACCCGCCTGAGTTTCAAGTCTTCAACGTCTTGTCGTCGGCGGGCGCGTCGATCCTGGGCGTGGGACTTTTGATACCCCTGGCCTATCTCGTTTGGTCAATGCGTTACGGTAAACATGCGGAGGCAAACCCCTGGCACTTGCCTGGTCTGGAATGGAGAACCCCGTCGCCGCCGCCGACAGAAAACTTTGTAGCCACTCCGGTGGTGACCTGGGAAGCGTACGAATTTGCGCCACCTGAAGAGATGAAGGTGGTGGGGAAGTTTCGAGACGAAGAGATTTCGGAGGCGGAAGCGAAGCCGTTGTGAGAACTCAGAAGGGACAGGCACTTGGCAGATAGCGTTGCACTAAAACACGAATCCAGTCACCCCGCGTTGCAGCACCATTTCGAGAACCTCGAGCAACAACGCGAGGCGAGCACGCTCGGAATGTGGGTTTTTCTGGTAACCGAAATCATGTTTTTCGGTGGCATGTTCTTCGCCTACACGCTCTACCGGTCAGCCTATCCAATGGCCTTTGCTTCGGCCAGCAATCACCTTGATTTGACGCTGGGGACAGTCAATACCGCAGTGCTGATTCTTAGCAGCTTCACCATGGCGATGGCCGTCTACAGCGCGCAAACGGGTAAGCGTCGCGGTCAGGTCGTCTGTCTGACGCTGACCCTGATACTTGGCCTGACGTTTCTAGGAATCAAGGCGGTTGAATACCGCGAGAAGTATGTCAGCAATCTTATCCCTGGCGAGTTGATTCCGGGCCACAAGTTTAGCCCGAAGGAGGTCCACCTGTTGGGAGACGCGAGGCCGGAAAACGTGGAGATGTTTTACTGGATCTATTTTGCGATGACCGGCATGCATGCGATCCACATGATCATCGGGGTGGGTTTACTTTCTGTGATCCTTTACTTTGCCGCGCGCGGTCGTTACGGACCTGAGTATCACAACCCGGTGGAAGTGTCCGGGCTTTACTGGCACTTCGTTGACATCATCTGGATTTTCCTGTTTCCCCTGCTCTATTTGTTGGGCAGGCACTTTGAGCACTAAGGTAGGACAGGCATTCCTGCCTGTCCGTTGTTAGAAAACGCGTTCGTGGTGAGGCGAAAGAGAGACAGTCAGCAATGACTGTCCTACTTAAATGAGCGAGCACATCGTACCAGTCAAAATCTACGTCGCAATCTTTCTCGCTTTAATGGTGGGAACGACCTTGACTGTCTGGGCCGGGCTTCAGGATTTTCCGGGGCAGCTGAATGTGATCATCGCACTAACGATTGCCGTGATCAAAGCCACTCTCGTCGTACTCTACTTCATGCACGTCCGTTACAGCTCACGGCTGATCTGGGTGATCTTCGCCTCGGCATTGTTCTGGCTGGGAATCTTGTTTGCTCTGACCCTGAGCGACTACTGGACGAGAGACTGGCTCGGGGTTGTGTAAAGGGGAGCTACGGCTTAACAACTGAAGATTTATCATTTGACATTTGACATTTGAAATTGGTCATTTCGTTTTACACGAAGTGTCTGTATCGAACGCCAAGGTGCATCAAGCCACAGCAGAAGGGGTCCTCAATGACAAATGATAAATGTCAAATGTCAATTGATAAATCTTTCAGTTTAGCTGTCTAAGGAATAGTCAACCACGCGAAAACGGCTACTGACCCTCCGCCGGATAAAGCTTCATATCCCGCACCACCACCATCCGGTGACACGCCGGACACTCCAACCTGATAGTTGCATCTGAAGTTTTGATCGGCGTGTTGCAGTAGGGACACTCTCCGGAGACCTCGTTGTGCTTGAAGAGATCGCGCATCATGATGAGGGGCAAAATTAGACCGGCGATGAGCAGCGGAATGCCAAAAATCAGGCCAATGCTGGTACCTTCGCCGAGCGTCAGACTGATAATTAGACCGGCAATGAAAAGTATCAAGCCGACCGCAATGGCAAAGGAAAAACTGTAGGCGCTATCAAAAGTTCGACTCTTTTTCGTCGTAGTCGGTTCGTTGGCACTCATTAGAAAGCCCTCTCCTCGCTGGACTCAGAATTTTGCGGTGGGATGGATCTTGTTTTTACCGCTGCCCCAACCGCTTGTCAATGTCTTGTTCCTACAGTCCAACGTCCAAATGCCCAACAGCTTGTTGCCTTAAAGGGCTTTGGACCTTGGGACATTACCCTTTGGACATCCTGCCCGCTGTGCAGTTTCCCGTTTCGTCGTTATAATCACCGTTTTCTATGAGCACCACATCGATGACAAAGAGCACTCAAACCCCATTCGAACGGTTTCTCGAAGAGCAAACCGAAGAGTCCTGGGCGGCAACCCTGACCACTCTCCTGCGTTCGATTCATGAAGTCGACAAGAACGCCACGCAGATCTGGTTTGCTTTTTACCCACTCTCATTGTTTAGCGCCCTCCAGCAAGCCCAGGATTCCGACGCCCTGGCTCGCCAGCTCTTGCTGCAGGGTTACTATCACCTGAAGGATCAAATCGACTCGTCGCACAAATTTCTCTACGGTCACCGTTATTGGCCGGCAGTAAAGAAAACAGTCGAGGAGTTGGCGGTGAGTTTCAATCCGTCAGGCGACGCTTCGTTAGCCGACGAGATTCTTCAGGTTGCCCGCACGGTGGCGAACAAAGAGAAGGTAGACGAATCGCTCATCACCGGCATCACGGCGGTTGCCTTCATGACTGTCCGGCAGACCGGGCTCGACGACTTTCGCCAGGCCAGGGGAGAGGTGTTGCTTGACAAGAAACACGCGAAGAGTTCGCCTCAACAAATTCTTGGTGACCGCGCCAAAGACGACAGTCAGGGGCTGTTTGGTTTCCTCAAAACGGTCGATAAGAAGTGGACTGTCACCTTCGACGAGAACGACGACTTGGCCAAATACAAACTGAATCACGTCCAGGATCTGGCGTGGGGAGCGGCTGACGATCGCACGCGCAACTGGCGTGAGATCGATCCGCGTCGTGTTGAAGGTCCGATTCCGGTGGAATGCCGCTCAGCTTCGTGTGGCACTTGCTGGGTTGGCGTTCTCGGGGGCGCCGAAAAGCTTTCCGACGTGGCCGCGCGCGAAGGCAAGAAGATAAAGGAGTTTGGTTACATCGAGACCACTGAGCCCAAACCCTTGATCCGGCTGGCGTGTCAGGCGCAGGCACTCGGCGCAGTTTCGATAGTAATCCCACCCTGGAATGGAGTCTTTGGTAAGTACCTCAAATCGCTGAAGGACGGAAGCTAGTCGCAGTAAACTTGAGGCGGGCTCCTACTCCTGGCGGAGTTTCGCCCGACAGATAACCGTCTTCTCGTCTCCTGGTACCACGATACCCGGCTGGCTCACGACAGACTGCGATCGAATGCTTGTTTCAACTTCAAACTCCTCACCCGACAGGGTGCCTTGCGTTGTTACGCTCGCACGGCTTTGATCCAAAGTTCCCCCACTCGAACTCTCGTGTGAAATACTTACCGTGTGGGTCATTTGATCAGAAGACACTGAGATCGAGTTTACTTCAATGCTTGTCACGCCACCCGAAGGTGGCACAAATCTAATCAACTGACCCTCCGACGTCATTTCAACTTCGCGCGCTCCGCTCTTGCTCTGGTATTCGTAAATAGGATTACCCGAGTCGGCAAACCTGAAATTGACCGGCATACTATCTCCGTCATCACAGTTCATCGTGCCCTTCCAGCTGGTCCCCGCCAGGCCGCCCGACGAGCCGGTTGTCGCGCGTTCTCTCGACGAGGATCTCGGGCTGTCGGTGGAATCGGGATCGACACCGGAATTCCTAAGAGTTGATAGCCCGATTAAAGCCCCACAGGCCACGCAGCCGCCCATCACGATCACGAGACCTCCAATCACGGAGCCCAGGATGACCCACTTCTTTCTGTTTGGTTGGGCTTGTCCGGTATTCGGCGGCAACGGCTGCGCAGGATAATTATTCATGAGAAACTCATCCTCATCGGGTAACGAAGAAGACACTCAGCCGACGCATCGGGCTCTCTTCTGGCGAAATAATTTGGCTGAACACTTCTGCGAAGTTGTTTAGTTTGGCGACGGAATGCGCTAAATGCGCTTAACATTACGCTCCGGCATATGCAGCGTCAATTCGGACATCGAAAAAACGAAAAAGGCTCCGTGCCTTATTCGCCACTGCTCTTTGTTCTCGCTGCAGCGGTCATCTGGAGCACCGGCGGCCTTTTCATCAAATGGACTTCGCTCGGCGGACTTGAGCTCTCATTTGGCAGATCTCTCTTCGCTGTCATCACAGTCGCAATTCTCACCAGGCACGAAGGCTTCGGTCTGAACGGTATCACCGCGATTGCGTCGTTACTCTACGCCGCGCTGCTGATTCTGTTTGTCCTGGCAACGAAAGAAACCACCGCCGCCAACGCGATCTTTCTGCAATACACCGCGCCGGTTTACCTGCTCATTCTCGAACCACTGTTCTACAAGGAAAAATTTCGGCGGCGAGATCTGTTTACGGTCGTTGCGTGCCTCATCGGGATGTCGCTGTTCTTTGTTGGTAAGCTGCGGCCCCAGGACGTTACCGGCAATCTGCTCGCGCTGGCTTCGGGACTCTGCTTCGCCTGCTACTTCCTGTTTCTCCGGCATTCAAAATCGCGCGCGGTTAACCGGGCCTCGTCCGTCATCTATGGCAACTTGCTGGTGGTACTGGTTACGGCGCCGCTGGCCTTGAAAGTTCTGCCGCACCTTTCAAGACATGATGCGTTGAGCGTGTTCTACCTTGGAGTGGTGCAGATTGGCCTGGCTTACACACTCTTCACTGTGGCAATGGCGCGCGGCGTCCGCTCGCTTGACGCAGGCATCATCGGCTACGTCGAACCGGTACTGAACCCCATTTGGGTGTTTTTAGTGCTGGGTGAGCGGCCCAGTTCATGGGCTTTGCTGGGCGGTGCAATCATCGTCGCCGCAGTCGTCTGTCACATGTTGATCGAAGCGAGAAGCGGACGAAGAGCGATTGAATTGGTTGAAAGCCACCCGTGAGTCGAGTCGAACCCCAACGGGGTTTAGCCATACAGCCCAGGGTTGCCGCGCTTCGCGGCTACCCTGGGTTCAAGAGAGGCAACAAGAGTTCAACCGCAACGCGGTTGCGTCAGTCCCAGATGTAACGCTCATCCCATTCGATCTCATGCTTTCGCAGAAGGGCCCGCACCTCATCTTGGAAGGTCATTGTTCGATGGAGGCGCTCCTGGTTGGCAATGTATCGCCTGACTTCACTGACATTCGACTGACTGACGGAAAAATCCGCGTAACCTGCTTGCCAAGCAAAACCCGCAAGACCTCCTTCGTCCTTTAACCACAGGTTTGAGACTCGTTTCAGTTCTTTGATCCAGTCTGCTTGCGTGATTGTTCGACCAAATCGCGCGAGTAAGTGAACGTGGTCGGCGACTCCTCCCACAATAATCGGGGGACAATCGAGGTTCTTCGATGTACGACCCAAAAGCGCATGAAGATCATTGCGTAGACTTTTATCGTGCAGGAATGGATACCGAAGCTTCGTGAGAAAACTAAATGGATATAAACCGCTGAGAGGGATTGAGGCATTGAATTCCTCCTTTCAGTCGCAACCCTGGGCTGTACGACGCAGCCCCGTTTGGGGCTGGGTCTCGCCGCACGTCGAGCGGTGACTAGGGTGATGGAGAGTTCAATGAAGAAATTAGCGGCGTTTCGAATTCCGAGAGCCGGATGTGAGGAACGGATTGGTTCAGTGGGTAGGGGTTACCCGCCTTCGGATCTTTGCTTGGCGGCGGCAGCCACGGCCCGCAGGCGTTCAACCTTCTGTTCAAACGTCTCCCCCGGAACCGGCCCGGTATCCACCACTCCACAATACGTCGATCGAATCATCAACGTGCGATCCGCATTGCCAGTTGGCTTGACTGTCGCTGCGGCTGGGGAAGGTGGCGGGTTTTCGGAAACAGCAGGCGCCGAAGTGGCTTCCGGACTAACCACGGGCGGATGAACTTCTACGGCGGCAGCAGGTGTGCTCGCCTCGGCTGCCGCAGGTGCGCCTCCACCTTCATCAGCACGTTGCTTTGCGGCCGCAGATACCGCTTTTAGTCTTGCCACCTTCTGTGCAAACGTCTCGCCAGCGACCGGTCCAGTGTCAGTGACTCTCGAGTAGGTGTAACGCTTCATCAACGCACGGTCGGGGTTTGCGCCGGCTTTCTGCGTTGCTAATTTCGATGCGGGAGTAGCGACTGGGCTCACCTTCGGCGCAGCGGCCGGCGCAGGCTTCGCATCTGCCGGTTTGGCCGCCGGGGCGGGAGCCTTAGCCGCGGGCGCATGACCCGTTGTTTCCATTACAAACACACCGCGTTCATCTTTCTTAATAACCGGCAAGGTGCCCCCCGCCGCTTGTAGCAAGGCGGAGAGTTCTGCTTCGACAAAACGACTCTGTTTGTGCGGATCACGCACGTGACCAAGAGGTGGGCCCATGTAAAGCGTGCCGCAGGTCTGACACTTGAACAGCACATCATCGCCGCGGAGGTGGATCTCAGCCGCTTCACCGGCAGTGCGCAATTGCTTTAGGTGACCGTTGCAGAGTTTTCCTTTTTCGTTTTTCTGGTTACAGACTGTCTGCGCGTTTGTAATCCGTTTTGGCACGGGCGCCGACGCTGCAACAGAACTGGCCTGATCGCTGCCTGCTTCAGTTGCGTTTGCTGTCATTGTGCGGTCGTTGCTTTCACCGATAGTTGATGAAGATGTTCTGACGCAAATCTTACAGAGTCGGTGTCGCGCCAGTCAACAAATGAGCCCGCTGGAAGTAGGTCTGTTGGAAGTAACCAACAAGTAAACCGAATATTCAGCGGTGCGAATCCGTGGCTTCTCTCCGGGATCCAGAGCACGACTCAGCAAAATTCGCCGTGGTATGCTGAACGAAATGTTCAAGGACTTAGTTGGAGCAGCGTGGCTGCGTGTACCAAGACGAGTGCGTCGCCTGGTCGTCAGGATGACGCACACGCGTTTTGTGATCTCTGCCGGAGGAATTATCACAGACGACAAAGGCCGGGTGCTGCTGCTCAAACATCGCTTTCGGCCCGGTTCGGGTTGGGGAATACCCGGCGGTTTTATGAAAGACGGTGAACAACCCGAAGACGCATTGCAACGCGAACTGCAGGAAGAGGTTGGTTTGAGACTCGGCAATCTCAAACTCTTTACGACTCGGGCCTTTATTGAGCCGAAGCAGCTCGAGCTGGTTTATTGCTGCCGCGCCATCGGTGACACCGACCAACTTAGTTTCGAAATTCAAAAAGCCGCGTGGTTCTATCCTGACGAACTGCCTGTAGAGTTGCCAAAAGATCAGGCAGAGTTAATAAAAAGCGCCCTCGCTAATGGAGTGAGGCCACACGATTGATGTATGCTGTGCGCCGAAATTCAAAGGATGAAGGCGGAAGGCGGAGGGATGAAACAATCCGTGTCGATAGCTCCGGATTGTTTCTCTGGACCAGCCTTCATCCTTCATCCCTCATCCTTAAACACGGGAGCTGCCCATGGTCGACTTGATTCCGCCGCCTGACACCGTAATGCAAATCCTGAAGCGCACCGGCGCTTTTCGCGAAGGCCACTTCGTTTATCCCAACGGCAAGCATTCGCCTCATTACTTTCAGATGCCGCTGGCATTCCGTTATTACGATACAGCGCGCGTGTTGGCCGTGGCGTTGAGTAGAAAATTTCGCGTCGATCGCGATATTTCAAGCCAGTTGCCGAAAGTCTCCGTCATCAGCCCCAGCTCAGGCGGCATTCCGGTAGCATTTGGTGTGCGTGATGCATTGAGCGCGGAGCAGATCTATTGGGCTGAGCAGGAAGGCGACAAGCGAAGGTTTCGGCAGTACATCAACAAAGGTGAAGTGAATCCCTGCATTCTGGTTGACGACATAGTCAGAAGCGGCCATGCGATTGAGGAAACGGCCGGACTCGTCAAAGAGTTGGGCGCGAACATCATCGGCTGCGGGGCAATTGTTCGCTTCACGACCGCTGATGACAAGCTCGGCGACGTTCCGATTAGATCGCTGGTTGAATTTGACGCGAGGTTGTATGACACCGCTGAGGAATGTGACGATTGCCAGAAGAAAGCCCCGGTCGAGCACGTACGTTTCTGAAGAGACAGGATACCGACTAGATCTCGTGTCGATTCGCGAGCGCCTTGTCCATCGTCACTTCATCAACATACTCGAGATCACTTCCCACCGGCATACCCATTGCAATCCTGGTCACGCGCAGGCCGAGCGGCTTTAGCAAGCGACCAATGTAGTTTGCTGTGGCTTCGCCTTCGGTAGTCGGATTTGTGGCCAGGATTACCTCGCTCACTTCAACGCCCTCATTATTCTCCGGCTTGAGCCGCGGCAGCAGGTTCGCGAGATGCAGTTCGTTTGGACCAATGTGACGGATCGGTGACAGGCTTCCGTGCAGCACGTGGTAAACGCCCTTGAAGCTGCGCGTCTTTTCCACTGCCACAAGGCTGTGAGGTTCTTCAACTACGCAAATCACTGAATGGTCACGCGCGGTGGAAGCACAAATGCGGCATGGGTCAACGTCCGTGAGATTGTTGCAAACGGAGCAGAGAACTATCCGCAGCTTGACGTCGCGCATTGCCAGCACCAGACGCTCCAGGTCGTTGTCCGGCGCGCGCATAATGTGAAACGCCAGCCGCTGCGCTGATTTATGTCCAATGCCCGGCAGGCGTTTCAGTTCGTCGATGAGTTTGGTAACGGGTTCCGCGTATTCAAGCATCAAAAAGACGTCCTTTGAACTTGGTGCTTTGGACTTTGTAGTCAGTTCGACTTTGAACTGCGGCCGCTACCAAGCTCAAAGTACAAAGAACAAAGTTCAGAAAAAAATAGATTCATCAACCGAACAAGCCACCCAGTCCGGGAGGCAGCATTCCGCCCAGCTTGCCCTTCATCGCCTCATCCACTTTGCGATTGGCTTCGTTGATCGCAGCCAGGATCATGTCCTGAAGCATCTCGACGTCGCCTTCCTTGACGGCTTCGGGATCGATCTTAAGCGAGATGATTTCATGATTGCCTTTCATGCCGACGTTCACAACCCCACCGCCGGCGGAAGCCTCCACGCGCAGCTCTTCCATCTCCTTCTGCATCTTTTCCTGCATCACCTGTGCCTGCTTCATCATCTGTTGAATATTGAATCCACCCGGAAATTTCATGAGATCTACCTCTTCGATTCTTCGTTTCGCTAGTGCTTCGGGGTCATCGTAACTGCCAATGGTTATGAATGCAACGAAGGCCTCTTGCCAACAAATCAAGTAGTTGAACCGAAGCGTTGTGATATAAGCTGCTGCCTACCACCGATCCAAAAGATACGATTTGCTTAAGAAAACCTATGACGAATGACCGTCAGAGAACAGTTCGCGAAGGCGTCCTGCGCGCCGAAATCAAGCTCCACTACGACCTGGACCTTCCGGAATCGCGTCCAGCCCCGCTGCTGATCGCATTGCACGGTTACGGCGCCAACAAACGGCAAATGATGCGCGAGGCCACACAGATGGCGCCGGAAACTTTTGCCCTCGCCTCTCTCCAGGGTTTTCATCAGCATCTAAAGGAGCCGAAGGAGGAAGGTGGTCCGCTGCGGTTTGGCTTTGGATGGCTCTCAAACTTTCATCCGGAAGAGTCGGTCGCGATTCACCATCAGGCAATTATGGACTTGAGTAATCAGCTGGCCAGCGAGGGCCTGGTGGATCGGGAAAGGATTTTCTTGCTGGGTTTCTCACAGACCTGCGCCTTAAACTACCGTTTCGCTTTCACAAATACAGACCTGCTGCGCGGCGTAATTGGAATCTGTGGCGGCTTACCGGGAGACTGGGAAACGAGCGAGACTTACAAACCCACTGAAGCGTCCGTGTTCCATCTGGCGGGGACCCGTGATGAATTCTATTCGCCGGCTCGGGTCGCCGACTACGGTGAGCGACTACGATTGCGTGCACCGAAAGTTGAATTCAAGAGTTATGACGCGGGTCATGAAATTGTCGCCGAAATGCGAGTAGATGTGCGTGAATGGCTAAGCCAACTAACAGCATAAAGATGACGCCGTCGATGGGACCAGCAGCTTGCCTGTTGACGGGATGCCTGATTATTTTTGGCGCCGCGTGCCAGTCACACTATCCATCGACCAGGTTCAAAGCACCGTCACCGCCGGTTTCCAGTTCAAAACCACTTTCCGATACCGCTTCACCAGAACTCAAGCAGCTAATCGAAAGCGCTGTCGCGCAAACGAAGGTGACGACCGGGTACGACCCTTCATACACGGGAATCGACTATCCGGGAGGCGACGTGGCGCCGGAGACTGGAGTCTGCTCCGACGTGATCGTGCGTGGTTTTCGCAAGGCAGGCATTGATTTGCAGAAGGAAGTTCACGAGGACATGGGGGAGGCGTGGGCGGAATATCCAAAGAAATGGGGAGCCGCCGGCCGCGACAAGAATATCGATCATCGTCGTGTGCTCAACCTGACAACCTACTTCAACCGGAAGAACAAGTCTCTGCCAATTACCACCAATCGCGATGACTACAAACCCGGAGACATTGTCGCCTGGAAATTGAGCGAGGGAGTCGAGCACATTGGAGTAGTGGTAAATGAATGGTCAGAGCAGTCAAAAGGGTATCTAATAGTCCACAATATTGGCGCCGGCGCCCGCCTTGAAGATGTTTTGTTTGCGTGGGAAATCATCGGGCACTATCGCTACTTCGAACGCTAGGCTGGGATTCTAAATCGAGACAATTTAGCTGTTTCATTGATCCAACCAGGTCGCTGAGTTCGTTTCATTTTTCTTAACTCTTAAGGATAAATCCTTGTCTGCCTTCTCCGACGATAAAGAGGGCGGTTCTCAGCTTGCGACCCTTGAGCGAGAGGTTGAGCAGCGGAGCGCTGTCTTAAAAAGAGAACTCGGTCTTTTTGATCTGGTCCTAACCCAAATTGTCTTTGTAGTCGGAACGATCTGGGTAGGCTGGGCGGCCAAACTCGGCGATCACCAGATGGCCTACTGGCTGCTCGCGATCGTCACTTTTTATCTTCCGCTTGCCGCAGTAGTGATCTTTCTTAATCGGCTGATGCCACTGGAAGGTGGGATCTACCAATGGGCCAAGCTGGCGTTCAACGACTTCGTTGCCTTCATGCTGGCCTGGAACCTCTGGATCTTTGGGATCCTGGTGATGTCAGGCATCGGATTAATCATCAAGAAAAACATTGCGTACGCCGTCGGACCAAGGGCCGACTGGATGCACGAAAACCGGTGGATGACCACGCTGATCTGCACGCTGCTCATGATCACGATGATCGCCGCGTCGAGGCGCAGCCTAACGCTCGGAAAATGGGTCCAGAATGTCGGCGGTCTGTTCTTGTTGGTAACCTTCGCGACGCTGATCCTGCTGCCGTTCATTACCGCCGGGCGAGGCACGCTTGCTAACTATCACCCGTTTTCAACTCGCCTTCCGGAATTGACTACCTACAACATTAACGTCTTCAGCAAGCTGGCCGTGGGAGCGCTCTCCGGCTTTGAGTACATCGCCATTCTCGCCGGTGAATGTCGCGCGCCAGCGCGCAATATCAGTCGCTCAGTTATGATCTCCGCGCCGATTATCGCTCTGATGTTTATTCTTGGCACAGGCTCAGTGCTGGCATTTGTCTCTCCGGACAAAGTGGATCTGATTGGTCCGATTCCGCAGGTGCTCAGTCTTGGTTTCAGTTCGTTTGGCTGGGTGTCGATGCTCGTCTCGTTCACTATTTTTGGCGTGGCGGCGAGACAGATCGCTTTAATGAGCATTTACTTTGCCGGCAATACGCGTTTGCCGATGGTGGCCGGCTGGGACAACCTGTTGCCGGCATGGTTTGCGCGTTTGCACCGGCGCCATAAAACACCGGTGAATTCGATACTGTTTGTCGGCTTGATAACGCTGATATTCAGTCTCGCCAGCCTGATCGGTGTGAAAGAACAAGAAGCGTTTCAGTTACAGGATAATGCTGCCACAACTTTTTATGCCTTGATCTACATGGTGCTCTTCGCGATTCCGCTGGTGGCGATGAAACGGTTCGGGGTCAGCGCGCCGCTTTGGCTCAAGGTAGCATCGGTTTCAGGCTTCCTGGTCTCCGTCGTCGCCGGGTATTTCACCCTGGTTCCGATTACCAATGTCGACAGCCCCGGGTTGTTTGCCTTAAAGATCATGGCCGTGGTCATCGGCGCCAACCTGATTGGAGTGGCCCTTTACCGGCTTCGCAAGCGGCCGGCTCCTGAGCCTGGTCCAACTCAATAACACTGGCCTTGAAATCGATCATGTGATAAATCCTGCGCGAAAACAGGTGATTGTGTTACTCAACCCCAAAAAGAGAAGGAGTGTGACAGCATGAACCACAAACGCATTCTGATCGGTGGTCTGGTAGCAGGGGTGATCCTGAATATCGGCGAGTTTCTCCTCAACGGCGTGGTGCTGGCCAAACAGATGGAGGAATCCTTTTTTAGAAAGTGCGGCCTGCCAATGCCAGGGACCAGCGCCTTCGTCATCCTCGTCGTGTTTACGCTTCTGCTGGGCATATTGATCGTCTATGTCTATGCGGCGATCCGGCCCCGTTGCGGTCCCGGTCCTAAAACGGCCATTTGCGCCTGTCTGATCGTTTGGTTCTGTGTCTACGTTTACTGCAGCGTGGTCTACTGGGCGTTAGGACTTCTTCCCACGAACTTGATGGTCATTGGGTTTGTGTGGGGCTTTGCGGAGTACGCCCTGGCTGCGCTCGCCGGCGCCTGGCTTTACCGAGAAGAATAAGATCAAGTTGGCAAATTCCCTCGCGGTTCTTAACTGCTCACAGCTTGTCACGCTCGCGGGCCCGGCGCGTCCACGGGTTGGGCCGGAGCTGTGCCAGCTCGAGATAATTGATGACGGCGCCATGTTGGTGCGCGGTGAGCGCATTGAAAAGGCAGGCCAGCGCAATGATATTGAACCGCTAATCGAGGACAACGTGAACGTCGTCGATGCTGGCGGTCGCGTGGTCATGCCGGGCTTTGTCGATGCGCATACGCATCCTGTGTTTGCCGGGACCCGCGCTCACGAATTTGAAGAGCGAGCTGGTGGAGCAACTTATCAGGAGATCGCTGCGCGCGGCGGCGGAATTCAGTCGACCGTTCACGCAACGCGCGCCGCGACCATCGAAGAACTGGTGGCAGCCGGCAAGCGTTACGCCAATTGGTTTCTACGCAGTGGAACAACCACGGTTGAAGCAAAATCGGGTTATGGGCTCACCACCGAAGATGAGCTGAAACTCCTCCGAGCAATAAAACAACTCGATCAGGAAACCTCCCTTCGTTACGTTCCCACCTTCCTTGGTGCTCACGATATTCCGCCCGAATACAAATCACGTCGCGAGCAGTATGTTTCACTTTTAATCGAGGAGATGTTGCCGCGCGTGGCGCAGGAGAAACTCGCTGAGTTTTGTGATGTCTTCTGCGAGGAGAAAGTTTTTACGACTGATGAGTCGTGGAAGATACTCTCGGCCGCTCGCTGTCACGGTCTGGGCCTTCGCTTGCACGCCGACCAACTCTCACTCTCAGGCGGCGCGAAATTGGCAGCTGAACTCGACGCTACTACAGCCGATCACCTGGAGCACACTGATGCTGACGGAATAGCGGCGTTGAAATCAGCGGGAGTCATGGCGGTCCTCGTGCCGGGTTCAGTTTATGCCCTGGGCTCGAGCCGTTACCCGGCGGCCCGCGACATGATCGAGGCGGGTTTGCCAGTAGTGCTGGCCACGGATTTCAATCCCGGCTCGTCGCCGACGGCTTCGATGCCGATGATCCTGTCGATCGCTTCAACCCACATGAAGATGAGTCCGGCTGAGGGGATTACGGCAGCCACCATCAACCCGGCGTACAGTTTGAATCGTGGCGACCGGATAGGTTCACTCGAAGCCGGCAAGTTAGCTGATTTTGTGATTCACGATGTGGATGACTACCGCGAGATTTCGTATTTCTTCGGGGTCGAGCATCCGTGGAAGGTTTATGCAGGCGGAGAGTTGGTCTACGAACGATCATCGTAAATCGCAGTCAGGAAGGGGGCAAAGCGAAGCGCGCCCCCGCTCAAGTCGCATCATCACTCGAGACTGGGATTGAGTTTCAACAGCCGCTAATTTGCTGGACTTGAAATTGAACAAAGTAAGGATGAGTGGTTGTGCTGGTTGAGCGGGGGCGCGCGCCCTTTGTCCCCTTCCTGACTGCGAGTTAGCAGCGGGGTCGAACACTCTCTGAAAATTGGATTGACGCTAAATAACTTCTACTTTATGATCGCGGTAACACTGGAAAGGAGGTGATTCAAAAACATATGAGTTCTTATCACAGTGAGGTGGCTGCGGCCTGACCTCTGAACCAGAACTAACTCGTTAGGATTAAGGTTCAGACGTCTCACTGCAAAGTGCTCCTCCTTTTCAGGAAGCGACACACAGCGAAGCTTCAGGCCAATCCGAACAGTTCACCGAAGCCGTCCATGGTCCGTAAGATCATGGACGGCTTTTCACCTTTGAACTCGCCTGTTCCTGAATCGGTCTAAGGATTTGGTGAAGGTGCGGGCGTAGTTTGCTCCGATGGCAAAACCCGAGAAGGATCAGGCCGGTCGGGTGAGGTGTGCAGGTGAATTGCCTTCCATCCATTTGCAACCCGCTTGAAGACCAGGGTCATTCGGCCCGTCGCAGTCTCCGGCTCGCCTTTGTAAGTTTGTGACTGTCTCCACAGCGCAGTGACTACGGCGCCGTCGCGGCCGAGCATCGTAATCGCCACTTCGCTCACGTCCAATTTCACATCCTTCACATCTTTGTAGGAGCTCTCACGGTTAAGGCGCAACTGCTCCCAGCCTTTCGTGACAGTTCCGTTATTGTTGAAAAGCACCAGCCGAGGCGAGTTTTGATAAACACCAGTGACCGCCTTGACGTCGGCCTTGCGAATGCCGTTGAGCAAAGAGTTGAAGGCCTCGGTCACGCTCTGAGGCGTTGCGGCGCCGGAGGTTCTGGTGGCGGCTCTCGAGTTGACTACAGGCGCTGCCGCTGCGGGCTTCGCCACCTTCGGTTGTGGTACGGCGCTCGTTGGCGGATCGATCGCGCTGTTCGTATTTGTCGGAGCACTAGTTGTGCGGGGCCGTACTGACGGTGAGGAATTCGTGTTTTGGGCCAGAGCAGTGGCGCTAAGCGTGAACAAAGCCAGTACAATCCCGACTGTCAGTTTGATTAACATCAATCGACTCCTCTCAAATACTGATGGTTATTATTGGCAGCGACTGTCGGGCCGGAAGGAACGCCTGTTCGTTCACACGTCGCCAAGCGCATTCATCACGTCAAACCATGGTACCCCACTACGTAGTCTTTCGACAGAACGTTTTTTCCCGAGAATCGCAAACACTTCAAACATCGAAGGCCCAACTGCCTGGCCGGTTAGCATCGTTCGCGAACCATTGATGAGCCGGCCAGACTTGACGCCTGCCTCATCAGCGAAGCGTCGTAATGCGGCCTCCGCGGTCTCGGCGGTGAAGGGTTCGATTTGCTCGAGCCGATCAGCCAGCCTGGGCAAGAGTTCCTTGAGGTCGGGATTCTTTCGCAGGTTTTTGTTGATCGCCGCTTCATCAAAATCGAAATCGTCGGAGAAATACGCCCGACCTTGATTGGAAAAATCCTTCAAGGTAAAGAATCGCTCCCGAATCAACTCCAGCGCCTTAGCAAACCACTCGCGATCCTCGTCGTCATATTCCTCACGCCAGAGTTTGTTGGCGCGCAACTCGGCCTTGACCATTGGCCTCAACTGGTCAATGGGCATCGTACGAATATACTCGGCGTTCATCCAAAGCGCCTTTTCGTCGGTCCAGTGTCGCGGATCGTTCTCCCGAAAATTGAAGACCGCGGGCGATCGATGAATGTGCTCTAAGGAAAAGTTTTGCACCAGCTCATCTACACTTAGTATTTCCTGCCCGTCCGCCGGCGCCCAGCCCAGCAAGGCGAGGAAGTTTCGAAAGGCCTCCGGAACAAATCCGCGGTCGCGGTAAGTTGTTAACGAAACCACTTCGCCGTGTTTTCGTTTCGATAGCTTTCCCTTGTTAGGCGCCAGAATTAAGGGTAGATGACCGAAATGAGGAACCGGAGCGCCCAGTGCCTGGTACAAGAGAATTTGCTTGTGCGTGTTGGTCAGGTGATCCTGACCGCGAATCACGTGAGTGATTCCCATTTCGATGTCGTCGATCATTACCGAAAGGTTGTAGAGCGGATGTCCATCCGAACGCAGCAACACGAGATCTTCAATCTCGGAATAGTTTCGTTCCTGAGGACCGTAGACGATGTCTTCAAACCGGGTAGTGCCGTCTCGCGGGATCTTCAAGCGCACGGCAAACGGTTCGCCGGCAGCCGCTCGCGCGTCTGAATCCTGCTTCGGCAAATCACGAAAAGGATTGCTGCGGTGGTCAATTCCTTCCGCCGCCTGCGCCCGGGCACGTTCCGCGATGCCCTGCTTTACAGTTGCATCGTTGCGTTCGGCTTTCGGTGTGAAATCACGGTAGGCCTTGCCCTCCTCGACCAGCTTAAACGCGGCCGCGCGATGTTTATCCGCGTTCGCGGATTGAAAGACGAGGTCTTCGTCGTAATCCAGCCCGAGCCAGTGCAATCCATCGATAATCGATTTTGTGGATTCTTCAGTCGAACGCTGCAGATCCGTATCCTCGATACGAAGCAGAAACTTGCCTCCGGTTTTTTGCGCGTAGAGCCAGTTGAAGAGCGCCGAGCGAGCGGCGCCAATGTGGAGGTAACCGGTTGGTGATGGAGCAAAGCGTACGCGAACCATTTGGTTAGTCTCGAGTTGAGAGTCTGGAGTCTGGGGACCGGAGTCGGAAGTTCAGTACTTTGACTCAGCGACTTGCAACTCTTCCAGCACAAAAAATAGTCAGTAGTCGTAATCGGTATTCAGCAGGAAACGTTTTCTACTGACCACTGACTACTAACCACTGACCACTCAGATTTCTGGCGGAGATGACAGGATTCGAACCTGTGAAGGGCTTTTGACCCTTAACGGTTTAGCAAACCGCCGCCTTCAGCCACTCGGCCACATCTCCGCAAACGCCGTCTCAGGCGGAAATTCATTCTAATCGGGAGTCGCTGTTTGTCAAGGTAACGTGTATTCCAGGAGTGGCGTAATTGATGTCTTCTCTGTGCACCCTTCGTGTGGATGCAATGACCAGGATGAGAGAAGGTTCCTCGGTGTCACAGCGGCGAAACTTACCACGCGGCCAAATCGACGCCCTACGACATCACGCAACCAGGCTCGCGGGTCGCGGTGCTTTTTGTAGTTGAACGGGAAGCTGAGTTGCGCAACAGATCCTTGTCAGCCGTGCACGATCATTCTTCATCGCTTCATCATTGCCGAGCCAGGCACGAACTTCTCGAAAAATGCTGGCCGCGCGCGGGTCATCGGGTTCAACCACGCGGTAGTGAATCCACTTGCCTTCGCGCCTGGCGGAAACCAATCCTGCGCGACGAAGGTAGGCGAGATGCCGGGAGATCTTTGGCTGGCTGGTTTTAAGCACTTCAACCAGGAAACAGACACACACTTCGTCTGCGCCGATCAGGTTGATTAGACGCAAACGCGTTCGGTCCGCCAGCGCTCTAAAGAGCGACTCGATGTCGTAATTCCTGGTCACTTTTTCCTCTCCCTAATCCAGCTCTAAGTACGATCTTGACAGCCCGGTAGTTCCTCGAAGACGGTCAACTAAGAACAGCCAAACGCCTTGTTGATGACACGTCGATTGCGAATGAACATCAACTGACCCTGTCGCTACGACGTTCCAACAGCACCGTGTCACGCCAGACGCCGTTAATCTTTCCGATGCGACGCCGAACTCCCACCTCTCGAAATCCGGACTTAAGATGAAGCGCAATGCTCGCCTTGTTTTCGGGAAACACGCTCGCCTGCAAGGTCCAGATGCCGTTACTTTCCGACTCCGCTACGAGCCGGCTCAGCAGCGTACCTCCAAGTCCCATTCCCCTTTCGCCGGCCGCTACGTAGACGCTTACCTCCGCCACGCCGGAATAAGCGGCGCGCTTCGAAACAGGAGCAAGTGCTGCCCAACCACAAATGCGGCCGTCGTCCCCGGAAAGCGCAACCAGCCGGGCAAAGGGCAGGTGACTCGAGTCCCACAACTCCCATGAGGGCGCTCCGGTTTCAAAAGTCGCCTGGCCAGTTGCGATCCCGTCAATGTAAATCGCCCTCACCGCCTCCCAGTCATCCGGCCCCAATTGTTTGATTTCGCTTTCCAATTCAAAGGGTTCAAATATTTTTCACATACGGCTTGACAGATATGTTTCCAGCGTGTATTGTGACCAACACATTCGCATTAGCGAATATGAATATAGAGGAGGAACGATATGGAAAGCAAGTCGGAAAACCACGTAAATGCACTCAAGGCGCACCTTGCCCTTAACGTGCACAACGTTGAAAAGAGCATCGAGTTTTACCAGAAAATGTTGGGAATCGAGCCGAGTAAGGTCCGAAACGGGTATGCCAAGTTTGACGTACAAAACCCGCCGTTGAATTTGACCCTCAATCAGGTCGCCTTCAACGAGCGTGGCGCGCTTTCGCATCTTGGGATTCAGGTCGCCTCGACTGACGACGTGCTGGCCATGCGTAAGAGGTGGGCAGCTTCAGGTCTGGTTACGCGCGATGAAATGCAAACGGATTGCTGCTACGCCACGCAGGACAAAACCTGGGTACGCGATCCTGATGGGAACGAGTGGGAGGCCTTTGTGGTGCTTCAGGATAACCTTCCTGAGACCTCGCCGTGTGAGTGTGGCACCACGGTTACAGAAGTTGAGAGCGAACGTACCACCGGTGTGCAGTCGGCATGTTGTGCCCCGACGCCAGTGGGTATTGGCAAGTGATTTGCGATGGCTGATGCAATCTTCGGCGAGTCAATTGACGGCAAAGAACTAACAATGACCGATCGAAAACGAGTTTTGATTCTCTGTACCGGTAATTCCGCGCGCAGCCAAATGGCCGAAGGGCTTCTGCGCGAGATTGCTGGAACTCGTTTTGAGGTTACCAGCGCGGGTGTGGCGCCCACTCAGGTGAGACCTGAGGCAATCGAGACGATGCGCGAAATTGGCGTCGACATTTCAAAGCATCGGTCCAAGTCGATTGAGCAATTCATTAGCGAGCGATTTGATTACGTGATCACGGTTTGCGATAACGCCGATCAGCATTGTCCGGTCTTCCCTGGTGATTACCGGCGGATTCACTGGAGCCTCGAAGATCCTGCCGCGATCCAGGGTGATGACGATACGCGTCTGGCAGCGTTCCGAGTTGCTCGTGATGATTTGCGAAAACGACTAAGTAAGTTTGTCGAGAACGAAGGCTAAGCAGCGAGGTAAAGCAAAACGGCCCGACTCTGGTTGAGAGACCGGGCCGCTAAGGTTGGCAAAGGTAGATTGCTGCTTTAGAGCTCCTGTTGTTTCAGGCGCTGCTCACGTTCCTTTAACCGTTGTTGCCGTTCCTGCATTCGCAGTTCCATGTTTTCCTGGCGTGCTTTTTTCAATTCCTCGAGTTTGGTTTTCTGTTCAGCGTTCAGGATGGTTTCCATCTCGGTGTGAACGCCGTCCATCGAGGATCGGATCTGCTCACGCAGAGCTTTTGCTCGAGCGCCGTCTTCTTCGGTGAACGTTCCCGCCAGCCGTTTCTCACGCAACCTGAACAACTCTTCACGCTGCACCTTGGTGGCTTCCAGTCGGCGTTGCATGATTGCCCGGCTTTGCTGACGTTGGTCGTCGCTTAGGTTGAGTTCACGCATCAGGTGGCCGGCTCCGTGCCTCCGGCGCCCGATCCCATCGTGTCGTCTCATTCGATCGCCGCGTCGCTCTTTTCGCTCCAGTCTCTTTCGCCGAACGCCGCTTTCCGGTGCCGATTGGGGCGCCGGCGATTGTGGTTCCTGAGCCAGGGCTATCGAGCCAAAGGCCAGGATAATTCCCAGGGTTGCAAGCAAACTTTTTCGCAAGAACATTTTGTTCTCCCATTCCTTCTTAAACATCTAGACTATTAGTTGCAGTTTGGTGGGGATTTCCTCGTTTCAGCCTTTAGACGCCGGCCCGGCCAGATTAGTTTGGGAAAATTAAAGGGATTGACTTTGTATAGCAGGGCAGAGTACTTTGTGACGCAAAGGAAGGGGGGTGTGCCGCAGCCTGATTCGCTCTTTGCCGTATATCCTGAGAAACTTGTGAGTAGTAAAAAGGCAAACTGCCCGTTACAATACCGCGCACATGGAGCTTCTAGACAAGATCAACACGCCCGCAGATCTGCGGCAACTACCGTTAGAAAAGTTGCAGCCCGTCGCCGATGAGATTCGGCAATACATCCTCGAGACCATGTCTCGAATTGGGGGCCACACCGGCGCATCACTAGGCGCCGTTGAATTGGCTGTGGCGTTGCACTATGCGTTTGACACGCCTCGCGATCGGCTTGTGTGGGACGTGGGTCATCAGGCCTACGCGCACAAGATCCTGACGGGCCGCCGCGAGATGTTGTCCGGCATAAAACAATACGGAGGCATCAGCGGCTTCCTGCGCCGGGACGAGTCGGAATACGACACGTTTGGCGCCGGTCATGCCTCAACTTCCCTTTCGGCCGCGCTGGGAATGGCCATCGCGCGAGACAGGAAAGGTGAAGACCACCACGTCGTCGCCTTGATTGGCGATGCCTCGCTCGCCGGGGGCATGGCGATGGAAGCAGTCAACCAGGCGGGACACCTGAAGAGCAGACTGATCGTAGTGCTCAACGATAACGAGATGTCCATCGCGCCGGCAGTGGGCGCGTTGACTGGTTACTTGAATCGAATTCGCGGGGCCCACAATTATCACCGTTTCAAAGATGAGGTGGAGGAGACGCTGCTTGCGATTCCGACGGTTGGCGAGCGTCTTCATCACGCGGCGAAGACGATGAAAGATGCGATTGCCGCGGCAGTGCTGCCCGGGGCACTTGTAAGCGAACTGGGCTTCAAATACATCGGTTACGTCGATGGGCACAACCCGCGCGCGCTGGTGGCTGCGCTTCGCGAAGCTCAACAGATCGAGGATGGGCCAGTCATCGTTCATGCGTTGACCACCAAGGGCAAAGGGTTTCCGCAGGCTGAGAGGGATTACTATCGTTGGCACGCAACCGGGCCGTTTGATCTGAAAAGCGGTCAGGCAATCAAATCGAAGAGCAGTGCGCCAACATACACCACAGTCTTCGGTAACACGCTGGCTGAGTTGATGGCGAAGGACGAAAAAATCATCGCCCTTACCGCCGCGATGCCGGACGGCACCGGCATTTGCACACCACTCGAAAAGTTTCCGGAGCGTTCCTTTGACGTAGGCATCGCTGAGCAGCATTGCGTCACATTCGCTGCCGGGATGTCGTGCGAAGGACTCAAGCCCGTCTGCGCCATCTATTCAACCTTTCTCCAGCGAGGTTTTGATCAGTTAATCCATGACGTCTGCATTCAAAACCTCAACGTCAAGTTCTGTCTGGATCGAGGCGGAGTCGCCGGGGGTGACGGCCCGACACATCACGGACTGCTTGATATCGCCTACCTGCGCGGAGTTCCAAACATCGTTGTGATGGCGCCGAAAGATGAAGGTGAAATGCGTGACATGTTGTTCACGATGACCGACTTGACCGGACCGGCGGCCATGCGTTATCCGCGTGGAGCGGGAGTTGGCGTGCCTATCGATCGTGAGCCGCAGCTGATGGAGATCGGTAAGGCCGAAATACTGCGCGACGGCGGTGAGATTGCGATTATTGCGTACGGCTCGATGGTTCATCCATCGTTGCAGGCGGCTGAGAATCTGGCCAAAGAGAAGATTGAAACCACGGTTGTGAATGCCCGGTTCGTCAAACCGCTGGACGCGCAGCTCATCCGCGCTCTGGCACAAACAAAGCGCCTGATCGTCACTGTGGAAGAAGCCTACCTGGCCGGAGGTTTTGGCTCGGCGATTCTGGAGTTGTTGGAAGAAAACGGACTGCAAGACAAAGTTCGGGTGGTCAGGATGGGGATTCCGGACCGACTGGTTACACACGGTGATGCAAAACTATTGCTGGCCAAGTATGGCCTTGATGCCGACGGAATTTATACTCGCGTGAAAGAGAGTATCGATGTGCTGGATGATCGTCGTGCCAAGCCCCAGAAAGTCAGCCGCTAGAGCTTCGGGAAGTCACTGAACAGCGCGCCCGTTCTGCTAAACAGACGGGCGCGTTGTTTTAGTGCACGATTTCGTTTCCTCAATTCCATTCGGCGCGCCGCCGACCTGTCTTCAAACCCATATTTAACAGGGATCCGCAAACGCGGTTCCTGTGGCCTCTGTCTTGCAGAAGGTTGAATCGGCGGAAACTGTCTAAGGGGTTACCAGGTGATTGGGTGCAATTTATGGAATCAAGTATAAGCAAGCGACATTCTTTTGATGACGAGAGGCTTACCGAACCTCATTTCGACGAAGAAGTCACTTTGTTGTCAGCTCGTCCGGTTGTGCCGCTCCCGGAAGTCCAGGCACAAGCGCACTCCGGACGGAGGTTAGTTTTTGCGTTAACGGTTGTGGCCGCGCTCATAATCGGTGCGTTAGGGGCACGGGTAGTTGAGCGAATCGGTGGTGGGGATAATCAGCAAGCCGCAGCCGAGGCAGAAAATAAAACAGTCGAACAAATACCTGACAACGAATCGCAGGCGGCAGCCGGCGGGATGACGAATACGGGTTCATACGCGTCCGAACCGATAGTGAATCCCGTGCTGGATATGGAAAAGGGGGATCAGGCCGCCAAATCGGTTGAGCTGAAGGAAGCAGATAAGCGCCCTGCGGCGCGGCCGGTCGTAACAGAATCAGCCAGACAAGACTCTGCCCACTCCGGGGAGCCTCCAATTGAAGAGGAAGAAGCCCTCGCCTCAGAGATACAGCCTGAGCCCGAAGAAAGGGACATGGCAGATCGTCGTGAATCTCGGAGAGTGAATCGGCGTCTGAAACACGGCAAGAAAGGGCGCACCGCCGACGAGATAATGCGCATTCGGGAAATATTTGAGGGCCCGGCGAGACCTTAACGAGCTCACTTTCAACCGGAATTGCCTGATTTTGTCCCCCTGTGAAAAAATTGCACTACTGCTCCAGAGTCGCTCGATGTTGGCACTAGTTCAAGGTTGTTGACTGTTTTGAAAACGAGTGGCATCATCTGGCGAAAGCGATTGATAGGATTCCGAGCAGGTCGCTTGCCCCGATAACTCTCTCACAATTTAGAACCCGACGAGTCTCGTTTACCATTTTGTTTTTCGCGGATGCGGCGCGAGAAAGTAGGGCATTTCTATGAAACAAGTTTTTCGCGAGCGGGAGTGTATTCATAGAGACGAGGGCGCGGATGGCGAGTTCTATAACGGGGCGTTTTACGTGCAAGCGTTGCAGCGCCTGCCAGTCGATCAAGCGATGACGATGGCAAGTAAAGTGACCTCGTTCTTTTGGGCCGACGCACCTCACATCGTAGTGTGGTTGTGTCGCGATTGTGCGGTGGAACTCGATATTGTGGATACGCCACGCGCCATCACGCAGGCCGCACGACGACACGCCTAGCGGTCAACAAATCAAACAGTCAGCGCTTCCTCGCTAACCTGCCGAGGCTTGCGGTTGAATTCTGCGGTAAAGTTAACGCAGATGAAACGCGAGAGAATTGACAAACTCCTGGTTGAACGGGGTCTGGCGGAATCGCGCACCAAGGCTCAGGCGATGGTGATGGCGGGCATCGTCCTGGTCCATGAGCAACGCGTGGGAAAGCCCTCTGATCTCTTTCCTACCGATGCTGAGATTCGAGTCAAAGGCGCGAATGATCCTGCATCTCGCTACCTGGGTCGGGGTGGTCTCAAACTTGAAGCTGCCCTGACCCAGTTTTGTATCGACGTTCACGACCTCACCTGCCTGGATGTCGGCGCTTCCACCGGCGGCTTCACCGATTGCCTGCTTCAACATGGCGCGCGAAAAGTTGTCGCAATCGATGTTGGTCATAACCAGATCGACTGGCGACTGCGCACGGACCCACGCGTTGAAGTCAGAGAAGGAGTAAACGCGCGCTATCTGAAGCCGGATGACTTTGAAACCAGTTTTGATCTGGCGGTGATGGACGTCTCTTTCATTTCCGCAACCAAGGTGATGCCGGCAGTTGTTCCGTTGCTTACTGAAAAGGGTCGGCTCATTACGCTGATCAAACCGCAGTTTGAGGTTGGTCGAGGCGAGGTGGGCAAAGGAGGCATCGTGCGCGACGAGAGAAAGCGCGCGCGTGTGGTCGATGAAGTAAACCGCTTCGCGAGCGAGCTCGGGTTGAAGGTGCACGACCCGATTGAGTCTCCCATCCCGGGCGCAGAGGGCAACGTCGAATTTCTTGCGCTGTACGAGAGGACGCCATCGTAACTTGGGGGAGAACGGCACTATCCGCAGATTACGCCGATTCTTAAAGAGTCCGATCTTTGTACTTTGTTCTTAGTGCTTTGTTCTTTTGGCTCAATCGGGAGGAAGGCATCATTGAGAATTAAGAGCCTCGTCAAAGTACAAAGTACAAAGTACAAAGCCCAAAGCTGAAAGTTCTATTAGCATCTGCGTTATCTGTGGATGATTCCGATCGACTACCTGCCTCAACGTTGCCCAGTTGTTATGCTTGCAGTTACCATTGCCCCCGTTTCCGAAACAACCAGGCACTCCAATCGGAAGGCCACCGCCGCGAACACGATGACCAGCTCTTCGATAAAGCGCATCGGCATTGTTCTCAAGCCACACCAGCCTGATGCTTTGAAGACCATTTGCGACCTTGTAAGTTGGCTCGCCCAGCGCGGCATTGCTCTGATCGGCGGACCAGAGATCGAGCGGGAACCCATTGCCCAACAAACGGGTTGCGCGGTTGAAGAAGTTGAACCCAGGAAACTTGCCGGCAGTGTGGATCTAATCCTAGTACTGGGCGGCGACGGCACCATGATCGCGACCGCCCGGATGATGGGTGACGCCGAAGTGCCGGTGTTGGGCGTCAACTACGGTGGATTGGGATATCTCGCCGAGTTTCGCATTGAGGAACTTTACACCGCACTCGAGTCGATTCTTTCCGGCAATTATCGACTCGACGAACGGGTGATGCTGGCTGTCGAACTGATTCGCGGGAGTCAGGAAGTGACACGCAATCGCGTCCTGAACGATGTCGTGATTAACAAGTCGGCGTTGGCACGCATCATTGAAATCGAAGCGTACCTCAACCAGCAGTTTGTCAATTCATTTCGCGCTGACGGTCTAATTGTCTCCACTCCGACTGGCTCGACTGCTTACAATCTCTCCGCCGGTGGTCCGGTCATTTATCCGTCCATGAACGCCGTGGTAATCACGCCGATCTGTCCGTTCACGCTTTCAAATCGGCCCATCGTGGTGCCGGATGACGCGGTGATCGAGTTATGTTTGAAGACTGAACAGGAAGATGTTGCCTTAACTCTGGATGGCCAGGTTGGTTTTCCGCTAAAAGTCGGGGATCGGGTTGTAATCCGCAAGAGCCAAACGACCTTTAAGCTCGTGCAACCGATGAATCAAAACTACTTCGACGTGTTGCGCGACAAGCTACGCTGGGGAAGGTAAAAAAAGGAACATGCCTGACAAAGACGACGACGCAAGAAAACCGCATATCCACGCCGACGCGTTCGAGCGCGAATTAACCACCGACCTTGATGAGGAGACGCCGGACAAACCAAAGGGCCTGGCGCTTCACACGCGGATTCTGATCGGTCTGGCAGTTGGGGTGATTGCCGGAGTCGTAGTCAATAAAGCCTTTGGCAGCGACCATGCCAGAGTGGCATGGGTCATCACAAATATTACTGAGCCAGCCGGGACCTTGTTCTTGCGGCTGCTGTTGATGGTGGTCGTGCCACTGGTCTTCTCTTCGTTGGTCGTTGGCGTCGCCGGGATCGGAGATATTCGAAAGCTGGGGCGTGTCGGACTCAAGACCTTTGCCTACACCATCATTATTTCAGGCATTTCCGTGGCTATCGGTCTAACTCTCGCGAATACCATTCGACCGGGTAAACGCGTGGATCCGGCCACTTCCGCCGCGCTTCAACAACGTTTCAGTACTGACGCTACCAAACGAGTCGAGGACGCGAAAAAGGCGAGTGAGGCCAACAAGGACTCAATAATGATGACGGTGGTCAAGACGATTGTTCCATCAAATCCGGTGGCTTCGATCGCGGGAATCAAGCCAGGCGAGGAAAGACAGACCGACACGACCGACATGCTTCACCTGATGTTTTTTTCTGTTTTATTGGGTGTCGCGGCTACTCTAATTCCGGCGTCTGTATCCGGACCATTGTTGCGTGGGCTTCAGGCGCTCTTTGAAATTTCGGCCAAGATTATCGACATCATCATGAAATTAGCGCCGTATGCGGTGGCCTGCCTGCTGTTCAATAACATGGCCCGCTTCGGACTCGATTTGTTGCAAGCGCTCGGCTGGTTTGTGGTGACCGTCCTGGTGGGGCTCTCGTTGCATATGTTCGGGGTGTTCTCCTTGTCGGTATATTTCCTCTCGCGAATTCCTCCCTTAGAGTTTTTCAGGCGAATAAAGACGGTAATACTGACGGCCTTCTCGACGTCATCGTCGAACGCCACCTTGCCAACCGCATTGAGAATCTCGGAAGAGAACCTCGGCGTGCCGCAGGAAATCAATAGTTTCGTCCTAACTGTGGGCGCCACCGCGAACCAAAACGGCACGGCATTGTACGAAGGTGTAACTGTTCTATTCCTGGCCCAGCTGGCGGGCGTCGACCTAACGTTTGGCCAACAGTTGATGGTCGTGTACCTGGCAATTCTCGGAGGCGTGGGAACAGCAGGTGTACCATCCGGCTCGATTCCGTTCATCATTGGGGTACTCGTAACAATTGGAGTGAATCCGGCACTGATTGCCATCATCCTGGGTGTGGATCGAATACTCGACATGTGTCGCACCACGCTCAACGTCACTGGCGACATTACCGCGGCGACGTATGTTGCCCGTTCCGAGGGTTACGAACTGCTAAAGCCGCACGAGCCGGCGATTGTTCACGCGGGCGTCGCGATGCCGGAGAGTTAAGCCTGCCCGGTGTGGAAAACACTTTGTTGACAGCCGCGCGATGTTCCGGGAACAGGTGAAGGTTAACAGTGGGGGTGGCTAAAGGAGACGAAGACTCAAAATGGTTTTTCCTCTTTACGATGACAACACCGATCGCACGACGGCCCCAGTCGTTAACTACATTCTGATCGGGCTCAACATCCTGGTCTTTGTTTTTCTGCAGCAGCTCGGCACCAACGACAGATTCACTTATGCCTTTTCGACTGTGCCGCAGGAGATTGTGAGCGGGCGAGACATTCGCACTCCGGATCAAATCCGCGTGCATCCAGTGACGGGTCAGGAACTGCTGATGCCGGGTCTCCAGCCAACACCTTTTTCCGTTTACCTCACCTTGTTGTTTTCGATGTTTATGCACGGCGGCATTGCGCACATCGCCGGAAACATGTTGTTCCTCTGGATTTTCGGCGATAACGTCGAACACCGCCTTGGCCACTTGAGATATCTGATTTTCTATCTCGTTTGTGGTGTGCTGGCCTCGCTGGCCCACGTAATTACGACCGCGATGTTTGCCGGCGACCAAGGCGGAGGCATGCTGATACCGAGTCTGGGGGCGTCGGGCGCCATCTCGGGCGTGCTGGGCGGCTACATTTTGCTCTATCCCCACCGGCGCGTGACGGTATTTCTGTTTCGTTTTCTCACCGAAGTTCCCGCCTACGTGGCGATTGGCCTCTGGTTCGGGTTTCAACTTATCAACGGTCTGGGCATTCTTGGTGGCGCATCGCAGCAGGGCGGAGTGGCATACGCCGCGCACATTGGCGGCTTCATCGCCGGCCTGGTGCTTGTAAAGATTTTTGCCATCGGTCGATCCGAGTCGTACGCGTGAAACCGGGCAGCCCAGAGCAGAGACAATCTCCTCTATCCTCAAAGTTGAAAATTCAAGCCGCACTAATGCGGCGTGAATTTTCTCTCGAGCCCTAATTGCAGGTGGGTGCCGCCTCAGTTAACATCAAGTTTTCCACGAGGAGTTAAACCATGACGATAACTGAAAGCCCGCTGGCGCCGGTGAATCAGCAGGGATTGGAGATTCGGTCAACGCCGCGTGCGGAAATGAATCTCTTTCCGCTCGACACCTTTGCTTATGAATTTCCCGGCCGTGAGATAAAAATCGATTTCGAAATCCCGGAGTTTACCGCTATCTGCCCGTTCTCTGACTTTCCGGACTTTGCCACTATCCGTCTCGAGTATGTCCCCAACGAACGCTGCATTGAGCTCAAGAGTTTGAAGCTCTATATCAACTCTTTTCGTGATGTAAAGATCTTTCATGAGCACGTCATCAACGTGATTCTTGAAGATTTCGTGCGCGCCTGCGATCCCCTGAGCGTGGAGATAGAAGGCGATTTTCACGTTCGTGGAAACATCAAGACCGTTGTAAGGGCGAGCTATGTGAAGAAGTAAAAGGCAGAAGGCAGTAAGCAGAAGGCAAGAATGCAAAGTACAAAGCAGTTCCAACTGACCAGTAACAACTGACAAGTAACCTTCCTCCAATGGATTTCAACACGATCTTAATTATCTGGGCGGTGGTGCTTCTGGCAATTCTGGTGCTGGTTGCCCGGCTTGCAATCCGTTGGGCCATTCGCATGGTGATCTTTGGAGTTATTCTCATCGCACTCGTCGGCGGCGGGTTTTTCTGGTGGTGGACCACCAGACTCGCCCCGAAGCCTCCAAACAAACCCCGCCCCGCGCCCACCAGGCGCTCATCCTGATCACGGCCGGACGTCATGGCTGAAACCGATACCGACCCCGCCGATCTATTCGATGAGCGGATAAGTCCGACCAGACTGGACGAAAGTGATCCGGGTCTCTGGCGACGTTACCGAAAACTGCCGCGCAACGTCGTCGCCATCAGTGTGGTTAGCCTCCTCAACGACTCGTCAAGTGAGATCATCTACCCGTTGTTGCCGGTTTTTCTCTTGCTGACCCTCGGCGCGTCACCCGCGGTCGTTGGCGTAATCGAAGGGACTGCGGAATCGATTTCGAGTTTGCTAAAACTCTTCGCCGGTTATTTCAGCGACCGGCGTGGCAAGAGAAAAGGCTTTGTGGTTTTTGGTTACGTTTTATCGGGCTTCGTGCGACCCACACTGGCCTTTGCCGGAAATTGGTACCAGGTGTTGACGGTCAGGGTCGTCGATCGCGTGGGCAAAGGAATTCGCAGTTCGCCACGCGATGCAATGATTGCCGACTCGGTAAACATTGGGGAACGCGGTCTCGCTTTTGGTTTTCACCGAGCGATGGACCACACCGGCGCGGTGGTCGGACCGCTGCTCGGTTACCTGCTGGTCCTGCTCTTCGCCGTCAATCGAGACTCGCCCACCGCCTCTGAGTTTACGAGGATCTTCCTGGCCGCATCAGTTCCCGCGTTAGCAGCGGTGCTCGTGGCTGCCATCTATATTCGCGAAGTCAAACACAAGCAGAGCACCGATGAATTGGTTGGACCTCCAATCAAACTCTCCTTGCGTGGTTTCGACGGAAACTTTAAGCGGTTTCTTTGCATCATTGCCCTGTTTACGCTTTCAAATTCATCCGACGCATTTCTGCTTTTGCGGGCCCAGACCGCCGGAGTTTCGATCGCATCCATCCCGCTTCTGTGGGCCTTGTTGCACGTTAGCAAGGTTGTGAGCTCAATTTTTGGCGGACACCTTTCCGATCGATTGGGTCGCCGGAAATTGATAGTGTCCGGTTGGATTCTCTACGCCGCCGTGTATGCGGGCTTTGCCTTCGTTTCGAGTCCAGTCTCAGTCTGGGTGCTCTTTCTCATTTACGGAATCTACTTCGGGTTTGCCGAAGGTGCTGAGAAAGCCCTGGTGGCGGATCTGGTGAAACCCGAACAACGCGGCACGGCGTACGGGTTGTATAATCTGGCTTTCGGCATAACTGTGCTGCCGGCCTCGTTGCTGATGGGTGGAGTTTGGGCCTGGCGCGGTCCGGAAACGGCGTTTCTGGTGAGCGCTGCAATCGGCACAACCTCAGCGGTGCTGCTTTTGTCGATGGTTAAAATGCGCCGGTCTTAACAAAGCTTCGGGAGTTGTCCGAATGATTAAGGAGGCTTCATATGTTCCCCAGAACTCTTGGTCCCGCCCCCGGTGTCACTCCGGAGATAGGGTTTTATCTCGCCGGGATGGAAGAGGTGCGCGAACAACTGCGCGAAGCCGTTGAGGCGATGCCGGATCAAGCGATTTCACGTCAGGGACTGCCTGAGGCTCACTCAATCGGGGCGCTGGTGCTGCACATCGGCGAGGCGGAATGGTACTGGATGCAGATGGTGGTGTCCGGTCATAAGCTGACCGATGAAGATCGGGCTGCGCCTTTCTGGGACGTGCTGGTCGACCCAAAAGGTTTTGCCGAGAAGGGTTGTTCTTCGCAGTTCTGTTTGGCTGAGATAACCAAGATCAGAGAACAAACTCGCCAGACACTGGCTTCGTTTAGCGATTCAGACCTCGAGCGCATGTTCTCCAGAAAGAAAGGCGGCGAAATCCACGAACACTCTCTCCGCTGGATTCTCCACCACCTCATTGACCATGAAGCTCAGCACAAAGGACAGATTCTAATGCTGAAGCGGATGATGGCGAGCTGAAGATGGGCTTTGGATTTGAGCGCTGGAACGAACCGGGAGCGCCGGAAGCGCCGGCCCTCCAAAGACGTCTGCAAGCGGAAGGATACGCGGTGACTGAGTGGACAGATGCGCCCGGCACAGTCTATCCGTTACATTCTCACGTTGAAGATCAATCTCATTGGATCATCAGCGGCCAATTGGAATTGACGGTCGATAACGAGACTTACACGTTAAGCCCGGGCGATCGCGATTTCATGCCGGCAAATACGTTTCACGCTGCCTTCGTACCCGGAAACGAGCCGGTGCAATATCTGATCGGAGTAAGGAGTAGTTGAACATTAATTACCAGGTCGTCAGGACTGAGGAAGAACTTCGCAGGGCCGTTGAATCCTTATCAACTCATCAGGTAATCGGACTCGATACCGAAACCACCGAACTTGATCCCTACACGTCTCGCTTACGTCTGATTCAGCTTGCCACGCCGGCCGGCGTCCACATCGTTGACCTCGACGCCTTTTTGAACGGCGATGGTTTGAATCATGACGCGCTGCGTCCTTTGAAGAAACTGCTGGAAGCCGCTCGTCCCATCAAAGTTGCTCACAATGCCAAGTTTGACGCGAAATTTCTCAAACACAATCTCGGGGTGGACCTCGGCGGTTTATTCGACACTTTGCTGGCCAGCCAGATAGTGGGCGCCGGGGACATTGAAGAACGTCACGGGTTGGAAATCGTCGCTTCGCGTTACCTCAACGAAGTGGTTGACAAGAGTGAGCGGCTCAGCAACTGGAACCTTGAACTCTCTGAATCGCAACTCGAATACGCGGCGCGTGACGCGGCCATCCTGTTGCCGTTGCGCGAGAAGTTAATCGAGCGGCTGCGGGCTGAATCGCTCATCCAGTGCGCGCAGCTCGAATTTGAATGTGTGATGACGGTCGCTGACATCGAGCTCGCCGGTTTCTACATGCACAAGGATCGCTGGCTCGAACAGTTGTCATTGGTGGAAAAGCGGCGCGCTCAACTGGCAGACGAACTCCAGGAAATACTTGCGGAGGAGTCGTCGCAGGGTTCGCTGTTTGGCGGGCCGCAGCGCGATGAAATCAATCTTGACTCCCACCAGCAATTGACGCAGGCGCTCGAGCGGCTCGGAATTCCCGTTCCGGATTCAACGCGCAATTGGAAACTACAACCGCTCGCGGCCGAGTATCCGGTGATCGGGACGCTGCTTGAATACCGGACCGTGCAGAAAGCGTTGACCAGTTACGGGCAGAACATGATCGACCTGATCAATCCAAAGACAGGGCGTCTGCATGCCGACTTCAGGCAAATCGGGGCGCCGACAGGCAGGTTCTCCTGCACCAATCCAAACATCCAGCAAGTACCGCACGCGATCGAGTACCGGCGTTGTTTCAGCGGGCACCCGGCTGGTCGAAAGTTGATCATTGCCGACTATTCGCAAATTGAACTGCGCATCCTGGCGGAATTTTCCGGAGACGAAGGATTCATCAACGCGTTCAACTCCGGCGCCGACCTTCATCGCGTAACGGCGGCCCAGGTTTTCAATGTCGCCGTGGATCAGGTCAGCAAGGAGCAACGTGATTTTGCCAAACGGCTAAACTTCGGCGTGGTTTACGGAATCGGCGCGCAGAGATTTTCCATCATGACCGGTTCGAGTCAGACAGAGGCTGAGAACATTCTGCGCAAGTATTTTTCGACTTATCGACAGCTCGACACTTACCTGAATGAAGCTGCCAACCGGGCCGTGCGGGAGCGCCAGGCCAGGACCGGTTCGGGGAGACTCGTTCGTTTTCGTTACGACGATCAGGATCGGCAGCAAATCTCGATGACCAAGCGCAACGGCAAAAACACGCCGATTCAGGGAACCAGCGCCGACATCCTCAAGCGCGCCCTGCGGCTGTTGAAAGACGAGCTTCGCGACACGAATGCGAAAATCGTAAACATCATTCACGACGAGATTGTGGTGGAAGCTGACGCTGCGGAGGCTCAAACAGTCGCCGAAAAAGTGGAACGCGTAATGTGTGCTGCCGGTGAGGAGTACCTAAAGACGGTACCGGTGAAGGTGGAGACTGAGATCGCTGACGAGTGGGTTAAGTAAAGGATGAAGGATGAAGGCGGAAGGATGAAACAGTTGTGAAGCACGCCATTCTTCTACTTCCACCTCCCGTCTTCATCCCTCATCCTTCCGATCCTTGCGCCAGATGAAGTAGATCGGGATCCCCGTCAGTACGATCAGATAACCAATGCCTGAAGTCCACGGCGCCAGGTAAGCAAGATCCAAAACGATCACGAAGGCGATGCAGATATAAACCAGCGGAACCACCGGGTAACCTATCGTGCGATAAGGTCGTTCAATATCGGGCGCCTTACGACGCATTACCATTACCGCACCCACCATCAGGACGTAGAAAACGAGATCCGCTGAAATAATGTACTCGAGCAGTTGCGTGTAGACGTTGCCGTAGGTGACCACGCCGGTGCGCGGATCGGTCGCAACGGTTCTCGGTAAAGTGAGCAAAGCTGCCCAGATTCCCTGCAAGACAAGTGCAATCGCCGGTACGTGCCGGCTATTCACTAAGCCCACGCGCTGGAAAAACAGATTGTCGCGCGCCATCGCGTAGTAAACGCGAGCGCCTGCCAGGATCAATCCGTTGTTACAACCAAACGTGGAAATCATGATCGCGATCGCCATGACGATTGTGCCTCGCGGGCCAAACACAGCCTGCATCATTGCCGTGGCGACGCGATTCTGCGGAGCGTTCTGGATTCCGTCGAGCGGCAGCGTCACGATGTAAGCCAGATTTGCCAGTAAATAACATCCGACGACCAAACCGCAGCCGATAAGTAACGCGCGCGGCAGGTTGCGGCCCGGATCACGAACTTCGCCTCCGGTAAAAGTCACGTTGTTCCAGGCCGACTGCGCGAAGAGCGGACCCACCATCGCGCGGCCCAGCAACATGATCAGACCCAGAACCAGGAGGCCCTGCGCATTTGCATCAAATCCAAGTTGCGCTGTGGTGGGTTTCCAGCCGTTAACCCACGGCCGCCACCAGTCAGATGTGTAGGCGGCGCTGTTATCGTTCCAGCCCAGGGTCAATCCGACCACGATCAGGCCGAACAACGCAGCGGTTTTGGTAAACGTGAAGGTGTTTTGAATAAACTTGCCGGTCCTTAATCCACGGGTGTTGATGAGGGTCAGAAATAGGATCATTACCACGGCCACGAGTTGCTGCGTGGAGAGACTGATGGCATAACCACCGAATCCAACCGGAGCAATCAGATACTTGTCTGCAGCTACGCTATTGGTCAATACACCGGTGAAGTTGGCAAACGCGACGGCCACTGCAGCGATTGTTCCTGTTTGAATAACCAGGAAGAGCGACCAGCCAAAAAGAAAACCTACCGAAGGCCCGTAAGCCTCACGCAGAAAAACGTATTGCCCGCCCGCGTGTGGCCACATTGCGGCCAGTTCCGCGCAGCAGAGGGCGCCGGTAATCGTCAGCACTCCGGCAATGGCCCAGGCGGCAAGCAGCCATCCGGGTGACCCGACCAGGCGCGCCGATTCCGCTGAAGTGATGAAGATGCCGGAGCCAATCATCGATCCGACGACGATCATCGTTGCGTCGAGCCGGCCGAGACCCCGGACCAGTTTTGCAGAAGATTTTTCAGAAGGTTCGCTCATGGGTTCGGGTGGGTATAGTGGGAAGGGCCGTCTGGTGTCAAGAAAAAGTGGCGAAAGCAAACTGTTAGTTTGCGTTCGTCGATCGCTATCATCCAACGTTGACTTTGCCTCAGCCTCCGCAAACTAACAGTTTGGCTTACACAACAGAGCCTGCTTGACACTCCGCGTAACGCTCAAATAGTCTTGCCTTGCCTGAATTCTGAGCCGCGTTAGTGATTGAACCACCAGTATGTTAACCAAAGCCCTTGTAATTGTTTGTCTGGGTTTCCTGCTTTCCACTTCCGCGATCGCTCAGCAACAGCCGGAGGCGCCACAGCGGCCGGCGCAACCGTCCGCGTCGCAACCACTGCCGGCCCAGCCAGCTGTGTCGAAACCTTCGTATGAAGATCTGCTCGCACAGGTAAAGAAACAAGACCCGGCAGTTGATTTCAAAGAGCTGCGCCTGACCTACACGGAGACGAAGCAGTACACTCCGTATGGCAACAACCGGGACGCGCGCAACACGATGTTTGCAGCGATTCAGGCCAAAGATTACGACAAGGCGCTGGCACAGAGCGAACTAATTCTCAGCGGAAATTATGTTGATCTGTTTGGACATTTTGGCGCCTTTGCCGCGCATCGCGAGTTGGGCCACCCTGAAAAGTCGACGCATCACAAGTATGTTCTGGACGGTCTGTTCAAATCCATCCGTGAGTCGGGAGACGGAAAGAGTACCGACACTGCGATTGTCGTCATTTCAACGGATGAAGAATACGCGTTTTTTAGTCTTATGGGATTGAAGCTGTCGAGTCAGGCGCTAATGCATGACAAAGGACATGCCTACGATCAGATGACGGTCCTCGATCCTGAAACCAACAAGCAAAGCGTTTTGTTCTTCAATATCGACAAGCCTTTCAACTGGCTCGGCAAAAGTCTTAAGAACTAGAGTCATCACCACTAAATTGCGAACACTTGTTCGCGTTCCCGAACCAAAGGAAGAGCGGATTCGATGGTCAAGCAGAGAATTATTGATCTGATCAAAGCCAGGCAGGCGCACGTTGGAGTTGTTGGCTTGGGGTACGTCGGATTGCCGTTGGTGACCGAGTTTGCCCGTAGCGGCTTTCAGGCAACCGGATTCGAGGTCGATCGTGCCAAGGCCGATCAGATCAATGCAGGAGAATCTTATATTGGCGACGTGCCTGCTTCGATCATCAACGAGTTGGTGGCGGGCAAGCGACTACGTGCCACGACAGATTTCGATCATTTGAAGGACTGCGACGCCGTAATCATCTGCGTCCCGACGCCACTCAGGAAAACCAAGGAACCGGATGTTTCCTACATCCTCGCGGCGGCGGAAGAGATTAAGCAGCGTCTGCATCCCGGCCAATTGATCATTCTCGAATCGACAACGTATCCCGGCACGACGAACGAAGTCTTGTTACCAATGCTCGAAGAGTCCGGCCTCAAGCTCGACGAGGACTTCCTGCTGGCGTTTTCACCGGAAAGGGTGGATCCCGGCAACTCTGAATTTCAAACTCATAACATTCCGAAAGTCGTTGGAGGTGTAACCGACGACTCCACCGAAGCAGCCGCCTATCTCTACACGCAAATTGTAAAAGACGTGCATGCGGTCAGCTCGGCGCGGGTTGCGGAGGCGGCCAAGCTCCTGGAAAACACATTTCGCGCGGTGAATATCGGAATGGCAAACGAGATGGCCCGGCTTTGTTACGCGTTGAATATCGACACCTGGGAGGTGATTCGCGCGGCGGCGACCAAACCGTTTGGCTTCATGCCGTTCTATCCTGGACCGGGAATCGGCGGCCACTGCATTCCGCTCGATCCTCATTACCTTTCGTGGAAGGCCCGGCAGCACGGATTTGATTCGCGCTTCATCGGTTTAGCGGAGGAAGTTAATTCACGAATGCCGGAACACGTAGTGCAACTGGTTGCGGATGGTTTGAACGACGAAAGCAAGGCGATGAAAGGGTCTCGCATTCTGGTGCTCGGCGTGGCCTATAAGAAGAATGTCGACGACGTTCGCGAGAGCCCGGCGCTGTCGATCATTGACAGGTTGCGTGCAAAAGGCGCTGAGGTGTGTTACCACGATCCCTTTGTGAAGGAACTGCGTTTTGACGAATCCCATACTGACGGAACGGGCGAGCCGCTTTCGTCCCTGCCGTTGACGGATGAAGAAGTTCGTAACTCTGATTGTGTCATCATCGTTACCGACCACAGCGAGATCGACTACTCACGGGTGACGAAACTGGCTTCTCTCGTAGTTGATACGCGCAACGCGTTGAATGGAGACTTAAGACGAGAAAGCCACGCCAGAATCATCAGATTGTGACTTCCAGGGAAACATCATGAAGAAGATCTTGTTTTTGTTGGTGCTGGTGGGGTCTATGACTGTGCTTGATGTGAGGGCCCAGGACACGGCGACCAGCACCACCGCGCCGAAGCCCTCCCCGGCCGAAACCTACTTCACCAACACTGAGTTGCTCACTCAAGACGGCAAGAAAGTTCGTTTCTATACGGATGTGATGAAAGGGAAGGTGGTCGTCATCAATTGTTTCTTTGCCACGTGCCAGGGTTCCTGCCTTCCCATGAGCCGCACCTTTGAAAAGATTCAGCAGGCCCTCGGTGACCGGGTAGGCAAGGACGTATTTCTGGTTTCCATAACGGTCGACCCTGAGATGGACACTCCAGCCCAACTAAGAAAGTATGCCGACAAGTTTCACGCCGGGCCGGGTTGGCTATTTCTGACCGGCACGAAAGCTAACGTGGACCTCATCCACCAGAAACTCGGCCAGGCTGTATTAGACAAGCAGGACCACAACAATGTTTTCATCATCGGGAATGAACGCACTGGTTTGTGGAAGAAAGCATTTGGGTTGGCTAAGGTTGAGGAAATCGTTAAGGTCGTGGAGAGCGTTATTAACGATCAGGCCGGCAACTCGACTAATTAGTCCAAAGCCCAACGTCCAAGGTCCAAAGTCAGGAATGCAAAGCGGACATTGGACGTTGAACTTTGGACATTGGAACATTCATGCTCAAAGTCATCAATGTGGTTGGCGCGCGGCCAAACTTTATGAAGGTCGCGCCAATCGTAGAAGCAATGAGGCGGCGGGAACGAGAGTTTACGCCGCTTGTCGTTCATACGGGCCAACACTACGACGCAGACATGTCTGATGCCTTCTTCCGCGATCTCGACCTGCCACAACCCAACGTGCATCTCGGCGTCGGCTCCACCTCACACGCAGCCCAAACCGCCGCCATCATGGAGCGATTTGAACCCGTGGTCCTGCGCGAGCGGCCAGACTGGGTGCTGGTCGTGGGAGACGTTAATTCCACGCTTGCCTGCGCGCTTGTTTGTGTGAAGCTGGGCGTTAAAGTCGCCCACGTCGAGGCCGGCTTGCGCAGCCGCGATCGCACGATGCCGGAAGAGATCAATCGCCTGTTGACCGATCAAATTGCCGATCTGCTTTTTACTCCTTCGGCTGATGCCGATGAAAACCTGCGCGCCGAAGGGATTCCGCCGGAACGAATTCGACTGGTCGGCAACATCATGATCGATTCGCTCTACAAACACCTGGAACGGTCCCGGCAGTCGCAGATCAAGGATCGATTAGGACTTAGTGAGAAGAGTTACGCGGTGTTGACTCTACACCGTCCCGCAAACGTTGACGAGCAGGCCGTCTTCACCGGAATTCTCGCGGCGCTCGAGAGCATCAGTGAAAAACTCCCGGTAGTTTTCCCGGTTCACCCTCGCACCAGAAAAGCAATTACTGAGCTTGGCCTCGACAGCCGTGTCGCGAGAATCGGAGGTTTGCGATTGATTGACCCGCTCGGTTATCTGGATTTCCTTAGTCTCTACAGCGGTGCGCGATTGGTGCTCACGGATTCGGGTGGCATACAGGAAGAGACGAGTGTCCTGGGTATTCCCTGCGTGACTCTGCGGGACAATACTGAGCGACCGATAACAGTGACGATGGGTACGAACAAGGTCGTCGGGAGCGATCCGGCGAAGATCATTGTCACCGCTTTCGCTGCGCTTAGCGAAAAGCCAAAACCACCGGTGGTGATTCCGCTGTGGGACGGGCATACCGCAGAGCGTATAGTTGGCGCGCTCGCGTAGCGACCGGGTCGGCGACGCCGCATCAGAACCGGGAGGAGTAGCGACCGGGTCGGCGACGCCGCATCAGAACCGGGAGCAGTAGCGACCGGGTCGGCGACGCCGCATCAGAACCGGGAGCAGTAGCAACCGGGTCGCCGACGCCGCATCAGAACCGGGAGCAGTAGCGACCGGGTCGCCGCGCTCAATCAGCGCCTTGCCCGTACCAAAACTTACTCAGTGAGAAGTTGTCTGAAACATAAGCACTCATCAAACTGAGGGTCGGGCCGTTTCGCAAGGAACCCGGCCGCTACCGCTTCCGGTTCTGATACGGTTTCAAAGTTGCGCACGTTGTTAGCATGCGTCGACTCAACTTGCAGACAACCGAAATCACCCCGTCCCTTAGAAAGAACTCAATTGCCAAACTCTTCCGAGCGTCCCAGCAAATCGATACCTCTCTCGACCGGGGTCCGCAGCGTGTTTAGCGGCAGGGTAAGCTTCACCCGCGCGATGCTCGAAGCCTTTCGCCGCGGGCGATCCCGCGTGAACGGCCGTCGCGAACGAGCGATACTTGAGGAGCTCGCCGCCCAGCCCGCCCGGCTGCGATCGGAATTCCAAAACCTTTCGCCATCCGAATTACTCAAACACTTTCGCGAGCGCGAGACTCCAGCGTTTTTGCCCGGATTCGAAGCCGCAGACTTCACCGCCGGCCTGCAACGAGAACTCTTTCCTGAAGAAACTGCGTATTTGCTCGAATCGGCCAGGGTCATTGCAACAGAACATCGCTGGCCACTGTTGGGTCTTGGCCAAAAGGATTTTGGTCAACCGATCAACTGGCATCGCGATCCTCTCTCAGGAAGAGTCTGGCCGCTTGAGTATCACGCCGACATCGCTCTCTGGCACAACGACGGCTCAGACATAAGAGTGTTGTGGGAACTAAATCGACTGGGCCACCTCATCACGTTGGGTCGCGCCTACGCGTTGAATGGAGAAGAAGCGATTGCGCTGGAATTCTTCTCGCAGGTCGAGAGCTGGCAGCAACAAAATCCGGTTGGGCGAGGTGCAAACTGGGCGTGTGCAATGGAAGTTGCTTTACGAGCAATGAATTTGCTCGCCGCCTTCTGCCTTTTCCGCGCCTCGCCGCAACTGAACGAAGAGCGGCTGCTGCTGTTGTTGAAGACATTTGATCAGCATGGCGCTCACATTCGTCGGAACCTCGAGTTTTCACACGTGGCGACGAGCAATCACTACTTTTCGGATGTCGCAGGTTTGCTCTGGATCTCGATCATGCTGCCCGAGTTAGTCGCCGCCAAAGAATGGCGAAACTGGGCCCTGCCGGAAATGCTCCGAGAGATGGACAAGCAAATCCTGCCAGACGGCGCCGACTACGAAGGTTCAAGCGGTTATCACTGTTTCGTGCTCCAACTGTTTCTTTACTCGGTAATGCTTTGTCGATCGAATGACATTCCGATCGCCGATAAGTCTGTGCGCAAGCTTCATCAAATGCTGGTTTACCTGCGCGGCATATTGCGGCCCGACGGCTTCGCGCCACTTATTGGTGATACAGATGGAGGCCAGGTGTTGCCAATCGTCGGCCGCCGGGCGAACGACCACGCTTATCTTTTGGCTGTCGGCGCGGTGGAATTCAGGGATTCACAATTTAAGTTGCCGCACCTTGAGGTGTCGCAGGAGTTGTTGTGGACGTCAAGCGCTTATGGTTTTCATGGTTACAAACAGCTTCCGAGTTCAACAGATGGAACTTCGTCAACCGCTTTTTCTGACGCCGGCACATACGTGCTGCGACATGAAGATATGTATCTCTTGTTTAATGCCAACGGCGCGAAGGTTGGCAGGCCTGCGTCGCACCGGCACAACGACGCCTTGAGCATCGAGGCGTCCGCCTGTGGCCGTGCTTTCATCGTAGATCCGGGCACGTACGTTTATACGGCAGACCTGCGCGAGCGTTATCTCTTTCGTTCAACCTCCTATCATTCGACCGTGCAAATCGATGAGATCGAGCAGAATACGATTGGCGAAGATGCTCCGTTTAGAATTGGAAGCGAAGCGCGCGTGCGGGTTTCGCTTTGGGAGAGCACGTCTGAAATTGATCGTGTTGTCGCCGAGCATTCGGGTTATGAGCGGCTGTCTGAACCCGTAAACCACCGGCGCGCAATCACTTTTTTCAAATCCGATCGCTGGTGGTTAATTGAAGACGAGCTCACCGGCGCTGGTGAACATGAGATTGCCGTGCGATTCCATTTCGATGCCGGACTTGAAGTAAGCCTCTTCGAAAGCAACAGTGTCATGGCTTGCGACGAGCAAAGTGGCGCCTGCTTACTGGTTTGTTCGCTCGACCTCGATCAACCGGCACAACTGGAAGGACAATTTACGTCCCAACAGTATGGCGCCAAAAGCGAAGCGTTATCGGCCCGCTGGGCAAAGAGGACCAAAGTGCCCTACAGATTTCGCTGGGCGATCGTACCGGTGTGCCGAGGTGAAGAGGCAAAGGACCGGCTGAGAAGTATATTCACCAACTTGTTGCCGGCGAACTGAGATCTGAAATCTTAAAATCCTACAATGTGTGGCATCTGCGGAGTCTGGGAATACGGCACTAGCGAAGGGCGCGTTGACTCGCCGCTCATAGAGAGCATGCGCGACGAGATGCGCCATCGCGGGCCCGACGACGAAGGCTCAATACTTTTCGATCAGGGACGTGGCGGACTTGGTTTTCGTCGTCTCTCGATCATCGATCTTTCACCGGCCGGAAACCAACCGATGCGTGGTTGTACCGATCGCGTCTGGTTGGTCTTCAACGGCGAGATTTACAACCACGCGCACCTGCGTGAAGGACTCAAGCAACGCGGTCACGTCTACGGTTCGCTTACCGACTCAGAAACAATTCTTCATCTCTACGAAGAGCGCGGGCTGGATTTTGTCAACGAACTCGAAGGCGACTTCGGAATTGCCTTGTGGGACGCTGAACGCGAGCAGCTGGTCGTGGCGCGCGATCGCCTGGGAGTTAAGCCGCTTTACGTTTATCAGCAGAACGGCCGCCTTATTTTCGCTTCCGAGATAAAGGCCATCCTGCGACATCCGGCGGTGACGCCAGAGCTTGACGAAGAATCGCTCTATCATTACCTGACGTTTCTCACGACGCCGGCACCACGTACGCTGTTCCGCAACATTCAAAAATTACCCGCGGGCCACTTGCTGGTGGCCCGGCGAGACGGTTCCATCGCTCTCAAACAGTATTGGGACGCGCTGCCTCCCGAAAAGACTGCGCAGAATCGTTCAAGCGATGGCTACGCGCGCAGCGAAACGGAGCACGAGCAGGAAATACTTCGCCTGCTGCGAGATTCAATTCGCAAACGGATGATGTCGGATGTGCCGTTCGGCGTATTTCTTTCCGGCGGCGTGGACTCGTCAGCAAACGTCGCGCTGATGGCGGAGCTGATGTCCCAGCCGGTGCAAACCTACACCGTCGGCTTTGATGACAGTGAAGAACTGAATGAGCTTGAGACTGCCCGGTCTGTCGCCAAACGTTTTGGCGCTGAACACCACGAAGTCATCATCGGCCAGAAGGACATGCAAAAGTTTCTTCCGGATCTCGTTTTCCACCAGGACGAACCGTTGGCCGATCCGGTCAGCGTGCCGCTCTACTACGTATCAAAGCTGGCGCGCGATACGGGCACGATCGTCGTACAGGTCGGCGAGGGTGCTGACGAAATATTTGCCGGATACGATTGGTTCAGAAAATACGTGCGGATCAACGAGCGCTTTTGGCGCCACGCCGAAAAACTCCCAACTTCACTTCGAAGCTCGCTGGCCGCCCTGGCCAAGCCTCTGATGGAGGGTTCGTTCAACAAACGCACGGCGATTGAGCTGGTGCGGCGGCTTGGCGCCGGCGAATCACTCTTCTGGGGAGGCGCGATTGTCTTCGACGAAGACTTCAAGCGGAGACTCTTGTCGGGCTCGATGAGCGGACGCTTGGACGGCCTATCGTCATACGAAGTGGTGAACAAACACCTCGAACACATCGCGCAGATCAGACCCGACTCGGATTTTGCCACCCGGATGAGTTACCTCGAACTGAAACTGCGGCTGCCCGAGCTGCTGCTGATGCGCGTAGACAAAATGACGATGGCGACCTCGGTTGAGGCGCGCGTGCCCTTTCTTGATCATCACCTGGTTGAATACGCAATGAGTCTGCCTGTGGATCTGAAAATCAAAGGCACTAGCGGCAAGCACATCTTGAAGCGCGCGCTGGAAAAAGTCTTGCCTGCTGATTTGCTGTATCGTCCCAAGCGAGGTTTTGGGGCGCCCATCCGCGAATGGTTTCGCAGCGACAGCGGGGAAAATCCGGGTGAACTAATTTTGAATTCTTCAATTCGGAGTCGTGACCTCTTTGACTATGGGTTCATCGCACAGCTCATCGACGAACACCGTCGCGGGGCGCGCGACTGGAGCTTCCACCTCTGGGCGCTTCTCAACGTGAGTTTGTGGTATGACCGGTGGATAAAGTAACGCAAACTGTTAGTTTGCGGGCGGCGCGGGGCCACGCAGCTTGAGCTTTGGCCACGTCGTGCAAACTAACAGTTTGCGGTACGTTCAACGAACGAGCTTCAGCATGGCGCGACGAATCTTCTCTTCTACGACTTCAGGGGTGAAGTTTCTGCGAACGTGCTCAACGCCATTGTCGGATAGGCGCTGCCAAAGGTTGGCGTCCTGGTACAAATTGACCACCGCGTCGGCAAACTCCCGAGCACCATCTGCAATAATTGCCTGACATCCATTTTCCAGTTCCATGCCTTCGGCTCCGATAGAAGTTGTTACTACCGGAACTCCGTAGGAAAGGGCCTGGCCGATTTTTCCCTTCATTCCTGAACCGAAACGAAGCGGCGCGACAAACACGCGGCAGTTGTGAAAGATCTCGTCAACTTCTGGCAGGTATCCTGTCACAATTACATTCTCTGAGGCATAAGCCGCGATCTCGGGTGGAGCATGATCACCGACGATGAACAGCTTAAAACCGGAACACTCGGCCTGGACGAGTGGCAGAATTTCCCGGACAAAGTAGTGGGTCGCGTCTTCGTTCGGACGATGGAGATAGTTGCCGATGAAAACTGCTCCCCGGCGCTCGGCAAACTCCTTGCCTCTTTCCTGCAGCGGATGGATCGTCGGAATAATCTCAAACCGGGCGTCAGGCGCGAGTGGCGATAAGGCAGCCTGATCCTCGGTCGTCACACACCAAACCTGATCACATTCGCGAGCCAGCCGCCCTTCCAGCCTCCGGTAAGCGTCGGCTTTTTTCTCAATTTTTTTGTCTCCGCTCAGTTTGGACTCACGGCCCAGACGAACAAAGGAAATATCAACTGTGTCGAAAATAATCCGGGTGCCGGGAGAATTCTTCTTGATGACTGGCAATAACGGTTCGGCTACGTCGGGACGACTGAGCAAGGCGACGTCGAAACGCCCTTCTCTTATCAATCGCTTGTAATCGGTCCAGGACGCGGTCTCCACGCCTGCCAATCTCAGCCGATCCTCCTGTTCCGGCTCCTGCAAATTACTCATCGAAATGAACAGCGGACGACCCAGTTTCAAGAGTGACCGCAGAATTAGAAACATGCGGGCGCCCCCGGCATCACGGTCCGTCGCCGGCACATGGTCATCACAAACCAGAATCCGCAGATTAGAAGACTTGTCAGCCGGCGTGGTCGACGACACGGCGCCTTGCTCGAAGCGGTCCCGTTTCGGAACTTCAGCGGAATCGTTCCTGTGGCTGGAAACGAATCGCGATTCAGGCTTACGGCCTCGCAGAGTGCGGGTCAGCTTCGCAATTAGAGCTTTGAGCGGAAGTTTCAGTGAACGCGGCAATGCCTTGCCAAGACTTTGGGTAATTCGACTCAAGAATCTAGCCAGCGCTCCCATCTGGGCCAATTTCGGTTGTCCATTGCAGCAGCGGGCGCACTAAACCTGGCATTGGACCAATGTAATCGCCGCGTGCGGAATCGCCGGCCGGACCGTCAACAACCTGGAAGGCGACTGCGTTGCGCTCGTGGGCGTGCAGAACTGTGGCGGGAACGTGAGACATGATCGAGACATGACCCACCAAACTTCCTTCAGCGAGCAGGTTTCCCGGGATTTTCACGGTGCTCGTGTAGGTTCCGCGCGGACGCGGCTGGCGACGCCAGTTGGCGCTTGTGTCATGGGTGCTGAAAAGCTCAGTGCCTTCCTCGTTATGAAACTCTATTACAGGCACGAGCACCGAGCCTTCAACCAGAACATCGTAGGTCAACTCGACGCCGAAGGGTTTCTGAATATCGACAACCGCGACCGTAGCGCCATCCTCCGAGCGTACGCGCACTTTCCGCAAACGTACAACCGCATCACCCGGCGCGTCCTGTTGATTGGTCCATTCACGTGAAGCACCAGTTTTCAAACTCGAGCTGAGATAGCGTTTGACAACTTCGCGAGGCTCGCCGTCGCAGATAATCTTTCCGTTTTCAAGCAGCACCACTCTTTTACACAATCTGGTAATCGCGGCCATGTCATGCGAGACAAACAGAATCGTCCGACCCTGCTGGCGAATCTCATGCATCTTGTCGAGACATTTCTGTTGAAAGGCGGCATCGCCGACGGCCAACACCTCGTCCATCATCAGGATTTCCGGTTCGAGGTGCGCCGCAACTGAAAAGGCCAGCCGCACATACATTCCTGAGGAAAACCACTTGACCGAAGTTTCAATAAACTTCTCGAGTTCGGAGAATGCCACGATCTCGTCAAACTTGCGCTCGATCTCGGCCCGTCGCATTCCCAGAATGGCGCCGCTGAGAAAAATGTTTTCCCGCCCGGTGAGGTCCGGATGAAATCCAGTACCCACTTCAAGCAGGCTGCCGATTCGTCCAAAGAGTTCCACCTCACCGGTGGTCGGTTTAGTAACGTGCGAAAGAATTTTGAGTAAAGTCGATTTGCCGGCTCCGTTATGGCCGATAATCCCGACCAGTTCACCTTGTGCGATATCCAGGTTTATCTCGCTCAGCGCCCAGAGCGTTTGCCGGCCGTTGCCGCTTTTGAGCTTTCTGAAAGGCGCAGTTACCACGCCGCCAAGCATCTCACGGAATGTCATGTAACCGGGGTGCAGACCACCGATGCGATAACGTTTACTGACATTCTTGATTTTGATGGCCGGCTTCATGTTTTCAAACTCAGACCACGTCGGCGAAAGAGTCTTCCAGTCGCCGGAAGACGTAAACGGCGCTGGCGAGCAAAGCCGGAGTGATGGCCGCGGCAACGGTCAAATGGAGCCACTCGAATGGTTGCCCCGTCAGCGAAGCACGGAAACCCTCAATGATCCCCGCCACCGGATTAATCAGGAGTAGCCACTTCCATTTGTCGGGTACCAGGCTGGCCGGGTAGATCACCGGTGATGCAAACATCCAAAGTTGAATGATAAACGGAAGTGCGTGACGCAGATCGCGATACTTGACCGTGACCGCCGCAGATAGCAGTCCAACCGCGAGCGCGAGCAGCGCCATCATCAAAACAAAGAGTGGCAGCAGCAGAATGTTCAAGGTCAACGTGACGCCGTAGTAGAAACACAATCCGATCAGGAGCAAAAAGGCCACTGACAGATCAACCAGGCCGGCTCCTACCGAAGCTGCCGGGATGAACATGCGCGGAAAATATACTTTCGTGATCAGGTTCGCATTGCTCACCAGACTGTGGGTGCTGTTGGTGACTGCGTTGGCGAAAAACAGCCAGAGTATTAGACCCGAAAGCGCGAAAAGCGGGTAAGGTAGAGCACCCGCGTCAAGGCGCACAAAGCGGTTGAAGACAAGCGTAAAAATCAACGCCGTCATTAGTGGTTGGATGATGACCCAGGCCACCCCCATCAGCGTTTGCTTGTAGCGGACTTTGATATCTCGAAGGGTAAGGAAGTAGAGCAATTCACGAAATTGCCACAACTCACCGAGGTTCAGTTGCACGCCCGCTTCTTCCGACTTGATCAGTGCGTGCCGTTCGGTCGTGTATGTGACGACAGAATCTTTGAGTGCTGATTGGACGTGACTAACTGCTGGTGCGGATGACTGTGGCAGCTCGGAACGAACGGCTTTGCTGGTTTCTAAATCCATCAAGCTCTATCTTAACCCGATGAGCGATAAGAGACACTGTTGCGAAACGATGACGCGCGACCTCAATCGGCGGTGCGACCAGCATCCAGACCGCCTGGACTGTGCAGATACTCTCATCTATTTCTCGGAGGAATCGAACGAGTACGGCATCTTCTTTCATGATGGTGGTACGTCCTGGTCAGTTATTCACTACTGCCCATGGTGTGGAACTGACCTTTCAGACCAGAGGCTCGAGCCGATCCGGCTTTAGCTCAAGTTGAAGCGGGCCTCCGGCCGGAGTCCAAATTCTCATCCGTAATCACAGCGACGTGGCAACTTAGAATCGACTTTCCGCTACTCACTGGTGTATATTCCGGCCCAAGAATTGAACCCAGCCCGGGGTCCGTGGGGGTTGAATCGTTGCCCTCGATGAAGTTGGCGATGCAACCCTGAAGAACTAAAGAGTATTGACAGTTTAATAAGGTGAAGATGCGCTCGCCCACATCTTACCTGGTCGCTTAGCTTGCTTTGTAGTTCGCCCGGATTCCAGGTCTCAACTCGCTCGCCACCCGGAGTTTAGAAGGAGTATTTTATGCCCCGACCTTACCTCCCTTTCAGGCATTACCGATTTCTTCTCACCACAATCGTAGTCCTTTTGCTGGTTGTTTTTTGGCTCGTCGGAAATCGCTGGACGCAAGTGACATTCGCGCAGGGTCCGGTGACCTTCAGAAACTTTGAAGCGCCGCAAATTCACCCGCTGGCGCTCACGCCCGACGGCACTCGACTGGTCGCCGTCAACACACCTAATGCCACGCTCTCAGTCTTTCAGTTGATCTCCGGGTCGCCTGTGCTGACTGCGGAGATTCCGGTTGGGCTCGAACCAGTGAGCGTGGCCCTCCGCAACAATCGCGAGGCGTGGGTTGTGAACTGGCTGTCAGACTCGGTGAGCATCGTGGATTTAACGACGGGTAACGTCACTCGTACATTTGACGTCGGGGACGAGCCGACCGACATCCTCTTCGCCGGAGCTGGTAGCAACAAAGTCTTTGTTTGCGTTTCGGGCGGAGCCTTTGAAAGCGTTGGGATAACGGGCGCAAGCGGTGCCGTCAAGGTTTTTGATGCAAACAACCCTTTGAATATGCTGGCGAGCATTGAAAACCTGGGCAAGCAACCGCGCGCGCTGGCGCGCAATGCTGATGGCTCGCGCGTCTTCGTTTCGGTATTCGAGTCAGGCAACCAAACGACTGTCGTGCCGGAAAGCATCGTCGGCGCCAATGGCGGCCTGCCCCCGCCGAACCCAGCGGTTAGGCCGGGCCTGCCGGTGCCGCCCAATACGAGCCTGATCGTCAAATGGGACGGCGCGAACTGGAGAGATGAGATCAATCGATTGTGGACGGCGCACATCCCTTACACGCTGGCGGATTCTGACCTCGCTATGATCGACGCGTCCTTCGCGAATCCTCTCGTGACCGGGCGAGTGCGCGGAATCGGCACGCATGTTGGCAACATGGCCTTTGATCCTTCCACGCAACGTCTGTTTGTTGCCAACCTCGATGACATCAACCAGGTGCGTTTCGAACCGAACCTGCGGGGACGTTTTCAGTCGAGTCGCGTGTCCACCATTAACGCCGGTTTGCTGGTTCCCGTGATTACCGCAACATCCGATCTGAATTTGCATGTTGACTTTGGCAACCCCGCCGGCACTGATGCCGAACGCGCGTTAAGCCTGACCCTGCCTGCCGATATTGTCCGTGAGTCTGACGGCACTATCTATGTTGCTGCTACCAGCTCCGCACGCGTCGGGGTGCTGTCATCGGCCGGAGCGGTCACTGGGCGCATCGCGGTTGGGCAAGGACCGACCGGCCTCGCCATCGACGAAACGCGACACAAACTCTATGTCCTCAACCGCTTCGACCAGACGCTTAGCGTGGTTGATACGATAGCGAAGACGCAAGTTTCGCAGCTGGCCATCGGGTTCAACCCCGAGCCGGCAGCTGTTCGCGACGGGCGGCGTTTCCTCTACGACGCCACCAACCTGTCGGCCCACGGCACAGTGTCGTGCGCGAGCTGCCACTTGAATGGGCATCGGGATGGAATGGTTTGGGATCTCGGCAACCCGCTGGGCGACACGGATTCGGTCTCAACGTTCCTGCCGCCGAGTACCATTGGCTCCGACACGCTACACCCGATGAAGGGACCAATGATGACCCAGAGTTTGCGCGGCATCATTAACAATGAGCCTTTTCACTGGCGAGGAGACCGCCCCGGACTGGAAAACTTCAATGGGGCTTTTGTTTCGCTGTTGGGAGGACGCCTGCTCAGCACCCAGGAGATGGCTTCCTTCAAGGCATTCGTGCAGTCGCTTACCTACCCGCCAAACCCGAACCAGGGTCAGAGCCGTCCACCAAACGAAGAGCAGGGCGGATTTGGCTTCTTTGCCTTCAACAAACTATTTGGCCCGCCTAATCCAAGCGGTGGGACAATCAATTGCAGCGAGTGCCATTTGATTAGTGACTTTAAGGTCGGGTCGGACAACAAAATTACTCCGGCGGCGAGTCTTCAGGAGTCGCAGTCAGTGAAAGTGGCGCCGTTCCGGGGCATTTACCAGAAGGTGGGAATGAGCAAAAGCCCCGGTGAGAAGATCACCGGCTTCGGCTTTTCGCATGACGGCTCGTTTGACACGCTCTTCAACTTTCAAAAGGCGCCGCAGTTTAACTTTGGTCAAGCCGGTAGCGAGGCGACCGCCGACGGTTGGCGGTTCGCTATTGAACAGATGCTGTTGCGGTTTGATACGGGAACAGCTCCGGCCGTTGGATTAATGGTGACTATGGACGTCACTAACAAATCAGCCAACGACAGTCGTCTCAGTCTCCTGATCCAACAGGCCAGTCCACAATCAGGCGGACCGCCGAACTGCGATCTGGTGGTGCGAGGAATTTACGGCAGCGTCCCGCGTAGCTTCCTACGGCTCTCCAATGGATTGTTCCAACCCGATAGCCTCTCGGAAGCGCCCATAACTTTGCAGACGCTGATTGATAGTATAACCGCGGGCGGAGAGTTGACGTTTATGGGTGTCCCGCCCGGCGAAGGTTCCAGGTTCGCGACCGATCGCGACGGTAACGGAATCTTGAATGACGATGAGCCGCGCACGTCGGTTCAACTCAGCGGGCGTGTGGTTGACGCATCCGGAAATGGTATCGCTGGCGTCACACTTACGCTGTCCGGCAAACAGTCGGCAACTGCGCTCACTGATTCCCAGGGAAGGTATGTTTTCAACTTCATCTCCACGACCGGTACACATATCGTCACGCCAGTAAAGACAGGCCTGACCTTCACACCGGTCGAACGCTCGTTTAGTAACCCGCCGTGGAATGTGTCGGCCACATTCACGACCGCGACGACGGGAAGCGTTTCTGACGCGTCATCGTTCTTTGTGCCTCAACACTATGCGGATTTCCTGAACCGTGAACCGGACGCCCCCGGACTGGCCTTCTGGATCGATCAAATTGAGAGTTGCGGCGCCGATCAAGACTGCCGTCGACTACGTCGCGACAACGTCTCGGGAGCTTTCTTCCTCTCGATCGAGTTTAAGGAAACCGGTTATCTCGTCTACAAGACTTATAAGGCTTCTTTCGGCGACCTGCCGGGTAAGCCCGTACCCATCACCTTCCAACAGCTCATGACCGATACACAACGCGTTGCTCGCAACGTTATTGTCAACGTCGGCGAATGGCAGCAAACCCTGGAGACTAACAAACAGGCATTCTTCGTGGGTTGGGTGCAGCGTCCTGAATTCATCGCTCGCTACCCGGTGGGGATGCCGGCGGCGACCTTCGTCGACACATTCAATACCAACACTGGTGGATCGTTGACCCCTTCACAGCGCGATGCTTTGGTCAGCCAGCTCCAGGCAAACAACACCACAGCGGGCCGTGCGTCTGTTGTAAGACAGGTAGCCGAGAACCCCGAGTTTTCGAACCGCGAGATCAATAAGGCCTTTGTATTGATGCAATACTTTGGCTACCTGCGAAGGAACCCGGATGACATTGGTTTCGACGGATTGCCGGATCCCAACTTTAATGGTTACAACTTCTGGCTCGGCAAGCTCAACCAGTTTAACGGCAACTTCATCCAGGCCGAGATGGTGAAGTCGTTCATTGTCAGCATCGAGTATCGCCGTCGTTTCGGTCAGTAAGGTCAGAACGAAGTAGACAAGAGAAGACGAATCACAAAGGAAGTAGACTTTCAACAGAGCAGGCTTCGTTCGAATGGCGATCGGACCTCAGCCCGGAGGGCTCGAAGATAGTAGCCGGCGGTCGAAACGAAGTGCAGACCACCGGATCACGATAGAAGTCAGCACCCCGGAGGGGTGCAAGATTGAGAAACTTCGCGGATGTCGCACCCTTCGGAAGCTGTCGGGCGAAATCGTTGACTGAGCTGGTGAAGCGGATTATCTGACATCCCTCCTATCTGCGAGCTCCGTCGGGCTGCATTCGCGTTCTCTGATTGCTGTTTTCTCACTGATTCGGAGGCGTGAAAGATTTTCACCTTGCGCTCGGAAAAGCACGGCGTTCTTGCACCCTTCCCAGGGTGCTATTTTTTTGCCCGACCCAATCCGGTGTCTACGCAACGCTTCGACCTCCTGCGACTATCTTGCAACCTTCCAGGCCCCCCGGTTCTGACAAGAAGTAGAATCCCCGCATGAGCTTTGTCCTATCCCTTAAGCGAGTCGTGCCTCGACCCTTCTGGCCTTATCTGGGCGCGATCCGCAGCCGGATCCGTACCGCACCGCCCCGGTCATTTCAGAGTAAGAGGCGACTGCTGGCCGACCCGTCACTCACCGCAATCCGAACGCGAACTTCTTGAACGGGTGAGCAGCCGGATCTATTAGCGGGACGGCATGTACCAACAGAACGGAGTTCACTACTACCAGGTCGGGTTGTCCGCGATCCGCTGCATTGATGAAGTGTTGGAGCAACGAAGACTTGCGGCAACAATCGTCAATTCTGTATCAGAACCGGGAGCTGTAGCGACCGGGTCGCTGTCGGGGGATTCAACTCTGTGTTTGTGTCACCGTGACTGCCTTGTTGCGGGAACGCAGTAGACGACTGCGCAGCCATACGAGTTGAGTGCGGCGGCAAACGACCCGGTCGCTACGGCTCCCGGTTCTGATTCGCTAACGCGGGAGGTAATTGCAAACGCCCAGGCTACCGGCTTGGCCCTAGTCATGGCGACGCCTGCGTGGATACGCGCGCGTGCTGGTGAGCTTGGCGGCTTGCGGGAAGTCTGCTTCAAGGAACGCGGCTGCGACAATCATCAGGATGTGTTTGGCTTTGTGCGCGAGTAAAAGCAAACTGTTAGTTTGTGTTGAGACGATAGGTTCAAGATGGACGGTATCAGACAGCCGCAAACTAACAGTTTTACTTCACAAGGTCCCGTATCGCTCGTAGTTCTTCCGTTGCCGGGCTTTGTTGCGCCGGCGCATGACGGAAGTTGGAATCAACAATCGCAGCAGCATTCGAGCCGTCGCGCGTGGCGAGTTTGCGCCGTGCCAGTTCTGCAACATCAATCGCACAGCCGGAGACTTGCGCCCTACCCTGAGGAAATCTTCTGCTCGCCGGAATCGGGTTGCGGTTTGCAGGTCTTCAATCTGCTTGTCAGAAAATCCGAACCTCAACGCTGCATCCCGCTGCGCGCGCAACTGCTCCGTGAGCATCATTGTTTGGTCCCAACTAATATTGGCGCCGTGCCGCCGCCAGGCCGACAACACGCGCGGGTCGAATGCAAACTCGCCGGTGGCGCTCAGCCGCAGGTAAAGATCGTAATCCTCCAACCTGGATTCTTCATTCCAGCGTTGCTGCTCCAGAGCGTCGCGTCGATACATCACGGTCGGACTCATGGGCGCGGTTGTGGCGAGTAGCATTTCGCGCACATCGCCGTCCGCATAACTGGCCCAATCAGATGTGGAGTCAACGATGCGGCAGTCTTCATCGATAAAAAAGGCATGGCCGTAGGCAAGGACAGCGCTGGGCCGAGATTCAAGCAGACTAATGCGCGCTTTCAGAAAGTCGGGTAACCACAAATCGTCAGAACCGAGATAGGCGAAGTAATCTCCGCGGGTGCGCTCAAACCCTTCGTTCAAAGTCGCGCACAAACCGCGATTCTCCCTGGCCACGAGTTCGCAGGGAAAATGACAGTCGTTCAAGACGCGTTCGATAACGGCCGGCGAGTCGTCGTTTGAGCCGTCGTCGATAACAACCAGCTGCGCGGGCGGGAACGTCTGGCTCATGATCGAGCGCAGCGTTGTCTCAATAAAGCGGCCGTGATTATGAGAAGGCACCAATACGGAGACGGCCGCCGGCTGGTCGTGGAACGCTTGCTCGGTCTCTTCCTGCAACTCAATTGCTATCATTCTTGATTATCTTACGGTCGTTGCCTTCAAGCGCTTCGCAAAGTTAAGGTAAGAAGCGTGAAAACCGTACAACTTCGCCGCCGGGTATCTTCCTAACAGCCACTCAGAATGAGCAGGCGAATTATACTCTTTGGGCCACTGCCCCCGCCTTATGGTGGAGTCGCGATTTACCTAAAGTCTCTGATGACGCACTTGCGTAGTCCAAGTGTTCGTATCTGGACGTACGGAGGAGCCAAACCAGATGACAAAAGCATTCGTTTCATCGCTCACCGGAGACTGGGAACATTTTGGGCCTTGCTTGCCGAAGGACGCGACGCGCGCATTCTTGACGCGTCGCATTTTCATCTTGAGTATCCAAATCTCCTGCTGCTCTCAATTTGGCTGGTGCTCAAGCGTTTGCTCCGCTTTGAATGGTACAAGAATGTTCTCGATGGTTCCCTGCCGAAACGCTACCCGCAATTCAACTTCCTGCAGCGCTGGCTTTTTCGTCGTGCGGTAAACGCAGTCGACAAATTAGTGGTGGTCAGCGAAGACTTACGTCGCTGGTTGCAAGAAGAGATCAAAGTCCGGCAGCCGATCACTGTGATTCGGTGTTTGGTCCCGAGTGTGCCCGGCGACGGGGCCGCGAGCCTCCCGAGCCTCTCGAATAAAACCAGCGAGCTGATCCAACCGTATCTTGCGCAGTGGAAGCGAGTTTGTTCCATCGGTGTCTTTTTTCCGAGCTATGGTTTCAAGGATGTGGCTGAGGCGGTCGAGGAGCTTCGCGAAAGAACCGGAAAGGATATTGGCCTGGTTCTTTTGGATGGCGCTTTTATATGCGACGAGAGTTATCGCGAGGAAGTCCTGTGGGAGCGCGACTGGATTACAGTGCTGGAGAAAGTGCCCAACCCTGAGATATATGAAATTCTCAAACAAAGTGACGTTTTCGTGCGAGCGGTTAGGGACGAGGGTTATGGTATCTCGCGCGTTGAAGCACTGTGGTGCGGGCTGCCGGTAGTGGCGACCCGAGCGGGCGAGACGCGCGGCATGCTGCTCTACGACTTCGGTGACATAGAACAGTTGGTTAATCAGTTGCAGGCAGTGTTGCTTTATCCAGTCCTGGAAGAAGAGAACCCATGGGCGGCGCGTTACCGTCAAGAGGCAAAAGAGAATTTGCAGGCGGTGGCGAGACTGCTAGGCATCGAGGACTGATAGAGCCGCCGGAGCCGGGCTGGCCATTAGCGGTTGCGCCGTCTAGCTGTGAACAAAAAGTCGTGCGGTCGACAAAATTCACCCAGCTTGCGGAGCAGGCGACAGTGTGTATGCCGCCCGCGCGGGCTGTCGTTCTATGGAGGCTTGGCCCAAGGCTAGCGCCGTTGGCTACTGATATGCCGCCCGCTATTGCGGGCTGGTTGTGTCTCAAACTTCTGGCGGATTCGGCAAGTGATTGTATGAATACTGACGGCGGCCAACGCAAAGAGAAAATAGTAAATGACCAGCACGTAGCGGTATTCAGTGTGGAAAGCAGACTGCACGCAGAAGTAGTAACAAGGAACGACCAGCAAAATTGCGAGGAGTTGAAACTGGCGTCTGTAGACGAGAATGCCGGCGCCCATCAAGACGAGTGGCAGAAAGACAGCTGTAATGAATGTCCTCTGAACCATGAGCAAGGGCCACTGAAGGAAACGTGTTGGGCCGTCAGTTTCTGTGTTCTGCAGCCGGAGCGGCGTTCGCTCGAGACGCAGCATTGAGGCTGCCCGCTGGATCATCACTCCGAAAAACCAGATGGGGTGGGCACGAATAACTGCAAACCCACGAGCCAGTCGGGCGCGATCACGAGCGGGCCCGTCAGGAGTGAAGAGGGATCCTGCATAGTCCAGCCGGTTAAGGGCGTGAGCTTCGCCGTGAATTAACTCGACATCGGTTTGCGGCAAGCCAAGAGTCCCGTCCGTGTTGTAATCTGCAATGCCCTCGATGAGAGTCTGGCCGGCGCCAAGTGAGACAGGAATAAACTCGCCGAAGACAACGGCATTTCGAATTGTAATTGGCGCGATCATTAGGCAAGCGGCGCCGACAAAAATGAGCGCCGGACGCAATCGTTTACCTCGCTTATGGATGATGGGAAACGACAAGGCCAGAAAAGGGGCCAGGAAAAGAGCATTAGCTCTGAGCCAGCATGACAGGCCTATGAGGGCGCCAGCCGCCACGAACGAAATCATGTGCCTGGGTTGATGGCGAGTCCGGGCAATTAGCAAAATCGCCAGGAGGATTGGCAACGCCGCCAGCGAGTCGGGCAGTAGCAAGAGCGAGTTCCAACTAAACTGCGGAGCGAGCGCAGCCATTAACCCGGCCACGAGGCCAACCGCAGCCGGAAAGAGTTCGAAAGCTATCAAGCAAATGATCACCGCCGACAGTGCGTCAAGAATCATCTGAAGGAATTGTGCGGCGGTGTCTGACTGGGGAGCGACTCGGTACACAAACGAAAGCAGAATTGGATAACCCGGCGGGTGCCCTAACAAGTCAGGATTGCTGGTGGTAGACGAGGCGTCGTAAAGAGAAGCGAGACCGTTTGCGCGAAGCAAGCCGGCCAGATGCTTGTAATTGCTGGCAACGCCAGATTGCACTGCGCGAGCTTCATCATGGCCGTTTTGCCAGTTGAGTACTCGTACCCCGACCGCAATGAAAAAAACCAGGGCAACAACCAGTAGTTTGCGACGTGAAGCGACGGTAACCCCCACATCCGGGAGCCGCTCGCCAGCAGGCAGATCGGGTGTTTCGCCAGTCTTATGTACGGGGAGTTTCATTGCCATCGGATTATACCGAAGCCAAAGTGATTCGAGGCGAGCGATTAACTGTTTGCCGGTGAGGACTGGTGGTAGCACCGTCCTCACTCGAAGTACCATCTGATGTGGGCCTTCGCCAAAGTTCGCGTGCGGAGATGGTTCGAGTCGGATTGAAAGAGCTCTGGGGCGGAAATCAACCCGCAAATTTCACAGGATGAGAACGAAATTCAGAGCGAGGTTTCCCTCGCGCCGTCGAGCGGATTTATGTTTCTATCCGAGTAATCTGCGAAGGATTAGTAAAACCTTAGTCCCGTTGAACAACTGAATGAAGCAGCTCCTGCAAAACTTGAGAACCGGCGAGGGCACCGTGACAGAAGTGCCGGCGCCGATCGTGCAACCTGGCCGGGTGCTGGTGCGCACCACCGCATCCTTAATCAGTGCCGGCACTGAACGCGCGCTGGCTGAATTGGGCCGCAAAGGACTGCTGGGCAAAGCCCGGGAACGACCCGAGCTGATCGGAAAAGTCTGGGAGAAAGTGAAAACTGACGGGATCGTTCAAGCGCTTGAAGGTGTGCGTGACAAACTCGATCAGTCGCACGCAGTTGGGTATAGCGCCGCCGGCATCGTGATCGAAACTGCGAAAGACGTGACGGAGTTTCGCGCTGGAGATCGAGTGGCTTGCGCCGGCACTGACTACGCATCTCACGCCGAAGTTATTTCGGTTCCTCGAAACCTCTGCGTGCGTTTACCGGAGAAACTGAGCTTTGAAGAAGCCGCTTTCGGAACCGTGGGCGCGATCGCGTTGCAGGGTGTTCGACTGGCTGAACCCACGATCGCAGAGTCAATCGTAGTAATTGGGCTTGGTCTTGTCGGTCAGCTCACGGTGCAACTGTTGAAGGCGAATGGTTGTCGGGTGTTTGGAATTGACCTTGACGAATCCCGCATTCAACTCGCGCGAGTTTCGGGAGCCGATGACTGTTGCCCTCCTGATGAAGCGAAAGAGAAAGTCCTCGCCTGGTCCAGGGGACGCGGCGCCGACGCCTGCATTATCGCGGCAGCGACCGCCTCAAATGATCCCATTGAACTTGCAGGTGAAATTTCGCGACTGAAAGGTCGCGTCGTAGCAGTCGGGATGGTGGGAATGAATGTGCCGCGCAACGTCTATTACCAGCGCGAACTCACTTTGAAAGTTTCTCTGTCTTACGGACCGGGCCGCCACGATCCCGACTATGAGGAGCATGGACGCGATTATCCTTTGGCTTACGTGCGCTGGACGGAAGGCCGCAACATCGAGGCTTTTCTCGAACTGCTGGCCGCCGGGCGTATCGACGTCAACCCGCTTATCACGCATCGGTTTCCAATTGACGACGCGCAGCGGGCTTATCAGCTAATTTCCGGCGACACGCGTGAGCCATATCTGGCTGTGTTGCTGACTTACGACACCGAAAGCGAAGTTATCCGGAGGATCGACAACCCGGCGGCAGTTAGGAAAGCGGCCGCGGGAACAGGACGCGTAGGGATTGGCTTGATCGGCGCCGGTGGCTACGCACAAAAAGTTCTCTTGCCAAATTTCAAAGCTGCAGGCGCGGAGTTTTGTTCAATTGCTTCCGCGTCGGGTGTTTCAGCTCGCGACGTAGGAACGAAGTTTGGCTTCGCGCGTTTTCTGTCAGACGGGCAAACTGTGATTAGCGACTCGCAGGCAAACCTGATTGTTATTGCCACTCGACACGATTCGCATGCGGAACTGGCGCGGCTGGCACTTGAGGTCGGCAAACATGTTTTCGTTGAAAAGCCGTTGGCGCTTGACGACGCAGAATTGGATAGTGTGCTCGAAGCAGCGAGGCGTTCTGAGGGACAGTTGCTGGTTGGGTTCAACCGGCGCTTTTCACCTTTGTCAGCTATGGCCAGACAATTCTTTGCCGGCAGGCAATCGCCGATTTCGATTGTTTACCGCGTGAACGCCGGTCGCATTCCGCGCGAACATTGGACGCAGGATGCAAGCGTAGGCGGCGGCCGCATTATTGGTGAAGTCTGTCATTTCGTGGACCTGATGCAATTCCTGATCGGGGCTGCGCCAGCGAGTGTCTACGCAGAATCGGTGGCCGCGGGAAAGGGAAATGTGATCAGCGAAGACTCTGTTCTGATCACGCTGCAATTCAAAGATGGATCCAACGGCGTGATTGCTTACCTGGCCGAAGGCGATACCAGCCTGGCGAAGGAGCGAATCGAGATCTTCGGGGAAGGAAAGACTTTCATCATTGAAGATTTCCGCAGCGCCACTCTCCACACCGGCGGTCGCGAGAAGAAGGAAACGCTCCGCCAACAGGATAAAGGGCAGGCTGAGGAAACGCGCGCGGCGTGTGCTGTTGTCGCTGAAGGAACGCCGGCCCCGATTACCCTTACAGAACTTGAAGCTACGACGCGAGCTACCTTTCGTATCAGAGACTCTTTGCGAACCGGACAAAGGGTCAAGGTAGGATGATTACTGAGCCGAGAGCGTCACAGCGATTAAGAATGAGCGGTGTCCCAATTCTGTAGGGGCGGAATTCGATGGCTGCCCCGTTTCTTCGAAACCAGTCATGATCGATGCAAAGGGGTGGCCACGGAGTGCCACCCCTACAATTCAATAGCACTCTATTTATGTGTGGAATTGCTGGACTGATTAGCCACGACCCCGAGCGTCACCTGCCTCGCATGTTGCAGACGATCGAGCATCGTGGTCGCGACGATGAGGGTGTTTGGACTTCTGACGCGATTGACGATTCTCTCCGGCGCGCATCTTTGGGTCATCGACGTCTGGCGATCATCGATACCAGCAGCGCGGGCCATCAACCCATGCTTTCCGCCGATGGTCGATACGCGATCACCTTCGGCGGCGAGATTTACAACTATCTCGAACTGCGCGAGCAGTTGAAGAGCAAGGGCCACAAATTTGTCACCGAGACTGATACGGAAGTGCTGTTAACTTCCTTTGCGGAATGGGGCACTGATTGTCTGCCGCGCCTCAATGGCATGTTCCATTTTGCAGTTTGGGATAGCGAGCTGCGCGCCTTGACTCTGGCGCGCGACCACGTCGGGATCAAGCCGCTCTATTATTTCCACCAACCCGACCGCCACGGTCAACCTGGTTCGTTCATTTTCGCCTCGGAAGTTAAAGCGATCCTGGCCACCGGTCTGGTCGACCGCGCGCTGGACCATGAAGCGCTGCACCAGTTTCTGACATTTCTCTGGACTCCCGATCCGAACACGCTGTTTCGAGGAATCAAGACGCTCCCGCCGGCCCACGCGCTCAGGTTTCAAGACGATAAGATCGAGGTCAATGAGTGGTGGGATGTTTCCTTCGACGAGATCGAAGAAGGCCGAAGTGAAACGTGGTGGCAGGAGCAAGTTCTCGAGACGCTCGATGACGTGGTCAGGATGGAGATGGTTGCCGACGTGCCGCTGGGATCGTTCCTGTCGGGTGGGATCGATTCTTCGGCCATCGTCGCAATGATGAAACGTCACGGCAACGGGCGGAGAGTTTCCACTTACACGGTCGGCATCAAATCCGAGGATCTGCGTTATGACATCATTCCCGACGACGTCGAGTGGGCGCGCCGCGTATCTCAGCATCTCGAAACCGGCTACCACGAGATCATGTTGCAACCCGCGGTCGCGGAGCTGTTGCCCAAGCTCGTCTATCACATGGATGAGCCCGCGATCGACATGGCCATCCCGAGCTACCTCGTGTCGCGCGCCGCGCGCGAAACGCAGCGGGTGATGTTGTCGGGCATGGGCGGCGACGAGGTGTTTGCGGGATATCCGCGCCAGCTGGCGATGAAGATTGCCAGTGCTCTCGATCCGGTCCCGGCGATGCTGCGCCGGCCGTTAATGAAAACGATTGGGAGCGTGCTGCCCGGAGGCTGGCCGGGTCGAATGACGGCGCCACTGCGCAACGCGAAAAAGTTTGCCCGTAGCGCCGGTCTCGACTTTGAAGAACGATACCTGGGATACGGGACTTACTTCACTGATGACGCGAAGCAGCAACTCTACTCGGGAGATATGCGCGCTGCGACCCGCGGACTCGACGCTTACGCCGCCCATCGCCGTTACTTTGCACGCGCCGGCGACGCCGCGCCACTAAACCGTCTGCTCTACGTCGACCTCAAAACGTTCCTGCCGTGTTTGAACTTGATCACGACTGACAAAACCTCGATGGCCGCTAATCTGGAAGTGCGGGTGCCTTTCCTCAATCGCCGCCTGATTGAATTCGCGGCCCGCATGCCGCCCGAACTCAAACTGAAAGGCTTCAAACGAAAATACATTCTCAAACGCGCGCTTGAAAAACACCTTCCGTTCGAGGTGGTTTGGCGAAAGAAGGCCGGCTTTGGGGCGCCGATTCGCTCATGGCTGCGCGGGGCACTCAGTCCACTCGTTAAAGAATTGTTGTCTGATGAAGTAGTAAGAAGGCGTGGTCTGTTCCGTCCCGAAGAAGTGAAACGCATCATCGACCTGAATCTCTCGGGTCGGGAAGACTACAATCTGCAAGTTTTTCAGTTGTTGAATCTTGAACTGTGGCAGCGGCAGTTTATCGACAAGTGAGGACCGCCAGAGTCAGATGACTATCCGCAGATTACACAGATTACACAGAAAGACCACAAGCTCCGAGAACGGTCTGGTTATGACAGCGCTTACTGGTTCGCAGTTAATCTGTGGAATCTGGGTAGTCCGCGGATAGTTTTTGCGGACCTGGGTACAGGGACCCATCCCAGATCCCTGCCGATCCGCTGAACTTCCAATGAAATCTTTATCTTGTTGCCATGCACCTGAGGTTGTAAGAGAGATGCGCCCAGTCGAGACTGACAATCAACCGGAGATTGACAAGGTCCAACGCCAATCCTATTCTGATAATGCCTGTTCATGGCGTCAGGCATCCCTGGCAGATCTTACCCCTCGATACCCAGGCTCCCGGTTTCTCGAAGCACTCCCGAAACGATGGTCCACAACAAGATTTCGTTATCCAAGTCAGATGCTGTGAGGTCGCAAGCTGAAAACGGACGGCAGACGTGCGTCTTGCTGGTTGAAGATGATCGCGCCCTGAGGCGTTTTCTGGAAGTTGTGCTCGAACGCGCCGGCTACCGGGTGATTCCGGCAACCGATGGGCTTGAAGCGATGAAAGTGGCGCTCTCAACTCCGATCGATGTCGTGGTAACGGACGCAATGATGCCTAATCTCAGCGGGGATGAGTTTTGCCGATTCATCAGGAATAGTCAGACGCTTTCTCACCTACCGGTTATCCTGCTGAGCGCACTTGAGCGTAAGGAATCAAGCGAAGACCCGAACCTGGTAGACGCCTTCCTTTCCAAACCGGTCTCAGGAGAAACTTTGATTAGTTGTATTGAGGAGTTGTTGGCGCGGACATGAAGTCTGTTAGCAGTCAGTTGTCAGTTGTCAGTTGCACGCCACCGATAGATACAACCAGCAACCAGCAACTACCTACCAACAACCGACCGCCAACAACTGACTAACCCGCTGACGCGCTGGTAACTTCGATTAGGGCGTCCAGGCCGGTGTAAGGCAAACCTTGCGAAGTTGCCACAGCTTCATAAGTCACGTGACCAGCGTAGGTGTTAACGCCTTGCTTCAGTCCCGTGTCGTTATTAATTGCTTCGAGAAACCCTTTGTTGGCCAGTTTGAGCGTGTAGGGAAGCGTCGCGTTGGTCAACGCAAAGGTAGAAGTGCGCGGCACGGCCCCGGGCATGTTTGCTACGCAGTAGTGCAAAACTCCCTCAACGTAATAAGTCGGGTTCGAATGCGTAGTGGGGTGTGTAGTCTCGATACAACCCCCCTGATCCACCGCCACGTCGACGATCACAGCACCGTTTGGTACGTCTTTGAGCATACTGCGCGTCACCAATCGCGGAGCTGATGCACCCGGCACCAACACCGCGCCGACGATTAGGTCAGCCTGGGAGACGGCGTCGTGAATCATGTAAGCGCTTGAGGCCAACGTTGAAATTTTTGATAGGAAAATATCATCCAGCTCTCGCAGCCGGTCGAGATTGTTGTCAATGATGGTGACGTGAGCGCCCATGCCGACCGCGATCTTGGCGGCATTTGTTCCCACCACTCCACCACCAATGATCACCACGCGCGCTGCCGGCACGCCCGGCACGCCACCAAGCAAGATGCCACGTCCGCCGGCCATCTTCTCGAGGTAGTGGGCGCCGACCTGGATTGCCATTCGTCCCGCAACTTCCGACATCGGTGTTAGCAGCGGCAAGGTGCCCTTCCGATCGGTGATCGTTTCGTAAGCAATGCCGGTAACTTTGCGTTTCAGGAGCTGGTCTGTAAGTTTTCGATCGGGAGCCAGATGGAGGTAGGTGAAGAGCAGTTGGCCTTCGCGCATTCTCGGATACTCAGGCTCGATAGGTTCCTTAACCTTCACAATCATCTCAGCCCTGGCCCAGATATCGTCGGCAGACTCGATGATTTCCGCACCCGCTTTCTGATAAAGCGTGTCGTCAAACCCGGAGCCTTCTCCCGCGCTCTTCTCAACAACTACCTGATGACTGGCGTCAGTCAAGGCGCGAACGCCGGCAGGTGTTAAGCCCACCCGGTATTCGTTGTCTTTGATCTCTTTTGGCAGACCAACAATCACGTTTGAGTCCTCCGGGGGCTAGATTTTTTCTGCGTTGTCGATCTGTGCGCGTTGCAGCTTCCCGCTGTAATCGACGTAGACTGATTTCCATTCCGAGAAGACTTCAAGCACTTGCGTGCCTGCTTCGCGGTGGCCATTGCCGGTGGCTTTGGTGCCGCCAAAAGGCAGATGCACTTCAGCGCCGATAGTCGATGCATTTACATAAAAGATGCCGGTGTACATCTCGTTCATCGCCCGAAACGCTCGATTAATATCGCGAGTGTAAATTGCAGCTGACAGGCCATAGCGAACGCCGTTAGCGATCTCGACAGCCTCTTCGAGAGACCTGCTCGGGATTACTGAGGTGACTGGGCCAAAGATTTCTTCCTGGGCAATTCGCATGTCGGGAGCAACGTCGGTGAAGACTGCCGGCTCAATGAAATAGCCATGAGCATAGTCGCCTCTGGTCAGGCGTTTGCCGCCGCACGCCAGGGTTGCGCCATCCTCATCGCGGCCAATCCCGATGTAGCCCATGATTTTCTTCGCCGCGTCAGCATTGATTACCGGTCCCACATCCGTCTTCGCGTCAGCGCCATTTCCGACGCGCAACGCCTTCACGCGTTCCACAAGCTTTTTCGAAAACTGTTTGTAAATCTTCTTGTGAACCACTAAACGGGAAGATGCAGTGCAGCGTTGGCCGGAAGTGCCAAACGCTCCCCACAGGGCGCCTTCGATTGCCAGCTCGATATCCGCATCGTCCATCACGATGATCACGTTTTTTCCACCCATTTCGAGTGAACAGATGGCGTTGCGTTCAGCGCAGGCCGACGCCACGATGCGTCCTGTTTCGGTTGACCCGGTAAACGAAATCAGACGAAGCGCGGGGTGATTGGTGATTGCAGCCCCGGCGTTTTCACCATAACCGGTGACCAGATTCACCACTCCAGCCGGGATTCCGGCTTCTTCGCAGGCCTTCACCAGATTGTAGGTCGACAGCGGCGTGTCTTCGGCGGGTTTGAGCACCACTGAGTTGCCGCAGACGAGGGCGGGAATTAATTTCCAGGATGGGATCGCCATCGGGAAATTCCAGGGCGTAATTAGTCCACACAAACCGACCGGCTGCCGCACGCACATTGCAAATTTGTCGGGCATTTCCGCCGGCGTGGTGAAGCCGTGCAAGCGTCGTCCCTCGCCGGCGGTGAAATAGGTGCAATCGATCGCTTCCTGCACGTCGCCGCCGGCTTCCGTCAATACCTTTCCCATTTCGCGGGTCATGTCGGCGGAGAATTTTTCTTTATCGCGAATCAGGATCTCGCCGAGGCGGAAAAGTATCTCGGCCCGTTTTGGTGCGGGAGTGTGACGCCAGCCATCAAAGGATGCGCGCGCCGCGTTGACGGCAGCGTTTACATCGTCACTGGTTGAAAGCGCGAAGCGGCCAATCACGTCACGAGTGTCAGCCGGATTAATGTTCTCAAACACTTCGCCGGATTCACTCGGCACCCATTTGCCGCCGATGTAGTTGAGGTAGGTCTTTACTGAAGATCGCGCTGAACGCTGGGATTGTGGTTTCGAACTGGTTTTTGTGAAAGCTTTTCTTGCTTGGGCCATTTTTGAAGTTTCGAGTTTCGAGTTTCGAGTCTCAGGTTTTCAATTAACTCGAAACCCGGAACTCGAAACCCGAAACGCCGCCGTTTATTGATAAGTGAACTGCACGATTCTGGTGGTGACGCGGTCGAGCTGACGCGAGTAACGGGAAACCTGCAGCACGATCGGATCGCCGGCTTTAAGCCCATTCAAAACACGCTGAAAGTCGGCCAGCGTCAACACGGGCACCCGATTGATCTTCGTAATCACATCGCCCTCAGTCAGCGCTTGTTGTCCGCTGGTGCCCCGAACTTCAGCTGCCAGTCCGTTGGGATCAACTTCCTTAACGTACAAGCCGCGAACTCCGGTCAGGTGTTTTTCCGTCGTTAGCTGTTGGGTGAGCTCCGCCAGGGTAATTCCCAGATGCAGACCGTTACCTTTTGGATCGGCTTCTTTGGTCTTGGTCGGCATCGGGGTTTCTTCCGAGTCTCTGAGCGTCTGCGGAGCCGGACGTTCCCCGAGCACTATGTTTGCTGTGAATTTTTCCAACTTACCGTCGCGGTCGCGCAGGTAAGCGAATGCAGCAGACTCACCGACCGGGGTCGAGGCAACTTTTTGAATTAAGTCCTGCGCGCTTAGGACCGGTTGTCCATTGAACTCGGTGATGATGTCGTTTGACTGAATGCCGGCCTTCGCCGCCGGTGTCGGCTGTCCATCTTTGGTTTGCTGGACGTCCATGACGATGGCGCCCTTTGCCTCGGACATACCGTAGACTCTGGCAAACTCGTCTTTCACGGACTCGAGGGTGACCCCGAGGTAGCCGCGGCGAACCTTGCCCTGAGACACAATTTGACGATAAACAAAGCCTGCCTCCGATGCTGGTAGCGCGAACCCAATACCGTTGTAGTCGCCGGTAGAGGTGGCAATCTGAGAGTTGATTCCGATCACCTCACCACGCATATTCACCAGTGGTCCGCCGCTGTTGCCGCGATTGATTGCTGCATCGGTTTGCAGAAAGCGTTGGAAATTTGAGAAGTACGGAGTTTCGCGTTCCTTCTTGGAAATGATTCCGGCGGTGACTGTCTGATCGAGTCCAAACGGAGAACCGATGGCCAGGACCCAGTCGCCCACCTGCGCTGCGTTTGAGTCTCCCAGCGTCACCGTAGGCAAATCTTTCGAGGCATCGATTTTGATGACCGCTACGTCGGTTTCTTCATCGATCCCGATAACCTGGCCGCGATATTTTTCGCCTGACTGAAGGCCGACAATTATGCGAGCGGCACCTTCGACCACGTGCTCATTTGTCAGAATGTAGCCCTTGGGACTGACGATAAAGCCGCTGCCCACTCCACGAGACGGACGACGCGCCTGGCGGCGAAACATGTCAAGCAATGGGTTGGTAGTGCTCTGATCGTCTTTGTCGTCTTTGTCTTCCAGGTCCTTCTCAGCGATCTCGAGCGGGGCCGACGTGGTTTCGATATTCACAACGGCCGGTTCCACGCGTCTGGCAATCTCCGCAAAGGATGCTGAAAGGGCCTCCGGGGCGCGCGCGATCTGCACTTCACCCTGAGCGACAGTTGGCCGGCCGGAGAGCATGGCCCCGATGCCGATTCCGGCAAGCAGGCACGCAGTTCCCAGGGCGACAATCCACACACGAAGTTTTCGCAGAATCGCCCGTTCATTGAGCGTTGTTTGGTCTTTGGCTAACTCGAACATAAGCACCACCTTCAAATAAAGCTGCAAGCGCGCTCTCCGTAAACAACTTCTGTGAAGTAATTACGAGAGCGCAATTGGGAAGGCCTGAAGTATAGCTAAAGCGGCAGCAAGGGGCAAAAGAAAGGAGGCAGTCGGCAGGAGCAGTCGGCAGGCTGGAGGCTCAGACGATCGCGTACAAGCGATCTTGCAATCAGCCCAAAGTGGCATGATTGCTCATCCTGGGCGATTCAACCATTGACCTGCCGACTGCCCCTGCCGCCTGCTCCTGACTTTTACGGTCGGAGGAAGACCTTCAAGATGCCCTTTCTGCCGGCGCGCTCCATTGCATGAACGCCTCGGGTGAGCGGGTACTCTTCGCTAATCAGACTATCAAGATCGATCGCGCCTTTCTTCAAGAGATCAAGCGCCGGCGGAAATCGTCCGCAGCGGGAACCAACGATAGCGATCTCATCCACCACAAAGCGCGAATCTATTTCGCCAAAGGTGGCGGGACCGTTAAAAGTGGATTTCAAAACCAGCACACCCTGCGGTCGCAACATTCCCAGCGCGCCTGCCAGACCGGAAGGTGAGCCTGACGCTTCCACTACGACGTCAAATTCATGCTTAAGTTTGGTGGCGGTTTTTGCGGTGATTGTTTCTATTCCGCGTCGTTCGGCAATCCGAAGTTTTTCAGGGTGCTTGCCAATTGAGACGACGCTGGCGCCGGTTAAAGCGATCGCCTGCGCACAGAGTAGTCCCAGTTTGCCGTCGCCGATGACGGCCACGCGATGCGTCTTTCCGATTGCCACGCGTTCCATAATCCCGCAGGCTGCGGACAGAGGTTCTGCGAAAACTGCATGTTCGTCGGGCACACTGTCCGGAACCGGCAAAAGGTTACCCACCGGCAAACGCAGAAACTCGGCATGCGCCCCATCGCGTCCGACAATCCCCAACACTGTGCGATTAACGCAGTGGCGAGGGTCGCCGCCCTTGCACAATTCACACTTTCCGCAGCCGGCATTGATCTCACCAACCACTCGCCGCCCCAGCAACATATTGTCGGGCGATTTCTCAACTACTCCGACAAACTCGTGGCCGATGGTGCCTGCGAATCCGGCATAACCGCGCGCAATCTCCAGATCGGTGTTGCAGATACCGGAGAGTAGAACGCGAACCAGCGCTTCGCCTCCAGGCTCCGGCTTTTCAACCTCCCGCACGGCTAATTTCTTTTTATCGATCCGAAGAGCTTTCATTAATATGGTCAGTTGTCAGTTGGTAGTGGGCGGTTGTCAGTAGTCGGTTGTCAGTCGGTTGTTAGTTGTTAGGGGGCGGTGTTCAAAGCTACTGCCAGTTACCAGCTCGTTTCCGCTTCAGTGCAACTAACAACTGACAACTGACCACTAACTGACAACGGACAATTTTAGAAACTTCTCGTGCGGGTGTAGACGTTCTGCGAAGTGAGCTCAACAGTTTGATTGCGACCGGCCACAGTAACAGGCAAACGCCACTCAAGATCTTCTTCACCTGACAGTACGGCGTGTAACCACCAATTGCCCGGATTGATTGCGACCGCGGCCTGCCCTTGCCGGCTCAGTTTCGCAGTCACTGGCCTTCGCCCTTGCATCCGCTCGCTCAGGAAATCATCAAAACGCTTTCCGGCGCGACGCTCGGTGAAGTATTCGTGCTGCACAGACACGATGTCGACCGGATAGAGATCGATCGCTATGTCCAGGGAATTCGCATCTATGTTGGCAGAAGGGCGCAGAACAATCTGCAGCGTCGTTTCACGCGCCGGGACGGTATCGTCCGCTGGTTCGTAGGGGAGCTTCGAATAAACAAGCCATCCTGAAAAGACAAGCAGGAATATAAGCCCGGCTCGTAGCAGGACGGTGATGAGACCGTAAAAAATTCCTTCCGTTTTCACTTTTCGAATTTATTCGTTGCGAACTTGATATCAGTCATTATCGTCCAAGACGAGTGCAGAAGCTCGTGGGGAGACGCGGGGCTCTCGGTTCCGATCGCGGATTCATGATACCGAAGGCGACAAGTTTTGTGTATACACGAAATTCGCCTCAGTTGGAAATTCAGCCGCGGATTTACGCGGATGAACGCGAATCTGCAGTAATACCGTCAAATATCACTGAGGTAAGCTTTAGCATCCGGCACTACCGCGCTCGTTTCGTAATGAATATGTCTTTCCGCCTCAATCGTCTGACATTTGACAAGGCGCTCATAATTATCAAACTGACCCACACTCCAACTTCTTGCGGGTTGAAAGCTTTCGGAATGCGAAGTAAGCTCAACAGCGCAATCAGACATCCAATTTGATCCGGACCGCGAGCGTTTACAATTTTGAATTCAACTCACGACAAGTTTCGCGACGAATGTGGCGTGTTTGGCATCTATGGCCATCCGGATGCTGCCCGTCTGACCTACCTCGGCCTCTATGCGTTGCAACATCGCGGGCAGGAATCCTGCGGCATCACTGCCTCAAATGGCGCCGAGCTGCGACTGGAACGCGCGATGGGACACGTAGCTGACGCATTTGATCAGTCGACGCTCGATCGATTGCCGGGCGCAAGTGCTATCGGACATGTTCGTTACTCGACCGCCGGTGAAGTTTCCATTCGCGAAGCCCAGCCGTTTTTGGTGACGTGCCAGCATGGCCAAATTGCCGTCTGTCATAACGGCAACCTGCCGTTTGCTCGTGAAGAGCGACGCAAGCTCGAACGCGAAGGGGCGATCTTTTCCGCGACTTCCGACACGGAAGTGATTCTCCACAAAGTTGCTCGATCCAGGGCGGCCTCAGTTCGCGAGGCAATACCCGAAGTGTTACAGGACACCGAAGGCGCGTTCTCAATGTTGTTCCTGAATCCAACCGAGATGATCGCGATCCGCGACCCGCGTGGTTTTCGTCCGCTGGCGCTGGGCCGTTTGGGTGACGCATGGGTAGTGGCTTCGGAAACCTGTGCGTTTGACCTCATCGATGCCCAGTATGTGCGCGACGTCGAACCGGGCGAGATGTTGGTCATCAGCCAGGATGGTTTACGTTCATCGCATCCGCTGCCGAAGCAGCCGGCTTCGATGTGCCTGTTTGAGCACGTCTACTTTGCCCGGCCCGACTCGCTGATCTACGGCCAGCCAGTAAATGAATCGAGGCACCGGATGGGAGCGCGTTTGGCCGTGGAGCAACCCGCCGAGGCCGACATCGTGGTGCCAGTGCCCGACTCCGGCACCGTCGCCGCAATCGGTTATTCGGCAGAGAGCAAGATCAGTTTTCGGTTTGGGTTAGTTCGCAATCATTACGTCGGCCGGACGTTTATTGAGCCGCGACAATCGATCCGATCTTTCGGGGTCAAGATAAAACTGAATCCGGTACGTGGCTTAATCGAAGGAAAACGCGTAGTGCTGATCGACGACTCGATCGTGCGCGGCACTACTTCGAAGAAGATCGTGCGCATGGTGCGCGAGGCGGGCGCGAAAGAGATTCACGTCCGCATCAGCTGCCCGCCCACGATCAGTCCCTGCTACTACGGGATCGACACGCCAAACAAGGCCGACTTGATCGCCGCGCAGATGTCGGTTGAAGAGATCCGGAAATTTATTGAGGCCGACTCGCTGGGTTATCTTTCCCTGGACGGGATGATCGAGGCGATTGGCATCAGTCGAAACTCTTCCTGCGTCGCTTGCTGGAATGAGCAATACCCGACGCGTATTACCAGCCAGGCAGAAACGATGTGGGAGAGAGATCACGAAGCCGTAGCCACGGAAGGCTAACTAGAGATCTGCGGTGAACCCCCAAAACATTTTAGACCAGAGGTACTGCTGAGTGAGCAGGGCGACAAAAGGCTGCGGCTGCGCGAGCGCGGTTCTCGTGGTGGTCTTGATTGCGGCAGGATACGCCGGCTGGAGATACGTCCTGCCATGGTGGAAGACGAAACCTCCACCAGCATCAGGCAAGGAACTGCAGATTCATGTGCTCGATGTTGGGCCAGTCAACGGCGAATCGATCCTGATCATCTCGCCCGATGGAAAATCAATACTTCTAGACGCCGGAGACACCGGCAAAGGCAAGGTGGTTCTGGATGCCCTGAAACGTTACAACGTTCAGCAGCTCGATTATTTTATCGGCACTCATTCACACCCGGATCATCTTGGCGGCGCAGATGAAGTCTTCAAAGCAATCAAGGTGCTGAACGTCATCGACAACGGCCAGGGCCCGGACGTGCCCGAGTCTCTGATTCCGCCGAAGCCGAAGGACGCTCCGGGAGGCAAGAAACCGGCGCCTAAACCAACGCCTAAGAAGCTCGACAAGTCGGCTTCGATTACAAAGTTCTACGACGAATACAAAGAGGCTGTCGCGAAAAGCAATGCACGCTACGAGAAGGCTGAGCCGGGCAAGACGTATGACATCGGTGGCGGGGCGAGACTGACCGTGCTTTCCCCCAGCGAGCCTTTTTTCACTCGGGAACACATGAAGACTGGTGGGAATGTGCCAAACGCAAACTCATTGGTATTGAGGCTGGACTACGGAGACTTCTCAATGCTCCTGACTGGCGATGCCGAAGAGCAAGCGGAGCACCGGATGTTGACGAGAGATCTGAATCTCAGAGCAACGGTTCTGAAAATCGCGCATCATGGGTCGAAGTATGCGACTTCGCAGGATTTCGTTGATCGAGTAAAACCTCAGGTGGCGATCGTCTCCTGTGGAGAATGGAACCGTTACGGTCATCCTTCGCAGGCGGTTCTGGATCGTTTGCGGTCGGGCAGTGTGAATAAGCTTTATCGCACAGATCTACAGGGCGAGATCACCATTACCACGCGCGGCAGGGAAAGCGATTTTGCCCTCAAGAGTAGCAAGGAGCCAAATAGCGATCTCTGGGCTGGAAGAGTGGCGCTCAAAGACGACTCCGTCCGCTCCGGATTCATTGCCTACGGTGATTTTGGACCACCGCCGAAAGTAGTGAATCGTAAATAGTAAATGGTGAATAATTGAAGGATCCGTTCCGGCAAGAAGGGTCCACCGCACGTTTTGCCACCATTTACGATTCACATTTCCTATTCACGAGAATGACCAAGCCCATAACCTACAGCGACGCCGGTGTTGACATTGACGCGGCGACTCTTGCCACCGACAGGATTAAGCAGCTCGCGAAACAGACTTTCAACCAGCGCACGCTTTCAGAAATCGGCAGCTTCGGAGGAATGTTTGACGGCGCGTTTCCGCAGTTGCAGCAACCGGTATTGGTTGCCTCGGCTGACGGGGTCGGGACAAAACTCAAAATCGCTTTCCTGACCGGAATTCACAATACCGTCGGGCGCGACCTCGTCAACCACTGCGTCAACGACATTCTCGTGCAGGGCGCCCGCCCGCTCTTTTTTCTCGACTACATTGCGACTGGCAAGCTCGATCCGGAGGTAGTCGCCGCGGTGGTTGAAGGCATTGCAACCGGGTGCAAGGAGAATGGTTGCGTGCTCCTGGGCGGCGAGACGGCAGAGATGCCGGATTTTTATGCCGAAGGCGAATATGACGTGGCTGGATTCATCGTTGGCGTGGTGGACCGGCAAAGAACAATCGACGGCAAACGAATTGGGCCGGGAGATGTTTTGCTTGCCCTGCCATCACTTGGTCTTCACACAAACGGCTACTCTCTGGCGCGTAAACTCTTTTTTGAGGTGGCCGGCTACGATGCGCAAACGCAAATCGAAGGTCTGGGGATGACAGTGGCTCAGGCGCTTCTGCAACCGCACGTCAGTTATCTCAAACCGTTGGATGGGCTGCTTGATTCAGGAATGATCAAAGGACTCGCGCACATCACCGGGGGCGGCCTAACCGACAATATTCCGCGGATTCTTCCGCAGGGCACGGCGGTTGAAATCGACAAAGACAGTTGGCCCGTGCTTCCGGTTTTCAAAGTGATGCAGAAAATCGGCAACGTCATCGAGTCGGAAATGTATCGCACGTTCAATATGGGGGTCGGGATGGTGGTGGTAACTTCGGCGGATGATGCAGAACGGGTGCATGCGCAGTTGAATCAAGATGGCGCCGTTTACCAGATCGGCCGCGTGATTAGAGGCAACCGCGAGGTTTCGATTACGTAGGAATGAAACAGCTCGCCATCCTCATTTCCGGCCGTGGATCAAACATGCTGGCACTCGCCGATGCCGTGCGAGATGGCCGCATTCCCAACAGCGAAGTAGCCGTTGTAGTTAGCGACCAGGCCAACGCCTCGGGCCTCGTTCGCGCCCGAGAACTAAATCTCAAAACTGCAATCGTCGAAAGACGTGGCCAATCGCGTGAAGATCATGATCGCGAGATTGTCAGCGTCCTCAAGGACCACAACGTGGATCTGGTTTGTCTTGCCGGCTACCTGCGCGTGTTATCGTCGACCTTTCTGGAAGCCTTTCGCGGACGCATCTTAAATATTCACCCAAGCTTGCTGCCGGCGTTTCCCGGCCTCAACGCCCAACTGCAAGCGATCGAACACGGCGTGAAGTGGACAGGTTGCACGGTGCACTTTGTCGACGAGACACTTGATGGCGGACCAATTGTTGCGCAAAGAGCAATACGCGTGCTGGCCAATGATTCCGAAGAAACTCTTTCAGAGCGGATCCTCGAACAGGAACACGAACTTTATCCGGAAGCAGTTGCTCTGGTAGTGGTCGGGAATATCGAGGTTGTTGGCCGGCGCGTCGTAAGCAAGAGTTAAACGGCGTTACGCCCGACCTATTTACGATTCAGGATTCACGATTTACGATTAGCTCAATGACTGTAGACGAACAACTGGCTTTCCTGGGTAAGGGAACAACCGAGATCATCCGGGGAGAAGAGCTTCGCGCGAAGCTGGAAAAGTCTGCCCGGACAGGAAAGCCCTTGCGCGTCAAACTTGGCGTCGATCCTACCGCTCCGGACATTCATCTCGGCCACACTGTAGTCATTCGCAAGCTGCGGGCGTTTCAGGAACTTGGCCATACCGTCATCTTCCTGATTGGCGATTTCACCGGACTAATTGGTGATCCTTCGGGAAATTCAGCGACGCGTCCCCAGTTGACTCGCGAAGAGATCAACGCGAATGCCGAAACGTACAAACAGCAAATTTTCCGTTTGCTCGATCCTGAAAAGACTGTAATCGATTTTAATTCCCGGTGGATGGACCAGCTCGGATCAGACGGGTTCATCCGCCTGGCCTCGCACGTGACCGTCAAGCAGATTCTCGAACGCGATGATTTCGCAAAGCGACTGGCTGACGAGCGACCGGTTGCCTTGCACGAACTCCTTTACCCTCTGACTCAGGCCTACGACTCTGTCGCCCTGGAAGCTGATGTCGAGCTGGGGGGCACTGACCAGAAGTTTAACCTGCTGATGGGACGCAATCTTCAACGTGAGTACCAGCAGGAAGCGCAGGTGTGCGTCATCATGCCATTGCTTGAAGGCACCGATGGCGTGCAGAAGATGTCGAAAAGCCTGGGAAATTACATTGGCATCAACGAGCCACCTGCCGAGATTTTTGGAAAGGTGATGTCGATATCCGACGAGTTGATGTGGCGTTACTATGAATTACTAACCGATTTTACGGTTGAAGAAATCGCCGGGCTTAAGCGCGCAGCAGAAACAGGTGAAGCGAGTCCGCGTGACATCAAAGCTAAACTTGCCAGATCGATTGTGGCGGATTTCCACTCAGACATAGAGGCGCAGCGAGTAGAGGATGAGTTCAACCGTATTTTCCGAGACAAAGAGATTCCGGGAGATGTTGAGGAGCGCGTACTTCCTTCTAATGTCCCGAAAGGATGGGATTTGTCTCATCTATTAGTTACCATCGGATTAGCGGAATCTAAGGCCGAGGCGCGTAGACTGATCCAACAGGGTGGGGTGTACCTCGATGGCCAGCGTCAAACAATTGCGAATCATACGAGACATTGGCAGTCTGGCATGGCGACTTTAGTTAGAGTCGGTAAGCGGCGTTTTGTTCGCGTTCGTTTCACTTAGCGTTAAGATCGATCGGTTACCGTAAGAAAATGTCCACCGCACTCGCCACTGAAGACATTCTGATCATTGAGACACCCGAACGCGTCCCGCTCCACTTTGCGCTGGCTTCGATTGGTAATCGTTTTCTGGCGTGTGCAGTCGATCACGCCATTCAATTGCTTAC
>JAXIOV010000006.1:0-41767 GCA_045403245.1 Pyrinomonadaceae bacterium | reverse complement strand
AAGGACGCTGGTGGTGACGATTCAAACTGACGGCACTCTGAAATTGAATGGTCTTACTGACGATATGGGCACCGTCGATGATTCATCAAAACTCGACGCCGCGCTGGTATCACTCTTCGCTGCACGAAGGAAGAACCGTGTTTATCGCGACGAGATGAAATCCAGATTTGATTTACCCGAAGAAGTCCGTATTGAAAAGACGGTGTTCATCAAAGCGCCGCGCTCAGTCCCATACGGTAATGTGGCCCGGGTGATGGATGGCCTGAAGGGGGCAGGCGCCGAGCCCGTCGGCTTGCAACTGGACGCGTTGGATCATTAAGACTGAAGCTCAGCCTGGAGGGCGCCAGATTGCGCAAATGCGCAGTTGGGAAGGTGGGCAAGCGGAGCGCGCCCCCGCTCAAGCGTTAGCGCACATACCTGGGCCAGAGCCGCTCTCGACAAATCCGGGATTGCGTCTTAACTCGAGCTTAGAATCACACCCTAGTTTGCGCCGCTAACGCTTGAGCGGGGGCGCGCTTCGCTTGCCCACCTTCCCAACTGCGAATTAGCAAGGCTTGCCCACCTTCCCGACTGCGATTTGTGCGGAGCTCCACCATTCAAAACGGCTGGAAGTGTCAATAAACCCCAACCCTGTTCCGCCCGCCCAGCAACCAAACTCACGCAATCTCCATCTTGGATTATCATGTGGAACCGCGCGATTGGCGGTTTCGGTTTTTCCTAAGGATGCGTTAACTTGTGTCGGGCCGTAAGGAGTACTGAAAAAATGAGGAAGTCTCGAAGTTTCATATTGTTATTTGCTGCCGGCGTTCTGGCGGTCACTCCAGGAAGCGCTTTCGCGCAAGACCAACCAGGCGGCGGCACGTTGACGGCCGACGTGATGGGTGGGGCAGCGTTGATTTTTCGAAAGCCAGCAGATCCGTCCGTGCGCGTCGGCGGCGGCACATCGCGTACTGGAACGGGCACATCACGCACCTCAGCCGGCAGCGGCCGTACGTCCGCTGGCGGAGGAAGAACCCGGTCGGCAGCGCAGGATCGGATCATCGCCAGGGGCAACGCTGCCCGAAGCGCTGCTACGCCGCGGTATTCAGAAGCTGAGCTGCAATACAAACTGGCAGCCAAAGAGGATCCTAATGACGCGCGGGCCCATCTCGGTCTCGGCAACGTCTATCTCGACCAGGGACGCTTTGCGAATTCAATCGATGCCTACCGCGAGGCCATCAGGGTGAAGCCCGACTACATCGATGCCTACCAGCCGCTCGGCTATTCGTTTGTCCGTTTGAATCGTTTTCCGGAAGCAATCGAAACTTTTAACGAAGCACTTAAATACGACGCAGAAAATGCCGAGCTCTACAACAATCTGGCATTTGCTTACACACATGCGGAGAAGTACCAGGAAGCGGTTGTTGCCGGCCAGCGCGCAATCGAGCTGTTGGGCCAGACCGGCTCGGCATTCAGGCAAGGCCTGCAGAATCGCAATGAAGTCTTGTCACACGCTTACAAGAATCTCGGGAATGCTTATAACGGCTTGAACCAATACAACGAAGCCGCGGAAGCCCTGAAGCAAGCTACCGAGATCGAGCCAAAAAACGCTGCCGCGCACTTCAACCTGGGCCTGGCGCTGTACAACGGGCGCCGGTTTTCGGAAGCGATTGAGGCGTACAAGGCAGTTATCAAGTTGAGGCCTCAGCTCGCCGCCGCTTACTACAACCTCGGACTGACTTATGTCGCGGTCGACGACAAAGAGTCTGCCAGGCAACAATACGACATCCTCAAACCGCTCAATGCCGGCATGGCCAGTCAGCTCCAGAGTATGATTAAGAGGTGACGACCACCTTCCCAAACGCGCATTTGTGCCTTGATGCGACCCACAATTCTCTGAACAATTGCGCGAGTTCCTTCGCCTGGTAGTGAGCATTCAAACCGCTCGGATTAGGAAGCACCCACAACACAGTCTCGGCGATTCGCTTTTCCTGACGACCGACTACTGCCTTCGGTTGATCAAAGGCGGCCCGGTAGGCACCGAGCCCAAGTACGGCAAGGAAGGCCGGTTTATGACGCCGCACTTTCGCCGCCAGGCGTTTGCCGCCTTCGCGTAGTTCTTCGCGGTTTAACTCGTCGGCCGTCGCCGATGCTCTCATCACCACGTTGGTGATTCCATATCCGCTTTTCAAAAGTTCGCGTTCATCAAAAGGTGAAAGAACGCGTTCGGTGAAACCGCCGGCGAACAGGGCCGGCCAAAACCGGTTGCCGGGCCGCGCAAAATGATGACCGACAGCCGCGGTGTAAAGTCCGGGATTGATTCCACAGAAGAGAACTTTGAGGTTCGGCGCAATTACATCCGCAACAGTTTTATCCGCGGCTCCGAGTAGTTGTTGTTTGGTTGGCTTCCAGGGTTGGGTCAAGGTCGATTAGCAGGTCTATTCGATAGTGAACCTCGTTTGCTGTGACGCACTGCGTTTCGAAACGCGATCAAGCACCGTCAGTTGCAACAAATACCGGCCTCGCGACAAACCCTGCAGATGCACTTCGGCGGCGTAAGGGATTCGTCTGAGATCGGTAACACCTTCGACCGAGATCTTTTTCAACGGCGTGGTGACGACCGGCTGATTGTCTCGAATCACATGCACCTGAACCGCGAGATCAGGTTTCAAGTCAGCCGGGGACAGTTGACTGTTGTAAACAAAAACCAGAAACCGCAGATAGTTGCTGGTCGAAAATGTTCGACTCAAGCTCAACTCCGCCGCGGCTTCCGTCGATTGGGTGCTGACATTTTGGTTCCCTTCCGTTTGCAGACGTCTCGCCAAGACCGGGCTACTCAAGGCAAGTTGTCCGGACGCGACATCGGGAATTTCAATCCAACCGAAAGCGCTACCGGCCCTTCCGCTCCGGGAATCACGCGCCGCCACGCGGACATGGTACAAGCCAGGACTCAAAAAAACGGAGTGCCCGTAGCCTACGTCCCGGTCGTCATGCGTGGATTCAACGGAAGGGGCGCGGACTGTTAAGCGATTGGAAAATGACGTTCCCGCCTCGCCGCGATCGTTGAAGACCCTTCCGACAACGTCAATTTCTCCCACCGGCATTCCACCAGCATCCGGTACATACGAGAGCAGGTTACTTGGAATTGAGACCAGCGTTGAGAGGCTGAGTCCTTTTCCGGGAGTTTCCGCATAGCTGAGAGTGAGGGAGATGGGAAGACTTTGGTTTGGAAAAGGCGCACTAATCAATTTGCGCAGCTCATCGACCGGGGTCTTAGCCGCCGCTGGAGCGGATCTGTTTTTGGATTTCTTCCCGGCGTTTGCAGGAGGCTCCGGCTCCACGTCAAAAAAGCCGCGTCGCACGTTGACAGTCAGATCCGGCTTTCCAATCACGGTGACTTCAATCTTGCGAAACTTGCTGCCGGACTTCTCGGCTTCCGGTTTCCAGGCAAGCAGGTAGTAGCTGGATGTTTCGTTGAGCGAGCGCCTCAGCGATGGTTCAAACGAGTTTGTATTAAAGTAGGCTCGACCGCCAGTGTCCCGAGCCAGGGAGTTCAGGCCATCCTGAGATGCCCGCAGCTCACCCATAGTCGCGCGCGACAACCGGCCAGAGACATCAAACTGACCTTCGGAGCCGGCATCCATGCCGGCCACCAGTCCGCGGGCATCAATTGAATAGATGACCACACCGTTTTTGGCAGCTGCGCTCGCGATCCGCCTCAGTAGGAAGCTTGCATCAGCGTTTCTATTGTCGAGGAAGAAGCCGCCCGATATGAAGAAGACCAACTTGCGACCCTGGATTGTTTGGGCCGCTTTAACTAAGTGTTCCAAAACAAGAAGTGTGTTTGACGTAGTTCTCGCTGACTGGTGCAGCATGGTACTGGCGCGATTCTCCACCATCGCCTCCGCTTGCTGGCGCTGAATCCCCGGGTTGGCCCGCAACGTTTCGTCGACAAAATAATCCTTAACCTCGCGATCGAAACTTTCGATCAGCAGTGCCTGATACTCGGTCATGGGCGGGCGTTCGAAGTCCCTGATGACGTAGGGCCTGGGCTTAAGCCGCTCGAGCGCGGTCCGGAGCACGGTCTTGTTATCGGTGAGTTGTTGCAGAAATCCGATTTGACCACTGACAGACGCGATCGCCGCTTCGTCGTTTTGCCCCATCTCTTTTTCGATAAACCGGCTGATCAGTTTTTTTGCGAGGTTGAGGCTTGACAGATCGAGGTGGGCGTCATCGAGAAAGAAGAAAACGGGGCGTCCGCGATCGAGAGGCACCGGCGCTGAAGACTTGGGGTTGGCCCGGCTTGAAGATCCACGCGCGGCAGCGAGCTGCGACTCTTCATTAATGCTGCCGGCCGTAACCTTCTCGAAAAATTCGATTGGCGCGCGCTGGCCATCGATCTTTAGTTCGAAATCGCTTGCCTTCAGCCCGTCGACAAAGCGTCCATTCTTATCGAGCACTGTGACGTCTGTCTGAACGAGCTCAGTCAAAACGCGTACGACTTCGCCCTGGTCCTGCACTCTGGGTTGCGCCGGTATTTGGGCCCAAACGAGTTGTGGGGCGCAGAGAACCAAAACTGCCGTAATTGTGATGATGCGAGACCGCAGGAGCATAATCCTGTAACTTAACAGCAAGTACCGGGGAGACGCTTGCGCAGTGCAGCCAGAGAAATCGGGATCGAGGCCAAAAGGTTGGCAAGTGGATTGTCTGCCAGTCAGCCTGATAGGTAAATATGTAACAGATAAGGGCCATCGTGCAACTCAAAACATCGACTACCATTTTTCCGTATCAGCGCAACACATAAATGGAAACTTCAAAACAAACGCCTGCGGATGAGCGTAACAATTCAGCTACCGTAGTGCTGGACCGGGTGACGAAAAGCTTTGGCGAATTCACTGCTGTCAGTGATCTGAGCCTGGCGGCGCATGCCGGCCGAGTCTTTGGCCTGTTGGGCCCGAACGGCGCAGGAAAGACCACCACTATCAGGATGATCGTCAACATCACCGCGCCTGATTCGGGCCGGGTAGCAATATTTGGCCAGCCCCTCACTTCGCAACTGCAAGATCGAATCGGTTACCTGCCGGAAGAACGCGGACTCTACCGCAAGATGAAGGTTGGCGATCAGCTCAAATTTTTTGCGGCCTTGAAAAACATTGATGGGAAGGAGGTCGACCAGCGCGTCGATCGATGGCTCGGCATAATGAAGCTGGCAGGCTGGAAAAACAGCAGAGCGAGCGAGCTGTCCAAGGGCATGCAACAGAAAGTTCAGTTCATCAGTTCGATTATCCACGAACCCGACCTGCTGATCCTGGATGAACCTTTTTCCGGTTTGGATCCTGTCAATGTCGAACTCCTGAAAGAGATCATTCTCGAACAGCGAGCGGCAGGTAAAACAATAATTCTTTCCACCCATCAAATGGAGCTGGCGGAGAGAATTTGCGACGACATTTGTCTGGTCAATCGTTCACGAAAAGTTCTTGAGGGCAGCATCCGGGAAGTGAAGCGCGCTTTTAGTCGCAATGTCGTCGCGTTGCGTTTGGAGGGCGGAGACGATGTGCTGGCGGATCGATCGTTGGTGAGCAAGATCGAACGCCATAGCGACGGGCTGGAAGTCTTGCTGGCGGAAGGGACCGACTCTCAAGCGCTACTGAAACGATTGTTTGACGCAGGCGCGAGAATCGAGCGCTTTGAGATGATCGAGGCCAGTCTCAACAATATCTTCATCGAGAAGGTCAGTGAAACCGAATGAGAAAATTCCTTGCGATAGTCAAACGCGAGTACCTGCAGCGGCTGCGCAGCCGGATGTTTATCCTGATTACGGTGCTGGCGCCGGTAGCCTTAACGCTATTTGCAGGCGCACCCGCGCTGATCCTCAGTTTGGGGTCCGGCGATATCGTAAGAATTGCCGTGGTCGACCAAACCGGCAAGCTCTATCAGGGGCTCTACCAGGAAGTGGTTGACGATACGGACGTGCCTGCGTCGAATCAAGATTCGTTGAGTACGGAAGTGGCGAACGCGAACAGAAATACGGGCCCCAGGCAAATCAAAAACAAGGGTGAGAGCGAGATTAGGGTGGAGGAAGTAAAAGTCGACGGGAGGTCTTTGAACGACATCAAGAGTGAGCTTGACCAGCGAGTATTGTCGAAGGGCCTTGATGGTTACCTGATTCTTCCTCCGGATCTCCTTTCCGATGGCAAGCCTGAATACTTCGGCCGAAACACTGCCGACGTTTTTACCATCAGATTTTTGCAGGAGGCCTTGAGCCGGGCGGTCCGCCAGCAGCGATTGGCGGAGGCAAATATCGACGCCCGGATCGTGCAAAAACTTTCAGAGCCAGTCCAACTTAATTCGATCAGGATTAGCGCCGGCGGAAATGGAGTACGCGATTCGGGAGAGGGTTTTGTTTTGGTGTTTGGCGCCGGGTTTCTGATGTACCTGACAATCCTGATGTATGGGCAGATGATTTTGGGGGCAGTAATCGAAGAGAAAGAGACCCGCATCGCAGAGGTTCTGTTCTCGTCAGTCAAACCGTTTACGCTGATGATCGGGAAACTCGTTGGTGTTTCATTTCTGGCGCTGACGCAACTTGCTATCTGGGGAGTGGCTTTAGCTGTCTTTGTTGTCCTGGGAGTTGGATGGATGGTTTCAAGCGGCCTCGCCTTGCAACTTCCCAACGTTCCGCTGATGACCTTTATCTATTTCGGACTCTTCTTTTTACTGGGGTACTTCATGTATTCCACCATCTACGCCGTGATTGGTTCTATGGTTACGACTGCTCAAGAGGGCGGGCAACTTTCGACCCCGGTGGTTTTGTTGCCGCTGATTGGTTTTTACATGTTTATGCCGGTCAGCCGGAGTCCGGACTCATGGTTTTCTTTCTGGGTTTCAATGTTTCCATTCTTTTCGCCGATGACGATGCTGGTGCGAATCGTGACCCAGACACCGCCCCTTTGGCAGATTCTGTTGTCATTATTAATTGGCTTTGGCACGGTGGCTTTGTTGACTTGGGCGGCGGGGCGCATTTACCGAGTCGGCATGTTGATGACTGGCAAGAAGGCTTCGATTCCGGAAGTGCTGCGCTGGGTCAGGAAGGTGTGAAGGAAAGGGGAACGGGGGAAGAGGGGAAGAGGGGAAAAGGGGAAGGGGGAAAGGGAGCACCCGGGTATTGAGTTGATTCGGCAAAGGAAGTTAGATTGGCTGCGCGCTTGGCCAGATGCGGTGCTTGACCGGAAAGGAGAGCGTATGGATTCAGGAGTATTTGGTGGAATCATCGGTGCTGTGGTGGGAGTCATTGGTGGCGCGTTCGGTACCTATCTAAGCATCAAGAACACTGCCGGGCCGAGGGAAAGGCAATTCATGGTGCGAGTTGCGGTGGTCACTTGGGTGGCGGTAACGGCCTTCCTGGGACTGTTATTTGTGCTGCCGAGTCCCTACCGCTGGCTTATCTGGATCCCATATGGCGTGGCACTTCCCCTGGCAATCGTTTCACTCAACCGGAAGCAGCAGGCCATCAGAGCGGGGGAGCGAACGAAATGAGCCATTTGGACATGGACTATCGTGATTTTGAGAAACTCATAGCGCATATTTGCGAAGATACTGGTAAGGGGAGGAAGCATTCCGTATATCTCCATAAGAAATATCAGGGCAAATCAGGTCAGATACACGACATCGATGTTTCTGTCGAGTTTGTAGAGTTGGGAGTCCGCTTCGTTGTGTTAGTAGAGTGCAAGTGGTGGAATCGGCCCGTAGGGATTCAAGAAGTCTTGGTTCTGTCACAACGACTTGAAGACATTGGGGCGCATAAAGGCATTATTGTCACAAACGTGGGATTTGAGAAAGGCGCTTTCAAATTTGCGAAGGCCAGGGGAATTGCGTTACAGCGGTGGGACGAGAATGAAAAGCTTGAAACCGACTTACCATCGCTTTCTGGGATGGAGGCTCCCCTTTTTATAGGCGCGGCAACGGTCGGGCTGTTTAGACAAAACCCCTTTCTTGCCATCTTAATAGTACTGATCTTGTTGTATCTTTTGCTGCACCGGTAATGCTTCAAGCGGGCCCTGCCTTTACCTATTGTTTTCCTCAATCGAAAGCAGCCAGGCCATCCGCGCAGACGAACAACGATCTGACCGCCCCTGAACGAACATGACGGGCCGCAGCGTCGGGGAAAAAGAGCGATTAGAGATCCGATCTAAGAAAAAGCGTCAGCACCCGGGAGGGGTGCGAGATTGCGCGACACGCGCGAAGTTTCGACGTCTTGCACCCCGCCGGAGACTGTCGGAAAATGAACTGTGATGACCTTTCGCAGTACGCCGAAGGTGTTCGATAACTTAGCCCAGGGTACAGCGCGCAGCGCGACACCCCGGGGATCAGAAGTGCAAATGATTTCTTACCCTGAAGGGTTTAAACAAGCCGGACCTATTCAACCCTTTCAGGGTAGAAAGCCGATGTGGTTGGCAATCCCAGGGTGTCGTGCTGCGCGCTGTACCCTGGGCTAAGTTATCGAACGCCTTCGGCGTAGGGTGAGTAAGGGTTGTCACAATTCGTTTTTCCGACGCACCGCTCCGGGGTGCGGGTCGTTCGTTTACATGATCCGGTGGTCTGCGCTGCGCTTCGACCACCGGCTACTATCTGCGAGCCCTCCGGGCTGAATTCGCGGTTCTCAGAACGCTACTTTGCACGATCATATTTGCGGCGACGATATGGGTCGCGTTAATCCGCGGCTGAATATCGGAGAGCTACTAGGCAGATCCAGTCGGGTTGGAGAGTCGCGATGGGAATTGAAATCGAAAAGAAATTTCGTCTGACAAAGAATCAGCGCGAAGAGGTGTTGCGTCGTCTGCCCAGGATTGGAGCCAAGAAGCAGCGGGTCGACTTCGAAGTGAACACTCTCTATTCGGGCGAGAGGCTCGAACACACGCGCGCGATTCTGCGTCTGCGACGCGTGGGGGAGCGAGCGGTTCTCACCTACAAAGAAAGCCTGCCGGGCAATTCTCAGATCAAGCAGCGGATTGAAGACGAAACAGCCGTTGAGGATCCTGAGGCGATGAATCTGATTCTGGAATCGCTCGGGTTTCTGCCCGCACTCGTCTACGAAAAACGACGAGAGTGTTGGCAGCTGGGTGCCACGGAAATCGTGATTGATGAATTGCCTTTTGGTCTCTTCATGGAGATTGAAGGCACGGAGCAGGAAATTCGTGACGTCGAAAGCAAACTTGCAATCAAGGGTTTACGAGCCGAGATGGCCACCTACCCACAACTCACATTAAAACGTGGCACCGATCGTGGCGGAGTGATTGAGGCGCGATTTAACGAGTAATGACGGGCAGTCACCCGACCGTGAGAGAGGGTGTCCGATGCAGTAGCTCGATCTTTGCTTGGGAGCACGCGCCAATCTTTTTGATCTAAGCGTTAATTGGCTGCCGGCGCCACAACCTGAGTCTTTCCGAATGAAATATCAAGTCCCGATTCACTAACGACCGCGCGCTCAGTTTGGACAAAAGTGATCCTTGATCCATCCAGAGTCATGCCGTCCATCCTGAACGCAAGGTGGATCACCTCCGAATGCGGTTGCGTCTTACCTCCGAGACTAAAACGAAATTTGCCACTGATGGTCAGCTGGGAAGGATCATCAGGAATAAAAGTGAACGTGCCCCTCTGGCTCCCGGTGATCCGCGATATTTCTGATCCGATGGGTTCGGTTAGCCTGGTGGCGTGAAAGACGCCGCTGAACGTGATCGTCATTGACCCGGATGCTTCGGTGTACGGGTTGACCGTGGGAAAAGTAATTGCTTGCTCAGGAACTTCCTGCGAGAAAGTGTTTGTGCTGTCCTGCGCTTTGGCCTGAGAAGCAGTCAAGCTCAGGAGCGCCGCAAGCGCGAGAGGTGTGATTGTGAGAGAGCCCCGCATCTTTCTCGTCCAAATTACACTCATGAATGGCTACCTCAGAGAATTGTCTGTGCGTGATTTCAAGTTTCTCGGCAATGTCGAGAAATGGTCTAAGGACGCTACCCTCGAAGTGAATGACTTGCTCTATGGCTCGTACCGGCGGGTTCAGTTCCCGCAGTCAGGCGGAGTGGCGTCGGTGATAGTCCAGTTGTTGGTTGCCTGGGCGCAGCCAATGACCCCGTACACGAAACACCCCTGCCTGTCTTCGGCAATCACTTTGATCTCATTACCTCCGCATGAGACATCATTGATGGTAAAAGTCTGGCCTGTCCTCAGGACCGTGCCTTCAGTGAACAAGTCGGGCCCCCAGGCATCCTGTTCAACCGGCGTCAGGTAGATGTGGTATATGTCCCTGCTGGAATTATTTGTCACCGCAATTGCCATCATCGGTTGGGCGCTCGAAACGCCGGCGCTGGCGGCGCTGGATAGGGCCGGAATACCAACGAGCGCGCAGATGAGCGCGACGAGCAGTGCTGACCGTTTCTTGCCTTGTGATTTCTCCAGTGAACTTCTCATTTCAGTCTCCTCGGTAACAAATGTTTTTCCGTGCCGGTCGTTTCTAATCAGAACTCCCGACGCGTGAGCGGCGTGCGGACCGCCCACGCTCGAGAGAGTTAGCGACACCTTACGGGCAGCTAGGGTTGGTTACGGTGTAGGCCACCCCGGAATCAATGGCGGTGCCTTTGGGACCCTGGCTATGCGGTACCGTCACTTTAGTTGTGGTTGTGCCGATGTTGCCAGAGGCGTCCACCACCTTGAAGGTAATCGTGTAGACGCGGCCGTTCTTACTTCCGTCGCGCTCTGACCGCAAATCAACTGACTTGCAATCATTCTTGATTACCATGTCGTTAAAGGTGTTGCCGTCCCCGGAATTGATGTTCTCGGGTTCGTCGCTGGTGACCTTCGAGATATAGACGCTGCTCAGACTGATCGTCGTGTTGCAGCTGTCAGTTACCGAAGCAACCAGGTCCGTGACCTTGAAGTTGACGTATTTGTGGTTTGGTGACCACAACGTCGTCACTGCATTTGAATTAAGAGTTATTACCGGCAATCCTGTGTCAACGATAGTGATGATCTGATCGCCGGTGGTCATGTTACCGCACTCGTCGGTGGCCTTCCAGGTACGAGTAATCACCCCTGTACCACCCGGTCCAGGAGCAAAGCTGTCCGTATAGCTGATGGTCACGCTGCCGCACGTATCGCTGCCGGTCGCTTCACCGGTAGCTGACGGAGCGGTTGAACCTGGACACTCAACTGTCTGCGGCGCCGGAACTGTCAGACTGGGCGCGGTGGTGTCCACGATGGTGATGGTCTGAGTGGAAGTGCTGTCGTTGCCGCACTCGTCCGTGGCCGTCCAGATGCGAGTGAAGACCCCGGTGTTGCCACAGGCATCGGTCATCGGGCCATCCGAGTAGGTGACCGTGGCCGTGCCGCAACTGTCGGTGGCCGTGGCCGTGCCGGTGGCACTTGGGTCAGTCGAGGTGGTGCACTCGATGGTCGTGTCAGCCACATCGCTGATCACCGGGTCGGTAGTGTCGACGATGGTGATGACCTGCTCCGAGGTGCTGTCGTTGCCGCACTCGTCGGTGGCGGTCCAGGTACGAGTGAAGACCCCGGTGTTGCCGCAGGCATCAGTCATCGGGCCATCCGAGAAGGTGACCGTGGTGCTGCCGCAACTGTCGGTGGCCGTAGCCGTGCCCGTGCCTGCCGGACTGGTGTCGCCGGTGCATTCAACCGTGGCATCCGCCACATCGCTGATGACCGGATCGGTTGTGTCCACGATGGTAATGACCTGATCACAAGTGGTCGTATTGCCGGCGTCATCAGTAGCGGTCCAGGTCCGAGTGAAGACCCCGGTGTTGCCGCAGGCGTCCGTCATCGGCCCGTCCGCGTGGGTAACCGTGACATCGTTGTCGCAGTTGTCAGTAGCTTCCGCGATGCCGATCGCCGCCGGGGCAGTTGAGTCCGTGCACTCCACTGTCACGTCTTCCGGACAGCTGAGAACGGGGTCCGTAGTGTCGTTTACGTCGGTCGTTGCGGTCGCGCTGTTGTTGTTTGTATCCGGATCAAAGGTGGTGCTGGTGACTGTTGCCGTGTTCGATAGAGGCCCGGCGCAGCTTGTGGTGACGACGATGGTGATCGTTGCTGAGTGTCCTGGACCAGGCGAAGGCGCGAGGTCAGGCAGGGTACAGTTAACAGTAGTCGTGCCGCTACAGACCACGCCTGCTGAGCCGCTCGCCGAAACGTAAGTTGCACCCGCGGGCAGCGTATCAGACACACTTACCCCTTGAGCTGTGCTTCCGGTTGGGGCAGTGCTGAGGTTAGTGACGGTGATCGTGTAGGTCAGGTTCGAGCCTGCCGACACCGGATCGGGACTATCGGTCTTGGTTATCGAGAGGTCGGCCTGGCTAACCGTCGTGTCCTCGGTGTCCGTGTTGTTGCCGGGCGTGTTGTCGTTTGGCGACGAAACGGTCGCGCTGTTGGTGATTACGCCTGCGGTGGCCGGAGCGTTGACGACGATCGTGATGTTCGGCGCGGCACCAGGAGGAAGGTTGCCGCCCGTCCGGATGCACGTGACGGTGCCCGACGAGTGGTTGCAGTTCCAGTTGGTTCCCGTCGCACTGACGAACGTTGTTCCAGCCGGCAAGGTGTCGACAACCTTCACTGCGGACGCATCGTCTGGACCGGCGTTGCTGACGCCGATCGTGTAGGTGATGGCCGCACCCGGATTCACCGGATCGGGGGAGTCGGTCTTCGTGATCGACAAGTCGGCAAGTCCGGCTGCGACCGCCAATGATCCGCCTGTTGTCGACACGGACTGGTTCGTGGTTGACGGTGGGTTCGTCGCGTTGGTGCTCGGTGATCCTGAGACGGTGTAGACGCCCGACGTGCAATTTGGTGTGGTGGTGAATGCGACGGTTAGGAACCCGTTGTTTGGGATTGAACCGCCCGGCAAACGGATGAACCCGTCAGTAACCGTGGGTGAGTAGCCGCCGCTGCCACCTGTGCTCACGGTCGTCGTCACGCCCGACGGAGTGCTGAAGCAGGTAGGAACGGCGATGTCGTTGTACTTGATTCCGTTCCCGGACTGCGTGACGCGGACGCGAACGGTCGCTGGGATGCCGTTCTGGAGCACAGGTGAGACGATAGGGGTCCCGCCTGCATCGACGAAGGTGATGGTGGCCGACGGAGTAGTTGTGTCGTTGACAAGTACAGGCGGGGTGTCGTTTTGCTCACCGGTCGTGCCTGCGGTGTCGGTAAAGGTTTGAAGCGTCCACTTGGCGGGGTTACCGCTTAACGATGCTGGCGTCATCGCAGTCACGTCGATTCTCGCCCAGCCACCGACAACAAGCCCGGTGCCAGAGGTGAGACTAACGTCGACGCTCTGACCCGAGACGGCCGGCGCGCTCCAAGTGCCCGACGAGAAGGCCGTCGCCCCAGCACTAATGCTCGTGAAGCCGGTCGGAAGCGTGACTCTGACATGCTGGACTGTGCCCCCTGTTGTGACGCGATAGAGGGTGTTGAACGTCACAGTCGTGTTCCCGGGTGCCCATTCGGGCGCGATATGCGCATCGTTGTTCGCGTCCGTGAACGTCGTATGTGCGGTCCATCCGGAAGTGAGCCCTCGCGCGCTGACGATGAACTTCATATCCAGATCGTAGTCCTGGACCACATACTCCCCGGTGAAGTTGCCGCTAGCATCCGCGGTAATGTCAAAGCCTCTTTCCTGAGGCGTGTGCGGATCCTCGTGGATCTTGAGTCGAACCGTCTCTCCGGGCTGGAAGCCGCGGCCCGAAATGTACGTCGTCTCACCGGGCGCATAGTCCAACTTGTCAGTTGAAATGCTGGCTGAACTACTGCCCAGGATCGAAATTGAATCGAGCACAGTCCCGCTGCTGTTCAAACCACCGGCTACCAGCGCCTGGTTTGACGCCAGCAGTTCGCTGATCGTATGGCCGCTGCGATCCACCACCGGATCGGACTGGCCATTGTGGAAAAGCGCTGCCCGAGTTTGCGAAGTCAGAATGCCGGGACGCAGGTTGGTACAGGTGTCGGTCGCCGGCAACACGTGCGAATACGCTCCAACGCCCGGGAAAGCCGGATCATAGATCTCCATCGACTCATCGTTGTTGCCGCCAATGATTTGTACCTTGCCATCAAACAAAACGCGCAAGTGCGGCAGCACGCGCGCAGTCGTAAGATCACCCGCTGACGAAAAACCGGGGTTGGCCGGATCGAAGATCTCCACGGAGCCAATTGCATTACTATCAACATCGAGTCCGCCCACGACCAATACTCTTCCGTCGATCATTAATGCGGCAGAATGCTTTGAACGATTTGTGTTTAGATTTACACCGGTGGCGCTGAAGCTACTCGAAGAAGGATCAAAGATCTCGGCACTGCCAGTGGTATCGCCACCCGCGATAAAAACCCGCCCATCAGCAAAAAGCGTCGCGCTGTGACCTGCACGCGCGACGCTCATTGCCGGACCGGTGGAAAAGGAACCGGTCGTCGGGTTGAAGATTTCGGTTGTGTTTGTAGTCCCTATCCCGGTGCGACCGCCAGTGATCAGAACTGTGCCATCTGTTAACAGAACTGCGGCGTGATCAGAACGCCCAATCGCCATGAATCCGGTATTCGAAAATGTACCGCCAGCGGGATCAAAAATTTCCGCCGCACTCAAATGACCTCCACCAGCGTTCTCGCCACCCGCGATCAACACGCGACCATCAGACAGTCTGGTAGCCGTATGGCCGCGGCGGGCGCTGTTGAGATTGGTGGTGCTCTGCGGCGCGAGGGCAAAGGTGGTTGGCGCACCGACCGCTGCGATCGGTTGCGACAGATCGGCACCACCTTTGACCTCGGTGCCGCCGAGTATCAGTTGTCTCAATGAGCCGGCCGACGACACCGTCGATGCCAAACCGGTTGTGGCCAGGGCAATCAAGCCAAGCAACACCAGCGATCGCGCTGGTTTGTTCTTTAGCCTGTTGATGTTGGCAAATAGAGAACGACAGAGGGAGGCAAGGTCGGGGGAACGCATACTCATGGAGCTCCTGAGATAGTTGCGACGTGGCCTCGGGGCCGAGTCAGTCGCAGAGAGTTTTACCGGTTCCTCATTGGTCACCACCGTGAGACCAGAAGGCGTGAACGAGGGTCCGCCCTTTCATGGCCGGCATGAAAGCGTGGAACCATCAAGATAAAGTGGGGATATTAGACTTGCCTTGTCGCAGAACCGCAGGATCCGATTTGAGCGCGATTCCCGCACGCGAAAGGAAACTAAACCACCCTATTAGCTCGTGTACTGAGCCCTCGGAGAAATTAATCTCCGAGGGCCCAACCCCCCCTTTGCTCGTAAAAGCTGCACTTGAAAAATAATGCGAAGGGAACTGCCCTTCCACAAATTTCGCTCGTTCCTTTCGCGAGAGAAGAAGGAACTACCAAACACCACGAGCGCACATTCGTGTAATTGAGCACTGAGCAAAGACCGATCCACAGTGATCTCAGCGAGCGAAGAATTGAACAAGTAGTTCAACTGCGTCGAGTTAAAGTTTGTTGTGCGGATTGGGTGGAGGGTTGATGAGGGTCAAAGCGTGTTCACCTGCGAGCAGTTGTGGCGCGTAAGGTGGGCGAAGGTAATTATCGAAGCTCAACCAGGAGGGCGGCAAACTAGTAGCCGGTGGTCGGAAGCGCGCGTTCAGCCCGGAGGGCTAGCAGATAGTAGCCGGTGGTCGCAGCGCAGCGTAGACCACCGGATCAGATGAGGAAAAAGATCAGCACCCCGGAGGGGTGCCAGATAAGCCGATTCATCCCTAAGCCAGCGATTTTGCGCACCGGCTTTGTGACGAAGTTTCTCAATCTTGCACCCCTCCGGGGTGCTGAGTTCTCTTCTATCGCGATCCGGTGGTCTGCACTTCATTCCGACCACCGGCTACTATCTGCGAGCCCTCGGGGCTGAATTCGAGATTCCCTGAACGCCCCTTCTTCCGACAGACGCCGGAGGCGTGCGAGAAACACTCGCCTGTGTGCGAGCCCGTTGGCTGAGATTGAGCTTCGGAAGCAAACTTTCTTGCATGAAAGCAAATTCCGCTCTTCAACCCGGAGGGTTGCGCGAAAGTAGCCGGAAGTCGCAGCGTAGCGGAGACCTCCGGTTAGGTTCGGAGGCGCGACCGCACCCCGAAGGGGTGCCAGAACGGGAGACTAAGATGGGTTCAACATTTTTCAGCCTGCATTACCACATGGTGTTTTCCACCAAGCACCGGCGGCCACTCCTGCGCGACGAAGGCCTGACGCGCATGCATTCTTATCTGGGTGGAATCATTCGTGGAATGAACGGCGTGGCAGAGATTGTCGGAGGAGTCGCCGATCACGTTCACTTGTTGATCAGTTTGCGACCAGTGCATTGCCTGGCTGACGTGATGCGAGATCTGAAGAAAGAATCAACCAATTGGGCCAAAGGAGAACTGGATCGAAGATTCTCCTGGCAGGACGGATACGCGGGGTTCACCGTCAGTCCGACAGCAACTGAATCGGTACGGAAATACATCGCCAATCAGGAAGCTCACCATGCGAAGCTCTCATTCGTTGATGAGTTGAAGGAACTGCTCAAAAGTGCGGGAATCGAGTACGACGAAAAATATCTGTTGTGAAGCGGCCTGGTTGGGTTCTTTTGTCGTACCCTCCAGGTCTGTCGGGAAACCTCGATCGGAGAATCGCGAATTTCAGCCCGGAGGGCTCGCAGCGTAGCGTAGACCACCGGACAACGTAGAAAAGAGGGGTCGGCACGTCGGAGAGTCTGTCGGAAAAAGAGCGATCAGGGAACCGCGAATTCAGCCCGGAGGGCTCGCAGATAGTAGCCGGTGGTCGCAGCGTAGCGTAGACCACCGGATCAGATGACGAAAAAGATCAGCACCCCGGAGGGGTGCCAGATAAGCCGCTCCACCCCAAAGCCAGCGATTTCGCGGACCGGCTGCCGATGGGGTGCGATACGCGCGAAGTTTCTCAATCTTGCACCCCTCCGGGGTGCGGGTCGTTCGTTTACGTGATCCGGTGGTCTACGCTACGCTGCGACCACCGGCTACTATCTGCGAGCCCTCCGGGCTGGAGGCAACAAATGTCAAATGAAACATGTCAAATTTCAAATGATAAATGGTAAATCGCGGTTCGAACTGAAACTACAATTGACAGCGTCTGTTTATTCCTTCGAACGCAGAGCCCGCACACTCCGTTTGATCGCTCTACCCTCTCGGAGCAAAGTATCCAACTCGCGTGCGTGGCTGATAGGCGGGATTTACAGTCTCGACCCGAACGCGCCGGAAGGCCCCGTCGCGATTCCTGTTTAGCGGCGTGTAGTACAGGGCATACTGGTGACGCAGTTCCTCAGCAACCTCGGCATACGTAGATTCCAACGCATCAAAGCTGCGCGGCTTGTAAAGCTTGCCACCAGTCGCCATCGTCAGTTCTTCAAGCATTCTTTCACTCTGGTCCAACGCGGCAATGCCGGCGCGCAGGCCATCAATCCTGATCTGGTTGAATTTTTGTGCCGCCGTACCGCCGCTGGTGAGTGAGTCGAGGTCGGCCAATTTCGCGCTGCGTGAGATCTCGGTGTTGCTCACAACATAAACTGTGACTTGCGCTTCCAGCAGTGCCCTGAAAGCGTTTTCCAGCGTCGTGCCCCCGCCATTATCAATTCCATCCGTCAGAACGATCACCGCCCGGCGCGATTTACTGGAGCCATACTGGCTACGCGCCGCGAGCAACATGGCGTCATTGAAGCGCGTAAACACGCCCGGAACGATTCGAGTCAGGGCGCGCTGCAACTGGTAACGACTCTTCGTCCAGTCCTGAAGCAGCACCACGTTATCGTCAAATTTGATCAGACTGATGCGATCGTCAGGGCCGAGACGCGCAGCGAAACCCTGCGCCGCCCGGCGAAAGTCGTCAAGATTGCTGGCCGTTGATGAGGACGCATCCACCATGAGCACGGCATCAACCGGTACCTCTCTCAGCGCCAGATCACGAAGCGGTTGTTGCAGGTTGTCTTCGAAAACACGAAAGTCTTGTTGAGTCAACTCAGTCACCAGCCGGCCGCTTGAATTTCGCACGGTAACTGGAAGCAGGATCTCGGTAGTCTCAACCGCAATCACGTCGCTGGGAGAAACGTCCTGTTCTCGCTCAGGCGTCGGGGTCGGAACCGGCGGCGGTTCACCCAGGACATCAAGCAATGAACGGAAGGGCGTCGGCGAAGGGGTCGGGGGTGCCTTTGGCTTCGACTGCGCAGCTTTTGATTTCCTCGCGCGCCTCTGCGCCGACGAGGTGAGTGTGATGTGGCCACATACCAGCAGCAACAAGGCGATCCCTGTTGTCAGGTAGAGTGTGACGCGAAGGTAAGGTGATCTATTTGACTGGCGCGCCATTTGAGCGAGGTGCCGTTGCATCGCCGGTGTCTCCCGCCGCGGTCTTCATCGCCGACAGGATTTTTTCACTAACACGCTGCTTGCGGAGTTCATCAAGTTTTGCCGGGGAGAGATCAAATTCGACTGGCGACTGTTCTATGCGCCGGATAATGGTGCCTTCCGAAAAGCCTGCTTCAACCAGTTCGACAATGGAGTCGTTAGTGAGCGTGGCTACCTTTTCAAGTTTTAATGGCGCGCCGCCCGCTTCGCTTGGCCGACGAAGAATGCGGACCGTGGCACTGCCGGTGGTGATGGTATCTCCGGAGGTTGAGCCATCCTGTCCACGACTCCTGGTACTGCCCCTGACGCCGCCGCTCGAGCCAAATATGTCCGTGCTGTTTCCGTTTCCGTTTCCAGGAGCCGGCTGCGTTCCGCCGCCATTTCTACCAGGCTTCTCGAGGCCCGGCTCGAAAAAGGCTTCGTCGTCCCAATTGTCAATGCCCAGTCCCTGCTGGTGGGCCAGCATGGCCAGAATAATTTTTTCACTCACGCCTGAACGCTTCAGTTCAATCATCCGCTCGGTGGACAGATCAAAACGACTCGGGCGCGAGTCGATGATGGCGATAATTGTTTTCTCTTTGAAGTTGGCTTTGACCAGCTTGAGGATGGAAGTGTTTGTCAGCGGAGTATCATCGCCGGTGGTCTGAGCACCAGCGATGGCGCTACCCAGCACCAGGCAAACCAGAATGACGAGAGTCCGATAAATGATACTGCTCTTCATAGTCTCTCCTTCCACTAGAATCACTCCCCGGCGGTGGTCTTCACCGGCGCCTTGCGCACGTCCTTCCGCGGACTGATCTTCTTCCCATACCTTCTGCTGATGCGTTTCACATACTCCCGGGTTTCCCGGAACGGCGGCACTTTATGCCCATATTCAATTACCCGGCCTTCACCTGCATTATAACTCGCCAGGGCAAGATCTACGCGTCCGCCAAACATCACCAGCAACTGCTTCAAATACTGCGTTCCGCCCCGGATATTTTCAGCCGGGTCAAACGGTCGTTTCACGCCGAAACGCCGAGCCGTGCCCGGCATGAGTTGCATCAGGCCGCGCGCGCCTTTCGGACTGACTACGGTGGGACGAAAGTGAGATTCCTGTTCAATGACCAGAAATACGAGATAGGGATCGATGCCAAACCGGGTTCCGTTAGTCCTAATCAATCGATCGATATTGGGGCTGCCCGACGTCCAGTCGGTAAGGGGCCCTTCCGGCCCCGGTGAGTCTGGCTGGTCACGCTCGATGTGATCAATCCGATCGCGGGCCAGAAAGATCGACAGGTTACCCCGGTTGTACCAGGCGCCGTCAGTAGTTTCATTGACTGCATCCACTTTGAAACGCGCGCCGCCCACCAGATAGATCCAGGTGGCGACTTCGGCCGGCGCCGGCGTCTCGAGTTTCCCAGGCCGCGCGTCTACCGGTTTCAAAGCTTCTTTGTCACGAGCTGCATAGACAGGTTCGATTGATTTGACTTGCCGGTCGGAGCTTTGCGTGAAGCTGCCACGCTTAAACCACACCACCGACCCCTGCTGCCAGGCTTCGTCGACAGTCAGCGTGCCGCCGTCTGTGAACTTGATTCGTTTGCCGACTACCTTTTGACCTTCGGTGGGGTTTGAGTCGCCGGTTTCGGAGGTTGTCTCGGCAGTAGGAACTCGCAGGCGTTGGCCTTTGCGCAGTTTGGCGTCTACTTGAAGTTGATTTATTCGCGCGAGCTCGTCAGCAGAGACGCTGTGTCGTTCCGCAATCCTGGGGATCGTATCTCCGGATCGAGCGCGAATCTGATAAGAGGAAGGAGCTTCATCAGCGTCATCGGAACTCGCTCGTTTCTGCGCAACGGCTCCAATCCCGCAAAGTGCGAAAGCAACCAGCAAGACCAGCAACCTGGTTGTGGTCTTTACCGCGAAGCGGTTGCGTAACGAAGCCCAGGGTTGCCGCGCTTCGCGGCTACCCTGGGAAATAAGGTTTGGGGAGACAACAACCCCAACCGGGGTTGCGTCGGCTTCCCGAATGATCGCGGATAAGACGCAACCCCGAATGGGGTTGGAAGGAACCTCACGGTATCCCCAGGGTAGCCGCGAAGCGCGGCAACCCTGGGCTTTGTTACGTAACCGCTTTGCGGTATAGGCCAAATACTTCAAGATGGTTTCCAACTTCAAATTTCACGGAAACAAATCAGACTGCCACGGTTCGCGACTCTTCAGCTGCGAGCGGCTCAACCTGTGACTCAAAACTATGAGTCACGCCAAAGTAATTGTTCCACGCCAGGTCCATCAATTCAGGGACAAGTTCCAGCGTCCGCCCTCTTAGCCGGCAGATGTCGTTAAGCCGGTTCAAAAGATCGCGCGGCTCACAAGCCTTCATCGGCCGCTGCTCGGCGCGGTACTTGTTGAGCACGTGGTTCAGGTTGTCCTGATCCAGAGCAATCTTCTTGTCAGCCGCGGCACGCTTGAATATTTCAACATACGCATTTGCCGACGGCGATTCCAGGCTGGCGCGATATCCGATCCGCCGCAGGAACGCCTCGTCAAGAAGGTCTTTCTCCTCGAGGTTGGTCGAAAAAACTACCAGCTGCTGAAACGGTACCTCAATCTTTTTTCCGTTACGCAATGTCAGAAAATCAATGCGACGTTCAAGTGGCTGGATCCACCGATTCAACAGCGCCGGCGTATTGACGAGCTGGCGGCCAAAGTCGTCGATGACCAGCGTACCGCCGTTGGCTTTCAACTGAAACGGTGCTTCATAGTAGTTGAACACATTAGACCACTCGAGTTCGCAGTTTTCGATCGTCAGCTCGCCACCCACGATGATCAGCGGTCGTTGAATCAGTACCCAACGCCGATCGCGTTCAACGCCAGGGCGTTTCTCCGGCGCTAACCGGTGGTAGTGAGCATCGAAGACGCGAACGATCTGCCCATCGACTTCAATTGCATACGGAATCCAGATGAACCCTGAAAGGGCGCCGTTCAGTCGTTCGGCAACTGCGGTCTTGCCGGTTCCGGCCGAGCCCATCAATAACAACGATGAGCGAGAATTGATAACGCATCCGAGCGTATCGAGGAAAGATTCCGGCAGGACCAGGTCCTTGAATGCCGAGCGCACGTTTGCCATCGACGCGGGCCGCGTGAGAGCTGCCTGGAGACCGATCATGTGACTGTAATCTTCGAGTGAAACTGGAGCCGGACCGAGATAGCCACATTGATTCTGCACGAGTCGGACCCGCTCCCACCCGCAGTCGAGCATTGCATAGCGCGTGGCGCCGGTGGCGCTCTGCAAACGCATCTCGATGAGCTTCTCACGATAGAGATGATAGAGAAGCTCCTCGGTCAAAGCGCATGGCAAGTGCAACTTTTCAGCGATGGTTACGGAAGTGGGTTCGTGCAGGGTGGCCAGGCATTTGAGCGTGAGCTCGTGAAGGCAGGACTCATGTATGCCCATGTCCGCCAATTCTTCAGGAATTGGCGGTCCGAGAGATTCGATTTCTGCTCTCGTTAAGAAGCTCAACTGTCCCATGAATGCTCCGGTGTTCCGCGTCCATCAACGGGGCGGTAGCCCGACCGTTAGGGAGGGCTTCGTTGGTCGAATGCCCTCCCTAACGGTCGGGCTACAGTCCTGCTGATCCGAATTGTCCATCAACTGACGAACTCCCTCTCTGGGGTTGATCGAGTGAAAGCCCTCCTTAACGGTCGGGCTACTGCCCCTTTACTTGACGGCGGCGTCAGCCAACGTACGGAGCGTCGTGAGCGTCGTGCGCGCTACTTGGGCCTTTTCAGGCTGATCTTCTCGGTCGTAAAGAACGGCCAGGCGAGCCAGGGCCTCGGTTGAATTTGGTTGCAGGGCCAGGGCTTTCTCGAGGTGTTTGATTGCTTTCTCGGCTTTGCCGTGGTGCTCCAAACGGGCCGCGATATTCAGGTGCCCTTTGTATTCGCCCTGGGCGCGAGCAAAACTCTTGTACGCGTCGTCAAAATTGCCGCGCTCCGACTGGGCCATTCCGAGGTTATTCCAGATGCGCGGATCGCTTGGCGACAGCTTGGCGGCTCGCTTGAGTTGCTTGGTGGCTTTTTCGTAGTCGCCATTCTCATAGAGCAGGAAACCGAAGTTGTTGAGAATTTGCGAATCCTTTTTGTTAAGGCGAACGGCGTTTGCGAATGACTTCTCGGCCAGGTCGCGCAATCCCTTGCGCCAGTAAGCCACACCCAGGAGGCTGCTGGCTTCGCTCAAGTTTGGATTTGCCGACGCTGCTTTGGAGAGTTCGCCGATGGCGCCGTTTAGATCATGGTTGTTGAGCAGTTCACGGCCTCGCTCGAGATGGTCCACCGCCAGGTTGTAAAGCAAACTGTTAGTTTGCGTGGCCTGGTTGTAAGGCAAGCCCTTAGTTTGCGCCGCTTGCGCTGGCGTACTGGCAAAGCCTGCGCTCTCTGCGGCTGGGTTGCCGGCTGGTGCCGTGTTACTCGCGTTCGTGGTCGCACTTTCGGCCGGCGCTGTCGCCGCCGGACTCACTGGCGCCACGGGTGTGCTTTTACTGACTTGCGTCGCGGGGACACTCTCAAACTTCTTGATGTCTTTTTCGGAGATACGTTCCAGCTTGTTGTTGTCCTTCTTGCCGCGGCCAAACAGGCGGCCGAGAGCTTTGAAAGGCGCTTTCAGCGCGCGGACAAAGCTATTGCCTCGTCCTTCGCTCTGGCGCGCGCTGGTTCCGGCGGAAGAGTCGGCGGCATTCATTGCCATCCATTCGGCGTTTGTCATCGCAATGCCGTGGACCGTTCGCAGCGGCTCAGCCGCAATCACGAAGGCGAGCGTTAAGGACAGGACAATTAGTGTGCGCTTCAACATGAGAAAGTCTCCCTTTACTTGCGTTTCCGCTATCTTGAGAACAGGTCAATCAGGTTAAGTGCCGACGGAGCGAGAATCATGGCAATAATTACCGGGAAGAGAAATACCGTCAGCGGAATCAGCAGCTTCAACGCTGCTTTCGCCGACGCCTGTTCGGCACGCTGGCGGCGCTTGGTTCTCAGTGAATCGGCAAACACTCGGACAGCCTTGCCAATTGACGAACCGAAACGGTCAGCCTGTATTAACAACGCGACGAAGCTGCGAATGTCGTCAACCCCAGTTCGCTCGGTCAGATTACGCAGTGCTTCTTCGCGACTCCGTCCCAACCGGATCTCCAGATTGACCAGATCAAACTCGTGATGCATATCGGGATGGACGTCTTTGAGTTCTTCACCGACACGATTGAGTGCCGCGTTGAGACCCAATCCAGCTTCGACCGCGATCACCATCAGATCCAACGCGTCGGCTAGTCCCCAGGTAATACGCTGCTGGCGGCGAGTGATCATGCCACGAAGCACGAGACGGGGCGCGTAGAAGCCGATTGCGGCGGCAAAGACTCCGAAGATCAGAAAAGTGTTTAGCGAGCCGTCGAGCATGAAGCAAATACTCATCACAATGCTCGGCAGGGAAACGATTAACAGCAGCTGTATGGCACGGAAGGCCATCGCTGCATCGGGCGAAGGGTAGCCGGCGTGGAGCAACTGTTTTTGTAACTTGGCCGCTTCAACCGCCGAGATTGGCACGATGCGGTTGATCGGCTCGGCGGCCCGCGTGGTCATCGTGGTCAAGGGGTTATTTTCGACCAGCGCCAGCGAAGGATCTGCGCTTTCCAGTTGTGCGTTGACGACACTGGCGGGGCGCACAACGAGCCAGTAGACGCTCATCACTGCAAGAGCGATGCAACCAAATGTTAGGAGGACGATCAATAATATCATCATGAACTTATTCCTACTTGCTGCGGCAAATAGTCCTTCCCCGAGTAGCTCAGACTTTGATGCTGAGGAATCTCTTTATTAACAACATGCCAAACGTTTGCCAGATGATGGCGAAGCCGATTACATAATGGCCTCGGCTGTCATGGATCAGTACGCTCATGTAGTCGGGATTGAGCAGTGTCAGCACAAAAACAAGAAGAAACGGCAGGCTACAGAGAATCCACCCAGAAAGACGAGACGCTGTTGTCATGGTCCGGAAGTCTTCCATGATCCGGTAACGCTCGCGGATGGTGTGTGACACCTTCTCAAGAATTTCAGCCAGGTTACCGCCCGTTTCCCGCTGAATGTGCATCGCGGTTACACAAAGCCGCAGGTCGAGCAGCGGGACGCGTTCAGTCAACCTGTCGAGCGCCAATTTGATTGAGAGACCCAACTTCTGTTCCTCGAAAGTCATGCGAAACTCGGCGGCGATCGGATCGGGCATCTCAGAAGCGACCTGGTGGAGGGCCTCGGAGAAAGCATGGCCCACCGCGAGTGAGCGGCTCAAGAGGTCGAGGGTGTCGGGGAGTTGCGAATTGAAGGTGCGCAGTCGCTTTTTGCGTTTCATTGCAACGTGCAGGATAGGCAAAGCAGCCGCCACCAGTGCCAGGACGAAAGCAGCCATAGAGTTCACAACGGTTGACGCGGCGAGCATTGCCATCACGCCGGCCACGGCACTGAATCCGAGCAGGCGGCTGACTGTGGTGTGCACGTCCGCCTGCTTGATCATGCGATCCAGTCGCTTTACGAAATCGAGTGAATTGAGGAGTCGGTTGATGAGCGGGCTGCCACCAATCGAGTCGTCACGCGTTATCTGGATTTCTCCCTCGTAGGAACTCGGTTCTATTTCCTGTAAAACCTCGGCAACGCGTTCCTTCAGGCGCTCGTCCCGTTCATCAGACTTTCGTGATGCCAGGAGAAAGAGAGCGTAAGTAAGGAACAGGAAGAAGAGAAATATGATGGTCGAAATCAGCATCTTGGTACTCCTAAAAGAACGCCGGTAATTGCATCCCGTATTGCTTCAGCCGTTCGGCGAAACGTGGACGAATACCGGTGGTGCGAAAGCGCCCGATAACCTTTCCGGTGCCGTCAACTCCCGTCCGCTCGAATTCGAAAATCTCCTGCATCGTAATCGTTTCACCCTCCATGCCGGTGATTTCGGAAATCGAAACGATGCGACGCGTGCCATCGGTGAGCCGAGCCACCTGAATCACCAGGTTGACTGCGGAAGCGATCTGCTGGCGCATCGCCCGGTCTGAGAGTCTCATACCCGTCATCTGGACCATCGTCTCGAGACGACCGAGCGCATCCCGGGTTGTGTTGGCGTGTATTGTGGTAAGCGATCCATCGTGGCCCGTGTTCATGGCCTGAAGCATGTCGATAGCTTCACCACCACGAACCTCGCCGATGACAATGCGGTCGGGACGCATGCGCAGCGAGTTGCGAACCAGGTCGCGCTGAGTGACCTCGCCCTTCCCTTCGATATTTGGGGGACGGGTCTCCAGGCGCACAACGTGGGGTTGCTGCATTTGCAGTTCCGCGGAGTCCTCAATTGTCACGATGCGCTCGTTGACCGGAATGTAAGCGGAGAGCGCGTTGAGCAGAGTGGTTTTGCCGGCGCCGGTTCCGCCGGAGATGATGATATTGAGCCGGGCGCGCACACACATCTCAAAGAGCATGGCGATCTCTTTGGTAAGCGCGCCATTTTCGATCAACATGTGCATCTTTAGAGGGTCGGTGCCGAAGCGACGGATGGAAAGGACCGGGCCGTCGAGGGCAAGGGGCGGAATAATCGCGTTGACGCGCGACCCGTCTTGAAGGCGAGCATCAACCATCGGCTGCGCTTCATCAATGCGGCGTCCAACTGTGGATACAATGCGTTCGATTACGCGTCGCAGGTGCTCGTCATCCTTAAAACTGATTGCGGTCTTCTCAAGCTTTCCTCGGCGCTCGATGTAAATATTGGAAAACGAGTTAACCAGGATGTCGGAGATGGTCGGATCAGCCAGCAATGGCTCGAGAGGGCCAAGACCGAAAAGCTCGTGATGAACCTCGCCGACTAGACGCTCGCGTTCCGCGGTTGAAAGTGGCAGGTTCTCCGCTTGTAGCAAACCTTCGGCGAGTCGCGACACTTCGGCGTGAACGCGGTCCGGCGCCAATGAGCTGAGCTTGGTTAGGTCCAGGCGCGTAACGATCGCGCGATGAAGGCGTGCCTTCATGTCCTGGAAGACCTGGTTACCGTAGCTGCCATCCTCGGCCGGAGCCGCGGTAGCATTTCCGTTTCCGTCTTTGATGTATCTTTCTCGAAGCGCCATTTAGTTCCCTCTATTCAATCCTTGAAGTTTGCAGCGAAAAACTATGGGGAAGCTCTTGCACTAACGAACACCAGCCTACGAGGCATCCTCCAGCAGTTTTGAAAGATCCAGAGGCGAAGGTGAACTCGAATGTCCAAACACCCCTCCCAATAATTTTTTCCGAGGCGGCGCCGCTGGGGAATGACCATTTCCGGAAACGAGCGCCGCGATGCGTCTGATTTCCACGGTCAATTTCGAGGACGGATCAGTTTGCACAAGGGGCTGACCCAGATTGATTGAGTCGATTACTCTCCGGTAATCGTTTGGCACAAAGCCGATGAGCCGCTCGCCCAGGTGGGCCTCGACCTTTTGCAATTGCACGTCGATATTCTTACTCCAGCGATTAACCACGATGTGGACCTTGTCCCGGGGATAATCCAGACGGTCAAACACCTTGAGCGCGCGCTTCGTGGCGCGAATCCCGGGAATGTCCAGAGTCAGAACCACCAGAATGTCATCAGCAAGATCGAGAGCGCTTACCGTCACCGAATCGAAGGTGTGCGGCAGATCGAGAACGATGCACTCATAGCGCTGTCTGAGGAGATGAAGGATCTCCGAGATGTCCTGTGGTTTTATGTCTTCAGCCTCGTGAGCTTCGAGCGGTGCAGCCAGCACGGCGAGGTTCGGGGAGTGAGACGTAATCAGACTTGCCATCAGCGCGTCATCTAATCGCGCGCGATTGTGGACGAAGTCGGCAAGCGAATATTTCGTATCTAGCCCGAGAAAGGAAGCGGCATCTCCCGCTTGCAGATTGAGGTCAACCAGTAACGTGGGAACGCCCATGGCTGCGGCCAGGTTTGTACCAAAGAATGAAACGCCCGACCCGCCCTTGCCGGAAAAGACAGCCACGACACGGCCGTGATTCTTCGACGAGCTTTCGCTGCCGGCTCGTAACTCTACAACGCGGTCAATGACGCCGCGGAACTCGTCAGGGATAATCGGCAGCTGGATAAACTCGCACGCACCCGAACGCATGCTGCCCAGGATTACTGCCGGCGAGGCGTCACGTGCCGCGCAAATGAGGGCCGTGTCGGGGCTGGCCGTAGCAAGCTGCTTGATCAGAGCAAACTCTTTCTCCGGGTTGTCTCTCCCTACCGTGATGATCGCCGCCGATGGTCGCAGCCGCGTGACGTCGGCAAGCATTTGTTCGAGGCTATGGCAATCAGCCAGCAAATGTGTGCGTCCGCTGCTTGCCAGGGCATCCCTTAGTTCGTCGGAAGGTTCGCCGTTCTTGGACAGCGTTATGAATGTTAGTGGGTGCATCGTGTTAACTCTTTATCTATGGCTCTACCTGCTTGTATTTATGGCTCTAATCCGGACAGTTGATCTCCGGTGTGAAACCCGCGCTCTCGCCCACAACCGTGGTCTGATAAGAGGGCATATTAATTACGGTTGCCGCGACGGCGAAGGTGTAGTTGTAATTGATGATCTTTACAGAAACCGTGCCCTGCGCCACGCCAAAGTCGTTGGAGTAATCAACTTGAACGTTCGCAGGCGTAAGACCATTAACCAGTGGTGACGTGCCGGCCGTTGGCGATCCATACAAAACAACGTTCTTGACGCGATCGAGGCTCGTATCAGAATTCAGGCACCCCGCGAGATTGGGTTTACACTGCATGGCGGCGTAACGCGCGCCCCGCCGGGTCGATTCGACCATAGCGTTGTGAGTGAAGAACAAGTGGCCGCCGGAGACGATGGCCATAATCATCATGAGAAAGAAAGCCGCCGTGATTGCAAATTCGACGATTGCCGTGCCACGCTCCGAGTGTTTTTTTGTATGACGCATCATTAGTCGAAACTCCTCGCTGGCTCGTACGCTATGGCATGTAGCGCATCTGGGTACTCGGGCGCAGAGCATTGCCGTAAAACGTTCCATTTGCCAGTCCGGTCATAGTTGCAAGGTTCCAAACGCCCGGCCCAAAGTTGTAGTTTATGATCTCGACTCTAAAGTACTTGGTCGTTCCGGCAGGAATCACTGGGTTGCACGCTACTGAGATGTTATCGCATATACTAACGTTAGCCGTTGTCAGTCCGGGGACGATCGTCGGCTGGTTCGTACAAGCAGTTGCAACGATGCTTGGAATGCCGCAAACAACCAGGTTCCGTGCCAATGTCTTCTCGTCGATGATTTGTTGCGCAGTGCCATTAACAAGGTCTCTTGAAGTCGAAAGGTAACGCGCTCCAACGTTGGTTCCTTTGGCGAGGGTCGTGTAGGTGTAGAACATGCGACCCAACTCAGCAGTGCCTACAAACAGGATCAGCAGGATCGGAAATACGATCGCGAGTTCAATGATCGAAGAGCCATCTTCCCGCCTAACTATCCGGCTTATTCTATTTTTCAGGTATCTCAACATCACCATTGTTGCCTGCATCTCGTCACCTCACCTGTAAAGAACCGGAGTTTGCAGAGGTGAAGAGCACGAGGGTGGACCTTCAGCGTTAACCTGCGCCTTATCGACGTACATAACTGGAATGTCGCCACAACCGGGGGTAGCTACACAGTTACCCTGAGGGGCCGGAACCGGTCTTTCCAGCAAGAATACCGCCCACATCTGAATATTCGTGGTGTAGGCAGGATAAGTGGGCTGCAGGGGCGGTGGTCCGTTAGGCAGGATAATTGGAACGACCAGCCTCCGGCGCATATTTGGATTGTTATTAAGGTACGATTGCCAGGAAATGTCTTCGGTCAGGTTCGTGTCCGGCGGGAAAGGGGGATTTGTTAGTGCGTTGCCATAGCCCTGTGCGTACATGCCGAAACGGGTATTCATGCCGTCAGCCGCGTTCCGCGGTCCGTTATTCTGGTTCGAACTCGGAGTCATATTGATATTGTCGCCGAGGCTCTTGCAGAAATTGGGAATGCCAGCGGTGAGAACCGCGGTCTCACCCGTTCCGTTGCCGGTGATGTCGGGGACCTCAAGGATGATGTAGTCCCTGTCAGCAACTACCGCTTCGTTTCCGGTGCCTTGGTTAAAGCGAAGGGTCATGAGCGTATTGACCGCGGGCGGATCGAAAACAGCAGTCGTGGTGTCGGCATCGTTCAGGGCGACGGCGGCCGGGAAGAAGTCGCAGATAGTGCTCAGTCCGATTGACACTCCCGCTACAGCCTGCCTCGATTCGGCGTGCGACACTCCGAGGGCGCTGGAAGCGAAAAGAATGTTGGTTGTAGCTGGGTTCGTCGTGACGCGCACATACTGAATCTGTTGGACTGTGCCGTCAGCCTTAGCCGCTGTGGCGTTCATGTACGTCCCGTCCACGGTAATGGCAAACTCAATAGAAGCAATGGTCACGTTTGTCTTTGCCCGAAGCCCCTGTGTATTGATGGCAGTTCCCATGGCCACGGCGACGGCGTTATCGATGCCAGATGTGCCTCCGTTTATCTCGCGCGCTGCGTTCAGGGCCGCGGCATCGGCGCCTTTCTGAAGCTCATCACGCACCAGATAGATCCGAGAGACATCAAGGCATAGACCGACCATCAAGAGCAAAAGCAGAGCAAAGATCGCGGTCATGATCATGATTGAGCCGCGCTCGCTTTTCCGCCGCCGAGCCAGCTGTTCAGTCATTGATGACATTGGTACCCCCCTGTCTTCTCAGGCTAACTTCAAACTAACAGTGAATGTTCGAACAACAACGGTTATCAAGCGAAGGTTTGCCGGACCTCACTCTTAAGGAGTTGGAGAGTCCTTGGTTGGGGCGATCTTCGCCTCTTGCGCCGTTCCGGTGCCTGGTTGCGCCAGCGATACGCTTGGCACGGCGCCTTTGCCGCCGGTAGCCGGAGTGACGGTCGGATTAACTTCCTTGGTCGGCGCAGGTGCGACTGTGGCTGGAGTCTCCGCCTTGTCGGTGGCGGCGGCGCCAGCTTTGTCGGTGCTAAAGCCGTTGGGTCCTTCTATTTGTCCGGCCGGCCGGTCGCTGCCCAGGAGCGAGCCCTTCTTCAAGCTCTCGACATTGGGGATTCGCGGCAAGTCGTCGCGATTGACCGGCTTGACCATCTCCGCCGTGACGATAAACATCAGCTCGCTCTCATTCTTCTGGAATTGCGTAGACTTGAACAGATTGCCAAGAATGGGAATGTCGCCGAGGCCAGGCACTTTAGAAATCGACCTGGTTTCGTTGTTGTCCATGAGTCCCGCCAGCGCGAAGCTCTGTCCATCTCGCAATTCGATGCCCGTCTTGGCGCGCCGAGTACGCACTCCTGGAATTAGGAAACCGTTAAACTTGACGCCGTTGGCGAAATCTAGCGTGGACACTTCCGGCTCCAACTCCAATCGGATGTGGTCTTCATCAATGATCGTCGGTTTGAAAGTGAGACGGACGCCGTATTCCTTAAACACGATGCTGACTGTGCTACCGTTGCCGCTGCCCTGAACAACCGGTACTGGATATTCACCGCCGGCCAGAAAGCTCGCCGATTGACCATCCATCGCGATCAGATTCGGCTCGGCCAGCGCCCGCAAGGCACCTTGTGTCTGTAGTGCGCGAATCATGGTCGTCATGTTGCCGCCCAGGACCAGAAGATTGAGTGGACTAAATGTGCCTTCCAGTACGCCTCTGGCGACACCCGTGAGGTCGCCCGGCCCGCCACCGTTGGCAAAGCCGCCCACACCGGGACTGGATTGGTAGGCGTAGGAGGAACCTAGCTCGCGTATGCGGCTGCGGTTGACTTCTGCAACCCTGACCAGCAACTGAACCTGCCTCAGATCCTTCACCGGCGACTCCAGCAGGTTGACAGTTTTGAAACCCGCGGCCTGAACGACTGCGTCTGTCTGTGCCGCGATCCGGGGATCGGAAACAGTACCGGAGATCACCACGGATCCATTGGCCTGGCTAAGTCGAATGTCGTCTTTCGGAAAGAGTGCCCGGATCTGTGAATCAATCAGAGAAAGATTGGTGCGCACATATACGTCAAAGACGATAAAGCGCGACGTCCCTTTTTCCCAGGCGACAAAATTGATTTGGCCAAACGCCTTGCCGTTTACGATCACCTGGTTCGATGCAACCAGCACGGCCTCTGCGATTTCCGGGTTGGAGACAGAAAACCGCTCAATAGACTGGTCAAAGGTGATTACCTTTGACTGGCCCACCAGTACGTTAATGGGGATTGCTTCCTTCGTCCCCGAAAAGGAGGCGTTCGTGGTCTGGTCTTGCGCAAAGAGCGGAAAAGCGCAGAGCAAGATGGTTCCGAGGACGACAACGAGGTATTTAGCGAAAGAACGAGACTGCATGATCTTTTTCTCCTTAGCTGATTGGGGACGGTAGTCTTAAAGCGGAGTGGACTTTTCTGGTCGAAAATCGACTGCCTCCGCACTGTTAAGGTATTTCTATGTCGCGCCTCTTATTGCCCTCGATGAACTCGACGGATTTGCGCGCCGGGGGTGGCGGGGCAGGTTTCTCTGCCGTGATCGCTACGCTGGTGCGCCGAACTGGAGGACGACGGACGACGGGCTTAGGTTCATCATTTTTTTCACTGGGTGGCGGCGGCTGGGGCACATAAGAGTCGCCGCTCAATAGCGTAGACTTGTTGGCTCCTTTGGTCTGCGTATCTTCCTGGTCGGTGTAGTTACGCATGACGAGTTGCAGCTTGCCCTCGTTGGCTGCCAGCACAAGCTTCTCTGCCTGCTCGGGCGTCACCTGAAGCGTCACTGCCTTCACTTCCGATGGCTGGCGCTGATTTTCGGGGGAATCAATCTTCGCCCCGCTGGCGAGTACCTTGATGTTTTGCAATACGATCTTAGAGATTGGACCATTCGTTGCTCCTGCTTGCGAGACGGGAACGATGATGGCCACGATGTCAACAAATGAGCCGGGCATAATAAAACCGGAGACGCCCACCACGTCATCAACCTTGACCGTCATCGCGCGATAACCTTCCGGAATAACGGCCGAGAGACCTCCGCCGGTTCCCGCCGGAGCGAGCTTCATATTCGTGATGGTCTCGCGTACGCCGATAGGCGTGATTGCGACCCGTCCGACGACGTCTTCCATCTTCCGGAACACCCCTTCGGGAAGGGAACCATTAGGAATCGGCGCGAGGCTCAAGTGCTCGGCTGTGATCTTTTCACCCAGCGGAATCTCAGTTTTGGCGACAACGACATTACCCAGGTCCTTCGTGAATGCTTGTACGTTAGACAGATAACGCGTGATCAACATGACACCGATCAATCCACAGAGCACTGCGCCCGTGAGCGCGATAATGAGACGCTTATTTCGCATGACTTAATTCTCCATTACCGAAGTGATTTGCCGTTAATTTCTAAAGGCGCATTCAGGCGCGAAACAGAAAAAAAGCAATGAGGCTGCCGAAACAAATGGGCACCGCATAAGGAAGCGTGTAAGCGCGGTCAGCCGGGACCTCGAAGCGAGGAACCCTCTGACCGGGCAGCAATCCATAAAAGACTTGAGAGACGCCAAGCAATGTCGTCACGGTGCGTCGCGAGTAGATCATCTTAGCTATCGCGAACACGCCTCCCGTAAGCGCCACGACGACAAGCGTCGGCAGCACTAAGGAGACGCCGTTGATCGCCCCAATGGCGGCAAACAGCTTGACATCGCCGGCACCCATCGTGCCGAAGGCGTGCAAGAAAAACATCAACCCGAAAGCGAGGGCGAACCCTCCCAGACTCGTTAGAAATCCGTAAGAGCCACCAAAGATAGTGTTGAGCGTTATCCCTCCAATGAAGGTGAGCAACACCAGCTCATTCGGAATTCGCCGGTAGCGAACATCCATGTAGGCGATGAGAATCGCCATTGGTACAAACAGAATGGCGATCGCAATATTCTGAGAAGCAATCATTGCTGTCTCCGTCTCGTTGTCGGGGTGTGGCCAAGGAACGGCCCTGCTCATCGATGAAAAAGAGTTGACGGGCTTGTGCTGATGTGCAGCGTTTCGCCCGTCACCTCTCTGTTTGCAAGCGTTTGGGCCTATTAGCTCTGGGCCGCAGCGTTGGAAAGTCTGTTTTTGATCGTGGTTGCCCAGGTACCGCCGCTGGCGTAAATAACAGCCGCGGCAACCGCGATAAGGCCGGCGATGACGGCGTACTCCAGGGTCTCCATGCCGCTCTCGTCCTTGAGGAAATTCTTAATCGTTTTCATTTTGTTTTTCTCCTTGTTCTTTTGAATGGGGTTAAGTTCGGTCCGAATCTCCGCGAGCTCCGGACTTGGTGAATTGCACAAGAAGTGAAGGCGTCATCTCAGGAAACCTGAGAGATCGCTCCCTGCCGATCACGGCAACATTTCGAGTGCGGGTCACGTGAGTGCAACGGTTATGCCGTCAGTGTTCACCTGGGCAGGTTGGATGAGGAAAGTTACCGGCATTAATAGGCAAGTAACGTGATTGCTTCACTTAAGAGAGAACGAGACTTGGCTAAGCAGCTCAGCCTGGCGCAATGCTGAAATGTTGTTCACGTTGAACACTGCTCGCTGGCGAGCATTTGTGGCAGAACCTATCTCTCTTTTGCCTGGAGAGTCATTCCGCCGGAAACGCAGCGCGATGGTCGGCTGGTTCGCGGCCCTGAAAGCAAGAGGTCTACAGGTTGTGCGTCAACCGTCCGATGTCCTGAACGGCTTTTGCGCAAAAAAAGGAAGACCGAGTAGTACTGATATGAAATTCAGCACAGGAGTGGTCGAGAGGCTAACCGGGCACAATTGAATTGCCATTAACCGTTTAGGAAGTATTATGGAGATTAGGCATGATCATTACTCGCTTGGGAGGGATCCTATTAGTTCAAAGGTTGGGTTAAGTGAAAAGTCGCTCACGCTATTATTTGGGGTAACGTTATTTGTTAGCGCGGCATTGCTCTTTTCAGTCCAGCCGATGGTCGCGAAGATGCTGCTCCCCCTGCTCGGTGGAACACCCGCTGTGTGGAACACCTGCATGCTCTTTTTTCAGGCGGCCCTGCTGGCTGGTTATGCGTACGCGCTAATTCTTTCCAGGTGGCCACTCCGTCGCCAGCTAGCGTTACAACTCCTGTTACTGGTGTTCGCGTTTGTCAGCTTGCCCATCGGTTTGTCATCTTCGTGGATCAACTCGACCCCGGCTACCGGTAACCCCTCGCTGTGGCTGCTGGCTTGTCTCTCAGCCGTCGTCGGATTGCCATTCTTTATCGTTTCCAGTAATGGCCCATTGTTACAAAGGTGGTTTTCCCACACCGGACACTCTGCTGCTCGCGACCCTTACTTTTTATATTCAGCCTCGAATGCCGGCAGTTTCGTCGCTTTGCTCGCCTATCCTGTTTTGTTAGAGCCACAGTTTAGTTTGGGATCTCAGAGTCGGATCTGGACCGGAGGATACGCGGGACTGCTGGTTTTAGTCAGCGTGTGTGCGTTCGCGCTCTGGCGGTTAGGCCGGAATGGAATCACCAGCGCAGCACTCGACTCGGAATCGACTGCGCCGTTAACTAACGCGGTTCCGGCATCTACTGAAAGGCGGACCGCAGCGCCATCGTTCACACGACGACTTAGATGGGTTCTGCTGGCTTTTGTGCCCTCGAGTCTGATGCTGGGAGTAACTAACTACATCTCTACGGATGTGGCCTCCGTACCACTTCTCTGGGTCATTCCCCTCGCGATCTACTTGCTGACTTTGGTTTTCGCGTTCGCTCGACGGCAGCTGATTTCCCTTCGAGTATTGTCAATTATTTTGCCGGGCGCGACGCTCGTGTTCTTGCTCATCTATCTCCTGGACATCTCCGCAGGGCCCGGGCTGATGATTGGTTTTAATCTGATCTACTTTTTCCTTGCGGCACTGACTTGTCACAGTCAACTCGCCGCAGACCGACCGTCGACAACTCACCTTCCAGAGTTTTACCTCTGGATGTCTCTCGGTGGCGTCCTCGGTGGTGTCGTGAACGCCTTGCTTGCCCCGGTGATCTTTAGTTCAGTCACCGAATATCCTCTGGCGATGCTATTGGCTTGTCTATTGCTCCCCACCGACTCTGAGCGAGTTGGAATTCCGCGAAAGCGCTGGATGGATCTTCTGGTTCCTGCGGGTGTCATGCTTCTCGCCGTGGCGCTCGGGTTAGCTGTAAGCAGAGTTTCGCCGGGGACATTAACTGGCCTCGTAGTGGCCTTTGCCATTCCTATGGTGATTATCTACCCGTTCCGGAAGCAGCCGCTGCGCTTCTCTCTTTGCCTGGGTGCAATACTGCTTGGCGCCAGTTTCGTAACAGTCGTTGGCAACAAAACCTTGCATACGGAACGAAACTTCTTTGGCGTGCTACGGGTCAACCGCAACGCGAGCGATACCATGCACACGCTTATCCACGGCAGCACTATTCATGGTCGACAATCTACAATTCCAGAGCGGAGGTGTGAGGCCCTCTCTTATTTCCATCACACTGGACCACTCGGTCAGGTTTTCGCTGCCTTTCAGTCTTCGCCGGTGCCAAAGAGCGTAGCAATTGTCGGTCTTGGCGCGGGCGCGACCGCGGCATACGCGAGGCAGAGCGAGCACTGGACCTTCTACGAAATCAATCCCGCTGTGGTGAGCATCGCGCGCAATCCCCAATACTTCAGTTACGTGGTCGATTGCGCCAAGGTGCCATTCAACGTGGTGCTTGGTGATGCCCGGCTGAAGCTGCGAGAAGCACCCGATGCGGGTTACGGTTTGATAGTGTTGGATGCTTTCAGTAGTGATGCCATCCCCATGCATTTGATTACGCAGCAGGCCATCGATCTGTATTTATCCAAGCTCGCGCCCGGCGGACTGTTGGTGTTTCATGTGTCCAATCGAAATCTGGATGTCAGCCCAGTTGTCGCAGATCTGGCCCTCAGCCGGAACCTTAGCTGCATCGCACTGAACGACCCTATGCTCACCCCGGTCGAGGGCAAAGACCCATCGGTATGGGTGGTAATGGCGCGCAGTCCGGCTGACTTTGTCGTGTTGTCGAGCAGTTCAAACGCACGCGTTTTGAACGGAGATGCCCGTCGAGCCGTGTGGACCGACGACTTCTCAAACATCCTGAGCGTATTCAGGTGGCGCTGAAGAATTGAAGCTTTGAGTCTCAAAATGAGGCTCGCTTACCTGTAAAGCCAGCTGTGAACCGGTGACCGGCAGCGCCCCGGTTACTAGAAAACATTTGACTGATTGTTGTGGATGTTATACAAGCCGCTCGCGAATAGAAATCTGAACGAACTTACCGAAATCGAACGGATCTTAACTCCGGAAAGGACCGCTTAGCATGGGACAAAACTGGGTGACAATCCTGGGTGTTCTGGCCATAGTAATAGGCATCGTGTATCTCGTTCTGCGGCGTCGCCGGCGACAGCCATAGCTCGACCGGGGCCTGCCAAACAGTGCAAGGCCTCGACGCCACTCAGCAAGGTTCGGATAATCCCTTCTTAGTAAAGCTCGGAAATTGTCGATCCAAGACGGTGGACACTCCACCGCTTCGACGGTAACTTGCGCTCGTCAGAGTCGTCACGTAATTTGTGCCGAATTGATGAGTGCCATAATCTTCCATGTGAAGCCCACCGTGAGAAGTCGTTATCGGCCTGTAGTCCAACAGCCGAGGCTGTTGCCAATAACTTGTCAGGACAAGATCCTTTGAAAATGCTTCCAACTCGCCGGCTCCTCGTTATTGTTTTCCTGGCCGTGATTTTTGCGCTTGCCGCTCAACCGATTACCGATCCGGATTTCTGGTGGCATCTGAAAACAGGGCAGTACATCGTCGAAACCAGGAGTATTCCGTATACGGATGTTTTCTCGACCCTACGTTTCGGAAGCGAATGGGTCACCCACGAATGGCTGTCAGAAGTATTCATCTATGGCGTTTTCCGTCCGCTGGGCTTCGGTGGACTGATTGTAGTCTTTTCAATTCTTATCGTTGCCGCATTCTGGATGATCCATCGCCTATGTTGGAACCGGGGCGTGCACCCATATGTTGCGGGATTGGCAATCCTCCTGGGGGCGCTTGCCACGATGCCGACCTGGGGCGTGCGACCGCAGATGTTTTCGCTGCTTTTTGCAGCCGTCTTTATCAGCTTTCTAGATCGGTATTCACGCCGCGAAGCGGCGCCTTCGCTTTGGTGGCTCGCGCCGCTAATGGTTCTTTGGGTCAACCTGCATGCCGGGTTCGCCTTGGGCCTGGCTTTGATTTTTCTCGCGATCGCGGGTCTTCTGTTGGATTGGTTGTTGTTACGGAAGGATTCCTTTGGCAGCGTCTGGCAGCGCGCGCGACCGCTTGGCTGGTTGTTAATTGTTTGCGTAGTAGCAGTCAGTCTTAATCCCAACGGCACGCGTATTTACTCGTACCCTTTCGAAACTCTTTCTTCACCAGCCATGATGCAATACATACGGGAATGGAGGTCCCCGGATTTTCACAATCCGGTTTTTCAAGCGTTGGCTTTGTTGCTTCTGGCGACGTTCTCCGCAGTAGCCTTGTCGAAAAGGCGAGCCCGCCCAGGCGAACTGCTAATGCTTGCGGTCACTGCGTGGGCCACGTTGAGGTCCGCACGAAATGTTGCCTTCTTTGCACTGGTGGCAACGCCCATACTCGCGGAGCACTCGTGGAATTGGATCACTGACTGGCGCGGGGACAAGCCGCTCGATGCGCTGGAAGAGTTTGAGTCAGGGGAGCAATCATCACGGAAGACGGTACTCAATCTCTTACTATTGATAGCGGTTCTGAGCGTCGTCGCCTGGGGCACCTTGCGGGCTTTGGCGGAGCAACCGGTAACCGAAGCAAAAGAATTTCCGGCGGCGGCTGTCGATTTCATTCGCAGTCAGAGACCGCCTCAACCGATTCATAACGAATACATCTGGGGCGGCTACTTAATCTGGAAGCTTTACCCCGATTACCGCGTTTACATTGATGGTCGCGCCGATGTTTATGGTGACAGACTGGTCGAAGAGTGGCTTGAGACAAACAATGGCAAAAAAAGGTGGCGTGAACCCCTGGATAATTATGGAATCCGGACAGTATTGGTTAAGTCTGACGCGGCGCTGGCGAGTCTTCTCCGTCAGGACAACGGGTGGAAGAAGGTCTTTGAGGATAAGCAGGCGGTGATTTTCATAAGGTAATAACGACAACGCCTGTGGGCCAGCCCGCAAAGCAGTAATGGCTCACCTTTTCCCGCGTTAGGCAAGGACCGTTCAGTTTATTTATTCCTTAGGTCTGCAGATAAGGATGAATTGATAACCGAAGAGCGTCTTCCTGAGTTTGGTGAGGCCCCAATTCAATAGATGAAGAAAACTGAGAGACTCTCCTTTGCGAGTGGCGGGAAGAATGACTGGTAACGGTATGGGGGTAGCGTTGACTCCAATGACGTCTAATCCTGAATCTACGGCTAACTGCCGGCTGGTTTGCAGTGTGAAGGAACGCAAATCAGATTCTTCGAGCAAGCCCACTCGGCTGTAATCGAACCGTCCCAGTAGCAACTTCAGCCTAATCCAGATATTTGCAACGTTGGGAAGAGACATCAAGACCTTGCCGCCGGGTTTGAGTAGTCCACTGACTTTTCGAAGAACCTCGCTCGGATTACGAACGTGTTCCAGAACATTTCCCAGGATAACCGTATCGTAGCGGCTGAGGCGCTCGAGGTTTAGTGTTTCGACGTCGCCTACCACCATCTGATGACAATACTGACGGGCTATTCCGGCCATCTCTGCGTCTTGCTCTATGCCCGTGACTCTACAACCAAGCTTTTCCATCTCAGCCGTTAGGTAGCCAGTAGCTGTACCGATTTCCAAAACATCTTCGGGCCGTTCACGTTCAATCCACCTGATAATCTGCGCGTGATTGCTGTATGGATCGGCTCTTTTATAGAGGCAATGATCCATCTTCACGTCATATTTGGGCACGTAAAGAAGTTTCGCCTTGTGCAATCTATATTTCAACGCAGATTTCACGCAATTGAATGCGTAGGCAATACCGTTTACGTAGCAAATCTCGTCACCATAATAGGTGGGGATTGGACGTTCTACTATTCGAAGCCCCGCTTCATGAAACTGCATCAGTATCTCGGTATCGAAATGCCACTCTCCCGAGTTCAGCATGAAGGGCACCTTCTTTAGCGCTTCGCAACTATAAATCCTGTATCCGGAATGAAATTCCGAAAGTTTCATTCCGGTCATTCTGTTTTCAATCCAGGTAAGAATCTTGTTGCCGGCAAACTTGTAGAGAGGCATGCCACCGGCCAGTGGAGCGCCCCCAGCCGCCATTCGTGACCCGAAGACCATGTCAGCCTCATCGTTCTCAAAGGGTTCCAAAAGTTGAGGTAGCACTTCTGGGGCATATTGGCCATCTGCATGGAGCATGACAACCACGTCAAAATCTCGCGCGATGGCATATTGATAGCCGGCTTTTTGATTACCGCCATAGCGGAGGTTGCGAACGTTGCGATGAATGGTGAGCTTCTCAATTTGCTTTACATGCTTGTAACCGATCGCGGCGTAGTAAGTGTTGTCGGTCGAACAATCATCAAACAGGAATACCTCGTCGACCTTCTGCCAGACTTCTGCCGGAACGCGATCGAGCGTCCAGTCCAGTTTGTTTACTGCGTTGTACGCAATAACAAATATTCCAATTTTTTTCCTTTTGGCGGACTTCATTCTGCACTCCGGCACGGATTCAAAGGGTCGCAATCGCGAAGGCACAAGGACGCGGCATTTTTTCGGCAGCAATGATTATGCCGTCTGGCGAGCCGGTTCGTTTGGGCAGCCAAGTCGACTCCAATAATCAGCTAAAATGAGACAACGCTTGAAGTTTGGTGTTTTTAGGCGGATCCCATCGTAGTTTTGCTCAACTGATGGCACACCTGGTGTCGATCGGTCCAGACTGCTCGGTAGCGAGCAGTTGTAACAAAACGCCATACTGTCCAAGCAGCTCCAGGGTGCTTGGCACTCGGTTGGAGGCGAGGCAGTTCAAAGACATCGAATGCCTGCCGCGCTACATTGAATTGCCAGATGAGCAACGTGAGGTTGGGAGATCACGTTCCAACCCGCGTCTCGTTTCTTGCTCTGAAGAACGCGGCCCCAACGCGACGGCAAACCCTTTCCCTTCAACCCTCAGCGCGCTAAGCTACGCGACTGTGAAGACATCACGACGCCTGCTGATAGCGGCGCAACTGCTGCTCGCCATCGCTTACGCCTTACCGGTACTGACAATTGCCGGCCGACTCACGGGTTCCGACTTCCTCATCTACTACACTGGTGGCGCCATCGTGCGCGATGGGCACGGCTCGCGACTCTACGATCTCGATCTTCAACGCGCCTATCAAGCGGAGACGTTGGCCCAAGAGGGATCCCAATCCTCCTTTGGCCTGTTCCCTTTCATCAACCCTCCTCACGCCGCGGTTGTACTTTCGCCCCTCACCTATCTTCCGCCAAGACTTGCGGCGTATGTTTTTTTTGCATTCAACTGCTTGATTGCTGCTTGGATCCTGCGCCGGTTGTGGCAGTTGGCGGCGGGTTGGTCCCGGGCCGAACAGATCTTCCTACTCACCACAGTTCTGGCAACCGAGGTCATCTGGTATAGCCTGGGTCTAGGCACGATTACTCCTTTCATGTTTGCATGCATCCTTGAATACTATCTGGCACTCAGCACGGGGTGCGACACAAGGGCAGGCATCTGGCTCGTCGCAGCCACCATTAAACCCCAGCTTGTTCTACTGCCTGCGCTCATCCCGTTGGTGCTACGCCGCTGGCGACTGATCGGTGTAGCTGTGAGCCTGGGCTTGCTGGTGGGGGTCGTTGTTTCGGTTATCCTCGGCTTTCACGTGTGGCTCGATTATCTTAGGGTCCTTCGCGAAGTCAGCACGCACGGTGAGACATACGGTGCGCTCTCCGTGCTGATGAATAACCTCCGCATGATTCTTTACTGGACGGCGCCGCCGCCAGCAATCGGATTTTTGGTTTACCTGGCGTTGCTTGTCGGCGTAGTCAGCGTCGTCTGGCTGTGGCGTTCGACGCGCGAATTTGGCTTGCGCTTCGCGCTAACGGTGCTACTAGGCCTGTTCTTGGCGCCATATTTGCACTACCAGGACACGCTCATCGTTTTCCTGCCGGCAGCGCTCAGCTACGACTTCGCCCGGAAAACGAGACCGGAACTTTTACCAGTGTTTCGAATACTGCTGTTGGTAGCGACATTCGTACCGGCGACGTTATTTCTCAGCCGCTACAACCGTCCGCTTGGATGGATCTGGCCGCTGCCGCTCATCATGATTTTGATGGGCGTATGTGTACTAGGGCTACGTGGGAAAGAAGCGTGAGCGATACTGGAAATAGGCGATGAAGTTCAT
>JAXIOV010000084.1:0-3547 GCA_045403245.1 Pyrinomonadaceae bacterium | reverse complement strand
GGGATCCATTCGGGAGTGAGCTCTTGCAGCGGAACTCAGGGCCACGTATTCCGGATGCAGCAGATGCTCCACCCCGTAGTATAGCGAAGCTAGCCCCACGAAGAATCGCGGAATGGCGAGCCGAGGGAAACCAGTAAGATGGTTCCACTTCGTCCCGGTCGCCGAGCAACTACGTGAACTGTAGGCTCGCCGTGACTTGAAATATCTTGCGGGCAGGAAAGAGATCTATCCGCCGGCCACGATTCTCTTTCGCTCTCGAGGCTTTGCACAAAAAGTGGTTCCATCAGTCCGAGTGAGCGGACGACTGATAGTAGCCCAGCAGTTCACTGCGGGATCAGAGCGAGGAAGATTGGAGTCAGTGAAGCGGACGGCTGAGTATATAAGCAACCATTGATGAATTCGCGTTGGAGTTACTGTGTGAGTGACCGAGCTCCGAATTTCCACTTAGAGTTTTGTAATTGGTCCTGGAATCGCGGCCATTGTGTTGCCCAGATTCTTGTGATGATCAAGAGGGCCTGCGAGTCGCGGTACCGCTTTGAGATTTACTTCTTAATATCGTATCGCAGCAGTACTATGCCATTTTCAAACGACTTGGCTTCGATGAGGTGCATATCCCGTCGATCTTTAAACATGTAGGTTCCCTTACCGCGCGTCGTTGGGCAGACTCGTAGCTGGACTTCATCGACAACATCAGCGTCAAACATGGATTGCATAAGTGTCAGACTACCCCATAGCCAGATGTCTTTGCCACTTTGCAGCTTCAGTTCCCGTATGGTGGCAACTGGGTCGTGCGTTATGGTTGCGGCAGGGAAGATACCCCAGGGAGCGTCACGTAGCTTCGTTGAGGCGACGAACTTTGCAAGCCGATTGAGCTTTTCACCAAACGCCCCCTGGTCTTTGGCAGTAGGCCAATAGTCTTTAGACATGGCATAGGTATTTGCGCCAAGAATCATCGTATCGACGGTATCAATAAATTCCATCGCACTCGCTTTGAAGTCTTCGTCGGTTGACACAGCAAAAGGCTGCGCGGCAACGAAGCTCATCCTGCCATCTTCCTCGGCGGCGATATTATCGACGGTAACCCACTGTTGAACTATGAATTTTCGCATACGCCTCTTATACCATTTTAAGACACAAGACTGGGGTCAGGTTTGCGATTTTGCGATTCTAAAGCGGCGGCTCCCGAGATCATTCAACAACACAACAGGCGAGTGACAGAGAATCGCAAATCGCAAGCCTGACCCCAGTCTCCCAGTCTCTATTTGCAGTGATGAAACCGCACGGCCGCGGTTTAAGCCAAGCCTGAGCGAATTTACCTGCCCCTGGTCGCGGCAGCCTAAAGGCGCTCAGGGCAAAAAGGGCAGGTCGGTTAGGACCTGCCCTGTAAACCGCCAGCGTTAGCCACTGGTTTGTGTAAGTACAGTTGGAGTGATCGTACCAGCTTTTGACAGTCTCGTAAGCAAACTGCAGAGTCCAGTGCTGTAACCCGACCGTTAAGGAGGGCAACAAACTTCTATCCGCTTGCCCTCCAGCCAATCGGCAATGATCTGTGAAAATCCCCCGGCCCAAATCCGAAATTCTCATAAACATCGCGGTCTGGACGGTATTGCTCGCAGATACTCATAGATCGCAGTTAAGTCGCGTGTACTCTTCTTTCCAAAAACCGGCCATGGCATCACCTGCAGCAGTCCGTTATCAAATGGAGGATCACCCGGCGACGTTGTATCTTCTCCCGTGCGCAAAATATGAATGAATTCGTTGAGCGTCAGGCCGGACGGTAGTCCCTGTGCGTCGGGCGTTAAATTGCGGCTTCTGACGATTCCAAAATCAGTTCCGCCAGACAGGTAGCAGGGAACGTTGATTTGTTCCGGTTCGCCCGCAAAGGGATCGCCTCCCGGCGCATACGACGGATTCGTGTGGCAATCGTTACATCCGCCGGTGTTAACGATATAGCTGCCCAGGCCAACGAGAGCACGGTTCTTGCGGCTGAGGTTGAGCGGAACCGGGGCGATTTCGAATCCGCGTCGAATGATGCTCTCTGAAATGTCATCATCATTGTCCTGGATCATTAACGCGACAGGTTGGAACGTATGGACTCTTACTGCCGGGCTGTTAGTTTTCGAGAAGGCAGGGATCGCTGGGCTAACAACAAGTACTGCGAGGCTGGCTAGTGCGATCAATGCACAAAGCATTAGTTGACGTTTCATCATGGGCTCCTTTGCAAGAAGGTTAAACCGCAAAAACTCTTTCCGGCGACACGGAGGACGGAACGACACCTGTGAGACGCAGGCACCAGAGCGGTGCTGAAATCAAATTAACCTGGGCAGACAGGGATCTGCACCACCTTTTATCGCAACGCGAATAGATCCGTCAACCTAAAGTGGGAGGGGGACATGGCCGCCATGAGAATGAAAGCTGTGGACCACTTGCGCATTATTGAGATGACTATATTGAGGGGCTTCGTTGAGTGTCAAGCTGCGTAATTAGCGTTGTATAAAACGAAAACGGCATCGCGATGGCATTCACTGGCATTCGTTATTTCAAGCATTAGCTTGACGATATCTTGTCGTAGTGTTAAGACCACACACAATTGGGATGACTTAGAAACGCTCGGAAGGTTTTTGTTCAAAACCCCACGGGCTTTTGTTTTTTGCGGATTCAAATTGGAAGTGCAACAGAACATTGTTTGTCGCTTCGCCCCGAGAGGCGAGATGTTTATAGTTCCTTTCTTTACTCCGAAGCTCCGTAGGAGCGCAATCGCTTTTGGCTGAGCCTCCGGCGAAGGTTCCGCTGCCGGGTTTCGCTCCTAACAGCGAGATTTTTGAGTGTGCGCCCGTAGCTATAAACATCTCGCTCCTCTGGAGCGAAAACGAATTCACCTGTTGCACTTGTAAGTTGATCCACCTTTTGAAATCAAATAATGCCTTAGGAGAATTGTTATGAAAAAGATGACTCTGTTAATTTTATTGGCTGCTGCCTCGACGTTTTTCGCGGCATGCGGAGCCCCGGCTCCTAACACCGGAGCAAATAATGCAAACACAAATACGACCAAACCGGTAGCGGCCGCACCGACTGCCGACGCGTTGCTGGCCCTCGATAAACAGGCCAATGAGGCTTATGGCAAGGGCGATTCAAAGTTTTTTGAGGGAATGCTGAGCGACAAGTTCGTCATTCTCACCGGCGGGGGCCAGCGGATGGACAAGGCCGCAACCGTCAAGATGATCGCCGGCGTCAAGTGCGACATCAAGTCAATGGACCTGACCGAGCCCGCGATGTCGATGATCGACGCGGACACGTATGCCCTCAGCTATAAAGCCGCTTGGGACGGCACGTGCAACGGCCCCGACGGCAAACCGATGAAGGTGCCGAGCCCGTTCCGTTCCGCCAGCATCTGGGTCCGCAGCGGCGACAAATGGCAGGCGGTCTTCCACGGCGAGAATTTGATCGTCGATCCGACGAATCCGCCAAAGGCCGCACCCACAGCTCCGCCAAAAAAAGAAGAGCCGAAGAAGGATGACAAGACTGCGGCTAATTCAAATACGGCTGC
>JAXIOV010000068.1:0-16378 GCA_045403245.1 Pyrinomonadaceae bacterium | reverse complement strand
GGTGTTGCTCTCAGTGTGTTGTTCGTTTGGCCGTAATTTATGGATGGGGGATTCATGTGGTGCTCCTTTAGGTTTTGGGGAAGTCGTGGTCGAGGCGGGATGGTAATTCGTCAGTCAGTAATAGTAAATAGGGAAGGGCAGCGGGTAGTGGGGTAATACTGTGTTGCTGTCGATAGAGAGTAGAACGCGGATTCGGAAATGCCTCGTTTACGAGGCTGGCCCGAAGGGCCTATTAGGCCAGCCGTTTTACGGCTGGTGAGTGAGCGCGACGATACCTTTTTGAGAGGCCGTTTCAACGGCCTTTCACATTGATAAGCCCCATATGAAAAGGCCGCTGAAGCGGCCTCAACCAAATAATCCTAGGCTGGGGAACCAGCCGTAAAACGGCTGGCCTAACGAGCCCTGCGGGGCCTGCCCCCTGAAGGCGGCAGAATCGAATTGAAAACTCGGTTACTCGTGAAGCTGCGGTCGACCACCGACTTCAGCCACCGCTTACCACGATTTCATGTCAGCAACACACAGAGCCCAGGCATCGACGCTACTCTAGAGCGGGGGCGCGCTTCGCTTTGCCCACCTTCCCAACTGCGAAGTTTCAAAACTGCCCTTCCAGCCTGCGAGTTTGTTAAAGCGGCAGTCAACGAGAGCCGACGGTTCTACGAGATTACTTTCTTGAAGACCTTTTTGGTGCTCCGGCCAAAGTGTTTGCCGGCGCGGCCCATGTGCTTACCAAAGTGCTTGCCGCCGCGCACGACGCGGCCACGCCTCACGTTACGGCCCATGCTTTTGCCAGCCTTCTTGACCTCGCCGCCGCTTTTCTTTACTTCCCCGGTGCTGGTGTCCTGGCCCATCGCTGGGGTGAAACCGATGGAGAGCACAAGCGCGACCGACCCCACACTCAAGAGCTGTCTAATTTTTCGTTTCATCATCACTCCTTAGTTGGGGAGAAAATGGTTTGGAGAACTCGGTCCACCCGAATTATACGACTTTATCGGGCGGATTAGGTAAGTGGGATGTGCGGAGCGGTAAAGTAGTGGCCCACAGTGAGATATCGCCCAACCCATGGGACTTTAGCTTCAACTGCCGTTCACTCGCAGTCAGGAAGGGGGCAAGCGAAGCGCGCCCCCGCTCAAGATCCATAACCACTCAAGACTGGGATTTCAGTTTCAACCGCCATTAACTGGACTTGAAAATTCAATCTGAGAATGAATAGCTGCGAATCTTGAGCGGGGGCGCGCTTCGCTTTGCCCCCTTCCTGACTGCGCATTTCCCTGACCTTGAGAAGTGGTTGATTGAGATCATGCCCAGTCACCAAGCGCGGCGATCGCTTCCTCTTCACTCAAAGACTTTGCTTGTTGCATCACTTCTGCGGGGACCCAGAGCGGGAAGGGAACTTCCTTGTTTATGTGACGCCCGCTGGCGGTGTGTTCCTGGCGTACTTTCGCGATCGCTTCCGGTGGAAATCGGGTAACAACGCGAACCAGCGCCGGCCACAGGCGGCGATGCACCAACGTGATCTTTCCTTTGACCAGACGACAAACGAGAACATCCTCCGATTCAGTCACCTCTTCGAGGATGGCGAAGATCTGGTGACTCTTTCGATGGCCCCACCAACTCCCCTTAATGGGTTCGCCGGCAATTGCCTCAGTCAGACGCGGCACTGGGCCTTTAGCTGATACGAGCACCACTCCGCGTTCTTTAACAAACGCCAATGCCTTTGCAGCCGTCATGCGATTCCTCCAGTCATCATGCTTCAGATCCGAAAACGTCCACAGATTCCAACTTTTGGTTTTACGTCGCGGAGCGTTTCATCCGACGCTGACCAGGTGGTTTGGAGAGTCTCCTTACAAGTATTTTTTAGAAACCAATACGGACAGACAGGAATGTCTGTCCTACTTCGCCCTGCATGCTGCCAACCGCGCACGGTCAATGACCACTGGTCTTGAACACCCTACCGTCCTTCATCACAAAAGAGACTTGTTTGAGCGTCAGGATGTTGTCGAGTGGATTCTCCGGAGTGGCAATTATGTCACCGGCCTGCCCTTCCTTAATCGCGCCGCGTTGCTTGTCAACGCCGAGCAATCGTGCGGCGTTGGTAGTCGTGATTCGCAGAGTGTCCTTTGCCGGAACACCCGCTTCGACAAAACTGTCAATGAAGGATATCGCGAGCGTGCCGCGCGTTTGTCCTGCCACCGCAAAGAATACATCCGTGCCGTAAGCCATGGTAACGCCGATCTTGTGTGCGCGTTTCAGGCGATCGATAAAAACGTCATGGAACGCTTTGGCAATCGGTGACGGCAGCCCGAGGTGTTCGGCGGCTTGTTCAGTGAAGTCAGTGCCAACGAGCACGACGTTGTTTTGTTTGGCGAGCTGCAATGTTTCATTTGACATGCGAAAACCGTGTTCGATGGAAGCAACCCCGCCTTCAGCGGCATTGCGCGCGCCCTGCTCTGTCATGCAATGTGCCGCAACCTTGAGTCCGGCGCCGGCTGCTTCCGCCACAATGAACTTGATGTCATCGACTGAATAGAGGTATCGCTGATCGTCGACCACAATCTTGATAACCTTCGCGCCGAAATGAATGTTCTCACGAATCGCCTTTCTCATTTCGTCTCTCGTGTCGGCAAAAAGATACTCGGGCTGGCCCAGTTCTCGTCTCTCCGGCAGCAGGTGATACTGGCCTCCGAAGGGTGCGATGATCCGGCCGGCGTTTATCATCGTCGGGCCCGGAACTAAACCTTCCTCAATTGCCCTGCGCAAGGATGTGTCGGCGTAGTTTCCGTTATTGCCGACATCACGAATTGTCGTGAAGCCCGATTCGAGCATCGCGCGCGCGTTGACCATGCCCAGGATCGCCCGATAAGTGCTCGGTTGTTGAATGTCAGTGGTAAACAGATCGCGGTTATCAGGTGAAGTCAATTGACACATGTGCGAGTGTGCTTCATATGCATCACCTTAAGAAGACGGTTGATTTCGCCCGATGTTATCCAACGCGGCAAGAAAAATTAAGGAGTGACGAGGAAGCTACGCGAGAGTCGGTCCGAGAGTTTCAGTCGCAGTCGGCAAAAAGACGGCGAAGTGAGCCATCGAGGCGAGCCAGCCAGGGGAAAAACACCAGCAAAGCCTCGTGGAAAATGAAGTCAGTACCACCTCGCGGTAGCAACTGTGTTGGAAGTCAAGCAGAAACTGGTTCCTCGTTGGATTTCCAGCAGGTGCTGTCTCGAACCATGACGTTAATGATGACGAGCAATTTGCGCATGCAAGCAGTGATTGCGACTTTGAATGGTTTCTGATTGGCGCAGAGACGCTCGTAAAATTCTTTGATCACTGGGTTATGGCGCGATGCGGTTAGAGCGGCCATGTAGAGCACGCTGCGCAGTCGGGCACGGCCGCCGTAGATGTGACGGGAGCCGCGTTGCTGTCCACTGTCGCGATTGAGCGGCGCGACGCCCACAAGCTTGCTGATCTGTTGGCGATTAAGTGTACCCAGCTCCGGCAAGTCAGCCATCATCGAGAAGGAGGTCACGGGGCCAATGCCTGGGACACTTTGTAAGATGTTATCTTTGGCTTGCCAGCTGGTTGAACTTTTCAGGAGCGATTTAAGTTGCTCATCGAGTTCTGCGATGCACTCCTCGAGCCAATCGATGTGTTCTTTGATTTTGTCGCGCACGGTGTCACTGGCAGCGGAACCACGTCGATTTTTCTCATCGGTGAGCATTTCGATGAGTTGCCCACGACGTCGTGTCAAGGCGTCTAACTCCCGCTCGTCCTTTGACTTAATGGGACGAGGCGGTGGCTTTATGGCGGCGGCAAAGTGAGCCAGGACGCGTGCGTCAAGGCGATCAGTCTTAGCCAATTGGCCCAAGGCCTTAGCGAAATCGCGCACTTGTCGTGGGTTGACTACCACCACCGGCAAGCCTGCAGCATGCAAGGCGATGACGACTGGTGTTTCTAAACCACCAGTCGCTTCCAGCACGATGAGCGCCGGCCGCAAGGTGACTAGTTCGGCGATCAGTTCGCCAAATGCGCTGGCTTTATTCGGACAACGGAAATGGTAGTCGCTCTCGTGTGCGGCCACCTCCAGCTGTTGTTTGGAAACGTCAATGCCAATGAAGGACTTAGACTTTTTTCTAGACATGAAATTGGTTCTCCTTTCCCAAGCTTGCGAATGCGGGCTCTACGGCCCAAGCAACTGTTCGGGTTGATGGAAAACGAGGTGCAACGATCAAGGGCTACCGCACGGGCTCTAAGCAACCAAGCGGATGAACGATCTGCTGCACCCCTTGGACCAATCGCTTTCGCTGAAGCCGGCGATTGGCACAGGCGATAAATACTTTCTAACTTGCATGTGCCTAACATACAAGCGGGTGGGTCTCAGGTTACGCAGGAAATCAAGAGTAGGGTCATCTGCAATCGACCCGAGAGTGGCTGCGCTCTCAGCTCGACTTTTTATGCACGCGGAACCCACCCCTACCGCGCGGTGGTACTGACCTCATGTCCCAGCGGGCAGATCGCAGCGCTGACAGTGTGGATCACAGCAATCGGTGTTAGGATGGAGAAAACTTTCGATGAGGTGGCGCAATGGGATGGGATGGCGACGATTTGGCCGGTCAAATGGAAGAAGTGTTCGAGCGACAACAAGCTGCCGCTGACGCGCGGGCACACCGTGGCACCTCGTCGGCAGAAGAGCGCGCCCGCAGCGCAAAGTTTGAGTCCTTGCGACTCTCCCGGTCCCGCATCATGGGCCAATTGGCCCGGGCCACCAATCCCGCTCACCGCACCATGCTCGAGCGCGCCTTGAAGTCTATCAACGACGAGATGGCCGAATAACCCAGCGCGATCCATCTATCGAAATCAGTTCCACGTATTGTGGGCAATTGAAGCTGGCGTTAAGAATCAGAACATTCTTTCGCTTTAATCCGCGGCTCAATTTCAATGCCGCACCACCCGATTTCTTTAATACCTGAAACCGTCTGGCCTATTGCTTCTGAATATTGACTATGGCCTTGCGAGCTGCTGCTGCCTTCGTGGTCTCGCCGTCTCTCTGATATATCTGCTCACTCTTTTCCAGGTTCAATACAGCTTTTTCCTTCTCCCCAGTTCTTTCGTAATACTCGGCAAGCGCCCTGTGCGCGGCCGCTTTCTCGCGTGAGTCGTTAAATCGGGGAGCGAGCTCGACAGCTTTCTTGTAAGTGTCTTCCGCCTCGTTTCGATTGACTTTAATCTGCATATCGCCAGTCTTGCGCAAGAGTGGCACATAGAGAGTCTTCAATTCCTTCCTTGACTCTGGCTCCTTCAACTTCAGTGACAAGTCTTTAACCTTATCGGTGGCTTCGGTTAGTTTCCAGGAGGAATACAGATCAGCGAACAGAAACTGAGTCGTCAGTTCATCGGCTCCGAGATTGCGTATCTTCTCTTCCTGGATTTCCAGCATTCGTAATTCTCCGGGGGGAAGCTCATTCCTGCTGATGAGTATCATCCTTTTCTGACTTTCGCTATTGGCCGGAGGTGGAATGCGGATTCCATTGTCACAAGCTCCCCGGCAGCATTCAGAGTAAAGACCCTTCCCCAGTGGACAGACACTCCCATCCGGGCACGACACCCAGGCTTGCGACAGGTCGCCCACCTGGAGCATGTCACCGCCACGAAATAGGCCAGACAGGATTCGCACAAACTCAGGGGCGCCCTTCGCCTTCAGGCTGACATCCTTCTCAACCCGAAGGATCATTGCAGTATCTGCTTCGGTAATTACTTCCAGCTCGCTCTTGCCACTCAGGCCACTCGGACTTGCCACCGGAGATGGCGCTGGCGAGGGCCCGTTGCGTGGGCCATTGTCAGTTGATCTCCGGCAGGCGCTGCCAGCCATGCATGCCGCAACGATGACCGGCAACAATGCGCTAAGGATTTGTCTTGCTTTCATTTTCAGCACCTCTTCTGAGTTGTTCCTGGGCGTGCGCAATCCAGTCCGGCTCAACCTCGTCGTGTTCGGGATTATCCTGGATTGCCTTGATAAAAAGGTTCCACTGTTCCTTTGCCTTTGCCTGATCCTTTTCCTTCTGCTCCTCAAAGACTCGGCCCCACAAGTAGTGGGCGGCAGCCCCACCACGTTGTTTGAGCGCCCATTCAAGGTCATCTCCCGCCTGGCGATGATTGCCTAACTCGAGATAGGCCCAGCCACGATTTTTGAATAGATGATAACGATTCTCCATCGACAGTTCCTGGAAATTGTTGGAAAGAAAATCGAGGCGCCTCAGGGCGCCACTGTAATCTTTGCTGTACAGGATGTAGAGCCGCGCGAGCTTATTGTAGGCGTCGTAGTTTTTTGGGGCGGCAATGATGGAAAGTTCGTATTGACGGATCGCATTGGCGTAGTCGCGTGACTTGTCGTAGGCAACAGCCAAACTATATCGCGCTCCAGTGTAGTCAGGCTTCAAAGCGACAGCCTGTTGATACTCCTCAACGGCGCTGAAGTATTGTTTGTTTGCCAGGGACCGGTCCCCTTGATAATTGCGATAGCGAGCGACAACACCAGCCGGCAGGTAAATCCTGATTACCAACGTGACCACCAACACACCAGCAGCTAACCACACTCTGGACGAGCCCTGAAACTTCCGGTGAATTCCGACATGGGCAAAAAGTTTTTCTAACCATTCGCGTCCTCCGGAGAGGAAAGCGCTCCCGGCGAGCAGCGTCAGCAGAGTCTGTATCAACGTGCCGAAGGTGCTGAGAGCATTGATTCCTCCATTCTTCAACGTAGTCATCGTGTCCGCGATAACGGTGAGAGAAATGGTAAAGAGAAGCGCGGCGGGAATCGCCCAAAGTGGGCTAGGTTGCTCTACAAGAGTCGCGGTCTCATCCAGGGACCACCACCAGGGGCTCTCCACCGGATGAATAGACTGTCGCCAGCTGAAAAGTGTTTCCCTCCCGGCAATCGCGTCGATTTTACAGGCCGCATCCTTCAGTCTCTGATCCAGTTCAGCGATACGAGCCATCGCCGCGACCGGCACAGGTTGTTCAGTCGTTAGCGCACAGGCGAGCTCGTCGCGAGCCAGAAGCACGCTCAATATCCTCGACGACGCATCGGCATCAGCTTTCTGCGGAAGAGCGTCAAGGGCGGTTTGGTAAGCTGAAATTGCTTGATCGAGGGTGGTCAGGTTCCTTCACCTCCTCGGGAGTCTCATGTCCCAGGCAGTGTTCTTACTGATTCAGCCTGGTGCTAGCGCTCAAAAAATGCCGCAGTCTGTCCTGGGTTGTGAACGTCGCGGATCGAAGGTTTGCTCTCCATGCGTAATGAATTAAGAGTGCGAAGCGTTTCAGCGATGAACTATCCAGGCCCATTTGAAGCGGGAGAAAAAAGCGCGAGATAAAACCAGCCGGCGACGAGGACGACGAATATTAAATCGTAAATTGTGAATAGTAAATGGTACTTAACAGAGAGTAGTGTCTCGTAGTCGTTGCCACACCCTTTTTGCAGACCGAAGTCCACGCCAGCTGTCGGTTTCTCCAGGACGATTCGAAGGTTCAGTTCGCTTTCCATATTCCTAAAACGGCACACCGTTCCCGGGGGTGGGCTACTGAGGCGATTCTTCAGCGCAGAACCCGTTAGAGAAGTCGAAGTCTTTTAGAAAGCAGGCGGCAAACTTCTGCCGCCGGTTGGTAAGAACCGGCTTTTTGCCTCGCTTCTGCACTTTCTCGATGACAGAGCCCATAAGAAGATTCATGTCGGTGTCTTTTGTCGATCGAGCGTAGGGACGGTGATCGGTCAGGTAAATCTTCAAACCGATCAGTCGCCACTGGCCGTTACTCAACTTGAACTGATGAGTAGCGGCTTCCATGGTGGCGGCGTCCTTCGCATTGTTCTGAACGAAAATGCCGGCACGACGAATTTGCAAATCTTCGAGCCAACAACAACCCATCCCCGGAATCTCAGCCTCTTGCGTCCGCTCCGCAATCCGATACCCGCTCGGCGGTACTTGCAGAAGTACGTAAAGTTGATAGGTGGGCGCGGCATCCGGATCTCGTCCGTGAATGACCCCGACCCAGTCAGCCAGGCCGTCGTCGGTCAGATCTCCTTCAGCCTTAGCGCTCAGTTGATCTTCCCCTTTCAAGGTGACTCTGAGGAAAGCATCGATCGTGGGAAAACTCTCTTGAGCGAGCGCGGTGAGAGGGCTCCACAAAAGGATGATTGCCGAAAGGATCAGACGATGCGTATGTCCATGGTCAGTGATGGACGTAAAGCAAACTGTTAGTTTGCGTGAAACTGCCTCTTCTACATATGAGCTTAACGTCATGGTTTGGCGAATAAGACATCTACCCGTTCCACTTCAACACTTCGTCAATGGAAGCGACCGCAATCGGGTGATAAGTTGGTCGCGCGCGGCGGTAGATCTCCAAAGCACGTTCCTTTCCCTCCGGGGTCTTGGCCAATTCTTCGTAGAGCGGCTTGATAAATTTCCGTCGTCCAATCGAGGTGAGAAATTCTTCCAGACGCGGATACGCCGGTTCGTGGTGGTTGCGGATCGACATGACGAGCCATTGAAATGCAATTTCCGAATTGCCGGAACGCGTGAACTGAAACGCCTGGTCCAGCTCCGCCATTCTCTTGCTATCCAACTCCTGAGGCAGAGATCTTAAAAAATGCAGCCACTCCTGAGTTGTCCACCCGGCCGTTGAGATTTTCCCAGGCGCAATCCCGCCACTCAACCAGCGCTTGCTCTCATCTTCAACTCGACTGAAGGCGGAGGACACCGGCTTTGGAGAGCTAGCAGGAATTCCCGGCTTGTTGATCCACTCGTCAACAGGAATGCGCGCTGCCAGGGTTGGATCCTTATCCAGCAGGTTCTTTTGAAGGTATTCAAGAAACTGGTCGGTGGTGATGCTTTGGAATGCGAAGTGATCGAAATAGCTGCGCAGGAAGCGGTCGAAGCGAGCGCGACCAAATGTCTCTTCGAGGTGGCGTAAAAAAAGCGCGCCTTTCTCGTAGGGAACGTCAGTGGAGCCTTCGTCAGGATCACGGCCTTTCAGATCGATGTGCAGGATCTCATCGCGATCCTCCAGAGTCCCGAGGTCGTCCTGCAAATCGCGCAGGCCCAACGCAGCTTCCATCTCCTCACGGGCACGGCCATAAACGGCTTCCTGGATTCGCCGCTCGAGATAAACTGTAAAACCTTCATTCAGCCAGAAGTCACGCCAGGTGGCATTAGTAACGAGATTGCCCGACCAGGAGTGGGCCAGCTCATGGGCCACCAGCGAAACCAGGCTCTTGTCACCCGCCAGGATGGTGGGAGTGGCGAACGTAAGTCGTGGATTCTCCATCCCGCCGTAAGGGAAACTTGGCGGAAGAATCAGGAGATCGTAACGGCCCCAGCGATATGGGCCATACATTTTTTCCGTCGCCAGGACCATTTTCTCAGTATCGCTGAGTTCTTTTGCTGCTCCCACAACCACTGATGGTTCTGCATAAACTCCGGTCCGACGGCCCAGAGGCTTGAAGCTCAAGTCGCCCACCGCCAGCGCAATTAGATAGGAGGGGATTGCCTGCCGCATCCGGAAGTGATAATCGCCATCACGCGGCGTGCGCGAATCGTTCTCGGCACTCATCACCGCGAGCAGCTGCCGGGGCGTGCGCACGCGAGCTGTGTAGGTCTGGCGAACCTGCGGCGTGTCCTGCAAAGGAATCCAGCTGCGAGCATGAATCGCCTGTGATTGGGTGAAAACAAACGGCTCCTTTTTGCCCGCAGTCTGCGAAGGCTCAAGCCATTGCAGACCGGAAGCGCCAGGATCAGTTGAATAGTGAATGCGAACTCGATCGGCTTTTTCGGGTAATGGAATCGTGAGCGATGCGCCCAGAATCTTATCGACAGGACCGGTGGTGAAAGTCGCGGGATTGTAGCGGGCGCCACCCAACGAAGATTCAACTTTTTCGATATGCAGATTTCGAGTATCCAAGATCAAGGGAGCGTTCGGCGAAATTCTGTCGATCCCGAGGACCGCAGTGCCCTTGAGAACCTTTTTGTCGAAGAGCACGTCCCACTCAAGATCCACATGTCGCACTCGCACCTCACCAGGATTTGCGTATGAATGAAAATCCTCGGCGGCCTTGATCGGTAAGCTCTGCGGCTTTGCCCCAGGGGAAGACTGTGCTGATTTCATTGTCGCGGTATTCTGGCTGATTTCTGTTGCCAGGCAAACGACGGATAGGACGGCAATTAAAGCTGCAATTTTGTACATGCGAGGTGTTTATCTCCCACGGGTTACTGTACCGAACGAAAAACGCAGTTTCGAACCGGCACGCAGTAGATAGAAGTCAAAACTCGTGTATTGGTTGCCGGTTGGACCTGGGCTTGGGGCCTTTCGCAGGGAATCATTTACGGTGCTCGACTCAACGCTTCTAAAGAAGCCCAAACCCAACCCGGGGCGCCCACGGAGCGACGCCCCAACAATCAACTCAAGAAATTGGTTAGCGCACCGGCGCAACTCAATACTGGCCTTCAAATTTCCGGAAATCTTCCTCGAGTTTCCACTGAAGGGTCGCCTTCTCGCTGCCGGCGAGAAATTGCCGGCAACCGTTTGAAACCGACCTTGCCGTGCGGAGATCGTTTGCACATGACGTGACCGGCACTAGCCTCTCAGCATCAGACCACAAGCTCGTGCCCGAAATGAAGGCGTAGTGCAAGCTCGCGCGCGCCATTTTCTTAAGTTGAATGTAGCCCAGCCCTTGATCTTCAGCGGCCTTCAAGTATTCATTCGAAATCTCTGAACGCGAGACACCTTCGTCGTCAGTCGCGAGCGCCACCGGCACACCGTATTGAAGATAGGTTGCCAGCGGATGCCTTTCCTTTCGAATGCCCAGAATGCTGTCATTACTCGTCAAACAGATCTCAATCATGATCTTTCGCCGCGCCAATTCCTTAAGCAGGTCATAAGGATCGTCTTCGTACATGACGTCAACGCCGTGCCCGATTCGTTCGGCGTGACCCTTACCAATAGATTCCCGAATGTGAAAACTCAAACCTTCGGGTGGCACCATTCCAGGTGCTAGCTCGCCGGCGTGGAGGGTGATGTGACCTTTCGAATAGCGTGGCCTGAGAAAATTCAACATCTCCATTTGTGTTGAGAAGTTTTGCATCGACATCAGCCAGTCTTCAGGTTGCACCAGATTTATTGCGACCACCTTCGATTGCGGATTGCCGGCCAACTCGAAGCCGGTCACCATCTGAGCGAAGACCGCGCCCAGCGCGTCGCCGCGTGCCACCTGCATGACGTAGCGAACAGTGACTGAACAACCTGCGTCTGCCTGCGGCGTATCACACTTCAGGATCTTGTTTTTCTCTGCCTCGGCATCCTGGATAGCCTTGATGCCGGCAGCCACTGCGTCCGAAACACCACTGCTCTTCAACTTGCTCAGCGTTCCTTCGAAGTTTCCGTCCCAGCCGATTTGACGCCCGATGCGACCTGACATGCCGCTGTCTGGCGTGAGCATCAATTCAAGGTAAATCACGCGTCCCCTTGCGGCGCGCGAAGTGACTTCGGCGAACATCGGCCCAAACTGGTCGTAGGTTGCCGGCCCAAACTTCGCGAAGGCGTCGAAGAAGTGGTCGTGTCCGCTCTGGCCGGAGTATTCCCAGAAACGCATTGACCAGGCGTCGATCAGCTGACGATAGAGAACAACATTCGAAAGCGCGGCGTTAACCGCGACCTGACCCGTGTTTTGATCGCAAGGCGGTGACGAGAGCATGAAGGTCGTTTGGTTTACACACAGACCCTTCTTTGCCGACCACTGAACGAACGACTCTGCGTAGATCGATCCGGTGAGGTGGCTGTGCAGGTCGGCGCCCTTCGGCATTCTCTTAAGAAACGCAAACATCTGGGGAGGCGACTTGCGAAGCGATTCAAAGTGTTTCGCTGTTTTCTGTTCGGCGGTAGAGAGTGCCGGACCCGGAGAGAGTTGAGTGGATTGCGCGTGGAAGGGAAGCGTGAAGGTGAAAACAAAAAGAAACGCACCAATCGCGCCTGGTAGTCTTGTTCGCCACATTTGTGTATTCACTCCAGAGAACGGAAAATGACAAATGGAAAATCAGTTTTCGTTCCTTCCGCTCCCTTGACTGCTGACAAATTCACCCCGCCGGCTTCTTTCCTGCCTCAGCATCTTCAATTCGTTTCCCGGTCGTGCGGTCAAATACCGCATTACGCAAAAACTGCTCAGTGGTCCATGGCGGTGGTGCTCCGCCCAGATACTTATGAAACCACTCGAGATGAGCGGTGTAGTAGAGTGCCATTTCATACCAACTCGGCCAGTGACCAGCATTGGAATAAATGATTAGACGCGATGGCACTTTCATCTCCTGGAGGTCAGTAAAGAAATGCAGCGACTGGGTGTAGGGAACCCGGTAATCGCGCTCACCTGAGATCACCAGTGTCGGTGTCTTGAAGTTTTTGACGAAGTTTGACGGCGACCACTTTTCATAGAGTTCCGAATCCCAGGGTCTCCCCTTTAAATCCCAGTTCGGAAACCAAAGCTCTTCGGTGGCGCCGCGAAACGACCGCAGGTCGTAGATACCCATCATCGAGACCATCGCCTTAAATCGATCGGTGTGCCCTTGAAACCACATCATCATGTAACCACCATACGACCAGCCCATCGCACCCATCCGCGTTTGGTCAACGTAAGGCAGCTTCTCGAGCGCGTCGGTGACTTTCATGAGATCCTCATAGACGCGTCCGCCCCAATCTCCCGAGATCTGCGCGGTGAAGTCTTGTCCGTATGCTGTTGATCCGTGCGGGTTGGGAAACGCGACCACATATCCGGTTCCGGGATACACCTGCCAGTCGCCGCGAAATGCATCAGCCCACTGCGACTGTGGTCCGCCGTGAACGTTGAGAATGAGGGGATACTTGCGTGACGGGTCGAAATTGTGCGGCTTGACGATGAAGACCTGAATCTTCGCGCCGCCCGATCCGGTGACCCAGATCGACTCGGCAGGTCGAATGTCCACTTCCTTCATCAGCGCCTCGTTGACGCTCGACAATCTCTTCGGGCTGGCTGCCTTCCCACCGTTAATTTCCGCGTTATAGATCTCATTGGGCTCGCCGACCGCTCGCTTGATATAAAGCAGGCGGCGTTCGCTCTGATCAAACTCAAACGCGTCGATGGTCTTGTCCGCGAGCACGGGGGTAATGTTCTTCGAGTTAATGTCTAACCGAAAGATCGGATTCTGGCCCTCCACCTGCCCGGAAAAGTAGAGTGTCTTTGAGTCGCTTGACCAATGATAGTCGTCAATCCAATTACGAAATGATTCCGTCAGCACCGTTGACTTGCCGCTCGATCTCTCGTAGATGGCCAGACGAAACAAGTCCGACTCATATCCCGGCTGCGTCTGCATCCGGTAGGCGATGTAACGTCCGTCCGGTGAATACTCGGGACTGCCGTCGTAGGCAGGGTTTGACGCAGTGATGTTCCGCGCCTTCGGTTCTTTTTCTGTCAGCGAAACGAGCCATAGGTCGTTGTTGGTCGAAGTTGCCGGGACCGGATCCTGGTTTGAAACATAAACGAGTTCGGTTCCGTCCGGTGAGAAGTCGTATTGGAGTGGGCCGCCGAGCTGAAATGTTGGTGCGTCAAAATTGCCCGGAGTAACGTCGCGGGTTTCACCAGTCGCGACGTTGACAACAAAAGTGTGTGTTCGAGTTCCGTCCTTCCAGGAAGTCCAGTGACGATAGAGCAACTCGTCAGTCATGTGGGCCTTGAGACTCCCGGATTCCCAATGTTCAGCAATTCGCTTGTTGCAGGCATCATTCCCGGCACACTCGGGATACACATCCGAACTGAAAGCAATCCATTTCCCGTCACCAGACCAGAGCGGATCAGAGACACCGGTTGCAAGGGTTGTGAGCCGGCGCCAATTGCCGCCTTCACCCGGCATGAGATAAAGATTCGCGCTGCCATCCTTCGAGCTGATGAACAGGATCTGTTTGCCGTCCGGAGAGAAAGAAGGTGACGATTCGCTTTTGTCTCCACTCGTTAGCTGGCGGGCGCTGGTCCCGTCGATATTCATCGCCCAAACGTGAGTGTTGCGTTTCGCTTGAGCCAGATCGGAAGTAGCGACAACGAAAATTACGGTTTTGCCGTCAGGTGAAACGTGTAAGTCAGAAAGATTCTTGACCCGGTAAAGATCTTCAATGGAGAAGGCGCGTTTCTGCGCGAGTGCGGCATCGAGCGAAATCAGCAACAGGGCAAAAAGTATGAAGGCGCGGCGTATCATTGTGTGGACTCCTTTGAGCGAGTTGACCCGGAGCGTAGTGAGCCCTGCAAATGCGATGATCAGGAATAACTTCGATACCGATTTTGCAGATTGCGCCACCGCATTGACTGCCTACTGCCCGCCGGAAGGTCTGCGAAAGATGGCATACTTGTGTCCGCGGTAAGGAATCACCTCCGAGCCAGACACGCGGTCAATTCCGGTGTCCTGGTGAAACCGCATTCGCCGTTCGGCTGGCGCTCGCATCGCGCTCGTTGGTAGCAAGCATACTCGGGTCGCCATTCGCAGGTCGTAATCCTTGGTTCATCAGCACAAACCGTATTCGAACAACCAGTCTTCATACAGGGCTTCTTGCCCATCGATCCTCCCGATCGCAAGTAAAACTGGCTCGCCTTAAGTGATTCGCCCTTGCCGCCCGGGCCGGTAACCCGGGTTGATACACCGGCTACGATTACCCCGCCAGGCGAGGTCATTCGCTCTGAGGCTTCACTCACCGCCTCAGGCGAGGCTCCCGCGCTATTGAGGTCAACGCCCGCGATATTGCGGCTGACCGTCGAGTTCAGCTTCGCCGCATGGTGCGTCGGACAGGGGTGGGTGATGCAGCGTACATTGCGGTCAGTGACGCGATAAAAAATACCGGCCGGCCGGTTGTCACTTGCCGCTGTCCATACCTCAGTGGCTCGAAACACTCCGAAGCTGCGACGACGAGCAATTCCTCGCTGCGACATGGTTCCGCGCAAAAGCGCGCGCCGGAGGCTTCCGCGATCGATCGAGGGTTGGCCGTTCCAATCAATATCCGATACGTAGCATGCATCGACCCACTTTCCGTCGTGACAACGCGTCGTCGCGGAGTTGACGCTCGTTACCCAGTATCCGCCGCACATCGGGGCAGCGCATCGCCGCGGGTCGACTCGAACCGTGTAATAGACTGAAGTACTGCTGAGTGGATCGGGCGACATCGGTGCGCCGGTCTCATTTGCGATCGACTTTGAAACTGTTGAAGTGTCAATGCTCGAGCCCGGTGGATTATGCGCGGTGAAACCGATTGGGCCGGCCGCGTTGATGATGGTCAATGAGAAGAGTAAGCCAGTTACCAAGCCGGCGCGGGTTCTAGTTGAAGTAAGCATCATTCCTCCTCCTCATGGCTGCAGTTAGATCCTAAGTTGCAAAAACTCTCATCTGCCCAGCATGCGGTGCTCGACCATCAAGCAACGATCCTGGACCACTTTGATTCCCGCTTTAGCTAATTGTTCGGCTACCGAATCGTCGCGTATGCCTGATTGCAACCAAACCGCTTTTGGATTTTTGGCAAGTATGTCATCCACGTGCGCGGGGACATCCTGGGATCGGCGGAAAACGTTCACCAGATCCAGCTCAACCGGAACCTCCATCAACCTGCGATATACCCTTTCGCCGAGAATGTGGGTTACCGCCGGGTAGTAGACCGGGACCGGAATGATCACAAAACCGGCGGCATGGAGGTAACGCGGAACATAGAAAGCCGGCTGACTTGACTGTTGTTCGGTCTTGATTCCGAGCACCGCAATAGTTTTGGTGGCAGCCAGCAACGCGGCAATTCCTTCCGTATCGTCGATGATGTTTTCCTGCCAGTCCGTCATAGCCTGAGGTTTACAGTCAATTCGCGGCCGTCTATTTACATGTAGCGGTATCAGGTTTTACCGAAGTAGGCCTTGGCCTCCGGTTTGAGCCAGAACATCAGCAATGGAATCATAATCCTGGCCTCTTCCGCACTTCGGCTGATATCGGTCGGTTCAAACAGAAAGAAAATAACGCCGAGGACCATGCACAACAAGTACATCGCCGCCATGAAGGAGCTGTAGGCCGTAAACCACTTGACGACCGGTGGTTTATCGGCTGATGGTTGGGTCCTGGCTGAAAGAATGAAGCCGCAACGCTTTCACACGAGATCTTCAACCCAGTTGACCAGCCCACAGTTGTCGCATTTCACGCTTGGCATGCGGTCCTCTCCGGTCCAGTCATTTTACCGAGTCGTTGCTGCGGGACATATCACAGCAACAGCACATCAACGCGATGCGCGTGGACCATATCTTCGCAGGGTGACCACGCAAAGATCGTGAACCGTCCATCCTGCGAAGCGACCAGGG
>JAXIOV010000049.1:0-3073 GCA_045403245.1 Pyrinomonadaceae bacterium | reverse complement strand
CCCTCACCTCGATGCAGCTTGATCCCTCGAACTTCTGGACCGGTCTCTTCGGCAGCCGGCCGGCGCTCAAGATCCTTCAGGCAATTGCCTCGCGCGATCTCGTGGCAGCCGAGGCAGTGAGCAACCTCCTGCGGCTTGGCGCGGTGACCAGCAGCTCGGCGCTCGACGCGGTTGATGGCGCCATCGGCCAGGTGTGGGACATTCTGGCACCGAGCAGCCATCATGACTTTGTTACCGGTACTTCCCCCGATCGCACTTACAAGATGGAGCAATTGCCTATGCTGTCGCTCGCGGCGAATTTGGCCAGACTGGTCTACCGGCGGGCGCTGCAGATCATCGCAGACTCGATCGTCTTAAGTGGTGAAGGGACGGTCGTGGCCGTGCACAACGCGGTCGGCCTGGCACGCGACGGCATCTTCAAGCTTGACCACGGATCCGCCGTGAGTTTTCCGACATCGGGAGCGGCAACCGTGCAGCCGCTCGCCAACGGCGGCTTGCTGATCCAGTCGCCTGTGGTGCCGAGTCTGGGCTACACGTCGGGGCTCGTGACGTTCGGGGCCCGCACCTCGCCGCGAGAACCGGTTGTCGTCAGCGACGCCGTGACAATTGACAATGGCACTATCGCAATCACCCTCTCGCAGGACCAGGCCTGGGCGATCACGTCCATCACACTAGGCGGCGGTGCGAACCTGCTGCCGGGCGGTGAAGCAGCCAACTTGCTAAAGATCTACGACGACACTGGCAACCTCTACCAGTACGGCAATGAGCCGGGCGCGGGGCCCCCCTCAAATCCCAACGCCGGAACCTTCGGTCCGTCGAAACGCACGCTAACTGGAAGCAAGGCGGTGCAAACAGAGTTTGGCCCGCTGCGTTGGCGTGTCGAGGCCGAAGTGATCGGGACGGACGGCAGCAAGTACGGGATTGTCTACACTCTGATCATAGGCGAGTCGTTGGTGCGGATGACCGTGACCGGCAGCGCGCCCGAAAACAGCACGGTGGTGACAACTTTCCCCGCGATTGCAAATGATGGAACCACAGAGGGAACGCACCTGATCTATGGGACGGCGCACCACTTTCACGAGGACGCGGCGCCAGCATATTGGGAAGGGCCGACGTTCAAAGCTACGCATGATTTCCTGATGCCGGCCGCCGACAACGCCACCTTCTCACTCGCAGCAATTTACCACCGTGGAATGCCCGCATGGGCTTGCAACCAAGGCACGTTGCTGGGGTCGTTGTTCCGTAACACCGACGGCAAGCAGCGCGGTGCTGCCGGGACCGACTCGGACACGCACACGCAAAGATACGCGCTCCGCGTTTCCGCTACGGCCCTGGACCCGACGCAGGGCACTCCCCTCGTCGAAGCGCTAGGCGTGACCACGCCGCTGCGCGCTGCGCTCGCGTCAGCCGCAAACGGCCCAGAGGGTCCTGTGACGCTGCTACCTACCGCGTCGCTCGCGTCCACCGAGTGGTCGCTAGCGTCCACCCAGCCCGCAATTGTTCGCGTGACCAGGCCGATGGGCGAAGTGAAAAGCGCAGCGTGCATATCGCCCCTGGCCCAGGTCGCGTTGCGCATTTATCGCCCGGACGCCGACGGGACACCGAGTTCGGTGCAGCTGACAATGCCGGTGCTCACGGCGGCGTCGAGCGCGAAGGCAGCGCTGGTGACGGCGCTCGAACAGCCCATCGGGAATGCGCCGGTAACGGTAAACAACAATATCCTGGGCGTGCCGGCCAGCTTCGCGGTAACAACGGTGGCGGTCACGGCGACTCGGCCCGTAACGACGCCTACAGACGGAAAAGGCAACGATAGCGGGACATGCGCCCAGTAGGCTCAGGTGACCCGGTGACCCAGGGAGGATGAAACGAAGTCGAGGTCCTTGACCGCAACGCGCTGTTCCTTCCAGGAGCCATCTTGTCAGCCAGTTTTCTCCAGCAACTTTTGGGCTTGAGTCACCGCATCGTTGTATTCAGGCAAGTAATTTGGATCGGGCGTCATGGAGATGATTGAATTGAGCTGCTCGCGCGCATCGGCCTTTCGTCCGACTTTCAAATAGGCTTCAGCAAGATGCAGGCGCAGCAATGCGTTTGACTGGCCGAAGCGCAATCCTTTTTCCATCTCCTCAACTGCCTTTTTCGGATCACCTCCCATCAGATACGGCGCCTGGAGATAGACCAAACCCAGCACCATATAAGCGCTTCCATTCTGATAGCCTTCGTCGAGCCGCAAGACGGTGTCCATTTCATTTCGAATGTCATCGACACTAGACAGGCCGGCAAGCGTGCTCGACTGCGCACTACCTCCGTAATTGGCGCCAAGCCAGAAGTGACCGTCCGGTTTTCCGTCCTCTAACTTGACGGCAGCTTTTCCCGCCTCAATACCTTCGCGAAATGCTTTTTCTCGCTCCTCGTCGTTCTCCGTATGGGTTGCCAGGTAATAGTTGAACTTGGAAAGTTTCCATGAGGCTTCATAATTCCCAGAGTCGTTGATCAGCGCCCGGTTCAGCAGGATGATGCCCTGACGGACCCGCATCAGATCCTCTCGTTGGGCATAGAGCTCGTCTGCCTGCGTCACAGATTCCGCGGTAGTGGGCGTGGTGTTCGTTGCAGGTTCTTCTACTACCTGCGGGTCTGACCCACAGGAGATCGCAAGGCAGGCCAGCCCGGCAACGATTAGGAAAACACCAGCGCGGCAAGCAGCATCAGTTTTCATGGTATTCATGTGGATTCAGCGCAGGGATGTAGGGATGCCTGCAGAACAGAACTGAGCGGCGGTAGCGCCGGATGCTGAAGTTGATCAAAATGAACCAGTACGCTGATTAAGGTAGTGGGTCAGTTTGAAATTCAGCTGGGGATTAGCCAGGCAAGCGAAGCGCCCGCATCAGAACCGGGAGCCGTAGCGACCGGGTCGCCGTCGCGAGACTCAACCCTGTTCGTATCGCAGTGACTACGGGTTGTTGCGGACTCAGCAGCTTGACGCCTGCGCAGCCATGTGAGTTGAGTGTGGAGGCGACGACCCGGTCGCTACGGCTCCCGGTTCTGATGCGGGCGCTTCGCTTAGCCCGTTAATCCG
>JAXIOV010000210.1:0-7562 GCA_045403245.1 Pyrinomonadaceae bacterium | reverse complement strand
CCGGGGCAGTAGCCCGACCGTCAGGGAGGGGCAGCGCGCAGCGCGACACCCTGGGTTCCAAGAGCAAATGATTTCTTACCCTGAAAAGGTTTAATAGGTCCGGTTTAAGTAACCCTTTCAGAGTGGAAACCCGAACCTGGTTTGGAGTGCTGTAACCTGTCACCGCACTCCAAAGAGAGGCATCTGTCGACGCGCTGCGACGCATCACACACGGTGAGTATTTTTGCTCCGTCACTATCTCCCGCTGAACTTATCTGCCCCCAACGCGTGTCATGAAACGATGTCTTATGCGCAGCTTAATCCTAATCATCATTCTCTTTGCTGTTTTCTTCGTTGGTCCAACTCCGCAATCAGCATCAGCTCATCAGCAAGGCGATCCCCGAAATGAAAGCGTCCACCCTTTCGTGTTTCACAGTGGTTTCTGGATCAACCTTCACCACTTTCTTTATGAACAGGCGGCCGAACGAAACAAGTCTGGCTCTTCGGGATCGGCGGCCGGCGCCAGCGACTCCAGCCAATTAACTCCGGATCAGCGACAGCTCTGGAATTCTGCGCTCGATTACTATGCGAGTTCGGTGATTAGACACGACTTCTTGGAACGAGACATGTCTATAACGAATGACCTTCTTTCGGATCAGGAAGCGTCGTCCGATCTAAGCAAGTCCGGATTGAAGGAAGACTTGCGGAGGGTTCTTGAGAGCGTTGCGCCGGTTTATCGGGCGCGTTGGTGGCCGCAACACGACCGGGCCAATCGCTTCTGGATCGCCGTAGCGACCCCACAGGTGAAGCAGTTTGGCCCAACGCTCATCAAGCAGCTTACTTCCGCGTATCAGGCAAAGTGGCCGGCGAAACCGATTCGCGTCGATGTGGTTGAATATGCGAACTGGGCGGGAGGCTACACCACGCTCGATCCTGACGGTAACGTGCACACCACGATTTGCAGCATTGAGCAGGATTATCAGGGCAACTCCGCGCTGGAGATGTTATTTCACGAAGCCTCTCATGCGATGGTTGGTCCAAACAATGGAGCGGTGGCCCGCGCGATTGCCCGTGAGTGCAAGGCTCAGAGCAAACCGATCCCAAACGGCTTGTGGCATGCGATCATTTTTTACACCGCCGGCGAATTTACCAAACGAAATCTGAAGGAGTTTGGTGTTAGCAATTACACGCCGGCCGGATATCGCGGCCTTTACACGCGCGCCTGGCCCAAGCTCCAGCGCCCGCTCGAGCTTTACTGGCAGCCGTATCTGGACGGAACCGTTGATTTCGACAAAGCCATCTCCAATCTGATCGCAGCTCTCTGATCTCAACCCGCTCCGCGAGCTTCGGATACTCCCCGCGGCTGGTTGCCATTGTAGGCTGCGGTGCGATCACCGTTTGCCCATTGCGCATCATTTCATGAACCATTAGCCACACCTCCGTGAAGAACTCAACTTTCTCGCCTTCCAATCGATCTCAAACTGAGTAGTTGCGCTTCAGGAGCAGTTGCGCGGGCGTGCAGGCTCGACCCAGTTGCTACCGCTCCGAATTCTGACTCCGGTTTGCCATTCGTTAATCCCAACTCGGGAAACTTTTGGGGCAAGGCCAGTCCTGTTATAACGATGTTTTTCATACTCAACCTTACCTCAAGTATTTCTCAAGTCTCCTGTATAGGCTGTAAGGGTCGCTTCAGATCTCGCCCGTCTCGTTAGAGGCTCGGAAAAGGGTCGGCGAACGCGTCTATATCGTCAGAAGAGGAGATAAGGGCAATGAAAAAAGTTTTGTTGACCGTCAGCCTGTTGGCTTCAGTGGTGCTTATTTTGTCAGCCTCGCCGTTCATTACCAAAGCGGCCCTGTCGTTCTTCACCGATGACGATCCTGACGTCCCGCGGACATGGAAAAATGTAATGAGCAAGGAAGAATATATGCTCAAGCGTGCTGAGCACATCGCACTGCTGCGCGGCATCGGCACTGGCCTTCCGTTTAACCCCTCCTTGCGAATGCAGGCTATCCAACAACTGGAGCAGCAGCAAAGGCTTCTGCTGGCTGCCAAAGAAACCGCCACCGGAACGAGTGTCACCGGAGAAGAGTCGCAGTCGGACCTCGCCGCAGCGGCCATTTCCGGGACTTGGACGCCGATCGGTCCTTTCCCGATTCCAAATGGGCAGACGGTCGGAGTGTCCACACCAGTCAGCGGGCGCACCATCACGATTGCGGTGCATCCGACCAATCCCGAGATTGCTTACGTCGGCACTGCACAGGGCGGCCTCTATCGCACGACCAACGGTGGCGGGACGTGGACGCCGCTCATGGACAATACGCTCTCCCTGGCCATTGGTACGGTCGTGATTGCTCCGTCTAATCCTGAAGTCGTGTTCGTCGGCACGGGCGAACAAAGTTTCTCCGGCGATAGTTTCTTTGGCGTCGGGCTGTATCGCATCGAAAACGCCAGCAGCGCCTTGCCGACCATCATCGGTCCCATCAACCGCGACGTAGCGAACAACGATGTCTTCAGCGGACGCGCCATCGGTGAAATCCTGGTGCATCCAACAGACCCGAACATCATTTTCGTCGGCACCACTTCGGGCATCGGCGGCATCGGCCCGGCCACTCCGGCTGTCTTGCCGAATCGCGGATTGTTCCGCTCGACCAACGCGATGTCCGCTTCGCCGACCTTCACCAAACTCGCCGTAACGGCGATAGGCGTCGGTGAAAATCGCAATATCGTGGACCTGGCGATGGAGCCGGGCAATCCGAATCGCATCATCGCTTCGGTTGTCGGGACCGCCGCTTTAGCAACCACTCCTCCGACACCGGCTGACAACGGCGGGTTGTTCCTGACGAACAACGCGCTGGACCCGACGCCGACCTTCACCAAAACTCTGGACATCGCCGGCAACACTTCCACCGCCACCAGAACCGAACTAGCGATCAATAAAGTGGGCGGAACGGTAACCGTCTACGCGGCGTCGGCGTTTGGCACCGGCTCGGTCTATCGCTCAACAGACGGCGGCGCTACGTGGGTGCTGACGGTGGATAACAACTTCTGCAATCCGCAATGTTTCTACGACATCTGCATTGACGTCGATCCGACCAACGCCAGCCGCGTCTATCTCGGCGGATCGCCGGCGTTGCCTTTCGGCATCTCAACTAACGGCGGAGCTTCATTCGCCTCAAGTTCCAATGGTCTGCACGTGGATTCGCATGCCATTGTTGTCGCGCCTTCGAATCCTCAGGTGATCTACTTCGGCAGCGACGGAGGCATCTATCGTTCGAACAACGCCGGCGCCACGTGGACCAGTCTGAGCAACACCACCTTTAGCGCTACACAGTTTATGAGCGTGGCTATTCATCCCACGGATCCAAATTTCACCATCGGAGGCACGCAGGACAACGGCACAAATATGATTCGTTTCGACGGCACGTGGCGGCGCACAGACTTTGGCGATGGCGGCTACGCTGCGATCGACCAGAGTTCATCTGCCACTGGCGTGACGATGTACCACACCTACTTCAACTCGAATGCGGCGGGCGGGGCAGTCATGGGCTATGCGTTCAGCGAGGATGTCAATGCATTTGAGAATTGGAGCTTCCGCGGCTGCCAGATCGCCGGCACGGGCAACGGCATCACCTGCTCCGACTCGGTGCTGTTCTATGCACCGCTCGAAACCGGGCCGGGCAGTCCAAACACGGTTTACTACGGCACTGATCGGCTCTACCGTTCGGACAACAAAGGTTTAGTGAACGTGGTGATGAGCCAGGCGCCGATTGAGGTCAATACCGCAGTGACGCCGCCGGCGGGTATTCCCATCAGCGCAATCGGGATTGCGCCGGCTAACGACAATATCCGCCTGGTCGGTCTGCGCAACGGCGGACTCTGGGGAACAACGACGGGTTCGCCGGTCTTGACCAACCTCGACCCCTCGAACGTTGTTCCGAACGTCTTCGTAGCCCGCGCGGCGATTGATCCAAACAATCCCAACATTGCATACGTCACGCTGTCAGCCTTCGGCGTGACGAACGTCTGGAAAACGACGAGCCTGACTTCGTCGAACTGGACACCGGCCAGCGGCTCGGGCGCGAACATTTTGCCACAAGTGCCGGTCAACGCTTTTGTGATTGACCCGGCAGATTCCAACCGCCTGCTCGCCGGCACTGACATCGGTGTTTATAGCTCGGATGACGGCGGAGCCAACTGGACACCGGTCGGTACTGGTTTGCCGCGCGTCGCCGTTTTTGACATGGGCATCACTTCAGAGCGAAAGCTCCGCATCGCAACGCACGGGCGCGGCATGTGGGAAATCCCTCTTCCGGGTTCGATAACTGCACCCTCAAATCCAATTTTCGGCGGCTTGGCGCAAGTGATAGATCCGCAGCAGTGTGATCGCCTGACGCTGAGTTGGTCGCCAGCAACTTCTACCAATCCGAATGCCGATATCGTGTACGACATCTTCCGTGTTAATTCGGTGGCCCAGGGCGACGGCACACAAGAGCCAACATTTATGCCCTCGCTGGCTAATCGCATTCAGACGGATGTTGGCGGCACTTCGTTTACGGACACTGCACTTGTCCGAAATCAACCCTATTACTACATAGTGCAGGCCCGCGACCGAAACAACGGGCGCATCGACAACAACAACACCGGCAACACCATCGTGCGCTTCGGCGCGCCGACCTCGCCGGAAACTGCCTCGACACCGATCTTTGCCAACGAGACGTTCGAGACAGCATCAGCCAACAATCGATTCACCCCGCCGCTTCAGGATTCCGCAACGCCCAATCATGGCATCGCTGCGTTCCAGCGCGTGCCGAATATCGACTTTGGCGGCACCTCGTCGACTGGGATGTATGCACCGGATTTTGATCCAGGTTCGGACGGGGCCGTCAGTGACTTTTCAGCCGTCATTGGACCGTTAACCTTAACCGCCGATTCGGTGATGGAGTTCGATCACTTTTTCAACACCGAATCAGCGTTTGATGGCGGCGTGATGGAGCTTGCCATTGGAGCGCCAACTTTCAATGCCGCGCCGTTCCCGGACAATACGACCACGTTTGATTTGGGCAACCACATGATCGAGAACGGCTACAACGGCAAACTTGACGGAACCTTCAACGGCGTCATCTTGTCAACGCTCCAGGGCCGGCGCGCCTTTACCGGCTCGCGTGGACTGAGTCACACGAAGATTTCGCTGCGGGCATTTGCTGGTGGACTGCTTAATCCGTCAGCATCGCCGGTTTATATCCGCTTCCGAATGACTTCAGACGTTCTCACGACAGCTGGTCCAGCGAGCGGTTGGTACGTTGACAACGTCGTAGTTAACAATCTCGCCGCTTGCGCAGCGCCTACGCCGACCCCCACACCTACTCCTGTAGTTACGTGTCTCGAAGACGACGATTCGCAGATTGCTTACTCTTCCGGCTGGCATTCGATCAACAACGGCGGCGCCAGTGGCGGACACTTCCGTTATCACACTGGCAATAGCCCCAATCACAGTGCGAGCCTCGACTTCACGGTGCCAGCCGGGAGCATCGGATCGGTCAGTTACTCGTTTGCGAAGAGTCCGAAAGGCGGCCAGGCCGGCATCTATCTTGATGGCGTCTTCAAGCAGACGATCAACTACGCCGGCAGCGTGGGCACGACTCAAGCCCCAGAGTTCACGCCTGATTACAGGGTGCAGTACACGGGCTTGACCGGCGGCAATCACAAGCTGGAGATCAAGAACATGAGCGGCGTGGTGTATCTCGACGGTTTGTGCCTGGAAAGCTCCAGCGCGAGTGGGCAGCCGGCCAGCGGTCCTGGCGCCACAATGAACGAATCCAGCAGCGCAGCGCCGGGACAAGCTGCGAGCAGTAACTACCAGCCGCAGCCTGGTTCGGAGGAGATAACCGTCACGGTCGAATCCAGTTTGAACCTGCCATTCAAAGTATTGCTGGTAGATCCTTCAGGATTGACGTTGCAGACCGCGGATGCTGTTTCAGGCATTGCCACTCTTACCGCGCCGGTGAACCAACAGGGCGTCTACGTAATCAAGGTGGTGAACCTGAGTCTCGGCTCGCTTCAGTTCACGACTACGACGACACCGTTGGTAAAGCGTGAAGGCAATTTCAGCCTTGCGACATTCCTTGAGTATCAGGACGTTGTCGCCCGCACGATTCTGGGAAATTTGTTGACCCTTTTCTTGAGCAGGGTCTAGAAGGGGCTCCACTTCGGAAAGGTGATAATCGATTGTCGAATGCCGATTGGCGTGTCAGTGATCGATTAATTGGCAATCGCAATAACGCTGAAAGCGTTGGCGAATTGGAGCCCACGGTTTGCTTTGAGACCCTGGGGTAGGATGCATGCTTGTTTCGTCGCAACTCCGAAGGAGTACGACGGGTCGCGCAAAGGTGTCACTGGTGATGTCTCGCTAATCTGCTTGCGGCTTTGCCGCTTTCCGTGCGGTAAGCCTATGGCTTACCGCTAAGCTATTTTTTTGGTCTAAGGCTACGCCTAACCGTGGCTATGGAAAGTAGGAACCAACCCGGTGTAAGGACCATCCGCTTACTGCGGGATTTTGCGGCTCTGCCGCCTTCCGTGCGGTAAGCCTATGGCTTACCGCACACGCTTTTTTAAACCCGGAGGCTATGCCTCCGCTCGAGATCGAAAAACTGTGGGTGCGAAGGTTGGACCCAGGATTCTTCACCCGCGGGCCGCGTGTACTTTCGTCCCGTACTCGAGCGATGCATAAAAACTCCCGCGTCCCTGTGGCGTCAGGTCCATCACATTCCAAATCGGATTCAACTCATCAATGCCACGCTCTTTGACGTCTTCGCTCAGCCGTGGATGGACACTGTAAAAATGGCGCAACGTTCCGTCACTGTCTCGCGTGAAAACTGAAATCGTCGAGTCCTGATGTCCTTCGCTATCTTCGCTGCCGAGATCGTACTTAAAAGTGCTGTCGCCGGCGCTCAGCAGACGTAGTTTGTCCCAACCTCTGTTTCGCGCGTGCGCGCGCAACGTGGACGGATCAGCCGCCGCCACAATCACGAGGTCTACGTTTTGGGCGAGGTGATGCGCAACTCCATTGAAGCTATCGATCCAGGCGGTACACATTGGGCACGGAGTGGTTTGCTTCTTTCCGTACATGAAGTGGTAAATCACCAGCGAACGATCCGGCGCAGTGAACAGTTCGCTCAACCGTACTTTTCTTGTCGGCGCATCGCCATCGTCAAGGGACGTTGGACCCTCAACAAACTCGTAATCCTGAATCGTCGCACCCTTTGGCAATGCCCGCCGCAGCGCGGCGACTCTTTCACGCGTTCAGTAAATCAATTTCTGCCAGCCGCACCTCCTCGCGCTTGGCCAGGTATTCTGGCGACTCGTTCGGCAGATTAGTTTGACGATACGTTCCATCAATCATTTCATGAACCATTAGTCACACCTCCATTGAAAACACAATTTTCTCGCTTTCTCATCGATCGAGGGCGAATCGAAGGGAAACGGAGACGGAAAAGTTGCGGGGGAACGAAAGAAATATAGCACGAAGCGAATGCCTGATCAGCCATAGGAGGATGTGCTCAGGCATGTCGTTTGCAAATGAGCG
>JAXIOV010000136.1:0-10642 GCA_045403245.1 Pyrinomonadaceae bacterium | reverse complement strand
TATGCGCAATCGTATTCTTTAATTCTTTTGTAACCCTGATCCATTTGGCACCGGAATAGGGAGGATTGAAATGTTCGACAACCTTGTTGAGTCTGGTTCGCACAAGCAAGATCTGTCGCGAAAGGGCTCTTTTCTTCTGGCTACGGTGGCGATCTATGGTGTCCTCGGCGGGGCGTTGATTGTCGGTAGCATCTGGTTTTTGGATGCCAGCCTCGACAGTCAGGATCTGGAACTGACAACGTTAGTTGCTCCGGTTCCGGTCCCACAGCAAGCACCGGAAAAGCCTGCTGAAGCTAAGCCGCAAAAAGAGGAGCAGAACGTCGACGTTCGTAAAGAACTTATTGCCGACGTTAGCCGAACCGAACTTGTGCCGAAAGAAGTGTCCGCGAAGGCGAGCGACATTCCTCCGGTGAGGCGTGGCGTGACCACGGTTGTCGGCACTAGCGACTCCAACGCGGCGGCTCCCCTCGCTGCTGGTCCTGGAAGCGGGACTGGGTTGGTGGGTGGACCGGCCAAGGTGAATATCGCTGACGAACCACCTCCGCCACCGGCTCCGACTCCACCCAGGGCGCCGATTTCCGGCGGCGTGCTCAATGGCAAAGCGATCAGCTTGCCTAAGCCTGTTTACCCGGCCATCGCAAAGCAGGCGCATGCATCAGGAACGGTTGTCGTGCAAGTGGTGATCGACGAAAACGGAAACGTGATCTCTGCGCAACCAGTGTCTGGACACCCACTGCTCCGAGCAGTCGCAGCCCAGGCGGCACGTGGCGCGCGGTTTTCACCGACCAAATTGTCGGGTCAGCCGGTTAAGGTGACAGGAGTGATCACCTACAATTTCGTTGCCCAATAACTGCGGAGGTTCGACGCCGTCCGAGCCTCTGCGGGCTCATTCTGCGAGTCCCCTGCGATATCAATGTAACAAAAACCTTTTGGAGGGTTTACCGTGACTATTCTAACCAGTCTTCTAGGAACCAAAGCCTTTGGCCTGCTCGTGTTCATGTGGCAGGAAGGGGCCTCGACTGCCGGTGCCACCCCTGAAGCGGCAGTGGACCACTTCTCTTTAATGCAGATGATTAAGAGCATGGGCGCCGTCGCTATCGGTGTGGTGGTTGTTCTGCTCATTATGTCGGTCTACTCGATTGCGATCATGGTCGAACGCTATTTGACCTACTCGGCCGCCAAGAAGCAGTCCCGCGAGTTTGCTCCGCGCGTCGCTCAGGCGCTGAAGAACGATCGCATCGAAGAGGCAATCAATATCAGCGACAAGCACCGGAAGTCACACCTCGCCATGGTTGTCAGCAGCGGCTTGCAGGAGTTTCGTGCTCACGAACAATCGTCGGATATTTCGGGAGACGAAATCGAAGCCTCCAAGCGTGCTCTGCAACGGGCCATCGCGATTAAGACGGCCGAATTCAAACGCGGCTTGTCAGGCCTGGCGACGATTGGATCCACCGCTCCCTTCGTCGGTCTCTTTGGCACCGTGTTTGGAATTATTAACGCGTTCCGCATGATGGGTAACGCCGGTCAGGCCGGGATTGGCGCGGTTGCGGGAGGTATCTCCGAAGCCTTGTTTACGACCGCGTTGGGACTGTTAGTCGCAGTGCCGGCGGTGTGGCTGTTCAACTATTTCACGGGCAAAGTTGATGGCTTCGTGGTTGAGATGGACAACTCGGCATCCGAGCTGGTTGACTATTTCATCAAGAACCGCACCAAGCAGTTGAAGCCGTAGCCCGGGCACATTCGGAGTGCCGGTGGTGTCTAAGGTTGCGCCGGCGGACCTTGAGTCTAAGGTCTAATTCTGAACGGCCCGCGAGAAGGAGATTTACTTTATGGGAATGGCAGCAGGTGGAAGCGGCGACTTCCAGTCAGAAATAAACGTTACCCCAATGGTTGACATCATGCTGGTGCTCCTGATCATCTTCATGGTGGTCACGCCCTTGTTGCAGCACGGTGTTACGGTAAACCTGCCTAAGGATCTGAAAAACCCGGAAGAGGATGCCAGGATTATTAAGGACGATTCGATCGTCATTGCCATCCCTAATGATGGCGAGTACTACCTGGGGAAGGACAAGGTCGCCAAGGAGCAGGTTAAAGAACGCGTTGAAAAGATGTTGGACAACATCAAGAAGGAAGAAGACAAGATTGTCTACATTAAGAGTGGTGTAGGCGTTAGTTACGGTGACGTGGTCAACATCATCAATGAAGTCAGGGCCCTCGGGGTGGACAAGATCGGATTAGTTGCCGACAAGAAAAAGGGTGGGGCTCCCGCTCCCGCTCCTGCTCCGAAACCTGCATAAAGGCGTTTGGCAGTTATGGCCTCTTCATAAGGAGTAAACAGATATGGGAATGTCAGGTGGTGGTGGTGGTTCGAAGGCTGTTCCGTATATTAACGTGACGCCGTTGATCGACGTTCTACTCGTGGTCATCATTATCTTCATGGTGATCACCCCTCTAAAACCAAGCCGCTTTCAGGCAGATATTCCGACCCAGAGAGATCCGAATGAAGACCTGAGCAGGTTGAAACCAAACCCGTTAACGCTGGTAGTTTCAATCGGGACTGATCTCCAACTGAAGCTCAACCAGGACAGCATCGGATCAGTCAACGACACCGGGCCACTGAGTCAGCGACTCGCCCAGCTTTTCCAACAACGAAAAGAGCAACGTGCCTACAAACCGGGCATGGAAACCCGGACTGACTTGCCTGACAGTGAGCGGTTGGAGAAGACCGTTTTTGTGAAGGCGCCAAGATCGCTCAAGTATGGTGACGTTGTTAAGGTTATCGACGCAATTAAAGGCGCCGGCGCAACGCCGGTGGGTCTGCAAGTTGACGATCTGCCTCAATAGAGCATTGACAACGGTCGCCTCAGAGGCAACCGGTGCTGGCCCCAGTTAGTGTTGGTCCAATCTTGAGATGGAGCTACCGATAAATGAAACTCGCTCAAACTAGAATCGCCATTGTGTTGGCGATTCTCGTTGTCACAACGTCAGGTTGTGGTTTAGTCAATCGAGTCCGGGCCAAGAACCAGTTGAACGAGGCCGCCCGCGCCTACCGTGAAGGCCATTTTGCCGAAGCGGAGCAATATTCACGACGAGCCCTGGACCTGGACCCTGACAGCAAGACGGCGCCCGCTTTCATCGCCCGCACGATTCATGCTCAGTATCGTGCCGGTGTTAGCACGCCGGAAAACATCGCTAAGGCCAATGAGGCAATCCAGGCGTATCAACGAATTCTGGAAAAAGATCCAAAGAATGAAGAGGCCTATAAAGCCATTGCCTACCTTTACGGCGCGATTAAGGAAGACGATAAGTTGCGTGCCTGGATTACTGCTCGCGCCACAGATTCAGCGGCGGAGCCTGAAAAACGTTCGGAGGCTTACGTAGTTCTCGCCAGCAAAAACTGGGACTGTTCCTTCAAGATAACGGAACTGCCCAGCAATAAGTTAACCACGCTCCAGGAAGGCAATCGGGCCACCGTTTCCTACACCAAGCCGAAGGATCCAAAAGAATTTGAGACTGCGCAGGCCTGCGTCAAACGAGGATTGGAAGAAGCCGAAAACTCAATCAAACTTGATCCAAACAGCGAAGCGGCCTGGTCCTACAAGACCAATCTCCTCCTGGAAGCCGCCAAACTCGCTGAGATGGATGGAAAGACGGATCAGAAGAAGGAGTTGGATAAACAGCGAGAAGCCGCGCAGAAGCGGACCAACGAGTTAGCTGAAGCAAATCAGAAACGGAAGGCTGAAGAGGAAGCGAAAAAGGCTGCCTCGCCTGCCAAGAAATAGAAGTTCGAATCGGTTGCTCCTTCGTAAGGTGATGCTCGACTACGCGTCGTGCATCACCTTTTTGTTATAATTGCAACGCAAGCTCGCGTCCTCGAGGATCTGGAGCTAACCGGGTAACAGGGTTTAGATGATCCGAATCGAAGAAATCGTTGAGAACGTTGCGGGTAATCATCCGCAAGCCGATCTCGATCTACTGCGCCGGGCCTATCTTTTTTCGGCTCGTGAGCACAAAGGTCAGAGGCGCGCCTCGGGTGAGTCATACCTCGTACATCCGCTGGAAGTTGCAAACATTCTCGCCAACATGAAACTGGACGAGGTCTCCGTAGCCACCGGCCTCCTTCATGATGTGGTCGAGGATACGCTGGTTGATCTGGAGACTATTCGCAAATATTTCGGCGAAGAAATCGCGCATCTGGTTGACGGTCTCACCAAGATAGCGCAAATCAGCAATATCTCCCGTGAAGAGCAGCAGGCGGAGAATGTGCGCAAGATGCTGTTGGCGATGATTGACGACGTGCGCATCGTGCTCGTCAAGTTGGCCGATCGTCTTCACAACATGCGCACCCTTCAATACCTCAACCCGGAAAAACGAAAGCGCATCGCCGAAGAGACGATGGAGATTTTTGCCCCGATTGCCCACCGGCTCGGGATGGGTAAACTTCGTGGCGAGCTCGAAGATCTGGCATTCCGGCACCTCCATCCGGAGGACTACCGCGAACTTGCGGAACAGCTGGAGAAGCGACGCGCAGAGAATGAGGCCTTTCTCACCGGCGTGACCGAACGGATTGAAGCCAAGATGAACGAGGCGGGCGTTCCATTTGTTCGCGTGGAAGGTCGCGTCAAACGTCTCTATTCCATCTGGAAGAAATTAAGACGGCAGAAGATTGAACTCGATCAGGTTTACGATCTGGTTGCCGCTCGCGTGGTAACGCCAAACGACGTGAAGCACTGCTACGCTGCGCTTGGCGTGATTCACAACACCTGGCGGCCGGTTCCCGGTCGGATCAAAGACTGGATTGCCACTCCGCGCGACAACCTTTATCAGTCGCTTCACACTTCGGTCATCGGTTCTGATGGACAATCGTTCGAAGTCCAGATTAGGACCGAAGACATGCACCAGATTGCGGAAGAGGGCGTCGCCGCCCACTGGAAGTACAAGGAAGGGAAGCGCGGCGCACGCGACGATGACAACGCTTTTCAAGCGCTGCGGTCGCTGGTTGAGTGGACGCAGGAAGTCAAAGACTCACGCGACTTTCTTGATTCGTTAAAACTCGATCTCTATCCGAAAGACGTCTACGCGTTTACGCCGATGGGTAAAGTCATCCAATTGCCCCGCGGCGCCACACCGGTCGACTTTGGCTACATGATCCACTCGGAAGTCGGAAACACCTGCACCGGCGCGCGCATCAACGGGCGCATCGTGCCACTCCGGAGTCAAATCCAGAATGGCGATGTGGTGGAGATTCTCACCTCACCGAATTCTCACCCTTCGCGCGACTGGCTGAATTTCATCGTAACCTCACGAGCAAAAAACCGTGTTCGCCATTGGGTTTCTGAACAACAACGCGCTGAATCGATTGAGATAGGTAGAAAGCTATTTGAAAAAGAAGCTGCCAGATTTCAGCTTTCGACTAAGAAGCTGTTTGGCGATAACGACGGAGAAATGAAACGCGTCGCGGGCGAGTATGGATACGGACGCGTCGAGGATCTATTGGCCGGAATTGGTTACGGCAAATTGATCCCGCGCAATGTGATTGCGAAGTATCTCGGCCCTGAACAGTTTGAACAGCTCGACAAGCAAAAAGAGTCGCGCTTGCGGAGTGGCGTCCGGGCTGTCAAGCGATTAATACGTCTCGGTGACGACTCGATCGTCGTTCGCGGTGTAGATGATCTGATGGTTACACGCGCGCGATGCTGCAATCCGCTTCACGGCGAGGAAATCGTTGGTTACGTTACCCGCGGCAAAGGAGTCGCGGTGCATGAGAAGCGTTGTAAGAATGTGGCGAGTTTGATGATCAATCGCGAACGTATCGTCGATGTTGAATGGGCCGGCCGTCCCGAGAAGACGGCCTACGCGGTCAAGCTGCTGGCGGTCACCGAAAACCGGACCGGGATGATCGCCGGGATCACTGGCGCCATCTCCGACATGAAAACGGGTATTCGTGACGCACGCGCCTCAGTCGCCAACGATGAGAAAGGACATATCGAGGTGACGGTTGAGGTCTTTGACGTGAAGCACCTCGACAAAGTCATAAATTCAATAAAGGGCGTTCCCGGCGTCCTGGACGTCGAGCGACTGCAGGGCGCAGTCTAAGGTTCGGGCGTGGGTCGGATTGACATTAAGCCGCGGCTGAACTTCGGTTGCTTCCCGTAAACCCAAATTGACCAACTACCCACCGACTACCCTTAGAGTGGCCCGCTTTGCCCTTCACTAAGCGTTTCTGCTAGAATCCCGCTTTTGTTTGCACAACCAAAATCGAGGCAGTTGCATCCGTGAGGGAGATAATCCAAACAGACAGTGCCCCGCAGGCCATCGGGCCGTATTCCCAGGCAATCAGGACAAACGGGCTGGTCTTTGCATCAGGTCAGATTGCAACAGATCCCGCAACCGGACAATTCGTGGCCGGCGGGATTGAAGAGCAAACCGAACAAGTGCTTAAGAATCTGGCGGCCGTGCTCGAGGCGGCCGGTAGCAGCCTCGATCGGGTGGTGAAAACCACAGTGTTCTTAGCTGATATGCAGGAATTTACCGCGATGAACAACGTCTACGGAAGGTTTTTTTCGCAGAACCCTCCGGCGCGAGCCACGGTCGAAGCCGCTCGCTTACCGCGGGACGCCCGGATTGAGATTGAAGCGATAGCGTTGGCGTAGGGCAAAAGAAAAACCGGCGCGCGGGCTCTTGGCCCAGGCACCGGAGGTCTTAAGAGTTGTTTGATTAATCAGGCTGCCTTGGCGATCTTCCCGGCCTTGATGCAGCGCGTGCAAACTTTCATCCGGCGGGCGCCACCCTGTGGGATTTGCACGCGAATTGACTGTAGATTTGGATTAAACCGGCGCGGGGTCCGATTGTTGGCGTGGGAAACATTGTTCCCGAATTGAGGACCCTTACCGCAAACTTCGCAACGTTTGGCCATAGTTTCTATCAACCTCCGGAGCTTGATTAATGCCGCAGCTCACAGGAGTGAGTAACAGGGCAATATCGAAACGAAACTTATAACAAACCGTTTTCAGGGTCGTCAAGTTAGGCAGGCTCCGCGGCGGTTGAAGTCCTTTAAAGGAGTAACGAACTAAAGTGGAAAGAATCGCAAAAGTAGTTATTACCACAACCATCCTGGCTGCGGTTGGTCTCTTCCTGGGAGCGTGTAGCAATTCGGGCGGCTCAGACAATAAAGACAACATGATTGCCGCCACGGTCAATGGAAAAAATATCATGCTGGCCGAAGTCGAGCAGGAGATTAATCGGCAGATGCAGGGCCAGCAGTCTGCGCTTTCCTCGTTGCAACTGGCTCAGGCTCGCCTGACGGTGCTCGAAGGCCTGATCCAAACAGAAGTCTTACTGCAGCGCGCCGAGAAAGAGAACCTGAAGCCGACCGAGGATGAAATCACCCAGTTCATAACCGCCAGGAAGCAGCAAGGTGGAATGACTGACGACGAGTTTCAGCGCCAGCTCAAGGCCCAGGGCCAGAGTGAACAGAGCGTGCGCGAGGAAGCCCGCAAGCTCCTGGCAATTCAGAAGCTGCAAAACAAGTACATGGGCAGCGTCAGCATCAGCGATCGTGAAGTTGAGGATTACTACTCGAAGAACAAGCAGGAATTTTCGATCGGGCGAGGAGTTGAGCTGGCGGATATCGTTGCAGATCCTCTCAACAACGGAGTGCAGGACGACGCGAAAACGGATGCCGAAGCCAAGCTAAAGATCGACAATATCTATCAACAACTCAGGAGTGCTGACTTCGCCGAAATTGCCCGGCAGCGAAGTGAAGACCAAAGCGCAGCGCGTGGCGGAGACATTGGCTTCGCGACTGAGGATGATCTAAAAAGAAATGGCTTTCCCCCGGCCCTGATCGCCAGTTTTTTTGGTTCCATGCAGGTTGGAGATTATTCCCCACCGGTGGAATTTAACGGAAAATGGTATGTGTTCAAGCTCAAGCGGAAACAACTCGAAACTGAGAATCGAACGCTGGAGAGTCAGGGCGTCCGACAGGAAATTACCGAGGCCTTGAGGAGCCAGCGCCAAAAACTTTTGAATGTGGCCCTATTGGAAGTGGCCATCCGCGAAGCAAAGATAAAGAACAACCTTGCTGAAAGCATGCTCACGAATCCGAGCAATCTCGGTTTGCGTCCGGCTGCTCCGGGCACCGTGCCCGGCACAACCGCGACGCCTGCCGGCGCAGCGACTCCGCAATCGACTGCTACCCCTGCGACCAACGCTTCGCCGGCCAGCAGTCCGAAAGCGCAGCAATAAATCTTGCGGACAGATGTAAGCGGGCGCTGGAGGCTTCATCAGCTCCACGCCCGCTTTGTTTTGCCTGAGTTACTTTTAGAAACTTCTCCAATGCTGTTTCGACTTTCCGAAGTCCACAAATCCTATGGCACGCAAGACGTCTTGCGTGGGACTTCGCTGCAAGTAAATCCAGGTGAACACGTGGGCCTGGTGGGCCGCAACGGCTCGGGCAAGACCACGATCTTTCGCTTGATCAGCAATGAAGAGACAGCCGACCGGGGCGACGTGGTACGCGCCCGGGGAGTGCGGCTGGGCATGCTGGCTCAACACATTCATTTTGAAGCCGGGTCCACGGTTCACGAATCCGCGCTGGCTGCATTTGGTCACCTGCAACAGATCGAACACGAGATGCACGAGCTCGAGCACCGCATGGCAGAGGCCCCCGACGATTTAGAGCAAGTGCTTGAGCGGTACAGCGACCTGCAACACCAGTTTGAGCGGGAAGGCGGTTTTGAGTACACAGCTAAAGCCGAGGCGATCCTGCAGGGTCTGGGGTTCGATCGTTCGACCTGGACACTGGAAACTGAAAAACTCTCGGGTGGCCAACAAAACCGGTTGGGCCTCGCCCGGCTCCTGCTGGCGGAGCCCGACGTTCTATTGCTCGATGAGCCGACCAACCATTTGGACGTCAAAGCGGTTGAGTGGTTAGAAGAGTTTCTGCTCGACTATCAATCGGCTTTTGTAATTGTTAGCCATGACCGTTATTTCCTGGATCGCTCGTGCCGCCGGATCATCGAACTGGAAAACGGCCGTGCGTCAAGTTTCACCGGAAACTACTCCGACTATTTGGTCGAACGTGATGAGCGCCGCGAAGCTCAGCAACGCGCCTACGACAATCAGCAACAGTTGATCGCCAAAACCCAGGAGTTCATTCGACGCAACATCGCCGGCCAAAAGACCAAGCAGGCAAAATCGCGTCGCAAGATGCTGGAGAAGCTTGACCGCATTGATGCCGTTCGCCCGGATCAGTCTTCAGGCGACTTTCGTCTCCAGTCTATTGCCCGCACTGGTAATCACGTGCTGATGGTCAACGAAGCGGCGATCGGCTACGGCGACAAGTCTCTCGCCAGCGATATTTCATTCATACTGCGACGCGGCGAGTGCCTGGGGATTATTGGGCCAAACGGTTCCGGCAAAACTACTTTCCTGAGAACGATTCTCAAAAAGATTCCGCCGCTGGAGGGAGAGATTCGTTGGGGCACCAAAGTTGAGATTGGTTACTACGCTCAGCAACTCGATGACCTCGACGACCGGAACGAGATCATCATGGAGCTCAGAAGAGTGGCGCTTCCATCTGCGACCGCAGGCGAGCTTCGCTCTTTCCTGGCCAAGTTTTTGTTCACCGGCGATGACGTCTACAAACATGTACGGGACCTCTCGGGAGGCGAGAAGGGAAGACTGGCGCTAGCCAAACTAATTTACTCGCGGGTCAATGTCCTGGTGCTCGATGAACCCACAAACCATCTGGACATACCCTCGCGCGAGGCGTTGGAAGAAGCGCTCGACGCTTTTGAGGGCACAATTGTCACCATCAGTCACGATCGTTATTTCCTCGACCGCGTGGCCACACAGATTCTTGCGCTGGACGGAGAAGGCGGCGCTGAGCATTACGAGGGCGATTACACTGAGTATCACGATTGGAAGGCCGGTCGTTCAGAGACCAGTTACGACAAAGATTCCGACTCGTCACCGCATGGGCGTTACGTCTCAACCGACGCAGAACCAATCGAAAAGTCCAGGGAGTCTAACGAGCCGGGTCAGGTGTCGGCAGCGGTGGCAAGAGCGAAGAAGAGAAAGAAAGACAAATCACTGGCCGGTGGCGCTTCGCGAGTGAAGGTAATCAAGAAACCACGGAGTCCCGAAATCATTGAAGCCGAGATTGCCGAACTCGAAAAGCGTCTGGCGGCGCTCTCCGAGGAAATGGGCAAGCCTGAAGTGGCCCGCGATATTACTCAGCTCGTAAAAGTAAACGACGACTATCAATCGTCGGAAGTGCGTTTGAGTGAGCTATTGGAGGAATGGGAACGCGCCGAAGCAAGTGCGAGTTAAGACTGTGCCGTTGATCGATCGCGTTGCTTGAAGATTTCGTGGTTTTGATCGAGCTGCTCGGCGATGAAGGGCCAGGTTCGCGGCTTGCCTTAGCCCAAGGCAAGATTCGCAATATTCCGCCGTTTTCCCATTCCCCTTTACCCTTTTCCCCTTTCGCTGATGCCTTGCTTGACAGTCGCGCGAACCGTTTGTTAGTTTCAGGCCTCGCTTCGCTTCTTACCTTAAGGCGAGCGGATTGTCTTAAGACGGGCGATTTGAAAACGACTGTAGGCGCGTAGCTCAGGGGTAGAGCACTACCTTGACACGG
>JAXIOV010000005.1:0-17108 GCA_045403245.1 Pyrinomonadaceae bacterium | reverse complement strand
TTGCAGGAAAAGGTTAATAGTGCCTGCAACAGTGCTAGCCTTATTAGAAATATGGCTGGCGTCATGTGGATCTTCTTCTTTATTAACTTTATACCTTTCATCAAGGTTGCGGGTGCAATCGGGATGTTGGTTTTGTTTATTCTAGTGCCAGTTAGGCTTGTTCATTGGCGTCTGAAGTATGGAGCTATTCAGACTAATGATCGGGATTACAATCAAGCTAAGCGTAATTGGTTGGTTGCTCTGGCGCTTTGGGTATTGATAATAGTGGTTCATTTGGCGATGGCGATTCTCTTTGCGGGAGTGAATGCGATCACCGACAGTTAAGGCGAATGGAGCCCTTCAAGCCCACCACGCGCATAACAAAGCCTTGCAGCTGACGGCGCGATAGCATGCTTCTTAAGCAATTTGGTTCCTTCGGCTTGAATGCTGATCGCGCGCCGCAGCTGAAGGCCAGCGTTGGATCGCTTCCAAAATACGATGAAGCCAATATTCCATATCGTCACAAGTACAACGTGTCGGCTCCTGTTTGCTAGCGGAGTAATGATCGTTTGCGCAGTAACCTCAGCGCCGCAAAAGAGTGGGACACATGTAACCGGCACATGGGTATGGAAACAGATCGCGCGCAAGAACAAAACTCAGATTCAATTCAGAATTGTCATTCGCGACGAAGGAAATGGGTTGAGAGGGACCTACAGTGTGGACGAGTTCGTAAATGGAAAGTGGCAAGGTGAGGATGGGAATCAAACCCCGTTTGTTGGACGCATGGATGGAAGCGGTGTGAAGATTGAGTTTGATCCTCTAGCTACCCAACCTGGTTATGAGAAGAATGTTTCTTCCGCTGCGCCCTCAGATGGTCGCAAGCCTAGCATGGCGATTATCACGCGGAGCGGCTCAAATCTGCGGTGGCGCCTGGTTCGAGGGCCAGGCATCGAAGGGGTTCCAGTAAACCTAGTTCTGCGACGGGAAAGGCGTAGCGACCGGGCCGATTTCACCGACGGGCGCGATCCAACAATCCAAGCGCTTGCAGCGGACTCGCCATGAGCGGGCTTCTTTGGTAAGTTGCGTGGGCGAGCCGCTCAAGCGCAGCGTTAGGCAGACGAAGCGCGACCAAGCAGTTCGGCTGAGTAGTTCACAGCTGGCTTCGCAGCTTAACTCCGGCGCGGTCGACGGACGCTCTTTAGCGAAGGGAGGCGAGAGATGAAGGGGACACACATCGGGCCCAGGACGGTCTTTGTGGTTTGCGTTGCAGCGCTTTCGGCCCTGTTATTGGGCGCTCCTCAGGCTGGCGCTCAAACGCGTGCAGAGTTCGAAGCTTTTTTCGACAAGGTCACCCGGGCAGAAACCGAGTTGTTTCGAGGGCGCGCAGAGCCCCTCAAAGCCCTCTGGTCCCGCGCCGCCGACGTCACGCTCTTCGGCGTCTCCGGCGGGAGAGGTGACCATGGTTGGGATCAGATCGGGCGACGACTCGACTGGGCGAGTACGCAGTACTCCGAGGGGTCTCTGACGATCGAGCGAATTGCGTCTTACGTAGATGGGAACCTCGGCTACGTTGTACAGCGTGAGAAAGTGCGCTTCAAGGTCCCAGGCCATTCTGAGGAGTCGATACTTGAGATCCGTGCTACGTGGATCTTCCGACGCCAGCGAAATGGCTGGCGCATCATTCATCGCCAAGCGGATTCACTGATGAAGCGGCAAGGTCCCGCTGAGGCGAAGAAGTAAAATGCCCTTGAATAGCCGGCAGACAACTGAGACTAATGACTCGCCTTGTAGGGACCGGCGCCTAACGAAGAGGTATAGCTGACGGCGCTTCTCTCTATGGAAGCAATTGCGATCGTTCGCCCAGCGAGATCGAACGTCGCTTCGACTTCGTTCACGCGATAAATGCGCGCTACGTTTCCGGTGCTCTGATTGCTTGTAAGCCACGAACGTCGCCTAACACGCGCTGAAGCTGACAAGCGGTTCGTGTTCAGTTACCTAGCGCCCTTGAAAGATCCTTGTTGCGAGCCGCGTGATTTCAAACGCGCCATCCAACAGCGTTATCCGCCATTTGGAGGTCAATTTGAGATGAGGAGTAAGGTAACATTCTCAAGAGCGAATCTATTTGTCTGTCTTGTCGCCGCCATTCTCCTATTGCCTTTCGCCGTTAAGGCGCAGGGAACTGCAATTCAATCTACCGCCGTTGATGATTCTAAGGTAAGGCCTCCCATAACCCAGGCCGATTTACAAATCGTGAAGCGCGCGCGTGAGATACTCGATTCGCCGTCGAAATGGAATCGTGCCGATAACCGCGAGTGTCCAGCCGGAGCCAAAACCTTCAGCTTGTATTGCGCGCTGCAAATGGCAACGAATGAGGTCAGCGGTAAATCTGCTCATCGTGGCGCGGCTCTTCAGGAAGCGCGCTTCGTTATCGATGAAATCGCGGCAGACCAGAATTACAACCACCGGCTGATGGATTATAACAATGACCCGACAACAACGTTCGCCGATATTCAGGAAGTGTTTCGCATTACAGAAGGCCTCATCGCGCTGAGGCTGAAAGCCAACGCCAGCAAATAGTAGCGCGCATAACAAAGCCTTGCAGCTGACGGCGCGATAGCATGCTTCTCAAGTAATCTCTTTCCTCTCAGCTCGAATGCTTGATTGCGCGCCGCAGCTGAAGGCCGGCGTTGGGCTGGCTCTCATTCTGAACGGAGCGTATGCGCATGCTGCAGGTGAGCTTTCCGCGCCAATGGCTTCGCTGGAACACGGCGGCATGGTTGGCAGGATATGTTCTGTATACCCCCATCGGACACGGCATAACTGGTGGACATGATCACGATCTCACGCCAGCACAACTGGTCGCCCATTCCATTGCACTTGCGGTCGTCGCGGTGATCGTTGCTACTGCGCAGCGTCGGGTCTTAACCCAATATGTGTCCGTGACCTGGGTGCGCGTCGCAGCCGCCGCTGTTGCATTCAACATTGCCTTCTGGATCGGGTACTACCAGCCATTCGTCAACGGCCCCGATACGGACATTCTCCTCGGTTTTCTTGTACTGGGATCCGTAGTCTGGCTAGGTAACGTTCCCACGAAGGGACACCGCGTGGCTGCAGCCGTCGCGCTGCTCAGCTTTCCGATCGCCAGTGTGATCGCAGAGCTTGGCCTCATTGTCGCGTTCACGTTGCTGCGGATCACTCCGGCCATTCAAACCAGCGAGATTCAGCACAGTGTGTTCTGGATCACCGTTGGCGGAGTGAGTGGTGTCCTCGGCGGCTGGCTGAGCGGCCTCGCTCTCGCGAGAGTGCTCCCCCCACCGCCTAGCCTGCACGCGTTTCAATGGGGCTGCACTCCTTTCTAGGTAAGTTTATTACTATGACACGATCTGATACTCGCCTCCTCCGTTCCAGTGTGGAGCATCTTCCCGACGACGAGTACTTCTGGACACTGATGGAACCTTCCTGGGGCGAGCAATCCAAAGGTACGGTTGGCCAGCGCATCCTCGCCAGCACAACTTACTTCATTCGTGATGTGGGAAACGGGGGCCTCGAGCAGGCATTATGGAACTTCGATCCGGCGGAAGTAAATCTTGTTATCGAGAGCTTGGATTTACTCGACGCCACTCGCCACGCTGCTGTGATTCGAACGGGCCTTCGGACGCTCCTCGGTAATTCTCCGCCTCCGACGTTAGAGGAGCGTCGCGTTATTATTGACGCGCTCAATAGAGAGTGGTTGGATGAACACGTCGAGCCACTAAACGAGCAGCTCTATGGCGAAGATAGTCTTTGGCCCTATTACCGAAAGTACATCGAGCAGTACCCCGTGGAGTTCTTTCGCGAGTAATTTCTGATTGGCAACCAGCGGCCCAACGCTGCGCTTGGAGCGGACTCGCCGGTGAGTAGCCTATATTCGTAGTTGCGTGGGCGAGCCGCTGAAGCGCAACGTTGGCCGCTTCCGATTATTTCCAATTGTGGGAGTGGAGCATGAGACGCAGAGAGTTCTTGAAACAGACTGCTATCGCGGCCGCTGCGCTCTCCGCATCCTCACTGAACAGCTTCGCTCTCGATCACAGGAGCTTGGAACGAAGGGGCGCCGCTAAAAAGGTTATTGTTATCGGAGCGGGATTGGCTGGGCTGTCGGCAGCCTTCGAGCTAACACAGGCAGGTCACGACGTCAACGTTTTTGAGGCGCGCACGCGGCCAGGCGGTCGCGTCTATACTCTACGCGATTCCTTCGCGGAAGGGCTTTACGCTGAAGGCGGCGCCAGCCGGATTCCGAATCACCATAACTTCACGCTCAAATATGCCAAACTTTTCGGCCTCGTCTTAGATCCCTTCCAGCCGCCCGATCTGCCGTCTGTCTACTACGTGCGTGGGAAAAAATTCCAGACGAAAACCGTACAGAAAGTTGAGTCGGCCTATAGGCTGACGTCAGAGGAGCAGGCCCTCGGATTAAATGGCATCCGACAGAAGTACATCTGGTCGATGTTGAGCGAACTTGGAAACGTTACGGATCGAAACTGGCCTCGACTCGAGACACTGAAGAAATATGACCATATGAACCGATCGGATCTCTGGAAAAGCCGAGGGGCATCTTCAGAGGCCGTTGCTTTGCTGAGTTTAGGGGGCATTGACGACAGCGTTGAGACATGGTCTGCCCTTTTCATGCTGCGCAATCACGCACTTAATCAGAAGCTGGACCACTACTACAAGATCCGAGGAGGTAATGATCTTCTTCCGAAAGCGTTCGCACTTCGATTGTCCGAGAAGATTCACTACGCCACGCCGGTCGTCAGAATCGAGCAGGACGCGTTGGACGTCAAAGCGGTCTTCCTAAAGGGCAGCGTACCTCACACGTTGACCGGGGACCATCTCATCTGCGCTGTCCCTTTTAGCGTTCAGAAAAATATCGAGGTCGCGCCGGCGTTCAGTTTGGAGAAGCAAAGGGCCATTGAGCAGTTGCCGTATCTCTCAGCGTCGAAAATCTTCTTGCAAACGCAGAACAGATTCTGGGCTAACAACGGGCAGAGCGGCTTCGCGACGACGGACCTGCCCATCAGCCAAGTGTGGGACGTGAGTTACAAGCAGCCGGGCACACGGGGTATTTTACAGGCCTTCCCCATCAGCCTGCACTCACGTCGAGTCACAGGAATGCCGGAGAACGAGCGTATAAAGTTCGCGCTTGAACAAGTAGAGATGATCTACCCTGCAATGCGCGATAATTTCGAAGGCGGCGTGACGAAATGCTGGGACGACGACGAGTGGTCGCGCGGAGCCAGTTCCTATTACAAGCCGGGCCAGTTCAGCTCTTTGTTGCCACACGTCGCCCGACCCGAAGGCAGAATTCATTTTGCGGGTGAGCATACCTCAGTTTGGATTGATGGCTGGATGCAGGGCGCTCTCGAATCGGGTGATCGGGTCGCGCGAGAAGTGAATGATGCGATGTGAAGTCGCAGCACACTCTGAACGCGTCCAACAACCGCTTGCAGCGGACTCGCCATGAGCGGGCTTCTTTGTTAAGTTGCGTGGGCGAGCCGCTGAAGCGCGGCGTTCGGCGCTCGCGTGTAAACTACGGAAAATGTATCAAATGAGTCAATCTACCAGTGCGTTCTTATGCCTTGCCGTTATGGCGATGTGCTTCACGATATCGTGTGGCCAGACTCCGCAGAGTAACAAACTCATTGATGAAATCAACGCAGCTAAAGTCAAAGCGCGTAACCTTGGAGAAGAAGCTGAACGTAAACGAATAAAGGCCAGAGAGAAAACTGAGTCCGGTGATCGAGAGGAACACGACAGATTGATTGAGGAAGCCGCAAAGCTCTACGGCCAGGCCTCAGATACTCTTAACGAAGCAGCCAAAAACGCAATGCAAATGGCAAAGCTGAAAAGTCCTGAGTGGTATGAAGAGTATTTCAGTTTGCAATCAAAGCTAATTGGTAATCTCGCGCAGCTAGCTACTGGTGCTCACGAGGAGTTACTCGCCAGAAAGAGCGGCACACCAACTGAATCTCAGATGCAAACGTGGAAAGAAAACATCAATCGAATCAGAAAAGAGAATGAGGAGTTTCGCCGGCAGATTTCAGCGATAGAATCGCGGCAAGGTGTTGTCTTGATCAAGGAATGAATTACGACCCACGCCGAACTAGCGCTTGCAGCGGACTCGCCATGAGCGGGCTTCTTTGGTGAGTTGCGTGAGCGAGCCGCTCAAGCGCAAGGTTGGATGGCTGTTGATTTCTTTCAACGGTATAATCAGGCGGAGGTTGAGGATGAAATATAAAGTGGTCCTGAATGAATCGGAGGAAGGATTCAGCGTGTCATGCCCTGGTTTGCCAGGATGTTGGACGCAAGGCGCAACCGAGGAAGAGGCGCTAGAGAATATCCAGGATGCGATTGTTGAGTATCTTGCCGCTGTGGACGAGTTGGTGAAGGGTCAGGATATCCGAGAGGTAAGGGTTGCGGGTTAGCCGTGCTGAAGATTCTTATGAAACTCATCTGCGCCGCCACCATTCTCCTGAGCTTGGTCCTTGCGCCTAAGATGTGCGTCGCGCAGGAGACATCCAAACCATCAAACGGGTGTGTCGTTAAAGAAACTGTGAAACCGTCAATCTTCATTTCGTACGAAGCCGCCAGTGGACCAGGAAACGACCGCACGAAGACGCTTTTACGTTTGCATAACAACACCAATTGCACCATCGTGATTGAAACGAGTGACTTGGTAATCACACCAGAAGCCGACAAGCTCTTCAAAAAAATAACGAAGCACGATCCCGACGGATCAATCGCAACTACTTACATTCCCGAACCACCCGAAGGTGCGCTTCTGCCCGTCTACTATGACAAACAGAAGACGATGAAACACAAATCGCAACCAGCAAATTATTGGGAGGGTCGCGATCTGGTTAACGAGTACTACATTCCGGGCAGACGTTCGATTACATTTACGGTTGACGCAAACTTGTTTCAGAAGCGCTTTTTTATTTCCGTTCCTTTCAGCTACGAATGGGAACATCCACACGAACTTGTCACTTTGGGGACGATTCAACATCGGGTCTATTACATGTATGAACTGCCAACGGGCTACTATGTGCCGCCTAAATGAGTTTTGGACACCGCCGTAAACAACTCGTTGAACCGGTGCGGTGGTTGGGGGTTTCGCATCAAACCTGGCGCGGCAAAGGTTGAATGAAATCGCGCCGCCCGGTCAACTCAGACGTTATGCTGCTCCTGACGTTTTAGGAAATTAACAGAATGCATTGTCTAGGAAGACTATTGATAGTCACCCTGACACTGCCTCTCGTGACGCCGGCGGTCCGGCAAGAGTTCACGAACGCCCAATCTCGGTCGGCACAGCCGACTAAGACGATTAACCGCGGAAGAGCCACAGTCTCCTACTATGAAAATCCTCCCGCGGTGGCGGTAGCTGCAAATTTCTACGTCATTGGAAGTCAGAGGAACTTTCGATGGAGAGATTTCCTGGCCCTAAGCGCGGTTTTTGCGGTCGGTGGGCAGACTATTACTGAGCCCGACTGCGTTCGGCTGCACTTTGTTTCATCGACTCGGACCAAAGGGGGCAAGTATGTCTCGAATCACCGCCTGACGATTCTGACTGATGCCAACGTTCTCCTCTCAACCGACCTGATTATAGGGCCGTCGCGGGATAATGGGCGTGGCGGACGAATTGAGATCTTGCAGCTTTCCCCGATTCCATTCAAACAATTTGCCGAGCTCGCGCAGGCAAAAGAAGTAAGAATGAAATTGGGAAGCACAGAATTCAAGCTGAAGAAGAAGCACCTCGAAGCACTGCGAAGTATGTTGAAAACCGTCAACTCATAGGCCGCGCATAACAAAGCCTTGCAGCTGACGGTGCGATAGCATGCTTTTCAAGTGGTCTTTTCCCTTCAGCTTGGATGCTGTTCGCGCGCCGTAGCTGAAGGCCATCAGCGTTGGGCGCTGCACTGATGATGGCTGATCAGACCTTCATTCGTTACGTAGGCCAACGTTTGACGGCTGTTATACGGAGGGCGGTTCGTATGAAATGCTATCAACATTCAGAAACTGATGCCGTAGGAGTCTGCACGCAATGTGGCAAAGCTGGGTGTCGGGACTGCCTTGAGGATGTTGGTGGGTCACTACTTTGCAAAGCGTGTATGGCTTTACGACTCCGTGAGGCGGCTAAGCGCGATGTGATACAAGGTCAATCAATCGGCATGCTCGAACAGCCTGAAATCGAGGCCGCCAAAGTGCGCATTCGCTGGTCATGGATCGTCACCGCGATCTTTACAATCATCATATTCCCCGTCTATTTAGGTATGATGATAACCGCTCCTGACCTTAACGTGCCGGTAGTCGTGAAGCTTCTCAGGTCAACTCTGGCTAGTTTGTTGTTCGGCTACATTGTGTGGTCAGCTTATTGGGGGATTCCCACGATTTGGAAGTGGCTGCTGGAAGTGGCCAAAGGTATTCGTGGGCAAGTTAGTATTGATCATTTTACCATGTTTGCCCTCTACATTTTCTTTTTCTGGTTCCCGATAATTATTGGGATTCCGTATGGGATTTTAGGTGGCGGCGTCTATCAATATCTAAAGCAGCGTAAACTAGCCGCACTCTCAGTCGCATCCGCCGACGCCGTCTAACAAAGCCTTGCAGCTGACGGCGCGATAGCATGCTTCTCAAGTAGCTCCTTTCCATCAGCTTGGATGTTGATCGCGCGCCGCAGCTGAAGGTCAGCGTTGGATGCTTCCTTATGCGTGGTCGAAAAAGGATTAGGCTGACACCGATGCAAAGAGCCATCCTGTCTTTCCCCGGCAGCGACGGTTTAGTGAGTCTGCGTCATATGCTGGACCATCTTTGGGTCCAGTTCCCAAAAGCGGCTCGCGAGGCTTTCATTGATGAGGTGGAAAAGGCTCTTCTAAAGCTGCGGCGTCTGGGAGCCCTTTATCTTGAGCGACAATACGGTACTGAGCGTCGTCCTATGACAGTCGATGAGTGGCATAGTTTTTCGCTACTGAACTTCGTTCAATGGGATAGCGATGGTCGACGGTGGACATTGAGCCCAAGTCAAGCGGGAGTTGAAGATGTTTTCGTGCAACTTTCGCAAGGCGGGATCAACGATCTAAGGTTATATGAAATTCAGGCTAAAGGGTTCATAGCCGAGAATGAGTGATTCCATCGACAGCGCATCCAACGAGCGCTTGCAGCGGACTCGCTTTGAGCGGGCTTCTTTGGAGAGTTGCGTGGGCGAGCCGCTAAAGCGCAGTGTTATGCCGACTGGATTCCAATGACGAAGCGAGATAACGACGATAACGACGCGGAATGGAGTGCTTTGGGTTATCCGAAAGAGATGGGTAGTGCAAAGTTCGGCTTACCTCCTCCAGATCACAGTCTCGTTCGCGCGTACCACCTAACATCGGCGGAACATGGGATAAGCAGCATTAGCCTTAACCGACTTAAGGTCTCCTGCTTTTCAGAGGTAAATGATCCCTTTGAACTAAAGGCACTGAATTCTCACAAGCGGGAGATCCGTGAACTGCTGAGGCGCATGGACTCGGAGGTCCGCAATACTGGCCTCTTGTGCTTCAGCGCAAACTGGACGAACCCGCTGTTATGGAGCCACTACGCGAGCAATCACAAAGGCATTTGCCTGGGGTTCGACTTGAAGCGAAGCGAAGTCCAATGTGTTGTCTACAAGAGGAAACGTCAGCGCTTGCGATCGAGCTCAGACGCAGATCCGCTCTCGATTTCTTCTGTTCGCAATCTCTTGCTCCGAACGAAATTCATCGGCTGGAAATATGAGCAAGAGTGCAGAAGATTTGTAGACCTCTCGAAAGCGAAACAAGAAGGAAAGCTTCATTTCTCGCCCTTTGACGAAGGGCTATGTCTCAAAGAGGTCATCTTGGGGGAACGAAACGATCTTTGCTTGGAGGCTATTCGGACACTCACGAAGGCTACGAATCCGGGTGCCGTTGTCTTCAAAACAAGGTTAGAACGCCGGGGCTTCCGAATTGTGGGTGACGGGGATTACCCACCGCAGATTCCAAACGGTGCGGCTAACGATTGGCTTGCAGCGGACGCGGCGATAGCATCCTCTTCATGATGCTTTCTGCGACCTAGCTTGTGTGAGTTCGCGCCGCGCCGCTGAAGCCAATCGTTAGCCGGTCGCCTGACGAATTGAGCGGAGCACACATGAGCAGCTCAGTACTGGCAGAACTTCCCGACGAGATAGTGGACTGGCCGAGCCTCACGAAGGCTCAGGATGTGTTCCGCCGCGCTGAGGCTGACGAAGAGTGGGTCTTCCGCGGACTCTCGGATGGAAGCGGCTCTCTTACCACAACTCTCGAACAAGTTGCTGCAGAGTTCGACGTGAGCGGCGACAAGATCCCCGACCTCGAGGTCAAGCTGATCCTTGAATTCATGCGGCGTTATCACCTCTACGCAGTGGAACCCCCGCCGAGGAAGGGGGATACACTAGATTGGTTGGCACTGATGCGCCACCATGGCGCACCGAGCCGGTTACTCGACTTCACATTCTCCTTCCTCGTGGCCTCCTACTTCGCTCTCGAGAGGTCGCCTCGAGGAACGCCGACTGTATGGGCTGTGAATAAGAGTTGGCTAACGTGGACCGTTGCCGACATGATCGCGAAGCTCGGCGAACCACTTGCATCGCAGTTCGAGCGCTACGCAAGGCATCGCGACGGCAATGAGTTCCGAAACGTCTTCCTCAGAGGCAGGCCCCGCTTCGTGAGTCCGGTGGCCCCGTTTCGGCTCAACGAGCGCCTCACGATCCAGCAGGGACTCTTCCTCTGTCCAGGGGACGTGACACAGACGTTTGACGCGAACCTGACGGCGATGCCCGGCCATGTCGACAACGTGAAGAGAATCCTAATCGGTCGCGATGCGCGTCGTAAACTTCTGGCGGCCTTGCTCAGGGCGAACCTCAGCCGTGCGACACTCTTCCCCGGTCTCGACGGTTTCGCCGTCTCACTATGGACCAGGGTACCGTACTTGAAGCAATTGCAGAGCATGGAGGACCGAGGTGCACGGAGTAAGATGAACCTCGACATCGACGCCCTCGGGGAATGGTAGCACCGATGTCGGCTAACAACTCATTCAAGCTGACGCCTCGGCAGCAGGCCTCTCATGGTGGCACATGACCATCTGGTAGAATGCCATTCGCTCGGCGCAGCTTAATTCCAGCGTTAGCTGGATGAATGAGACTAATGCCATTCCTTCTTTTCGTTGATCAGTTAGGCACGAGAGCCAAATGGCACGAAGGCGGTGCGCCGATGGCGACGGCGCATTTCCGCCGACTCGAAAAGCTTGTGGAGGCGACCTTAGATCTCACGAGGCCTGCCACCATGCAGGGTGGCATGATCGAGAGCGATGCTGTTGCATTACTCTTTGGCTCCTTGGGCGAAACGTTTTCGTTTGGGGCTCACTTGTTTCGCACAGCATTCCAAATTGATAAGAATCGCCCAAGTCGTAATTCAAAGAAGCCCGTCAACTTCATCTGGTTGCGTGGCGCCATTGTTCCGTACCCCGATGATTTGCCACTTCGAAGGGAAGCGCCACTTTCATCTCGTAACCGGTCAATATCCGTCTCTCGGTATGCGTCTTCATTACTTGACGCCATTGCCATCGAAAAGTCCAGTTTCAAGGGAATGAGAATCTTGGTTTCCGAAAGTGCATCACTAACGCGAAAACTGCGACGGGCAGAAGGCTCGTTTCGACACTCAGACTTTCCGATGACGGTATCACCTTTTGCGAGGCTCCCGAACTCAATGTATCCGGGCAAACTCGCATCTGATTACTTCGATTTCCTATGGATGACCGTTGATACTCGCGTCGGTTGGCAGCAGCTCAGGAGAATTGCAGACATTCGGTTACATTACGCGGCATCCAATCCAGAGGAGTTTGCCCATGCCGCCGCAACACGAGTCGTGTTCTACGCTGCCAAAAACAAGTTCACGAAAGAAGCGGCACGGCAGAAGGCGTTCATAGCAGACCCGACACCATCCGGCTAACAAATCGTTGGACGCGAGCGGCCGGAGCGTGCTTCTCAACTAACTTGGTGCGGCGTAGGGTGCTTTGAATCGCGCCGCCGCGTCAACTCAGCCGTTGGGCAACAGGGTGAAGGTCAAGGAAACAGGTCAACAATTAGCGCTAACCCTCACCATGCGGCTGATGTTGAACAGCTTTCCATAAAAAGTACATGCCCTCGAAAGCAATATCCCGCTTTTCTTCCAGATGCTTACTTTCGGCCTGTCCATACATAGTGAGTATGGGCGTCAACGTTGCTGGTATAGTCACAATGGGGGGCAATCCCGCTATCAATCCGCATACTGTGACAAGACTGCCTAAACCTATTCCGACAACGGACTTCTTGAGCAAGAGACTTTCAGATGCAGCCAATCGGTCTCGAATCTTCCTTAAGTCGGGCTCAATCAAGTCATTCCTGATTTGCTCGGCAAGTCTAGTAGAATCTATTGAAGTATCAAGCTTCAACCGTTGCTCAATAGCCAAGCGTAGGTGGTCCTGAAATCTCTGGAAGTGTTCCTTTTCATCGTGACGAAGCTTTATGAGAGTTTTCGTTGGGATTCCCTCTAGTACCGGCAAACGCAGTTGAAAAGCAACTGAAGAAGGCGTTATCTCTTTAGAGCGCTGCAATAAACGTCTGTGAAGGGCGATGGTTGCGCCTAAAGGAACTCGCGTTTGTTGAGATGAGGCAACATCAGAGGTCAAGTGCGCCATATAGCGCCGTAACACTGCCTCAGCAACAGCCCGTTGAATTTGTTGTTCGTTCCTCTTTTCAATTTGTTGCCGCTTCAATGGCCCCCATACGGTATGTTCAAAATCCGGATGGTTAAACGTAAACTCCCCAGAGCCGTCCGTCTCTATCGTCCAAGAAATTCTCGCTTCTTGAACAAGGACAGGGATCAAGGTCTCTCCATAATCCAGAACTTTTCTTAAAACGGTATCCTCAGCGTGCTTCTGCCAATGTACTTCACAGGGCCGGATTTTTTCACGGAAGGTAACTAGCGATTCCCCACCTATTTCTCTCAGGTAGAGAAGTACACCTATATGACTCAGAATCCACTCATTTCTTTTATGAGCAGGACCATCATCCCAATGCGTTGAAACTTCATGGGCCGTCCCGTCTGCAACCACGATGTTATCGAAGTAATGCCAGACGTGCTTGAACAAATCGTCAACTTGTTTCTTCCTACATGATGGATGACTACAATCAAGTTGCCCAGATAAATCTAATCCGCGCCCAGCTAAGATCGACCTACCATCCGTTGCAGGTGCATGGAGTGAAACCGCAGCCGCGTTTGCTGCTTCTCTCAGTGCTTCGACGGCTTTTGTGTCGCTAAGACGAGCTTCGGCAGATTGGAGATTGGTGACATCATATTCATCTAGCCACCTAAAAAGCCAATAATCGGACATATCGCCTCCGATTGGAATGAACTATCCTCATGAAAGTATATAATTACTATTCGCTGTTGCCCAAAAAAGCCCTGCAGCTGACGGCGCGATAGCATGCTTCTCAAGTAACTTGGCGGATCGTTGAGATCGAAAAGGGGTAGAAGCCCACCCCGACAAGGTCAAGCCTGCTTGGGATCTAGCTAGCGCAAAACTTGAGGAGTATGTCGCGCGTAACCTTAGCCAAGTCTCATGGATCTTCGTGTTGGTGTTGGTTGTGATGACAATCGGCTTCATTATTATTGGGTGGGGAGTTTATCGGGTCTTCTCAAGCCAATCGATAGCTCCATCGATCGTGGCAGCCGGCTCCGGCATCGTGGTTGAATTCATTGCCGCCACTTTTTTGCTGATATACAAATCGACGATGGAGCAGGCCAAAGATTATGTAGCCATGCTTGAACGGATCAATGCGGTTGGCATGTCTGCGCAACTGCTGGAGCAGATTGAAACTTCTGATCCGACAGTTCGAGATAAAGCGAGGGCTGAACTCGCGAAATCTCTGTTGCAAATGTATAGCCAACCTCGAGCAACGACTAAGAAGTGATCCGCGTTCGGCTGCCCAACAAAGCCTTGCAGCTGACGGCGCGATAGCATGTTTCTCAAGTAATCTTTTCAGCGCAGCTTGAATGCTGATCGCGCGCCGCAGCTGAAGGCCAGCGTTGGCCAGGCTACATCTGTCGATACTCATGAATCGTAGATCACTAATGGCAATACTGAGCCGAATCAAGAACCTGTTTATTATTTATGTTGCTAGTTTGTTCATCTTCGCCGGGTTTTATTATGGTATTTACGTCCGGGCTCCCCATACATTTAGCTTCAATTCCGACATACTCGCGGCCCAAATAGACATCATTAGAACTTCAGCCAAACATGATCTTGAAAAATATTTACTCAAAGTCAACTTGCTCCAGCAACTGGTCGTGAAAATGGATCAGGGGATCAATCCTCCGCGAATCACTGAGAACCAAATCACAGAATTTGTCACGGATGATTACCACTACATATTCTCGCAATACGCCTTAATCGATCTTCCTGATATTGACCCGCTCGGGGGGTTAGTTCCGGTGGTTCAAAACAGGCTTCAAATTCGCGACAAGGACGGCAACGAGATCAGCAACGATGAGCTACCTGATGAATCGTTCGTAAGGCTTCCGAAAACTGTTGACGACGGTAAGGAACTAGCTACGCATCTCATTACGACTTATCAACAGAAGTCCGGCGAGATTCAAGGGCGCCTGAATACGCTCTCCAATCCGTCGCCTGAAGTATGGTCATTTTGGGATTTCTTGTACTTCAGCACTATAACGCAGACAACAGTTGGCTATGGCGATATCCTGCCTAATAGCACCGTTGTTAGAATGCTGGTCATCGTTCAAGTGATTCTCGGCATTGCCTTGCTTGGGTTTGCGGCGAATTCGGTATTATCAAAAGGGTCTAGCTCAACCTGACGCGCCGCCCAACAAAGCCTTGCAGTCCGTATGGCTACGAGTATTGTTTCGTCTATGCAAGCTGGCTCAGCGCGTCGATCGCGTCACTCAGTGCTCTTATTTTAGCCAACAAATTTTGATCGGGTTGGGCGAGCGAGGTTTCCAGCGTCTTTAACGTCTCCGCCGCAGACTTTGCTTTATCCAGTGCCGAGATGACTTTCTCAAACTGTATCGACTTGGCGTCCTTTTGAGCCTCGGTGGCAACGTCCTTAATTAGCTTGGTAGCCTGCTGCAGTTCGGCGTTACGGGAGGCGATGGACTGGAGAGCTGCGTCGGCGACTGAATTAAACAAATCGTTGACGGCTTTGTGCGCAATGTTATCAAGAAACTCACACTGCACCGGCGAGAGTTTACTAAAGGTTCGCAGCGCATCCTGGGCGGCAAGTTTCGCTTGTTGATTGTTGGTGCTGATGGCCGCCGAAGCATCATTCAGAAGTTGTTGCAGGGCGCCGGCCCAGTCGTCGATCGTAACCAGGGTATTGAAATTGACCTGTGCCATTACTTGTCGCCTCCTTTGTCGAGGGCATCGAGCACCTCTGTTACTATCGACTCCAATTCCCGAAAAGTTAGCCCTTGCTTCTTTTCGAGCGCCAATTTCAAATCGTTATGCGCTTTCGCCCATGCCTTTATGGCTTCCTGACTCTTGGTGAACAGATCTGTCCCCGCTCTGGTTGTGTTATCGATGCTGACTATCCTGGCAATCACCGATTGATATTCCGGGTCGATGCGGCTTAACTCTTCCCGGTAGCGTTTGGAGTTATCCAACAGTTGCCTTTGCCTGTTTTCCAGCACGCTGATCACATTGGCATCGTTGGCGTTAAGCGCCGCCGGAATTTTGGGATCCAGATGCTTGATCTGATCGAGTATTCGTTGCAGATCGCCGGGAAGCGCCGCCAGGATCTGTCCGGCACGCACATTGTCATCGGCTTGTCGCGCGTTTTCTGCCTGGCCGTAATAGTCAGAGGTCAGTCCGAAAAAGCCATTCATGAGCGAGAGAACTCTGGTAATCCTGATATCGTTAGCAACCAGAGTCTGATGATAGTTAAGCACTTCGGAATATTTCTTTTGAACGGCATCGGCCGACGCGGTGCCTGCAGCAGCATTGATATTTTCAAGCGCCTCAAAGTTTGCGGCGAGTATCTTCGCGATCGTCTCCACGGCCGGGGCCGCGTCCTCGGCGGCTTCTTTCAAAGCACGCCGAGCGCGCATTTTAGCAATTGTCCCGTTTACAGCGCCGATCGCCTGGAAGGCGGCTTGTACTCCAGCCGAGAGTCCTGGTATCGGCACCAATTGACCAACCGCGTTATAAAGGCCGGTGAATGAATCAGTGAGTTTGTTCGCCGCTTCCTGCCCGGTTTTTCCGGCTTTCGCGAGCGCCGCAAGCGAATCAGTGTAGGCCACGAGCGCATTGATTCCTGCTTTGGTGGGCTTCCAGCGATCGCGCAACTCTGTGAGCTTTGCGGCCGCAGCGACTTTCAGTTCGGTATTTTCGGCCTGCAAGGTTGCAAGCTGGTTTTCGGTCTGTCCATAGCCCTTATTCAAAGCTGTTGCCAGGTTCACCGTCGCATCGGCAAATGGCTGGATGTCCGGGATTGAGGTACACGCCGTTAGGAGCGCGCTCACCAAAAGGACCGACACGAGCTTGGCGTTTATGAAAGAGTGTTTCATCTTAGGCGTTATCCCTTATATTATTTATTCGACCCATAATCCTTACTGTTTCGTCGTGGCACCGTAAGCTGAATCCAGTAGCCCCGATGTCGGAAATCATGAAGCTGAAGCTGTTCTCTTGAAATCTGGCTCTCGAGTCTTCTTAATCTGTATGCGCAAGATTGATAAAACGTTTCGGGAGTCTGCGAATAGCATTGACACCGCTGCCGAAGTGGCAGCGCCCGGTTTTTGTGCGCCGCGTTCTTATTCTTGGGGAGCAACCTAACAAAGCCTTGCAGCTGACGGCGCGATAGCATGCTTCTCAAGTAACTTTTTACTTGCGGCTTGAATGCTGATCGCGCGCCGCAGCTGAAGGCCATCTATAAAGCGAGTCAAGAGAAAAAAGAGCGTACTTATCCGAGGAGTGCCGAATGGCTTTTGTTTTGCACCTGACAGCACCCAGTAGTGTGTTTCAAAAACGAGCTAGCGTGTGTGATCGCACCTTATTGACTGCTTTTT
>JAXIOV010000044.1:0-140764 GCA_045403245.1 Pyrinomonadaceae bacterium | reverse complement strand
GGTAAGAGAGGGTTTGTTGTCGCGCGTGAATGTCAACTCCGATATATAATGTCATCGCGGGTGCCTCCTTTTGCGATCACACACACCCGGGAGTTTAAACCGCTTCCGGTTCGCGGGCGCCCGCTTTATAGCATCAGCGTTAGATAGTTTCCTTATATGAAAACAGTTGGCCTCTTACTTCTCTCATTCATCTTGATCCTTGTTGGTTTTGAACCTGCCGCCGCCGGTTGGTGTGCACGCAAGACTTCATACAATGAGGAGGAGTCTAAAGCCGCCGGTGCCGAGGCATTTCGCGTTTCATCTGCCGTTTTCTCAGGGGAAGTAACCGAGAAGAATCAAACACAAGTCACATTCAAGGTTGCAAAAGTATGGAAAGGCACAGTGGCCGTGCAACTGATGGTGTCTTCCGAGTACTACGTAAAGGAAAAAGGTGAGAGCTTCATTACTAGTTGTGCCTCCTCTTTTGAGATTGGTAAGAGTTATCTGGTCTATTCTGATCTTTTCGAGAATCAGCTACAAGTCCATGAATGTTCGCGGACACAGCTTTCGAATCAAGCGGAACATGATTTGAAGATCCTGGGTAAATTAAGTGCACAGGGAGATGCCCAACCGCTCTTTGGATTTCGACCGACTCAGACATTTTCAGTCAACAGCGAAATCCAACCCGTCGTTGGACCGGAGCGCGCATCGCCTCTTTCTGAACTTGTTTGGTTTGGCGAAGCTTGGATGTAATCGCCGGTCCCGGTAAACTCAACCGTTAGCCGCTTATTAGGAGACCCCTGAGTGCGCACCAATTTCGTTCTGATTGATTCAGAGAACGTTAAGCCTGAGTACATTGAAAGGCTCAAGCATGAGCATTTTCGGGTCGTCGTATTTGTCGGAGCGAATCTGAAGCGGCTCGACTTCCCGATAGTCAATGCGGTGCAGTCGCTTGGTTCCAATGGTAGCTATGTCCAAATCAGTAGCCATGGACTTAGCGCCCTGGACTTCCACATTGCCTATTACATAGGGAAGTTATCCGCAGCCCATCTGGACGCATATTTCCACATCATCTCTAAAGACAAGGGCTTCGACCCTCTAATAAAGCATCTAAAAGATCAGAAAATACTTTGTTCCCGCTGGGCATCAGTATTGGAGATTCCGTTGGTTAAATCGACGGATAAGATACCTGCGAAACAGCGGGCCGCAGATTTCTACGAGAAGCGCATTGCATCAGCCAAGGCTCGACCTGCCGCGGTGATGTCCTTGCAGAGTGCAATCCTTTCCCACTTCCACAAGATGCTCTCGGGGCAAGAGGTCGCGGAGGTGCTAGAGGCGCTTAGGGCAGCCGGCCACGTTGTGGTAAATGGAAAGAAGGTCACGTATCCGGACCGCGTCTAACGAGCGCTTGCAGCGGACTCGCCCTGAGCGGGCCTTTGTTAAGTTGGTTGGGCGAGCCGCAGCTGAAGCGCGTCTATAAAGCGGGTCAAGGAAAAAAGAGCGCACTACGCTAGACAGTGCCGTCCAGCTTCCTGGGACCTGCACCGTAGTCTCTTTCTCGGTTGCGTTGTGTGATCGCACGTTTAATAGAAACCAAGTACTTCTTCTCTTGTAGATCTGCTTTTTCTTTCTTTTTGTTTTTCGTGTTCCTGCGTTGGCCTCAGGCCGCTCACCAGCAGTAAGCAACCATCTATTCGAGCACTACCGCTCATGAGGAAGAATACGCACTCTCCTTGAGAGAGAGGTCAACCGCCCAATCAGCGTACAGGCATTGAGTGACGCCTGGCCTACGCGCTTCGCCGGGCAAGCTGACAGCCCACTGCCGTTTCACTCCGCCGCCTTTTTGCCGCGACGGAGAAACTCGACATAGTCGATCTCGGACCGGGCCATGATGAAACACCTGATTAAGAGCTTGCGGGCCACGGCCACCTTGGCTCGGGGTTTGCCCCGCCGCGGTACCAACCGCCGATAGAACTGTTTCAACTGCTCGTCATGCTTACAGGCAGTCTGGCCAGCCTCCACCAGCAAATAACGCAACAGTCTCGAGCCGGCTTTACTGATCCCGCCGTATACTTTCCGTTCCGCCGACGAGTCTTCCATCGGATCGAAGCCCACGTATGCAGCCACCTTCCGCGTCGATGAAAAGCGAGACAGCTCTCCCAACGTGTGGACCACACAGAGCGAGGTCAACAAGCCCACTCCCGGATGCGTCTGTAACCTCGTCACCCGCGCATCCTGACTCGCCTGCTCTTTCAACCACTGCTCTACCGTTACCACTCGCCGGCTCAGTTCATCGGCCAGGCTCACCAACTCATCCCGCTGCTGCTGGGCTATCAGTGAAAGCTGTAGCCCCGCCAGCTGCTTTCTCCCGCCCCAGGTCAATAGTTGCGCCCGCAAGCTGAGCCCACAATTGATCGCCAGCGCATGCAGAGTGTTCGCCACCATCGTCCGCAGCTTTACTAACTTGTGCCGGTAGCGCAGTTGGCGCAGCAGCTCCCGGCTCTCGGGCGGATAACGAAACAGCGCTGGAAACTCATCATGCACCAACAAGTCGAGTATCAGGTCCGCATCTCGCCGATCGTTCTTTTGCCGCCGTCGCGCCAGCCGCCGGATCTCGGCCGCGTCTCCTACCAGCAGCTTATGGCCCAACCCTTCTATCAGCTCTTCAAACCAGTTCGTGTACCCACAAGCCTCGATCCCCACTATCACTTCTCCGCTGAACTGACTGTAGAAAGCTCTGATGTCATCGCGCTCGTGGTGCAGTTCTCGTTGTTCGCTGCTCCCATCTTCCGTGTCCAGGTAACTCACCGTTTGTTGTCGCGCATGGATGTCTACTCCAATGTATAATGTCATTGCGGGTGCCTCCTTTTTGCGATCACACACCCGGGAGTTTAACCGCTCTCGGTTCGCGGGCGCCCGCTTTATAACATCAGCGTTGGGCGCTTTCGTTGAAGCAATGATCATCGTATTCGCAGAAGACCAAACAGTGTCAGTCTTTCCCGACATGGCCTCGGTTCAAGGGGAATGCGAAGCTGTAGATGTTGAAGCAGGCGCATTTTGTTTCTTTGATGAATTGGGGCGACGTCTGGCGCCTCGCTTCATTGCTCCTGTCAGGCGGAGCCCTTTGATTTTCGGGATAGGGCTAGTTGGCGGCGGGGATTTCGAACTTGATTTGGATCCTGAAGACCAATCCGCTTTTGAAACGTTACTTGCGAATGCCGTCGCAATCGAACCGAACCGCTGGTTTGCAACGATCGCAGATCTGGGCGTTTTCGTTGCCGAAAATCGCAAGAGGAAGAATGAAACGTAATGCTGGTCTCCCTGGCCGCAACGCGCGGAAGCGCTGGCGACTGAAACAACAACAAGGTTGCTTGGAGGTGAAAGAAGATGGCTGTCGAATGGAAAACAGATGTCGATGCGATATTAGTCCAGGCACTGGAGCGGAACAAACCGCTCCTCATTGATTTCAGCGCCGCGCCGGCCTGAGGCGGATGCGTTCGGCTGGAGGCCGAATCCTACGCAGATGCTGAAGTCTCAACCTTTATCCACGAGAACTTCCTGCCCGTTGAAGCTCACATCAAAAAACATCCTGCCTACTTCCATCGGTTTGACGTGCTGTGGACACCCACTGCCTTGATCATGGATCCGAAGGGAAAGGAAAGGTTTCGAATCGAGGGATATCTCCCGAAGTCAGAGTTCCGCGCTCAGTTAGAGTTGGGGTTAGCACGAATTGCTTTCATGCACAAGCAATGGGCAGAGTCGGAGCGGAGGTACGCCGAGGTGGCGGTGCGTTACCCGGAGACAGTGGCTGCACCGGAGGCGGTGTATTGGAGAGGAGTGAGCCGCTACAAAGGGGCGAACGATCACACGGCGCTCGGCGAAGTGGCGAAGGAGTTGAAGGAGAAATATCCCAAGAGCGTGTGGACGCTGAAATCATCGATCTGGTTCGAGTAGGAAAAACTCAAGTGCGATCAGCTCAAGGTCGGGAAGGATGGTTTACCCCCGCCACGTAGCGGTCGAGCATCTAGCTGGAATAAGAAACAAAACCTTTCTCGGATGATAGTTTTATCTCGCTCCTTCCGCCTTACAGGGTGAAAGTCGATTCAACTCCAGAAGGAGCCCGAAGCGATGAGTGGACGCAGCAGTGTCGTTGTCGCTGCTAACGAGCAGTTCGAGCGCGACGAGCTGAACGCCACTCAATTTGAACGTCCAAAGTCTATAGGAGCCACTACGATGAACTACACTCACACCTTCCTTTACGAGCGGAATGAAGTAACCTGGGGCGAGACATCGCGGCAAGACAGACGGAGGCCAGGAATGATTCAATTCGTATCCTGTTACCGTAATCTCGCCCTGCTGACGGCAGCATTGGCGCTTTTTATCCTCTTCGGCACAAGCACATCACACGCACAAACGCTGCCGGCGTGTGGCAAAGGTTATGAGAGAAGCGGCGCGTTTTGTTATCCGGAGTGCAAGACCGGCTACAACGGCGTTGGACCCGTGTGCTGGGAGATTTGCCCCGATGGCTTTACGAACGATGGGGCAACCTGCCGCAAAAACGCGCACATCGTTAAACGCGATTCCTATGGCCGCGGCGTGGGCTCGGCCCTGGGCTGCGGCAGCAATGAGGAAAAGGACGGCGCGCTTTGCTATCCAGAGTGCAAGAGCGGATATAACGGCGCCGGTCCCGTGTGCTGGCAGCGATGCCCGGATGGTTACACGAACGACGGAGCCACCTGCCGCCGCAACGCCAAGATCATTAAGTCGGACAACAGCGACTGCCCCGGGTACGACAAGTGTTGCCTTTGGAAAAAGAATCGCGGCAAATCGAAATGCCCCGAGGGCCAGGGGTATAAGAACGACGGCTGCACTTGCCGCCGCGATGTGCATATCTTCGCAAAAGACTCATACGGCCGCGGGGTCGGCAAGCCCCTGAGGAGCTGCGATAGCAACGAGGAAAAGGATGGCGCTCTGTGCTACCCGAAATGCAAAGCCGGCTTCAACGGCGTTGGGCCGGTGTGCTGGGGCACGTGCCCCGAAGGTTACAAGAACGACGGCGCGACCTGCCGAAAGGATGTGGTAATCAGGGCCAAGAAATCCTATGGTCGGGGCGTAGGCAAATTCCTACGGCGGGATTATGAGGGCATTTTCTTTCGTTACATGCGCGACCACCACAACATGTACTTCTTCCGTGGCAAGCCGCTCACGGAGGCCGAGAAGACCTATCTGAAACAGTTCTATCCGGCGCGGCTGGTCGACGGCGTGCGCGTGGTGGAGGAAGTCGCCTCCTCGGGCGCCTTCATTCACACGGCGAGCGCGACGACCTATGGCAACAACCTGATCGTCTTCAACAAGCGCAGGATGGGCGTTCGCACGCTCAAGCTGCTCAAGCACGAGTTCGTGCATATCTGCCAATACGATGTCCTGGGCGTGCCCGGCTTCGCTCGCGAATATACGAACGGCTATGTCGATGGCAACTATGAGTACGAGAATATCCCGATGGAGATGGACGCCTATGATTATCAGAAGCTGGAGGACGCCACGACGCCTACCATCAGCGCGGCGAAAGGGTGGAGGATGTCTCAGATCTTGAAGTGCAAGTGACGCTGAGCTTGTTTCGAATAACCAGCGTCAGAATAACCGGGTCGGAATAAAAGTAAATACCTGCAGCTGCCGTCGCGATAATACTTTCTCAAGTAACCCTCCTTTCCAGCTTGAAGGCTGATCGCGCCGCAGCTGAGACGCAGCGCGCGTTTCGAGCGACGGTGCAGTCGAACAAGCGTTTGCAGCCGACTCGCCATGAGCGGGCTTCTTTGGTAGTTTGCGTGGGCGAGCCGCTGAAGCGCAGCGTTCGGCCGCACTCGGTCTCGCGCGGTTCGGCGTGTTGCGGTGAGGGCGACTAACTGGAGGGATCGCTATGCCAAAGAACAGACGTGCGTTCCTTGTTGATGCAGCGGCACTACTCGGTGCGGCAGCGGTCAGCCGTTTGCTGCCTGATCGGCAGGTCTGGGCAGCTGGTCGGAGCCCTTTAACCAATCTCAGCGCAGTTGACGCCGTAGCCGCCATGCGAGATGGTGACCTCAAAGCGGAGGACTATGCCCGCGCGCTTCTCAACCGGACAGCCGGGCTGCAAAGCCTGAATGCCTTTCGCACTCTGGACCGCGAGCTGGTGCTGCAGGCCGCGCGCGCCGCTGACAAGAAGCGTGCGCGTAAGGCACCGCTGGGTGCTCTTCACGGACTTCCCATTCCGGTCAAGGACAGCGTTAATACCAAGGCGTTGCCAACCTCAAACGGAACCCGGGCCTTAAAGGACTTCCGCCCAAAGGAAGACGCCGCCATCCTAAAACCGCTGTTCGCCCAGGGCGCGATATTGATGGGCAAGACCAACATCCACGAGCTGTCCTACGGGCATACCACGAACAATCTTGCCTTTGGACCGACTCGCAATCCCTACGATAGGTCACGCGTTCCCGGGGGTAGCAGCGGCGGTTCCGCCGCAGCGGTCGCTGCACACATGGCACCGCTTGCGGTTGCCGAAGATACGTTTGGCTCGATTCGCGTCCCGGCCTCCTTCTGTGGAATCGCCGGCCTGCGTCCGTCCGTGGGGCGATATCCGGGGGCTGGAGTAATGCCCATCACACCAAGATGGGACACTGGGGGTCCGCTGGCCCGCACCGTCGCGGACATAATCCTCTTCGATTCAGTCGTAACAGGTGACATGTCCCCAGTAGCCCCAAAGCCGCTCCGTGGCGTGCGAATCGGTCTTGCCGACTACTTCCTGAACGAGGTGCACCCCGAGGTAGAACGCGTGATCAATGAAGCAGTACGTAAGCTCCAGTTCGCGGGCGCGGAGCTCGTCCGGGCGGACGTGTCCAAGGAAATCCGGGTCGGCACCGACCTGACGCGCACGGTCCATCTATATGAGACGGCAGCGAACATGTCCGCCTTTCTGGCGGCGCACAAGGCTGGCATCACTTTCGAGAATCTGGTGTCGCAGGCGAGTTTGGACATTCAGTCACTTTTTCGAGACCGCATCGTTCCCGGGGCCCCAAACGCGGTTACGAAGGAACAGTACGAGGCTGTCCTGGCGCAACTCGTACAGTTACGCGACGGGGTCCGTCGTTACTTCGCGGAGCACGACGTCGCCGTGCTCGCGTTCCCAGCTGTACGAATGCCACCGCCGTTGATCGGCGAGGACAAGGAAATCGAAATTCTCGGCCAGAAGGTCCCGATCCGCGCTGCAATGGGCCGCAATCTCGGGCAGGGAAGTTGCGCCGGCATGCCGTGTCTTGTTTTGCCTGCCGGCATGACTTCGACCGGATTACCGATTGGCTTTGAGTTCGACGCGCTGCCGGGCCAGGATCGCGAACTGCTTGCGTTGGGATTGTCACTTGAAAAAGCGCTTGGTCCCATTCCGGCGCCCAGGATCTGAATCGAGTGGCACATCGGAGCCGTGCGGCCTAAACACCTGGTTGCACCGAAGCGCCGAACAGACGGCTTTACCTACAAGGCTTGCCTTTTGAACTCGACTCTTTGAGGAAGGAGCCACAATGAAAGACGCATTTCCTGGAGCAGTACCTGAGATACCAGTAAGTGATATCAACAAGGCTGCGGCATATTACGAGAGGAATCTTGGCTTCAGCATGGACTGGGGTGGCGAAGACGGCGGAATTGCAGGAATCTCGAAGGGGCGCTGCAGACTGTTCCTGACCAATCGCGCTTTTCGGGAGGGGTACGGAAATGCCGCGCCGGTGTTGATCTGGCTCAATCTCGACAGCAAAGAAGAAGTGAATGAGTTGTACGAACTGTGGAGTGGCAGCCAAGCAAAGATCGTCTCTCAGCCAGAGTCGAAGCCATGGATGTTGCATGAGTTCACGGTTGCAGATGTAGACGGCAATCTGTTTCGAGTTTTCTACGACTTTTCCAGTGATGCTTCTTAGGCGCAGATCAGTATGTGACCTAGACTTCGTCGCCGAACAACTCGTCGACTGGAGCGCGGCGAGAATATGACCGCCGTCAACTCTGCGTCATATAGCGAAGTGTACTGGCCAGGAAGTGATGAATTGAAACAATCGATTGTACATGTAGCACTGGTGATCAGAGATTATGATGAAGCAATAGAGTTTTACACGAAGAGGCTCCATTTCACACTGATAGAAGATAGTTATCAGCCGGAGCAGGATAAGCGTTGGGTAGTAGTTTCTCCTCCCGGATCAGTTGGAACCACATTGTTACTCGCCAGAGCTTCAAAACCAGAACAAGAGCCTTTCGTTGGCAATCAGTCTGGCGGGCGAGTGTTTCTATTTCTCAACACTGATGACTTCTGGAGGGACTACAATGAGATGGTTTCTAAGGGAATAAAGTTTGTGAGAGAGCCCCGGAAAGAGAGTTACGGTATGGTGGCTGTCTTTGAAGACTTGTATGGGAATCTATGGGATCTGCTACAGCTTAATGCCGAGCATCCAGTCAACTGGCGAGCCGTATAACAACTCACCCCACGCGTTGGAGCACCGAGGAAAACCATGTCGAAGACTAAACCAACAACTATTGCCGAATACATGAACTCCGCTCCCAAAGAAGGTCAAAAGCACCTGCGCGAGATTTATGCAATTCTCAAGAAAGTCGCACCGGGCGCCACGGAAGCTATGAAATGGGGATTGCCGGTGTTTGAAGAGAAGCGAATTCTCTTCGCATTTGCCGCCTTCAAATCGCATCTCAATTTCATGCCAACCCCCTCCGCGATGAAGCCGTTCAAAGAGGAATTGGCAAAGTACACGACTGGCAAGGGCTCAATTCAATTCCCCTACGACAAACGGCTGCCGAAAGCGCTCATACGCAAAATCGCTGCCCATCGCGTCAAGGAGCTCAGAGAAAAGGATGTTAGATGGATGTAAAGGCAAGCGGAGCTTTGCGAAAACTGAGGCTGCCGACAGTCGGCTGTCCGTAAGGGGCCGAGCCCTGGGCGTTAGACGGCGTTGCTTCCAGGAGAATGACGCATATGCGGATCCTTTTCAAAAGTCTCATCATGCTTTTCTTGGCGACCACCGTTCACGCGCAGCAAAGCTCATTACCTAAATGTGAATTGCAGCAGCTGGCCATAGATGCGGCCCTCGGCGACACCGCCGCGCAGTACAACCTCGGGGTGGAGTTCTTCCGGGGAGCTAACCTGCCTCGTGATTACGCCAAGGCCGCTAACTTGTGGCGAAGGGCTAGCGAGGTCGGAAGTGTTACGGCGTCTAATAATCTTGGCTATCCTAAGTATTATGGAAGGCCAGGAGTTGAACGGGATTACGCCGAAGGCATACGCCTGTGGCGTTTTGCTGCGGAGCGAGGATACGCCAGAGTCGCAGGTTCACATGGGTCAGGCATATTCTGACGGCAGATTCCTGAAGAGTGACTTCATCGAAGCATACGCCTGGGCCAAGGCGGGCAAACACTACTCCTCGAGAATGACCGAGACGTTAGACAACCCCCAAATTGCCGACGAAGTTGCGAAGGAGGCGGAAAAGGTTCTTGCTGACATGCGTAATAGGCTAAGCGCCGTAGAGATGGTTGAAGCTGAGAAGAAAGCAGCCGATTACATCCGCAAGTTCGCCCCTCGATGACCCGCGTCTAGACCGTGTGCGCCCTCGAAAAAGTTCTTTGTTAGCGACTTAAAGTTGAGGCGAGGTCTTATGAAACTTTCAAACACTCTGCTCGTGGCAACATTTCTTTTGCCTTTCTCCTCAGCGCATAGTCAGGAGATTCCCAGGGGAGTTAACTATAAGCGAGGCCCGGAGGCAGTGAACGCTATCGCCAAGGCTAATCTGGAAGTTGCGCTTGTGGGTTCTGACTCGCTTCCGCCAGATTTGTTTGGCGAAGTCGTGGTGGTGGGACCGTTGCTCTGGAAAGCTCTTAAACCATCAGCTGCTCAAGTCCTGATCGACGCAAAGCCAGTCGTTATCATGGTGCAAGTGCCCGCGCCAGTGGCGGCAGAGGGAAAACGAATTCTCACAGATGACGAACGGAAGGCATTTTGGAAGCTGGTTCGCACCACATATAGCAAACTCAAAGAGGGTAAGGTTCGCAAAGGAAACGCGGAAGAGATTAGCTATTACTGGGCGACTATTCCATTTGATATCGAGGAGCCTTTTTGGGTCATAGACATGGGTGGGGAAAGATTCATCGCTCATTTTCAAGTAAAGGCAGAAAAGCCTCGCCTCTTCTGGATTGATCTAGTCGGTGACTTGAGGAGCCTTAAGCCCTAGTCTCCGCTCAACAAGCGCTTGCAGCGCTCGGTTGAGCGCGCGTGCTTCTCAAGTAACGTTATTCCGTCAGCTTGAGTGCTGAACGCGCGCCGCGGCTGAAGGCCAACGGTTCTATCCCAAATTTCACATGCCAAGAGTGGTACACCATCCGCCCGTCGTCCCCGCGTTTGGTTATCGATTCGATGCTGGCGATCGATCCATCGTCATCTCGGGTGACACTGCGCCGTCTGACAACCTAATCAAGCTCGCCCAGGGCGCGGATGTGTTGGTCCACGACGCGCTCTACGTGCCGGCTATTGATCGACTGGTCGCCGGCGTCCCCAATGCAACGAGTCTCATGCCGGGCTATATTCCAAAGGCAGAATTTTGCTAATCGTCGATCAAATCTTGTTGAGACAGTCAGAACTAGCTCTGTCGCTTCCTCTAATCAAGCCATTCGCAATTGGGCAAACCTAGTATCATGAGATTGGCCATCACATCCATCACCTTAACGAGCCTGGCTATCGTTCCAATGAAGAAGACGTGGCTGACGACTGGAAGGAGAAGTTGCTTGAAGTGTTTCTAGCGCAGCGTTATTGGTATTTGGTTAAGGTGGTTAAAGCTTATAAAGTATTGATCCGTCCAATTGCGCTAAGACTCAAGAGGATTGGAGGACGAGACAAAATTGATGGAGCCCAAACTTAATCAACGAGATCGCCGTCACGCAACCGAAAAAAGCGACGAAGCCAAAATGCACATGGGCCGCCTGCATGATCAGTGTTTGCTGCGGACTCGGCCGGAAATAATTTTTTGGCACTTAATCCGATTGCTGTCGTGAGAAGAAAATAGCGCTGTGACCCTACTCCTGAGATTCATGTTCGGGGCCGTTCTCGCAGGTGGTCTGGTGTTGTGGCGCGGTATCCCACTTCCCTGGGGTGCCATATTCGCGGTGGCCGTGGGAATCATAGCTGCGATCTGGGGCGATAAGTTCTTGCTCGGATTCATGTCGTTGATGCGGTATCTGAGATAGCGCCGCAACAACCGCATCCACGAAATGCCTCGCCACGGTGCCTGTCAGGGAAGTTGAATGTGAGCGGGTAACGCCGGTCGTTGGGCCGTTGTTTGATTGGAGAGTTTGCGATGAAAACTATAGCCAAAACTGGTTTGATTTTTATGGTCGGTTTGCTGGTTGGAGCGTTTGCGGCCTTCATCATTCTCGGCAAAATGAGTCAGCGGCAGTTTGCCCGCTCATATACTATTAGCGTCATGGATAAGGCGTTTGTAGCGACCGAGTTGCGGGCTCAGAGGCAAGTAGAACTCCAAAAACGCATTGAAGCCAATCTGCCCGGTTACGTGCTTGCCATTCACCAAAACAAGGAACTTCAGAGCGTACCTGAATCCCTGACCGCGCTGCGTTCAGTCAAAGATTTCTATGAAATGAACGGTGTACCAGTCCCCAAGGAAATCGCGAGTATTTTGAATGAGCTTCCTTCCGAGCATTGAATCCTGCCCTTGCAATATCGAAGTTAGTCGTAGGTAACTTAAGATCTGGCCGCGGATTAACGCGGTTAATCATCTCAACGGTCGCGATGACGACAACCGGGCTGGACATTCACGAGGGTAGATTGAAGCTTTTAGATCTTGGTTATCGATGACGGAGACAGAAGCGTGCGCAATACATTTCGGGTGATGGAATAGTGTGTTGCAACGAAGGCCTGCGTCAACATTCAATTCCGAATCAGAACCGGGAGCCGTAGCGACCGGGTCATTGCCGCCCCACACAACTCATGGCTCCGCAATCGTCAAGCTTGAGTTCCCGCAACAACGAGGCCGATCACAGTGACGTGAACAGAGTTGAGTCCCGCGACAGAGACCCGGTCGCTACGGCTCCCGGTTCTGATTCAGAGGCCGTCACAGTGACACGAACAGAATTGAGTCCCGCGAACGAGACCCGGTCGCTACGGCTCCCGGTTCTGATTCGGAGGCAGTCACGGTGACACGAACAGAATTGAGTCCCGCGAACGAGACCCGGTCGCTACGGCTCCCGGTTCTGATTCGGAGGCAAGGGCGAGGTCGTCACCCGACGCCTGATGCAATCACATCGGCCGTACCAACTTTATTTTCGCCATCCCCAGACCCACACCGGCGACACCCGGGCCAAGAAGGAAGCAATTGAAGATTTCCTGGCGGCGCGCGGTTATAAAGTTACCCCGCACACGATTGACAATGCAGATTTTGCCTTCAACGTTGGTTATATCCGCGCCTTACGAAATCGGGACGAGGCAATGGCCAGGCGTTTACGCGAGGCATATCTGAATTTCACCATATCCGTGATTGAGTTTGCCGAACGCATTTCGCCGCAAATCTTCGGACGTGAAATCACGCAGACCTTGTTATTGCACGCCAACGATCTCAACGCGGATTGTATGGATGAAATGATGAGGCGCATTGCCGCGCGCGGATATCATTTCGTTACCTTAGATGAAGCAATGAACGACCCGGCATACCAGACGAAGGACACAATCGTTTCCAAATCCGGCCCGAAATGGCTCTGGCGATGGATGAAGAGCAAAGGGATGAACCTCAGGTTCGAGGGCGATCCCGAGCCGCCTGATTGGGTAATGGTCTTGTACAACCAGAAATAACGGATGTGAAAACCTCTTCTCAGCGCAAATTCCTCGGCCGGTAAGGCCAAAAACCAATCATTTTCCCACTCCCCTTGAGCCTTTCGGGGAATCATACTGTTCCTAACTTACGTCGAAGGTGTTTAATAACCGGAGATCCATGGGTGCAGCGTTACGACGAGTATTTCAAAGAGTAGCCTTGCACAAAAAGTGCGGCGGCGGCTGTGGGCGTTGGGCTTTGCCGCCGCATAATGTTATACGCTGAAGACCCTTCCGTACTTCGCTGTGACGATTAGTACGACAGGAGCGCGGGCATGTTGGTTGGACTCCCACTACGGCATTCGCGCTCAGCGGTACCATGAGATGGTCGAGTGGTACAAAAAGGTCTTCCGCGCAAAGATTCAACATGAGAACGAATTCCTCGTCTTCATGACCTTCGACGAGGAGCGCCACCGGCTCGTGATCTTTAACAGATCGCCGCACCCGGTATTTGACTGGCAGTCCTCGGCGGTCATATCTTCCGAAATGCAGAGATTCACAGGCGATGACATTCTCGCGAAGCGTAAATCTGCAAAAACACATGAGCAACGGTAAGCTCAAAATGAGAGTTCTTCTCACCATCAGTTTGCTTCTGATTTCAGCCTCGTCAATCGCGAGCGCCCAGCAGCGTGGCAGGCACCACGCATCTCTGACCCGGGCACAAACGAGAGAGGCCGAACGGCGACTCTCTGACATGGGCTACTGGACAGGCGCCGTCGATGGACTCCTGGATCCGGCGACGCGGTCGGCATTGATCACTTTCCAGAAATGGGAGGGTCGCCCGGTGACTGGCCGGCTGACAATCGACGAGCTCGAGGCGATTCGTACCAGCGTCCTCCCTAAAGCCAGAGAACCTGGGTATGAACATGTTGAAGTGGACGTAGATCGTCAGGTGCTTTTGCTGGTCAACGGGGAAGGTGGCGTGAGAGTTCTTCCTGTCTCAACCGGCAGCGGCAAGACTTTCATTGACGAAGGTCAGGAGAGCATAGCCTACACGCCACGCGGCAGGTTCGTTGTCTATGACAAGACTGCCGGTTGGGAAAAGACTCCGCGGGGTTCGATGTACTACTCCAATTACATCAGTGGCGGCGTGGCGATTCACGGAAGCCCTAAAGTCCCAATCAAACCGGCGAGTCATGGTTGTATTCGGACACCGATGTTTGCGGCTCGCGAAGTGAGCAAGTTACTAGAGTTGGGAACAATCGTGCTGGTGTACGACCAGGTATCGTTCGTTTCTGCGAAGTCATGGGCCGAAGACCCCAAACTAAAACCGTCCGCCGATATTGAATAGTGGATTTTGCAGCAGGACCGCGCTTGGGAGTGGGCGTAATTTGTAGGGCCGCTGAATGCGGGGACTTGATTGAAGTGAATATTCGAAAGTACGTGCTTGGAAGACAGGTTCAATTCGGAGGGGACAAACCCGTCGGATGGCTTCCTTCAAACTCTGCATTGCCACGCCCTACTCCAGTAGTAAGTCTGGTGCTTGACGTGCGAATACTTGAAGATGCTGGAGGGTTCATACTTGAGTGGCAGTCTCGGAATTCGAGTGATGCCAATGATTCCTGGCACGCTACACTTGATGATGCAGAAAGTCAGGCGCGGATTAATTTTGGAATTGAAGCATCCGAGTGGCAGGAACCGAGGAGAGACCTGTAACGAGCGCTACAGATCGAGATCATCGCTTGTCATCGAACACTTGCGCATGATGGGTTGACGCCCCGACGGATGAAGCGCAGCGTTGATCGCTTCCCGTGGTGCCGGAACAAGACCAGTGGGGTTTTGTCTTACGTGGATTCAAGTTTGAAACGCAATACTTGAGAAAGGTGGATTCAAGTTTGAAGTGCAACACCACGGGGTCTGCAACTACTTCGTTAGTCTTCTGACCTGACTTGCTTTACCGCAAAGCGGTTACGTCTTAGAGCCCAGGGTTGCCGCTTCGGCTACCCTGGGTTTTAGGATTGAATGGATGTCCAACCGCAACGCGGTTGCGCCCACCAATGCAACTCGCGGCAGGGCGCGGAGTGAGAGCGTTGCTTCAACCCGGTGGCAAGCGCCTGAGACGCAACCGCGTTGCGGTTGAATCGTCTAATCAATTCTGTAACCCAGGGTAGCCGAAGCGGCAACCCTGGGCTTTAAGACGTAACCGCTTTGCGGTAAAGCAAGTCAAGTCAGAAGACTACCGAGGGATACGACAAGGTTCCGTTGCACTTCCAAGTTGAATCCACCAAATGAGAATTCAGTGCCAAAGGCGCGGAATGCAACAGCCAGGGGCAAGTGCAGAGCGGAGTGAAGCACGACGCGCGAGGAAAGACTGGCAGCAGCAACAACTCAGCACTGAAAGTGCGAAATGGATTCGGTGAAGCCGAGCTTATGCCGCTCTTTCAGAGCTTGGGATCGACGACTTGCCGCACGATGATGTTGTCGCGCGGCCAATAAAGCGTTAATGCTAGTTGACGTTAATGAAACGTAAGCTAACCCTCGCCTGTGCTTCAGGAGTCCTGCTCATCTTTTTCGTTGGAATGTGGTTGGTAGGAACCGTTCTTAGTGCGCCCGCAAACCAACCGGTCGGAACCCTGCCTTCTGACTTAGCTGGCCGTCCCGTTCAGTTTCCGAGCGAATCAGGAGCATATCTCAGACGGCAATTGTGATGGTCTCAGTTCCAGCCAACACGAGGAGAAATCTATGAAGCGGATAACAACGGCATTCATTGCAATGGCCCTGCTATCTTCCTTTTCTGCGGCCCAGGTGACAACGTCAAAGAGTGACCAGGCGCTGATAGAGGAGGTCATTGCGAATTGGGACAGAGGGTGGCAGACAAAGGACGCCAAACTAGCCGCTCAAGATTACTCAGATGACGCCGACTGGACTAATGCCTTCGGGATGAAAAGGAAGGGCCGCGCTGAGGTCGAGAAAATGATGGCTGAAGTCTTTTCGCTTCCCTTCGTGATGGCAGGTCAGAGCAAGACTGCCGAACAATCAGTCAGATTCATCAAGCCAGACGTGGCGCTGGTCGTTACGCGCGTGGAACGGGCAGGGCAGCGTACCCCCGCTGGAGCGGAGATGGGGATAAGGCAAACAAGCCATCTGCGAGTGCTGGTGAAATCAGAGGGGCGTTGGAAGATAGTCAGTCACCTGATCTCGGATGCGCGTGACACGGAACGGCGGGAGCATTAGCCCCGAGATCCGAGATGTTGTCGATCGGCGGTTTGCCACAAGCGTGGCAGCGGACACTGTGCCTCTAATCCGTCTGCTTGAGCATGATTGGTTGTTGGCGAGCGCTGAAGCGCAACAGTAGTCGGTTCTCTTTGGCGCAATCGTCGAGATCGTAGATCACATGCAACCACCAATCACTTCCTCCCGCATAGCCGACCGAGTGGAGTTTGTTGACGTACTGCGCGGCTTCGCTCTGCTCGGCGTCTTCGGGGCGAACCTGTTGATTTTCTCAGGGTTTACCTACATGTCTGACGCGCAGCGCGCGATGCTGCCGACGGCCGGCATGGACAAGATCGTCTACCTGCTTGAACTGATCTTCGTCGAAAACAAATTCATCGGGCTGTTTTCTTTCCTATTCGGAGTGAGCTTTTGGCTCTTCCTGAATCGTGCGAATGCCCGCGGAGCCAATGGCACCCTTTTGTTTTACCGGCGACTTGGGTGGCTTTTCGTCATAGGTGCGATACACGGCTGGCTCTTCTGGTGCTTCGACGTATTACGGTTCTATGCGCTCTGGGGATTACTTTTGGCCCTATTTCTGTGGGCACCCAGGGCGTTGTTGAGCGTCGCGTTGTTTTTTGCCGTCCTCGCCCCGGCCTTGATCAGCGGGCTCCGGTCGTTAGGAGGGATTGCGACCACAGATCCGAATATCGACGCCATTGCGCTGCAGACTTTTGCCTCCGGCACTTATGTAGACGTACTTCGCGTTAACTGGCGCTACGATTGGTATCTCACGAACTCGGTTGGGCAACTCGCTTACCAGGTGGCCATCTTCGGGCGTCTGCTTCTTGGCCTCTACGCCGCTCGCACTTTAGTGCTTGCTGATCTCCGAAGTCACAACACGCTCTTCCGCACGTTGCTAATTGTGGGAGCCGTCGTTGGACTTGGGGGGAACATCCTTGTCGCCGGACATTACCTCGACCCGGCCACCGCTGGCGGCTTTTTGTTGCCGTTTGGCAAACGGCTCATCGCGGAACTCGGGTACCTGGGGCTCACGCTGGCTTATGCTTCGGGACTTGCACTCCTGTTTCAGAGATTCCGGTGGGTGCGACTCCTGCGCCTCCTCGCTCCGATCGGACGGATGGCTCTCACCTGCTATCTCCTGCAGACTCTGATTAGCCTCTGGATCTTTTATGGCTTCATGCCGGGACCGAACTTGATGGGCAAGATAGGTCCGACGTGGCTCATTCCGATATGGGCCAGTGGGTATGCCATTCAAGTGTGGCTCGCCTCTGTCTGGCTGCGCTATTTTCGATTTGGGCCGGCGGAGTGGGTGTGGCGGTCGCTGACATATTGGAAAATTCAACCGCAGAGAATAGCCGTTCGAACATCCGGCTAACCAGGACTTATCGCCGTCGATCGCGAAGCTTTGATAGGTATACCTGCGAAATTGATGCACTTAGATATTTCTGTCCAGTAAGATCAGCGTGCGGGCGGAGCGTTAGCGTTTAGCAAATCGCCGTTGAACTTAGCGGCATCGAGATCGTAGTAGGTTTGGGAGGATGAAAGAGGATGTATTGCTCATCATGCGGTGTGGCTGTCGCGAAGGGCTTGAGCTACTGTAATTATTGTGGTGCAAAGCAGAATCGGGACGATAGCGTCAAATCATCAGAAGTGAGGCCCGAATCGCTGGTCTTTGCGATGATGGCAACCTTCATCTTTGGCCTTGGAGCTATTACGGTCTTAATGGGAGTAATGAAAGCTGTGCTTGGCTTACCTGTCGACCAAATTCTCGCTTTCTCGCTGTTGCCGTTTCTGATGATCGTTTTCCTCGAAGTCGTATTCATTCGGTTGTTGTTGCGTGGCAAGCGCGGCACAGAGGGAGCAGGCGATGCTGTGCCATTAAAGGGACATGCAACGAAAGAGCTTGATGCGGCACAAGCGCGAGCGCTGCCAGAACCTTTGCCAAGTGTGACTGAGCACACGACACGAACATTTGAGCCGATCTACAAAGAGCAAAAATCAAAATGAAGAGTCACACTAGTCCAGCAGTTCTTTAACTTCGAACGCCGCTAGCGCATTGGTGGGCCCGACGCTCAAGTGCACCGTTTGGACAGCATGTTTGTCGAAGAGAAGAGACTGAACGTTCATGATCCCGCATCCGTTGATCACGTGATGGGTTTGCGATCATGGGCACGTACCGCGTCTGAACGGGGGATGATGAACGACGCGGAGGTCGAACGTTGGGAAAGCCTATACGACCAGGTCGTCGCAGAAGGAAAGTTTCACTGGTCCGTATCCTTCTTCATCACGAGTGGCCGCAAGTCTTCAATTCAGCGATGACATCCTCAGCGTCACAGAAACTGAAGTTCCAGTTCGTCTTTTCTTGTTTAGTCGTGGTAGTGGCACTCGGCGTCACGGGGCTCATTTTGAATGAGAGCCCCCCGTTCGATAACTTTTTTTCGCGGCACAGCGACATAACAGATGCCTGGCGGATGACTGCGCTGATTCCCTTCATTTTTAGCGCAATGATTAGCGGAAATCCTCACTCACCTCCGTTGGGGATCTTTATCCTGGCATTGATCATTCAATGGTCTCTTGTTGGTTTCCTCTTATCTATACCGACGGCGAAACTATGGGCACGTCTGCGTAAGAAGTGAGAGAAATTTTCTGGTCAGCGCTCCTCTTTGGGAAGTGACTCAGCATCGCGTTAGTGGCCTGGAAGTACAAGGACCATGAAACAAAAGGCCTCTTGAGAAGCGTATTGGTCTGATATGACTACCGAACAAACTCCCATCGACCAGTTGCCTATCGATCAGTCAGCAACCGCACAGACTCACAAACCGACTCTTAAGAAGCCGCTGCGGCTATGGCCTGGCCTGGTGGCCGCCGCGCTGCTGGGGCTGGCCTGGTTTGTCGTTCCTATCGTCATACCTGAGGCAATGATTTACGGAATGATGGGCGGTGCTCTGGGCGTATTGTTTGTCTTTGTATGGTGGGTCTTCTTCAGCCGGGCGCCCTGGTCTGAGCGTCTGGGTGCCGTTGTCCTGATCGTTGTCGCGTTGTTTGCCACATCTCGCATCGTCCACATCTCGATCAGGACGGGAGCGATGGGATTCTTGTTCCCAGTCCTGGCTGTCCCGGTCGTAACCCTCTTCTTCGTGGCGTGGGCGGCGGCTACTCGCCGCTTCTCTGATGGACTTCGGCGAGTGACGATGGTCGCGACCATCCTGGTCGTATGCGGAGCGTTTGCGCTAATACGCACTGGTGGCTTTACCGCCGAACTCGATCACGATTTGCATTGGCGGTGGTCGCAAACTCCCGAGGAGCGGCTTTTGGCCCAAGCCGGTGACGAACCCGCTACCCCCTCATCAGTACCGGCGATTCCGGCAACAACGCAAAACGGAACCGACTGGCCCGGCTTTCGTGGACCCGAGCGCGATGGTGTCGTTCGCGGCGTGCGAATCGCCACCGACTGGTCAGCTTCGCCGCCGGCCGAACTCTGGCGCCGGCCGATTGGACCGGGCTGGTCGTCATTCGCGGTTGCCGGCGACCGCATCTACACGCAGGAGCAGCGCGGTGAGCACGAAGTCGTCGCTTGCTACAACGCGACCACCGGCAAGCCGGTGTGGATCCACCGCGACGCGGCCCGGTTCTGGGAGTCGAATGCCGGTCCTGGTCCACGCGCGACACCGACTCTCAGCAACGGTCGCGTGTTCTCAGTCGGTGCAACCGGAATCCTGAACGTGCTCGACGCTGGTACTGGCGCGGTCGTCTGGTCGCGCAACGCAGTGTCTGACACGGGCGCGAAGATTCCAGGGTGGGGTATCTCCGGTTCGCCGTTGGTGATCGAAGACCTCTTAATCGTTGCCACTGCCGGCAAGCTCGTTGCTTATGATCTCGCCACCGGTAAACCGCGCTGGTTTGGACCCGACGGCGGCTCCGGCTACAGCTCGCCACATCTAGCGACGATTGATGGAGTCCAGCAGATCCTGCTGTTGAGCTCAACTGGCGCTATCAGCGTCGCACCCGCCGACGGCACGAGGCTCTGGGAACACCCTTGGCCGGGCAACCCCATCGTGCAACCGGCTCTAACCTCGAATGGCGACGTGCTTATCAGCGTCAGCGAGAGCAGCGGGATGCGCCGTCTCGCGGTCGATAAAGGATCCAACGGCTGGGTCGTCGCAGAGCGCTGGACATCCGAGTACCTGAACCCTTACTTCAACGACTTCGTCGTTCACAAGGGCCATGCCTACGGTTTCGAAGGCAGCAGCCTCGCGTGCATTGACCTCGAGGACGGCACTCGCAAGTGGAAGGGTGGACGGTATGGCCACGGTCAGCTGGTCCTGTTGCCCGACCAGGACTTGCTGCTGGTGTTGTCGGAGCAGGGTGAGGTGGCGCTGGCCGGGGCGACTCCCAACCAGTTCACGGAACTCGCGCGGGTCCCGGCGATCGAAGGCAAGACCTGGAACCACCCGGTACTCGCCGGAGACATCCTGCTGGCTCGCAACGGCCAGGAGATGGTCGCGTTTCGACTTTCACGCGCGGGCAGCTGACGATTTCTCTGTTGCGACCTTCGTGCGCACGCGCGCCGGTGCAGTAGCCCAACCGTTAGGGAGGGCTCCTCAACTTGGGATGATCGAGTGTTGGGTGACCGAACGCCTCCTTAACAGTCGGGCTACTGCCCCGGGGCCGCGAGGCACCACGACCCGACTCCGAGCCGCCACTAAAACGCGCGCCGGGGCAGTAGCCCGACCGTTAGGGAGGGCTCCTCAACTCTCGACCGTCGCGCTGCTACGAAAAAGTAAGCGTCAAAACCAATCTACTCCAGTTCTAATTGACTTTTTCTCCCTCGGCTGGTAATTCAGCGATACAAACACGTCCATTGGATTGACCTTCTTAGAGCGTTGACGTAAGGCGCTTGCAAGTAAAGTTATGTAAGAGAAGCTGCGGAACAGAAGCTGTACTCATCGATCGCGGCCTGAGAAAGATGAGACTATGAAACCTAAAGAACTGACCATACGCGGCCTGATTCTAGGCGCGTTGATCACAACGATCTTCACGGCGGCCAACGTCTACCTTGGTCTTAAGGTGGGGCTTACATTCGCGTCGTCGATTCCGGCGGCGGTGATCTCGATGGCCATCCTGAGCTTCGTGAAGGATTCGACGATCCTCGAAAACAACATAGTCCAGACCGTCGCGTCCGCGGCCGGCACGCTCTCAGCCATCATCTTTGTGCTGCCGGGACTGGTGATCGTCGGCTGGTGGACGGGATTTCCCTTCTGGCAATCGTTTCTCATTTGCCTGAGCGGTGGTGTACTCGGTGTTTTGTTTACGATCCCGCTCCGCCGCGCGCTGGTAACGAACTCGGATCTTCCATACCCCGAAGGCGTTGCGGCGGCCGAGGTGTTGAAGGTCGGCTCGGGCACGCGCGGTGAAACAAAAGACGAGTCCGGCGAAGCGAGAGAAGGGCTCGTTGCCGTGATTTTCGGCTCGGTTGCTTCCGCGGGACTCGCCATCCTTACGGCGACGCGCATCGCCGCCGCTGATGTCACAGGCTTCTTCCGGCTCGGAACTATGGCGTCGAGCGGATACAACATGGCATGGTCGCTCGCGCTCGTCGGCGCCGGTCATTTAGTCGGACTGTCAGTCGGGATGGCAATGCTAACGGGTCTCGTCATCGCGTGGGGGATTGCAGTGCCCATCTTGACCTCAATGCAGCCAGCCGCTGATGGGGTAGCGCTGGGTGTGCACACGACAGCCATCTGGCGCACGCAGGTCAGGTTTATTGGCGCCGGTGCGATCGCCATCGCAGCGATCTACACTTTGGCGACGCTGGCAAAGCCAGTTGTCGGCGGACTTGTTAGCACCCTCGCCAGTTCTCGTTCCGTAGTCGAGCGTGACGATCGCGACCGCGATCTCTCACCACAATGGATTCTCGTGCTCACGGTCGCATGTCTCGTCATTACCGGGTTCCTCGCCTTCACGTTCGCGCGGTCGACGGTGCTCGCCTCAAGCGCTACGAAGCTAACACTGATCGCCGTGCCGTTTGTTCTGCTCGGTGGGTTTCTCATAGCCGGAATCTGCGGCTACATGGCTGGACTGATCGGCGCTTCGAACAGCCCGATTTCAGGTGTCGGCATTCTGTCGATCGTGATGTGCGCATCGGTACTCATCTTTGCAGTATCGCCGACAACGGAGACGAGGCCCGCGCTCGTCGCCTTCGCGCTCTTCGTGACGGCAATCGTCTTCGCCTGCGCCACGATCTCAAACGATAACTTGCAAGATCTGAAAACCGGTCAGCTTGTCGGCGCCTCACCAATGCGTCAGCAGATCGCGCTGATAGTGGGCGTGGCTGCCGGTGCGGCGGTAATCCCGTTTGTGCTCAACCTGCTGGCAACCGCTTATGGGTTTGCCGGAGCCGCGAACGTCAACGTGGTTGCACCGAATCCCCTCCCGGCGCCCCAGGCGACCCTAATTTCCGCACTCGCTCAGGGCGTGATCGGCGGTAACCTCAAATGGAAGATGATTGGCATCGGTGCACTCGTCGGCGTCGGCCTCATTCTCCTGGACACGTTGCTCGGCGCGATAAAGAAACTGCGCATTCCGCCGCTGGCAGTCGGCATTGGCATCTATCTCCCGATGTCGGCAACCTTCGCGGTCGTTGTCGGTGCGGTGATCTCGCATTGGTACCACCGGCGTATTCGTTCGGCGGCGAACCCTGACCGAGCTGAGCGGTTAGGCACGCTCGTGGCCTCGGGATTGATTGTCGGCGAGAGTTTGTGGGGCGTGATCAACGCCGGCCTCATCGTGGGCTTGTCAAACGACGCACCGATTGGGCTCGTATCTGCGGAGTTTGCTCTCGGCCCATGGCTTGGCCTGCTCGGGTTCGTCGGTATCATCGTCTTGTTGTACGGGTGGATGTTGCGGCGGACGGCAGCGGCGCGGTAGCTCGGTTCGGTCTGACGGTTCAGTCGGTTTGTGCCAAGCACGCGGCTGGTGAACTCTTTACCTATCCTGCGGAGGCAAACGACCGCGTCATATCCGGGCATCGCTTCCTTGGTAGTGAGTCAGTTTAAAAAACCGCCGCGGATTAGCGCGAATAAACGAATGTGCAGAAATTCAGAACGGCGAAGATCACTTGCCCGCACCTAAACCAGGCAACATCCGCGTGGCCAGTAACTGGGGGGTTGATGCGAGATTATTACGGACTAGTATTTCTCACCTTGCTCGGTTGTGCCTGGGTCGCTTCAGCTATTCATCTGCCTGGCAAGTTCGTTGACCCAAGAGATGGGCAACGCTATCCAAGCGTGAAGATCGGTAAACAGTTGTGGATGGCGCGCAATCTCGCTTATGCCGCGCCCGGAAGTTCGTGCGGCGGCGATGATTCCGGCGATTGTGAAAGGAATGGACGGCTTTACACGTGGAGCCTCGCTCGACATGTTTGTCCTAAGGGCTGGCATCTACCCAGCGACTCCGAGTGGATGATTCTGGAGACACAACTCGGGATGTCTCAGGAGCAGGTCCGGAGTAGGGGGGCACGAGGAACAGATCAAGGGGTTCAGGTTCGGGAGGGCGGCAGCAGCGGGTTCAATGCTCCAATTTCAGGTTATCGACGTCCAGACGGGAGTTATGCCCGCCGGGGCGAGCGAGCAGCATTTTGGGCATCCACCGAAGCAAATGAGGATGACGCATGGCATCGTGACATCCGATCGGATGTTGGAACAATCTATCGGAGTGAAGTAACGAAAACGTATGCGCTGAGTGTTCGCTGTCTGAGCGATCGTGAGGCACGCTGAACCGTGGCTTGAGTATCACTTGACGGAACTGGATGTAAACCCGACCAGGACGACTGAGGCCGCCGATTTGGACAGAACATTTTCTCCACCTATTCCCGGGAGTCCTTACGTCAATCAGAGATCACGCATGTCTTATCGCCGCGTTACCGCCGCCTGCGGCGCCGTGGTCACATCTCTCATGTGGGCCACGCCCGGCTCGTCACAATCGCCCAATCAAGTGAGTCCCTTTTTCCCGCCCGCGGATTTGGCTCGGAGGGTCGACGCTCGCGTTGAGGCCGGTCGGCGAGAACTCCTCCTCCCCAGTGTGTCGATCGCGATCATGCGAGGTCACAAGCTGATCCACGCGAAGGGTTCTGGAGTGGCCGATCGCGAGGCGGGCGTGCGAGCGACCGCGCACACGATCTATTCGATCGGCTCGCTCTCCAAGCAATTCACGGCGGCCGCGATCATGAAGCTCCACGAGCAGGGCAAGCTCCAACTCGACGAACCGGTCACGAAGTACCTGCCTGAATATCGATCGACGCAGGCCGTGGTTCCGACGATTCGCAACCTGCTGCAGCAAAACTCAGGGCTTCCCACCTGGGACGACCTTCCCGAATTTCAGGACTTCGACACAGGTGACCCCGGTCGTTTCGAGCTCTTCAAGATCGTCGACGCCATTGCGCGCCAGCCACCGCTATATCGCCCGGGTGAGTGGTGGTCGTACAGCAACTCCAACTACACGGTTCTGGCCGCCGTGGTTGAGCGAGTCACCGGCACGCAACACGACGACTACCTGGCGGGCGCTTTCTTCGAACGTTCGACTACAGGCTTCAGCCAATAAGAGATCGACGACCGGGGAAGTCATCTGGTTGCGAAATCATTTCCGCCTCATGGGCCTGGCATTTGTTAGATCAGAGACGGATGAGTCCGTTGGTTCTCAGCTCTGGCAAACTATTCGCAATAGCATAAAAGTTGAAGCGCCGGTATTCACAGTGAAGACAACTGATGTGCAGCCATCTGGAAATACTGACACTTCAGAAGGCGTCCTCAATGGAAAGGCCCTGGCATTACCACATCCGGCATATCCTCCTCTTGCACGGACGGCACATGCGTCCGGCATGGTCATAGTGCAGGTCACGATTGACGAACAAGGCAACGTCAGCGCTGCCACGCCGTTTCCGGGCACCCGCTATTGCAAGCTGCGTCGGTTGCGGCCGCACGACAGGCGAAGTTTTCGCCGACGTTTTTGGATGGCGAACCAGTAAGAGTGGCAGGGGTCATTACTTACAATTTCGTTGCTCAATAATCGCCAGACTCGCTTGCAGCAGGACCGGAATCAACAGGACTCTCAGTTCGAAAGGTCAATTCGTATGCTCAAATCTTCGTTTCAATCAAGGGGACGTTGCCCGCCCGTTTGATGGGGCGTGGACTTCTCTTTGGTATGGAATCAAAGAAAATATTTCCAGCTTTGATCACCTTGCAATACTTCGACACCTTGAGTGAATAATCAAGCTCATGACTGTAGCCCGCCGAGATTGTTAGTTCCCCTAATGAAATCGGAATGCGACACTGCTTTGTTGAATAACCGCCCTCGATTTCGCTTGTGTGTTGAAGGATGCATCTGTTTCGGCGTCGTCCTTTGACTTCAACGCTCTCAGAACCAAGCCCCCAAGCGAGACTCCGGGTTACTGGCTTACATTGAGCTAGATCCACAGTCAGTTTTTCAAAACCCGACTGCCGTCTGATTGTCGGCTTGAAAGAATAATAAGTTGCGTGCGGGTACAGTAAATTGAAAGCTAGCAGCACGAGGATGAACTGATTCATAGGCTTCTTCTACATTAATCGTTACTTCAAGCAAAGCTAATCAAGGAACGTACAATGCAGAATATCTTGCAAGCCATATTGGCGGCCCTGCTCATTTGCCCGGGGTGTAGCGTTCTTTACTTCTTCGCGACAATCCTCTCTCTGGAAAGCGATTTGAACGGAAACGTGAGAAGATCGTTGGTCTGATTTCGTGATGAAGATACTCGCCTCCGGGCGGTGATTCAGATCGAATTCAACCCGGTGATATCCGACGCCAAAACGCTGGCGATGGACGAAAACCGAGCTGCGCCACCGGTCTCGGAGACACGTTGATTTCTAGCATCCGGCGCTACCCGCGCTCGGTTCTGTAATGACCTCGATCCTACGGCACCTACCCTTTCCAAAGAGAGGTCGAATGGCCTGTTGCTGTCAGAGCACCAGGAAGGGAAACATTTCTACTGGAAATCTCATTAAGAATAGGACGTTCCGGTGTTTGGCTCGCGCCCAGTCTCAATGCGGGCCAAGGGTTGCCGACCTGGTAATTTTTGACCGGTCGGGAGGTTGAGGATGAATCATAAACTGATCTTGCATGCGTCTGCGGAAGGATTTAGCGTGTCGTGTCCTGATTTGCCCGGCTGCCGGTCTCAGGGCGCGACAGAGGAGGAAGCCCTGGAGAATATTCAGAGGGCAATTGATGAATATCTCGCGGCCGGGGACGAATTCGTGCAAAGCCGGGATGTTCGTGAGGTGAGGATCGAGGCGTAATCGCGCCGAAGGTCCTGGAGTCAATCACCTAGAGGCGGTAAGAGCCTTTTTGGGGACGGGAGCTTTCGCATCCTTGTCAACGAAAGCGCGTCGTCACGCTAGATGGAATTCGCATCCTCACGACTCCTCAGCACACATCGGTTAACGCATTTTCGCCCGGCGGCAATGAAGCTGCTGAAGCGTTTGGCGATCTTGAATCACACCGACCTTACCTAAGTCGAAAAAGATCGAAAGGAGAAGTTATGGCTGAAATCGAATCAATCGACGTAACTATCCAGACCAGCAACATTGATAATGCTGGGACCGATGGTGATGTTTATCTTGGCATCCTTGGCCGGGAGTTCTTTCTTGACACATCGGCTGACGACTTCGAGAAAGGGTCCATCCGAACTTATAGACTTGGGGACGGAACCAACGTCAAGTCTCCAGAGCTCAACGACCCACGCAAACCACAACTTGACACAAGGGATCTGAACAAGAACCCGACTGAATCAGACCCACTCCAAAATTACAAATTCCCCGTATACATTCGCTTCGAGCCTTCAGGATCGGGCCCGGATTGGAACATTGCCTCCGTCAACGTAGAAGTCGGGGGTACTGGTTACGGTGCTATTTTCCCAAAGGGCCTCTGGCTTGGGCGAAAAGCCGGTAAGATCTGCTACTTGAGAGAAGGGCGTTTTGGGGAATAAGTTAGTGCTCCCCAGCAACCGAAGAAACGAGCATGCGGGCGGAGTTAAAGGTCAACTGCCGACATGCGTTTTCAAGTGCCCAGTATGCCGTCGCCTCTCAATAGGGGCGGCGGTGGCTGAGGCAGGGCGCGGCTACGGTCAGCGGTTTTCGGTTGCTTCCCACAATCTCAGCTCCCTGATCGTAACGGGTGATCCATGCGAGGTTGAATCCCTCCACTCCAGTTCCACACTTCGTTCCACCCCTACATCTCTTATCATGGCCAGGCGACCGTAGTGGGTCAAATTCACCCGCGGACCAACGCGAATGAACGCGGATCTTCGGGTCAGTACCGTCCGCGGTACCAGATGGGTAATGAGCTTCTTTGAATTTAATGCGCCAACCCATTTGCTACCGCAAACGGTACTGACTATTGCATTCATCCGCGGTAGTCCGCGGCTGAATGTTCAGATGCCTCACACCAACTTCAAAATGACCCACTAGCGAGGGCGACCTGTTAATAGATGTAATCCGCTCTCAGATGTAGAATGCGTCGGCAAGCAGAGTGGAATAATGGTTCGTAGACTTTGTTATGAGAACGAGATCATCGCTTGCAGCGGAACGGGATCGCCCGAGCTCTCAATCGAGGACTTTTCCTAACCCCGTTTGACGCCCCGACCGCCCCAAGTCGCAACGCTGACCTGCTATTTTTCGTCACAAAAAACTTTTATTTGAGGAGATGAACCATGAGTGCAACTGGTCCTGAGATGGAAACTTTGAAAACCCGTCTCAAAGCAATGTGGATGTCTGGCAACTTCGGTGAGATCGCAAAGGCTATTGAAACAAATGCGGAAGAGTTTATCGACCGGCTTGCGTTGGAGCCGGGCGTTCGCGTGCTGGATGTTGCTTGCGGCACCGGCAATCTGGCGATCCCGGCGGCGGGTACGGGCGCAATAGTAACCGGCGCCGATATCGCTACGAATTTACTTGAACAGGCACGAGCTCGGGCGGCGGCCGAAGGTCTGACAATCCAGTTCGATGAAGGTGACGCGGAGAAGCTGCCATATGGCGACGCAGCCTTTGATGTTTTCCGCCCGCCGACGTGGTTGAGAACTTCCGCATGTACTACGGCCCCACCCAGCGCGCCTTTGATGCGCTCGACACCGACGGGCAGGCTGCGTTACGAAACGACCTCGAGCGGTTGTGGTCGGAGCATAATCGAGCCACTGATAATACGACTCAGGTTGAAGCCGAGTACCTCGAGGTTGTTGCAACGAGAGAGTAGAGCTCGACGGTTGTATGAAACGGGTATTGGGTCAGTTGAAATTCAGCCGCAGACTAGCTGGGCAAGCGAAGCGCCCGCATCAGAACCGGGAGCCGCAGCGACCGGGTCGTTGCCTCCACACTCAACTCCCATGGCTGCAGGCGGCAAGCCGCTGAGTTCGCAACAACCGGTAGTCACCGCGACACGAACAGAGTTGAGTCTCGCGACGGCGACCCGGTCGCTACGGCTCCCGGTTCTGATGCGGGCGCTTCGCTTGCGCCGTTACTGCTTCTTCTCACTCGGCGAAACAAAAGATGCGCTCCACGGCTACACGGAGCAAAAGCGGACTGGGTTCTCAATTGTTACCTGGTCGTACGCCTTGTCACTACTTGATTCAAGTTAACCGCGAACAACAATCTACGAGCTTTGTTCGCGCGCGGCGTTCAACCGACCTCAGGCTAAAGCGCCGCCAGGCCGGGGCACTCCAGGGAGTTGCGCAACCGCGGTCAGGCCAACTCCGGCCAGTCCTTACGGGCTAACAAAATTATCGATCTTGATCATCTGGATTCCGGCCGCGCTGTTGGCAAGTAGACTGCCGCTCGTGAGCGTAGCTTCGATGTAATACGCCTTGTTTTCAAAATCAAAGGTCCAGGGCCGGCCGCAGATACTCGCTGATTGCACCTGGTAATTATTTGAAAGGCCAAAGTTCCTGCTGTCGAACGTCAACAGCGGTGTTTCACTTCCGCTTGCCATATCAACCTCGATCAGTTTGGCGACTACGCGCGCGCGGTTGCCCCCAGCCAGGTAACGTAACTTCAGTTGAATATTCCCGGAGGCGCCTGGCTCACATCGAAGCGGAACAAAGAAGCTGGGTACTGGTGTGACGTTGTAACGAATCACCGCTGATTGGGTTTGCGTCAAGATCAAGGCTCTACTTTTAGCAGGGCTACTTACCACCACCAGTCGCCCCATTTGCACGATGCTTCGGTCAAAGAACACTTTCCCGACGGCTGTTTCGTCAAGCGTGCCGTCGGAGCCAACGGTAGTCCAGTTCTTATCGAAGTCCCCGGTTTGCGCCTGCGCGCTGAGTGCCAGGGAGAGAAAACAAATGGCAATAGCGAAGTTGCGAAAATTCACGAGGTAGTTTCTCGTTAGTCTTATGAGGGTTCTTCCGGGAGTGAAGGGGTTGAGGATTGAGGATGTGATTCTAATCACGGTTGTTTCTCCTTGTGTGAGGGTTGAGTGGACTAGTAAGGTTTAGCCACTTCGCGCAGGTTAATCATTTTCAGCGGCGAATCAGGTAGTCCGCTTGTCAGAAACCACTACCACTGGTTTTATTTTCGTCCGTCATAAAGTAATGTATTTTCTGCTGCGGACATTTCAATTTCTTTCGTGTCATGAAAGCTTTACTCGGGCGTGGTGCTCAATCAACCTCTGACCAAAGCGCCGCCAGGCCGGCGCCCGCCAGCGAGTTCGCAAGCCGTTCCAAGCGCCCTGACTCCCGCACACGCTCAGCTTTGCGGTTGGGCCGTTGCGGAATGTTGGCTAAAGCGCAGAACCAAAATAGAATCTCCGCATGCCAGAACCGGTCCGAAAACTTGGCCCCTACCGGCTGATCAGCAAAATCGGGCGCGGAGCTTTCGGCGTGGTTTGGTTAGCCGAGAAGCAAACATCTATTGCCACAACGCGCTTCGCACTCAAACTCTCGCGCGATGAAGACGTCGACATTGAAGCCTTCCGGCAGGAAGCAGCCATTTGGATACAGGCGAGCGGTCATCCGAATGTGCTGACGATGATTGACGCGGACATTTACGACGAACAAGTCGTCATCGTCAGTGAATATGTGCCTGACGGTTCCCTCGCGGGTTGGCTAAAACTACATGGTGGTAGAGCCCCATCAATTGAAGCCGCTTGCGAAATGATGGATGGCGTGTTGACTGGACTCGCTCACCTGCACGAGCGGCGCATAATTCACCGCGATCTCAAGCCTGACAACATTCTGCTCCAACACGACACACCGCGGCTGGCGGACTTCGGCATCTCACGCCTGCTCAGGTCTGGCTCTTACAGCACCAACATAAGCGGCACGCTGGCTTACATGGCTCCTGAAGCATTCGAGGGCAAGCGCAACGAGCAGACGGACATTTGGGCTGTCGGCGTGATCTTTTACCAACTGCTCGCAGGCCGCCTGCCTTATGTTGAGCAAGACATGGTCGCTCTGATTGGGGCGCTGACGCGCGATGATGCTCCACCTCTCCCGGAGACTGTGCCGGAAGTCTTGCGGAAGACAGTGGTGAGAGCGTTGCAACGCGATCCGGCCAGGCGTTATCTGTCGGCGAAGGAGATGCGGCAAGATTTGCGCGATGCAGAACACCGGTTATGGCTGAGGCAACAGGAGGCGAGCCAGGACACAACCATAACCGACGACCGGGATGCTACACGAGAACAACAAAAGCCCGCGCCGGCAAAGGCTGCTCGAACAGGCACGAAGTGGCTCATTACTGGTCTCGCGGTTTTAGCATTGGTGGCAGGCGTTCTCTTGATCATGGTTGTCAAAAAAATTAGCAACGCCTCCTCGCAAGATAACGCTAATCAAAATCAAGTGACGACGACAACCTCGAACAATCTCAACGCACCAAGTCCCGCTCCCTCCGGAACTCCAGACGAGGCACAATTGCAACAGACGATGAACCGTTATCTCGCCGGCGTTGCCAAAGTCTCAAACGGTGACGAAGAGGACAAGACTCTAAGAAAAGTTGTGTACGGGGATATTGATGGAGATGGTGACAATGACGCGGTCGTGCAGTTTGTCGTGGTACCAAATGCGGGAAACAATTCGGGTGTCTTTCTCGCGGTTTTCATAAACAACGACGGAAAGTTTAAGGGAATAACAGATGACGTTGTCGGCGGAAATCACCTTCGAGATTTCGAAGTGGAATCGGTGCAACCAGGAAGAATTGTGGCAGTGACTATAGAATGTAGTGGTGACGACTACCCCTGTGAAAATGCTATGAAGCGCCAGGCTATCATCCTTTGGGAGAACAACAAGTTAATCCTGCCCGACCGCTGGATAAGTTGATACTCAGCACAGCAAGGAGTTCCTCGCGACTTAAGGACTTACTACGGAAACTCCTGGTGCTCGCTGATCTGAAACTCGAGCGAGCCCATGGTTAAGCGGAGGTGTTTATGATTGCGAAAACCTGGCATGGCGTCACCGATGCCTCAAGAGCCGATGAGTACCCTGGTAATTCGCAGTTGGGAAGGTGCGCAAGCGAAGCGCCCGCATCAGAACCGGAAGCCGTAGCGACCGGGTCGTTGCCTCCACACGCAACTCACATGGCTGCGCAGGCGTCAAGCTGCTGAGTCCGCAACAACCCGCAGTCACCGCGACACGAACAGAGCTGAGTCTCGTCGACGGTGACCCGGTCGCTACGGCTCCCGGTTCTGATGCGGGCGCTTCGCTTGCCCACCTTCCCAACTGCGAATTACCAGGGGGTGCCCACAATGGTCATTTTGTTTCCTCCTGAAGACAGGTCGGCAGCGGATTTCTCTCGATCTTCCCCGCCTGAATTCACGATTTGTTTAGCGGGCCTGTCACAAATCCCGCCTCTGTCTTGTCTCTCAGACGACAGGAACTACCTTAAGTCTCATTTTCTGGTTCAGAGAACATCTGCGGGGGGATTGTGATGAGCAGACTATTGAGGGCCCTTCCTCTGGCGCTGGCGCTCGTCCTTGCACAACGCTTGCGAAAGACAAATGCACCTTTGAGTGGGAAAGGGAAAGAGCTACATTCGTGCTCTTGCCGGTGTCGTGCGGCGCCGGCAAGCTGAGACTTCCGCGACGCACCGTAGTCCGGATCGAACGTATGAGCAACCGACCTATGCCTGGTCGGTATCTGCTGGCACGATTGTTCGTGGGCAGGGTACCCTCTCGATCGTCGTCAACACTGAAGGCTTAGCCGGCGACACAGAAGTTACCGCGACGATAACGGTTGCAGGAATTGATCCAGCGTGTCAGCCGACAGCTTCGTGTATCTCGAAGACCCTTCATCGTGTCCCCCAAGATGAACGGCGCCAAGCTGAGAACAAAAACACCCGCGCCAGGAAGACGGCCATTGCGGGCGAGTTTTCTCAGAGTCTGTCAGAGGAATTTTTGAAATGAAACTTGTTCTCCTGCTACATCTAATCTTGCTGCTTGGCTGGGGCGAAAGTGTCAGCGCTCAGACTTCAACGTCTTCTCCCACGAAAGCGGCCGCAACCTTCTACCGGACATACCTGAGACTACAGATTCGCGGTCTACCAAACGACAAACAACTAAAGGCTCTGTCGCCGCTTATCACGAAGGATCTGAAGGAACTCCTGGAGTCTGCGAGAAAGACACAGGCCACGTTCATCAAGCTACATCCCGACGAAAAGCCGCCCTGGGCGGACGGCGATATCTTCACGAGTCTGTTTGAGGGAGCACAATCCTTTCGCGTTGGTCGCGCCGCGGTGAGTGGCGACCAAACGGAAGTTCCGGTCCAGCTTGTCTATCGAAGTGGTGGATCAACCACGCGTTGGTCTGACGTCTTAGTCCTGGTGCGTAGCGGGAAGCGTTGGCTGGTCCGGGATATTCTTCTGAAAGGTGAGTGGGCGTTTAAGACTGGAAGCAGCCTCCGCGCGATTCTTAACCCCGATTGACCATTCGGGCAAGCAGGCGCAAGCTGCTTAATAATCAACGAACAAATTTCATTCGCCAATCGTAGTTTGCCTAAAGGAATTGAGTTCTTAGTCGTACTTATCGGAAGGGTGGTTGAATGTATTGTCCCAGGTGCAGCCAGCAACAAACCTCTGACGATATTCGTTTTTGTCCAGGTTGTGGACTTCAACTTGATCTCGTGTTGGAGTTGCTATCCAACAACGGGGCCCTGGTAACGCGCATTGGGGATTCGCGGAAGAAGTCCCTGCTGCGCAGAAAAGAGCTCCACCCGGGCGGGAAGTTAATGTTCCTCAGTGTCTTCCTCCTACCCGTGGCGCTTTTATTATCAATTGGATTGGATTCAGCGGGTCCCCTTGTTGTGCCCACCATCACGTTTCTGATCGGATTGGCACACGTGCTTTACATACTTCTTTTTGGAGAGCACCAGCGGGTCGAGATGGCTGAAACCAGGGCGGCACTAACAAGCCCGGCAAATCAAGCTTACCTACCTGCCGCGAGAGGTCTTCCAATCTCCGGCTCGAGACGAATCGATACGGCCGAGATGGTTAAGCCGGTGAGTGTCACGGAACATACAACGAAACTACTCGACGATAACCGCTAAGGAAGCAATTACATGTGTTAGTGTCCTGACCCATCCTCAGTTGTCTTCAACTAACTTCAAGGTGACCCGCTTCCCGCTCCAGTCACATTGAGCCACATTGCTGTGGACGGTACCGCGTGCTAAACGTAGTCCGTGTTTTTTGCGTGTTCCGTGGTAACAAACCAACAGGTCGGGAGTACTTGGATCGAAAAGAGGAAATTTTGAATTCTAAGCCAATGATTCTCATATTACTTGCGTGTTTAGCCCTGACCGGGCTTGTGAAGGCGCAAGACCCGGCCGACGCCGAACCTTGCTCAGGGCCCGTTTACAAAGGCAAGGAGGTTTCTCGGAAGGCGAAAATAACTTCGTATACGCCTCCTGAGATGCCTGACGACCGGAGGGCTGAAGAGATTGAAGGTGAGGTGATCCTAAGTGTCGTGGCCTGTCGTACCGGAAAGATAACCAACATCGAGGTCAAACAAGGACAGCCTTACGGGCTGACGGAAGAGGCAATCAAGGCAGCACGGAAAGTGACGTTCATACCAGCAGAGAAAGACGGGCAGGTGGTTTCTCAAAGTACTATTTTTCATTACCGTTTCGACAAAAACTAAGATCCATCAACCAGACCGTTGCGTCCGGCATTACGTTGAAGCTTTCTGCGGGAATTAGTTTGGTGTTTGGGAGGAGCATCGGCACTAAGCTACGTCCAGAAAGAAATGGAAATTTCCCCCGTTATTCTCGAAGGTAAGCATGTACGACTGGAGCCGCTGTTGCCGGCGCACGAGGAAGACCTCAACGCCGCCGCCGGCGACGGTGAACTGTGGAACTCCGTCGTCACGATCGTGCCCTCTAGCGCCACCATGGGCGCCTACATCGCGGCCGCGCTCCACGGGCAAGCCCAAGGCAGTGAACTGCCATTCGTGATCATCCAAAAGGCATCCGGCCAGATCGTCGGTACCACGCGCTTTTACTTCATCGACCGGGAAAACCGGCATGCGGAAATTGGCTATACCTGGTTGGCGGCCAGTGTGCAGCGTACCGGAGTTAATACTGAAGCCAAACTCTTATTGCTCACCCACGCCTTCGAGACATGGCGATGCATACGCGTGGCGTTTATCACCGATGTTCTGAATCAGCAGTCTCGTGCAGCGATCCTGAGGCTGGGAGCAAAGGAGGAAGGCATTTTCCGTAATCACCTGATTATGCCCGGAGGCCGCTACCGTGATTCGGTCTGCTTTAGCATCATCGAAAAAGAGTGGCCCGAGGTAAAAGCGCGACTTGAATCCAAGTTACAATTTGTGAGTTAGAGAAGTCTTATTGACGTGGTTTTCATGTCGTCTCCATGATTAGGACGCGAATGCTTACTGCTTCATGGCTAAATTCTACGCAAGAATTCATTGTCTCCTGGCCGCCAACGCGCCACTTGGCGTCGTCATCCGGCGTGGCCCATCCAAACAAGTCTGCACCGTTCTCTGGAATCGCCGGCGTGACGAATTCCAAATCGGACAGTGGCTCAAAGGCCGTATCTACGAAAGGCGCAGCGACCTGTCTCCTGATGGAAAACACCTGATCTACTTTGCCATGAACGGAAGATGGGAGTCCGAAGTCAGGGGCGCCTGGACTGCGATTTCCAGGGCCCCGTACCTGAAAGGCTTAGCTGTTTTCCCCAAAGGTGACTGCTGGAACGGCGGGGGAATGTTTACACGCAAAAGTTTGTACTGGCTCAACGATGGTTGCGGCCACTCCGTCCTGCGCAACACGACTGAAGTAAAACGCGATTCAAAGTTTCAGCCGTCCGAATACTTTGGCGGTGAGTGCCTGAGCGTCTACTACCCGCGATTATTGCGAGATGGATGGAAACTTGTCGACCGGATCAAAGTGGCTGAGTGGAACCACCTCGATGTTTTCGAAAGGCCGATTCAAAACGGGTGGGTGCTGCGCAAAATTGCACACGCTGAAAGCGGCGCTCCCGAGGGAAAGGGTTGCTACTGGGACGAACATGAGTTGTTTCACGCGGCTTCAGGTAATCGGATTAGCTGCCCTGAATGGGAATGGGCGGAAGTAGATGCGTTGCGCCTCGTCTGGGCTAGGCGCGGACAGCTCTTTGCCGGGAAGATGACGCAAGCCGGGATAATTGATGAGGCGCTTCTCTACGATTTCAACGACATGAAATTCCTGCCCATCGAAGCGCCATACTAACCGGGTAGACAGTAGGGGGCGTCCCTCCGTAGGCGCCTCATCCCCAGCGGAACCGGGGCGCCCACAGAGTGACGCCCCCTGTGACTGCAGACGATCTTCCCGATTTGTTCTTTGCCTCTGGCATTGTTCATAATTGACAAGCTGGTACATTCAAACGCAAGAATTCCGGAGAACAGATGAAGCTATCACGTGTGATATTTCTGACGTTGGCACTCGTGGTTCCTCAAGTTTGCCTTGCTCAATCGACAACCAAAGCGCAAAGGGCCTGGCGGCCATTCTTTGCAAGCTTTCGCGCCGCGGTCAAGAAACGCGATCGCGAAGCACTGATGAAGATGATGGCCCCTGACTTCTATTACCTGAGCAGTGGTGGTGATGAAAACGGCAACCAGGACACGCGTGATGAGGCTTTTGAATTCTGGAACACTTCCGCTACTGATGTTTGGAAGTCTTTCGACGAGATGCTTGCCCAGGGCACCGCGATAAAAACATCCATGCCCGAACTTGGCACTGGAGCACCCAGCCGAATTGCACCGCCAATCGCTAATAACCAGCGCGCGATTCGCGATCACACTTTCAAATGGTTTGCAATTTTTGAGTTCCGCGAAGGACGCTGGTATTGCGTCGGAATCGCTGAGTGTTGTGATTAGAAGATCCAGGACTGATTCATGACGATGATTGCAGCTTCCACACGTTTCCGTAATTGGTGCAGCGGGTATCACAACTTCATGATTAGACCAACAACCTTCGTTTTGGCCATTCTCCTGTATGGGTTGGTGGCGGTGGCGCAGCGGACCAGTCCGCCGTCGCCGGCCGAGCTGGCGCAAGTCACCGAGCGCGGGCGGCAGCTTGCGGAATACGATGTGGCCGCCTGGTATGGTTCTGACGCAGTGATGGCACTGCAACCAACCCAGGGCAGCGTCACTCGTTACATTGCGAGGAAAAAGGATGGATCATGGACAGTGGCGTTTGGTCGCCTTAACGACAAGCGCGACAAGTTTGTGATTGCCTATGAAGCAATTCAAAAAGGAGGTCCCAGGGAGTTCATCGCGGCAAAACTGGAGACACGCAGGGAAGACTCCGGGTTCTTTCTTTCGGCAGCCAAGGCGATCGAGACAGCTTTGGCCGACTTCAAAGGAGCGAGCAGACCTTACAACGTAGCGGTCCTGCCCGCTACGTCCGATCAGCTATTTGTCTACGTGGTGCCAGGTCAGACCGAAAATGGCATCTATCCCCTGGGCGCCGACGCTCGCTATCTAGTTTCGAAAGATGGTTCTCAAATTGTTGAGAAACGGCAGTTGCACAAAGCAATTATTGAGTTCAAGGCTGGTCAGGAACTCGACCAGGTCGCGGGCAGTTTTCACACTGCCATCCTGGACGATATTCCCGAAGACACTGACGTTTTTCATGTTCTGGTCAGGCAGCCGTCGGTTCCGGAATGGGTCGCGACGAGGCAATATGTTTTTCGGATTGAAACGGACGGCACGATTCGTTATTTGATGAAGACCGAGGACTTCCGGAAGGAACAGTAAGAATACGTGACTGGGTTCACTGTCAGGTCGTGGGGTAATAGCGTCTATTTCTAGAGTGCCGGCAGGCGAAACAGCGTCAGCAGGCCTGAGAATGATAAAAGGCCCCCCACGATCACATTGACGTTGCGTGCCCACTCAAAAGGAAATTCCACGCCGAGCAAGCGCTTGTTAATTGCAATATTGAATCTGGCGATTGGCCCGCTGAAGATAGCCATCATCAACCCAGCAAGGAAAATAGCCACTCCTAAGATTGTTTGGGACATAGAACCACGCTGCCGATAGATCTCTCAGCGGTCCAAAAATAAATTCGAATCCCTTATACGCGGTTCGATTGCCGGAGTACAGGCGATTGATTAAAGAATTCGGTAGAATTCAGGGCAAAAATTGCAGAGCGTTGCCAGCCTTGGTAAATGCATTTAATAATGCGGCCGGCTGATTTTTAGCGGCACATTTTGGTTGCGGCAGGCTCTCTCTTTGATTTTTGCGCTGGTTTTGGTTAGGATTTCTGCTCCTGCCCCCAATTCAGGTTAAATCACCCCGACTAAGACGCCTCTCAACATGCTTTTGAGCATTACTATTTCTATTGTAAGGAGCTGACAATGAGCACTAGTGAGATCAAGAAGTTTCGGCCATTCACCGTGGCTTGCAGCCTGGCCCTGTTATTGACTTTGGCGCCAATGGCTTTTGGCCAAGTGACAACGCAACCTGTAACCAATCGCACGATTCAATCCATTCCAAACGGCGCCAAATTGAAGTTTAAGGGCGTTGTAATTAGCCGCGACGCCGAGACGTTTACCATCCGCGACCGCAATCGAACTGATTATCTAGTGGCCCTGACTGACAGAACCAGCGTCAAGACCCATGGCGGGTTTCTTCGCAGCGGTAAGAAATATCCGGTCACGGATATTCTGCGAGGCCTGATTGTGGAGGTCGAGGGGCGTGGTGATGCGGAGGGGCGTTTGGTGGCCGAGAAGATCCGGTTTAACGAGTCGGACATGAGAGCGGCTATCACCTCTGACACGCGGGTTACGCCGGTCGAGGAAAACCAGGCGCGCATGGCAGGGCAGATGGATGAGCTTTATGCAGTCGCCGCTGAGGCGCGAAATGAAGCGACCGCAGCGAATGAGCGAATTTCCGCCCTCGACGATTTCGATGTGCAGCAAACTGTGGCGGTAACTTTCAGAGTGAACAGCGCAATTCTTTCGCCTGAAGCGAAGACGCAACTCGATGATCTCGCCTCCAAGGCAAACGAGGCGCGCGGATATGTGATCGAGGTTGCGGGGCACACGGATTCAACCGGCAGCGAAGCGAAGAACTTCCGACTGAGCCGGCAGCGTGCCGACGCGGTGGTGCAGTACCTGGCCGTCAACCACAAGATACCGCTCAGGCGTTTTGTTACTCCCATGGGATATGGCAAAACAGAATTTGTAGCCGACAACTCGACCGCTTCCGGGCGCGCCCAGAATCGGCGAGTGGAAGTCAAGATGCTATTCAATCGCGGCATCACTCAAAGGACATCGAGTTCAACCGCCAAACCATAAGTGTTCGTGAAATAGCGACAATGTAGCGGGCGGGTCTCACTAGTTGAGTGCCCTCAAAACGAAAGGCCGGTACGCCGGCCTTTCTTCTTTGAAGTTCGGTGTTCAGGAGACGGGCAGAAGCGTTTCGAAAGACGCCACACGCTTTGGGCTCCCCTGACCCGTTTTCGTCGAAAAACTACCCGGATACCGTGAATTTACGCCAAGTTTGAGGCTGATCCTTCATGGCCTCAGGTTTGCTCTATCAAAGACCATGACAAACGCTGATGTCTTCCCAATTTGGCAAAGTAAATTTGCAGACAAATCAACTGAGACCGAAGCTGCGCCTCTTTCGGATCACGCCCTGGCAATGGCGGCCGGGAAGGGCGATATGGAGGCTTTCGAACAGTTGTACAAGCGCCACAACCGGCGGGTTTATTCGCTGTGCCTTCGCATGACGCAGAATAAGGCCGAGGCCGAAGATCTGGCGCAGGAGGCTTTCGTTCAACTGTTCCGGAAGATCGGCAGCTTTCGCGGCGACTCTGCTTTTACCACCTGGCTGCACCGGCTCACGGTCAATCAGGTATTGATGCACTTCCGCAAGAAGAGCGTGAAGCTGGAACGCACAACTGAAGAAGGGGAAACGCCGGTGCAGATTGTGCGCGGCACCGAAAACCCGAACTCGATGCGAGTTCTGGATCGGATTGCCCTGGATAACGCTCTCGAGCAATTGCCGCCGGGATATCGCACCGTTTTTCTTCTGCACGATGTGGAAGGTCACGAGCACGAAGAAATCGCCAAAATTCTGGGCGTGGCGGTTGGCACTTCGAAGTCGCAATTGCACAAAGCGAGGATGAAATTACGCCGGATCCTGAAGAGCCAGAGTCAATTTAGTAAGAATTGAGAGAGGCATAAGTTGTAGGGGTGGCACTCGGTGGCCACCCCGCATTGCGTCCAGGCCCGGGAATATTAGAACCAAACCGGACGAGAAATGAACTGAATCGGACGGAGCGGCCACGGAGTGCCGCCCCTACAACTCTACTTTGCAAGCGCGTTTCTTCGTTGTATCTTCAACCTGGAACACGAGGCGAGCTCTCCCGCTTTTGACGAAGATCCGGACGCTGTAAGTCCGGGTTGAATTATTTAGTAGCGAGCAGAAATATTATGTGTCGAAATATCAAAACCTTGCACAACTTCAAACCGCCCGCAACCGAAGAAGAAGTCCGCGCGTCGTCATTGCAATTCGTGCGAAAATTAAGCGGTTTCGCCAAGCCGTCCAAGGCAAACGAGCACGCCTTCAATCACGCCGTTGACCAGGTAGCGGAGGCGGCCCGCGAACTCCTCGAATCTCTGGTTACGAATGCTCCGCCGAGAGATCGTGAAGTTGAGGCTGCCAAGGCTCGTGCCCGAACCGCGGAACGCTTTCGACCGTCTGAGGTGAGTTTGGGATAGTAACTTCGTCTCTTCGGTTTTAGTTCACTGGGCTGGTGCTGAAGAAGCAAATTTTCCATTTATCATTTGACATCGGTCATTTCGGGCATTCAACGTCGAAGTACAAAACCAACGTGTCTGAATGTCTCGTTAATCTTCTTGAATAATCTGCCTTTACCGCGAAGCGGTTACGTCTCAAAGCCCAGGGTTGCCGCTTTGGCTACCCTGGGTTTACAAGGTTGAATAAATGAGTCAACCGCAACGCGGTTGCGTCTGAGTCGCGGAACTGCTTCCTCAATGATCTTGCTCGCGCCTGTGGTTGAAGCAATACCCCACCCCGCGCGGGATCCTCAAATGCGCCGGCGGGCGCAACCGCGTTGCGGTTGGATCGACTTTCGATCTTGTAACCCAGGGTAGCCGAAGCGGCAACCCTGGGCTTTGAGACGTAACCGCTTCGCGGTAAAAGCAGATTATTCAAGAAGACCAACGAGGATTCAGATACGTTGGTTTTGCACTTCGAAGTTGAATTCGCGAGTGTCAAATGGAAAATCTGTCTGGAATCGTTAGAACTCATCACTTATGATTGATTACTCTCCGCCATTTCCCGTTCATGACCGCAGATAAGACTTTCGATGTAGCCGTCATTGGCGCAGGTGTCTTTGGCGCGTGGACGGCTCACCACCTGCGCCTCGCAGGCGCTGACGTCATCTTGCTGGATGCCTTTGGATCCGGAAATAGTCGCTCAAGCTCAGGCGGCGAGTCGCGAGTTATTCGCATGGGTTATGGGTCAGATGAAATCTACACCCGCTCAGCTCAGCGCTCACTCACACTCTGGCAAGGACTTTTCGATCACGTTGGTCAGCCACATCTATTCCAACCAACCGGGGTCCTTTGGCTTGCCAGGAACAACGATTCTTACTGCGAATCGACACTCAAAGTCTTTCGACAGAACGATGTGAAGTTTGAACTACTTGAACGCGAAGAACTCGTGCGCCGTTATTCGCAACTTGAATTTGGGCAAGCCACCTGGGGAATTCTCGAGCCGGACAGCGGCGTCCTACTGGCGCGTCAGGCAGTGCGAGCAGTCACCAAGCGAGCACAAACAGCCGGGGTGATATACCGGCAAGAGACGATCGTTTCGCCGGCGCCGCGAACCGAAGGGCTAAGGGGTAAAGGGGAAACGGAAAAACCTGGAGCCGAAAAAGATTTCTTGAGCAATCGACAGACCAGACTCAATGCAGTTCAGGCCGGCGCCGGCCTCAGAATCGCAGCTAAGGAATTCGTTTTCGCTTGCGGACCCTGGTTGCCCAAGCTCTTTCCCGAGTTGCTGAGTGAGTTGATTCAGGTGACCAGGCAGGAGGTCTTCTTTTTTGGCGTCCCGCCGGGCGACGATCGTTTTTCATCGCCGCAGCTTCCGGCATGGATCGACTTCAATGACCTGGTTTACGGAATTCCCGATCTCGAAGGTCGCGGCTTCAAGATTGCGATTGACGCACATGGAGCGCAATTTGATCCCGACAATGGCGAGCGAATGGCCTCACGTGAAGGTCTAAACGCGGTTCGCGCGTACCTGGCCCGACATATGCCGGCTTTGGCTGCCGCTCCGGTGAGCGAGACGCGGGTCTGCCAATATGAAAATACCTCGAACGGCGACTTTTTGATCGACCGGCATCCAGGGTTCGAAAATGTTTGGCTGGTAGGCGGAGGTTCCGGTCACGGGTTCAAACACGGGCCGGCGGTCGGCGAGCACGTCGCGGAGTTGATTTCAGGTTCCGCCCCTGTCGAGCCGCGGTTTTCGCTCGCGACCAAGGAAAAGTTACAACAGCGGAGAGTGTATTGATCAGAGGATCACTCTTCCAGGCTGGCATCCATCGTGATCTCGGCATTCAACACCTTGGAAACCGGACAACCGGCCTTCGCGTTGTTTGCGGCTTTCTCAAATGCTTCCGTAGTAGCGCCGGGTACCTTGGCTTTCACATCGAGGTGGACTTTCGTAATTGCGAAGCCGGCGTCGGTTTTCTCAAGGCTGACACTCGCGGTGGTGCGAATACTCTCCGCGGTCAAGCTTGCCTGACCCAGCTGTCCTGACAGGGCCATGGAGAAACAACCTGCATGAGCAGCAGCAATCAATTCTTCGGGATTGGTCCCGATGCCGTCCTCGAATCTGGTGCTGAAAGAATATTGCGTCGCGGAAAGAACCCCACTATCAGTTGAGATTGTTCCTTTGCCGTCCTTGAGTCCGCCGGTCCAGACGGCTGATGCGTTGCGTTTCATAAGTCCTCCTGCGATTGATTTTGTTTAAAAGCAATTTACCTCAAAAGGCCCGACCAGACTAACTGACCGAACCAGTCGCGACAGAGGCGGCATTTTGTCTTTACCGCGAAGCGGTTACGACCTACAGACGATATGTCGTTCCGCACTCAATTGTCTGACCTTGCATCACGCTAATAATTATCAACTGGCCCACCACCGAACCTCGAGGTTGTTTTGAAACGCCAGAGGCAGCGTGATAAGTTTTAGGCTCCAGCCCCAAAGAAAAGGAAAAAAGTATGCAGCCGAACACACAGTTAACAAAACCGACCGGCAAAACCACCGCTGCCGGCGTCGCAGGTCTTTTGCTGGTGACGCTAATCGTCGGTGCGTCCTTCATACCCGGAGCTCAGGCTCAGAGGCGTACCGCGAAGCGAATGCGCCACCCAAAAACCGCGGCAGCCACTCCGGTGCTTCAGTACACCATTGAGCAGTTTATGGACACCGTGCGTATCGGCGGTTCGTCGTTCTCGTCTGACGAGAAGCATGTCCTTTCCCACAACAACCAGACAGGCATCTTCAACGTTTACTCAGTGCCGGTCGCCGGTGGGGAAGCGAAGCAGCTTACTAATTCGACCAGGGAAAGTACGTATGCTGTTTCCTATTTCCCCAATGACGAACGGTTTCTCTACACCTATGATCGTGGCGGAAACGAAAACAGTCATCTTTACCTTCGCGAGGCGGATGGTTCTGAGCGCGACCTCACTCCCGGTGATAAGACGAAAGCGGACTTTGCTGAATGGAGTGCCGACCGCAAATCATTTTTTTACTCAACCAACGAGCGCGATCCGAAGTACTTCGATGTGTTTGAGATGACCATCGCCGATATGAAACCGTCGCTGGTCTTCAAGGATGAAACCGGCTATGACCTTGCCGACATCTCGCGTGACAAGCGCTACCTCGCGTTTACAAAACCTGGCGACTCAACAGTAGATTCCGACGTCTTTGTTTTTGACACGCAGTCGAAAGAGATGAAGAAGGTCACGCCCCACACTGGTGAGGTTACCTTTACCGCCGAGTCGTTTGACCCGCAGTCTCAATTTCTTTATTTCACCACTGATGAGGGCGGAGAGTTTCTATACGTTAAGCGCTACAACCTGGCTACCGGAAAGTCGGAGCTGGTAGAGAAAGCGCCCTGGGACATAAGCAGCACCTATTTTTCACGCAACGGTAAATATCGCGTCACGGCGATCAACGAGGACGCGCGGACGGTGATCAAGATCTACAACACGGCGACCGGGAAGCTTGTACCGTTGCCGAAGTTGCCGGATGGCGACATCACCAACGTCAATATTTCTCCGAGCGAGAGCCGGATGGCATTCTATTTGAACGGGGACCGCGCGCCCTCAAATCTTTATGTTTACGACTTCGCAACGCAAAGAGCCACGAAACTGACGAACAGTCTTAGTCCACAGATCAATTCGGCGCATCTGGTGGAAGCTGAAAACATCCGTTACAAGTCTTTCGACGGCATGGAAATCCCGGCGATTCTTTACAAGCCACACCAGGCCAGTGCGGCACATAAGGTGCCCGCCATCGTATTGGTCCACGGCGGACCTGGTGGCCAGGCGCGAAGAACTTACAAGGCGCAAGTGCAGTTTCTCGTCAACCACGGATATGCCGTGCTGGATGTGAACAACCGAGGTTCGTCAGGATACGGCAAGACTTTTTACGTTGCAGACGATCGCAAGCATGGACGCGAGCCCTTGTGGGACGTCGTCGAAGCCAAGAAATACCTCACGTCGACGGGTTGGGTTGACGAAAACAAAATCGGAATAATGGGAGGCAGTTACGGCGGCTACATGGTGCTGGCAGCGCTGGCATTCAAGCCCGAGGAATTTGCCGTCGGGGTTGATATCTTTGGCGTTTCAAACTGGGTGCGCACACTGCAGTCGATTCCGCCTTACTGGGAATCGTTTCGCAAGTCTCTGTACCGAGAAATCGGCGATCCCAACACGGAACTCGACATGCTGAAAGCAAACTCGCCGCTCTTTCATGCAAACCAGATTCGCCGGCCGCTGATTGTGTTGCAGGGCGCCAACGATCCGCGTGTAATCAAGCCGGAGTCAGACGAAATCGTCGAGGCGGTGAAGAAGAATGGCGTCCCGGTTGAGTATGTGGTCTTTGACAATGAGGGTCACGGCTTCACCAAGAAGGCAAACGAGGTTCGTGCAAACCAAACGATTCTCGAGTTTCTGGATAAGCACCTGCGGGGCAAGACGGGAACTGGGCACTAGCATCCACCTACCGGCTCACCAGGAATTTGCGGATAACAGCGCCCGCAGCTAATGCCAACACTGCATAAACCGCCCCTCTGATCCAATACTCCCGCCCCGGATCGATGCCGCCCAGCGAGAGGAGGTTAAGGGCCGCATGAAAGATTGTTGCCAGCAGCAAACTACCACCAGTTTTCAGGTAGAACCAGGTGAACAGGACCGAATAGGAAATGGCAATGATGACAAACACGAAGAATGAAATGCCGTAGTGAGGGTAAGCCGGCAACAGAAAATTCGGCAGGTGCCAGAGTGCCCAAATCTCACCCACCACGAGCGCGCTCGCAAATGGTCCATGGCGCTTCAGGAAGTGGGGTAGCAAAAACCCGCGCCAGCCAATCTCCTCACCCACAATCAGCACGGCCAGCAGAAAGCCGATCATCGATAATTTGCCGATCTGGAACGACGTGTAACCCCACCACCACCAGTTAAGAAGCCACATTGGCCCCAGCATAAAAACCGGCAGCAGGATAGCAACAACTATCCAGGGAAGCAGCGGGCGTGACGGCTTGAACCTGGCAACCAGCTTAGCGAGACCAGTGCGGCCCTCGCTTGCCCAAATTACAACGATGGCCGCAACCGCCGGGCCAAAGAGACCCAGCAAAGGCAGCGCCAGCGAGTAGTCAATCAGGAGCGCCAGCGGCCAGGTCCAGGCGAAAGCAATGACAACAAAAGTGATGAGCGGATGTTTGGCGATCGCAGATTTCATTCTTCGTGATTCACCTCTGGTCGACGCTAAAAGAGCAACGGTTCAGTTTCGGGTAATTCGCTAATCTGTAAAGCAAACTGTTAGTTTGCGATACGATCCTTCGAGCGCCGGCGCTTGAATGGCATTCAACGCACCCGCAAACTAACAGTTTGCTTTACCAGGCATTCACTGTCTGATGATTGCTTGGCACTCAGAATTATCAAGGTGCCCGCTTCGCGCTAAAGTACTGCTTCGCTTTTTCGGTCAGCGCAACGATAAACTCGCTCTTGCCATCGGTGTAGGCCTTTCTATCGTTTGGGTATTTTTCGGCTAAGTCTCGTTTTAGAACTTCATAGCGGCGAGCCTCATCGCTAAAGATCTTCAAGTAGTCTCTGAAATAAAGCCGGTCCCACCAGGCGGAATCCGCTTCAACCATGTGGATATGGTGAGTGCGCTTTCCTTCTGGATTGCGCTTGATGAAAAACGGGTAGTGAACCTTGACGTCGGTGCGCCAAAAATAGTCGTAGCCCAGCGATTCCAAAAGAGGGACGATTTGTTGTTTCGTCTCCTCGTAGCTGCTGACCTCAACCAGCAGATCGATAATCGGTTTGCTCAGGAGACCTGGCACGGCAGTGCTGCCGAAGTGCTCAATCCTTTTGACTATTCCGCGTGGCAAAGTTTCCCGGAGAAACTCCGCTTCAGCCGCAAACAACTTCGGCCAACTTGGATCGTAAGGGGCCAGCGAGATTTCCTCGCGCAGGGCCTCTGCGATGCGCTCATCAAGACTTTTCAATGAGTCCTCGACCGGTCATGTTACTGCAAGTTTTTTACCATCTCCACGCCGTCGTGATCGCGAACAGTCAGTGTCGACGCAAACCCTCGTTGGCGCCAGGTTTGATCCTGATCTCGGGCCATCGTTAATTGCCCTTCTTCAGACGCGTACCGCTTGTTGCCCGGCTGTAGAGACGAGCGTCACGAGCAACGCAATCAAAACCGGTAAGATGAAGACACTTGATCTTTGCGTTTTCATCTCGCCTCCTGCTACCAACTGAGTTGTTACTTGGACCAACTTGGTCGGGATGATACGTCTATGAATGGTGGTAGCAAGGCTCCTTGATGCTAATAGAGAAACATGTTGAGTCAGCGGCTCGTTCTTTAAGTTTGTTTTCCTGAGGCTCAGCCTCAGGAAAGGGAAGAGAGAAAGTTGACGGAAAGCCACAGGCTTTCCGCACGGACTGCGGCAGAGCCGCACGTTTCAAGTTCAATTGACGGCGTACAGCCAGATCAGTAGCGCCAGCTCGTCAGATCCGCCCCCGGCGGTGCACTCTTCAGAATCCGCGCCACAATCTTTGGTGCGTAGAATTGGTGATACCGAAGACGTGAAAAGGCATTCGGTCGCGTGTGGTCACCATTCCAGCAATGCTCGGCGCGTGGCTCATAGTCCACTTCGCCGCCATAGTGTGGATCCTTTGTGGTCTTGAGAAAATCATCGACCAGGTAGACCGCGTTGTTGAGGAAATAGTTGTCAGCTTCGCCAACGTAAATGTGAAGTTTGCCTTCAAGCTTTGGCCCAAGCTTCTTCCAGTCTCGGCGCAGGATGTAGCCAAGGTCGTAGTGCTCGCGCCAATACTCGGCAACGGCCCGATCAATCTTACCGGTTCGTTTGTCCCATATCGGTTTGGGATATCCGTCCTTGCCAACCGGAGAGTAAACCGCCTCCCAGATATCAAACTGACCTCCGGACCGGCTCTTTGTGCCTAGTGCAAGTTCCATGTAGTTGAGTTGCTCAACCGTGGCCGAGAGCTCACCCAGATAATTTCGCTTGCCGGGTCGCGGCGTTTGCTTCCACGGCGCTTCCGCATAGTAAGCGTTGTCGTGCTTGTAGATATTGATGACCGTGTAAGCGCTAAAGTCGATCGGGTCTGGACACGCACCCCAGGCGCCATTGTATTCATCAGGATAAAAAATCTGAGCAGCGAGTGCTTCCCAACCTCCGGTCGAGCCACCGTACATAAAACGCGCCCAGCCTTTGCCGATACCGCGAAATTGCTTCTCGATAAGGGGAACCAGTTCGTAAGTGATCGCATCGCCGTAAGGGCCGAGGTTTTCTGAGTTCACGGCGTAGGAATCGTCGTAATACGGATTCGCATGCTGAATCTCGATAATTATGAAGCGGGGATAGTTTGGCCCCGTCCACTCCTGGTAAAACTTGTGAGCATGCTCCTGCTGAATTCGGTTGTAGGCTTCGAGATGAAAGCGCTCGCTGTACTCGGGTTTGAGATCCGGATCGGGAGGTGTTTCGCGAAATCCGCTGAAGTCGGCAGGGAAGTGGCCGTGAAAAATCACGAGCGGATAGCGGGCGTTCGGATGACTGTCGAATCCTTCAGGGAGCAAAACGTTGGCGCCAAGATGCATCGGCCGGCCCCAGAACTTCGTCAGCAGCTTGCTCTCCATCCTCACATGCTTGATGTACTTTGTGTCTTTAGGTGGCTCGATGGGCGGAATGACTTTATCTAGTGCTACGCGAATGCTCTGATCGCCATTCGCGGACAGAGTTATCTTTTGCGGCGTGCTGTAAAGATTTCCAGGTGCGCGGTTCCACTGCTGACCTTCACCGCGATCCATCGGGAGTTTCACGGTGTGACCATCCGAACGATGGAAGGTCTCGTAACGGTGGAGCAGCGCTTGCACCCAATATTCGCCCGGCTTCACTTGTGAAAGCGATTGCAGCGGATAACCAAAGGCCCGGGCATCCACAAGTGTAGTCTCACCCGGTTTTAGACCCTCGACATCGACGCCAAAAACCTGTTGCGTGCTCAGGTCTTCGTTGATCTGCAAGCGAGGCTCTTTCGAACCGTCTTTGGAGAGTAGCAGGAGCATTCGCCCGTCAATTGTGTCTTTGCTAATTGCCGGCGGAAACGAGATCGCGAAACTTGACTTTGAAGTTGTTTGATCTTGCATTTGAGCTGTGCGGGCAACGAAGAACAACGGAAGACACAGGACGAGAAGTAGCAGGGAGCGCGTTTGAATCCTCATAACTTCCTCCGGACAAAGTAAACGCAAACTGTTAGTGTCGGGAGTGAAAACTAGCAGTTTGCGTTTGAGAAAGCTACCTCGAGCCCTTCCTAACGGTCAGGCTACTGCACCGTCTGCGCTACCAAACCATGCAACGCTTGTCCGCCGGTCGCACCATCGGATCTCCGACCTTGCATTGAAATGCTTCGGCAAACTGCGGCATGTTTGACATCGGGCCATTAACGCGAAAGCGGCCCAGCGGATGTGGATCCGAATTCGCCTGGAGACGTTCAGTTTCCGGCGTGCTCTTTTCGGCCCACACCTGCGCCCAGCCTAGAAAGAAACGCTGCTCCGCCGTCAGGTTGTTAATTGCCGGAGGCTTAGGCTTCCCACTCAGTGATTTCTGAAACGCGTCGTAGGCAACATACAAACCCCCCAGATCCGCGATTGACTCACCCGACACCAGCTTGCCTTGCATGTTCAGACCTTTCTCAACCTCGAAGGCGCTAAACTGGTTGACAACGCAATCAGCACGTTCGTCAAACTTCTTCTTGTCGTCGGGCGTCCACCACATGCTCATGTTGCCCCTGGCATCGAAGTTGGCGCCGGAGTCGTCGTAGCCGTGTGTGATCTCATGGCCGATGACTGCGCCGATCGCGCCATAGTTAATGGCGTCGTCGGCCTCGGCATTGAAGAAGGGCGCCTGCAGGATGCCGGCGGGGAATACAATCTCGTTATAGAGCGGATGGTAATACGCGTTGACCGTTGGCGGAGTCATGGTCCAGACGGTCGGATCCACCGGCTTGCCGATCTTGCGAAGGTCGCGGGCTTGTTCAAACTCACTGGCCCGCATGACATTGGCCAGATATGAATCGCGCGCGATGTTAAGGGTCGAATAGTCGATCCACTTATCGGGGTAGCCGATCTTCTGCTTAAACGCTTCGAGTTTTCCAATCGCTGCCTTGCGCGTAGTCTCGCTCATCCAATCAAGCTTTTCGATTCGGCCGCGGAAGGCTGCAATCAGGTTGTCGACCATCGCCTTCATCCGCGCTTTCGATTCAGGAGTGAAAGCGCGCGCCACGTAAACCTGACCCAGGGCTTCTCCCAGATTGTTGTCAGTTGCGGCGACACAACGCCGCCAAAGCGGATGTTGTTCCTTGCGACCTTCCAGCGTCTTCCCATAGAAGTTGAACGTTTCCGTCTCAAACTTTGATGATAGGCTCGGGGCGGCGGCGGTTATCAGATGCCATCGCAGGTAAGTCTTCCAGTCGGCGACGGGGACCTCTGCGAGCATCTTGCTGACCGCCTGGAAAAACTCCGGATGGGCGACGTTGATTTCGTCTTTGGTGGGAGCGCCAATGCCGGCGAAGTATTCAGTCCACGAAAAATTCGGCGTCAGCTCATTCAACTGCGCCGGACCCATCTTGTGATACTGCGTCGTTGGATCGCGCAGCGCGATCGGCGTGCGCGAGTTTTCGGCCAGTCTCGTCTGAACTGCTAAAACAGTCTGCGCGTTCTTCGCCGCCTGTTCGGGAGTTTCATCAACAAGCTGAAACATGTTGGCGACGTGCTTCACAAAATCTTCCCGCAGCTTCACAGACTTCTCGTCGGTCTTTGTGTAATAGTCGCGATTAGGCAGCGAGAGACCACCCTGCCCGGCAAAACCGATGACCATCGTGCTGTTCTTCAAATCGGGGAGTGAGCCAAATCCGAAGAGAGTGGGCACGCCCATGCGATGCAGGTGAGCAACTATCGCCTGAAGGCCCTTGTCGTCCTTGATCTGATCGATGCGGGCGAGTTCCGGAACGAGCGGTTTCATGCCTTCAGCTTCACGTTTGGCCTCGTCCATGCAGCTGGCGTAAAAGTCGCCGATTTTCTGATTGTTACTGCCCTTTGAAGCCTTTTGGTCCTTTGCTGATTCTTCCAGGATTTCGTGCAGGGCTTTCCGGTTATATTCCGCAAGCACATTGAAACTTCCCCATGAGGAATACGCGGCCGGGATTTGAGTCGTCTTCAGCCAGTTGCCGTTAGCGTACTGGTAAAAGTCCGTGCAGGCGGAGGCGGTCGTATCCATGCGGGAAGTGTCGAAACCGCGCGACGAGTTTTGCGCGACGACGGCGACACCGAGCGCCAGTGCCAGCACCAAAGCTCCAACAGTGCGGTAATCAAGAATCTTCATAACCTGATTGCTCCTTCAAAGTTTTTGAATGTTGCGATCTAACAGGACTCCGTCAGAATGGATACTCTAATACGCGTCACCACGAAGTTTGTTTCGTACAAGATTTTGTCTTCAATACGATTATTTGGAAGCGAGAATTAGATCTCAACACCCCGCACTTCAGGGAGTTGAGTGTCATTCGCTAAACTGACCGGCAGGCTGTGCGGCAGGTTCTTCCCCAGGCGGCAACTCGGGCGTTTCCCGACGCCCGCCAACCGCATACTGAAGCTTGAACAGCTTCCAGTAAAGACCATGCTGCGCCAGTAGTTCCTGATGCGTGCCTTGCTCGCGTATCTCGCCGTGATGAAGCACGATGATCTGGTCGGCCCGTTGAATAGTTGACAGCCGGTGTGCCACCACAATTGAAGTTCGGTTTCGCATTACCCGTTCAATTGCCTGCTGAATCAGTTGCTCAGTTTCGGTGTCGATGGAGCTGGTTGCTTCATCGAGTATCAGAATTGCCGGATCAAACGCCAGCGCGCGAGCAAAAGAGATCAATTGCTTCTGGCCGACAGATAAGCCGGCCCCTCGTTCCTTCACCTCCGCCTTGTAATCCTTGTTGAGACGCAGGATGAATGGCTCAGCGCGAACCTCGCGTGCGGCCCATTTGATCCGCTCCTCCGAAATATCGGCGCGTCCGAGTCGAATATTGCCTTCGATAGTTCCACTAAACAGGAAAATTTCCTGCAATACGACGGCAAAGTTTTCGCGGAGCGACCGCAAATCCCAGTCGCGGAGATCCACTCCGTCCAGCAGGATCCGTCCTCGCTGAACGTCGTAAAAACGCATGAGCAGATTTGTAATCGTGGTTTTGCCGGAGCCGGTATGACCCACAAGCGCGATTGATTGACCGGGTTCCACGGTGAACGAAACGTCCTTGAGTATCCAATCATCGTCCCTGTAGGCGAACCAGACGTTTTGAAATTCAATCCGGCCAACAGCTCGACCCGACTTCAAAGGCGACGCCGGTGTGGTGACGGCGATAGGTAGATCGAGCGTCTTGAAAATTCGATGTGAAGCGACCACGGCTGATTGAAGTACGTTGTACTTGTCCGAGATATCGCGAATCGGTTGAAAGAGAAAACCCGAGTACTGAATAAAAGCCACCAGCGCACCCAGGGTCAGCACCGTCTGCCCGGGCGTGTTCTGCATAACCCGATAACCGCCATACCAGATTATCAAGGCGATTCCAGTTGCGCCGATTAGATCAACAAGCGGAAAGAAGACGGCGTAATAGAAGATGGTGTCAATGTTTGCCTTGCGGTAGTCGGCATTGATCTCCTGAAACTTGCGAACCGATTTCTGTTCAGCATTGAAAATCTGCACTGTTTGGGCGCCGGCGAAGTGTTCCTGCAGAAATGCGTTGATCCGCGCAATCCGTGTTCGCACCATGTCGTATCCGCGCCGGGCGCCTTTGCGAAACCATGTGGTCGCCGCAAAAAGCATCGGCACGGTCAACAGCGTGACGAGTGTGAGCCTGACGTCCATGTACAACATCACGCCAATGATGGCGAAGATCATCACGACGTCGCCAAGCAGGTCGGTAATTCCGGCCGTAAACAATTCGTTCAGCGAATCAACGTCGTTGGTGAGACGGGTCATGATTCGTCCCACCGGATTGCGATCGTAGTAAGCCACTTCCTGGTTTTGCAGCTTCTCGTAAAGCTGCCGGCGCAGATCAAACATCACATACTGCCCGACCGTATTGAGCAGCACCGTTTGAAAATACGAAAGCACCAACCGCAACACTTGAACGGTGAAGTAAACGCCGACGAGTTGTCCGAGGCCCTCGTACTCGCGCGGAACGATGTGCCAGTCGATGGCATACTGAGTGAATTTTGGTGGCAGAACTCCCAGCAGATTTAGCAGCAGAGTCAGAATGAGCGCCGGAATCAGCAGGCGCACGTAAGGACGAAGGTATCGCAATAGGCGGCGCGCAACCTGAAAGTCGTAAGTCTTCCCGATTGCCTCTTCTTCGTGAAATTGTTTGACTGCCGTTGACACTGTTTTCGAGCCCTTACTCCAGTTTCTTTTTGTAACTTGCCGCTAGTAATTGATCGCGACGCGGGAAGTGGAGCGCAATTCCTACCGCGGCAACAATGAATAACCAGTAGTACTCCCTGCGGTGGAGCAAAAAGCGCTCAATAAATCCCAGCACAGCCGCGACCTCGCAAAGGGCACAGGCGGTTACGATTGCTTTTTGCACCAGCAAAACGTCCTGATTCTCAACTGAGCGTTCGAGCAACCTGCGCTTCACTGGAAAGGAAACCAATGCCAGAAGAGTTCCCAGCGCAGTCAGACCGACGACCAGCAACCACTCGCCGCGCGTCGGGGGCGCGTCTGTAATCGGCGGGGCCGCGATGAAGAGGAACATGAGATAACTGCCCACACTCAATAGCAGGGCAGCCCACAAAGTCAAAATCGTTTGATAACGCTTGTTAAGGTCGGTTTCCATCACGTAGCCCTCGTTAAAACCGTAGGGTTCCTGGCTATCCGGTCGCCTCTAGTTCTTCCTCAAGCAGTTGTCTTTCATACAAGTCGGCGTATTCACCACCGAGCGCAAGCAATTCATCGTGGGTTCCTTGTTCGATGATGCGACCTTCATCCAGCACGCAGATCAGATCGGCATCACGCACGGTGGAAATCCGATGTGAAACAATCAGACTGGTTCGATCTCGCATCACCTCGCGCAGCTGACTCAGAATTCTTTCTTCCGTGTAAGTGTCGACTGAGGACAAAGCATCGTCGAGAATCAGTATCTTCGGTGCTCTTAATGTGGCGCGCGCAATTGCGGTGCGTTGTTTCTGACCGCCCGACAGCGTTAAACCTCTTTCGCCCACGAGCGTCTCAAACCCATCTGGAAAACCAGCCACATCTTGCGTTAGTCCGGCGACGTCGGCAGCCCGCTCAATCTCTTGTTGTGCGCTTTTCTGAACACCAAACGCGATGTTTTCCGCCAGCGTGTCACTAAACAAAAAGGTTTCCTGCGGCACATAACCAATGCTGGCTCGCAATTGCGCCAGTGGGTAATCGCGAACGGAAACACCGTCTACGAATACAGTGCCCTCCGGCGCTTCGATAACGCGCGCCAGCAAACTGATTAGCGTCGACTTTCCACTGCCCGTCCGGCCGACCAGGGCAACAGTCCGGCCGGCAGGTATCTTCAGATTGATGTCCCGGAGCACGGGCTCGAGATCAGGGTGATAAGCAAACGTGAGATTGCGAAACTCGATCTCGCCTTGAATCGGCGTCTTCGGTTTCACGTTGGGCAAATCTGCGATTGCAGGTTTGATTGCCAGCACAACGTTCATTCGTTTCAGGCTTGCCGTGCCGCGTTGGTAGAGGTTTACCACGTAGCCCATGGCAATCAACGGCCAGACCAGGCGAAACAAATACATGTTGAAAACCAAGAACTGCCCTACAGTAATCTCTCCCCGAATGGCCATTGGCACTCCAGCCCAGATGATGAGCACGAATCCGATGCCGATTAGAAAAGTCATCATCGGCCGCATGAGGGCGTCTATTCTGACCAGACTGAGATTTCGTTCGGCGTATTGGCGGTTGAGATCGTTGAAGGCGGCGATTTCAGCGTCCTCCTGCGCATAGGCCCTGACCACGCGAACACCGCTGAAGTTTTCCTGTGCCCGGGTCGTGATTTGCGCGAAAAATTCCTGGATCTTTTCAAACCGAATGTGCACTTGCTGTCCGAAATATTTTACCGTCAACGAGACCAACGGCATGGTCACAAACAAGAGCAGCGTGAGCTTCCAGTTAAGCATGATCATCAAAGGCAGGATGATGATGATGATAAAGAGTGTCTGGAGCGAATACATGATCATCGGCCCGGCCAGTTGTCTGACAGCGGCCAGATCGTTCGTGGCGCGGGCCATCAAGTCGCCGATGCGGTGCTCCTGGAAAAATGATTGCGGCTGGTCAACCAGGTGAGCATAGAAATCCTGGCGCAGGTCGTATTCAACCCGGCGCGACATTCCGATCAGTATGCGACGCTGAAGGTAAAGAAAGGTGCCGCTGACGATGCTGGCGCCCAGGACCTTCAGGGCCGAGTAGGTGAGACGAGACCAGGAAACTTCGGTCCAGTTAGCGTCAATTGCCTGTCCGACGATAAGTGGAATGTAAAGATTAAAGACAACGCTGGCCAGAATGGATGCTATGCCGATAGTCAGCGAAAGCTTGTAGGGACGGAAGTAGCGCGCGAATTTTCTTAAGTCGTTCATGCAAAAAAAGCCGCAAAGCCTCGCGAGTCTCAGCTAAAACGGCGAAGCGTTATCATGCGCGATTTTGCGCCTGGACACCAGAAGGCAGAGTGGAATTGTGGTGTGTGCTTTGAGTAAGCGAGGCAATTACAGAACCGAGCGCGGAAGCGCCGGATGCTGGACATCATTGTGTGTCCCGTGGCCAGGATAATCATTTGGGCTACGCCCTTTCGGGGCGCAGCCCCAAGGCACCAAAAAGCGCTGACGGCGGGGCATAGCCACCGCCTCATATCGGACGGCAAAGCCGCCCACCGGCTCAGCAGCGCTTTTTGTGGCTGAGGTGATTACGGAAAAGGAAGGACCCGCGCGTCTTACAATCTATGCAACGCGTCGATCAGGTCAGAGTCCAACTCTGAGTCAGGGATTGGACTGAAGTCAGTTTCGGTTGATTCTTCCACCGGCAGGCTAACGCGATTGCGCCCGGAGTTCTTTGATTTATACAGCGCACGATCCGCAGCCACCACCAGCGTATCTCTGGAGGATGCATGTGTTGGGAAGGTGGCGACTCCAAAAGAGGCAGTTACCTGTCCAAACTCCGGCACTTCCATTTCTGCAATCCGTTTGCGGAGACGCTCGGCCACCAGGACCGCGCCTTCTCTATTTGCTTGCGGCAGAATGACAACAAATTCGTCGCCACCAAATCGCGCGGGAGTGTCGACCGCTCGTAACTCGTCACGGAGGTTTTGCGCCAGCAATCGAAGTGCAGTGTCGCCGGCTTCGTGGCCGGAGTGATCGTTTATGTGCTTGAAGTTGTCCAGGTCGAGCATCAGTAACGAAAGTGGCTGACGCATGCGAGTAGCAAGGTGCAAGTCACGCTCGAGCTGCAACTCAAAAGAGCGACGATTGTAGCAACCGGTGAGTCCATCAGTGAGGGCCTGTTGCTGCATCTGAGAAAACAGGTGTGCTTGATTCACGGCGACAGCAAGTTGATCGGCCACCGTGTGCAGCATCAGCACTTCATTCTCCGCCCAGTCACGCGCCGGGTCATCGGAGCGTACCAGCAGAAGTCCGACATAGCTTCCCTGATAAATGAGAGGCACAACTGCATCCGCGAGTTCGGACGGGTTTTCAGAATTGATCCGGTCAACTACATACGCCTGGGGTGAATGCGCAAGTTGCCGGCTGATCGAATCGACGTCCTTGAGCAGGTTGGCAGCGATATCCGGATCTTCGGCGACGTCGGGACGCAGGTAGTAGTTGTTCACCAGACGGCCAACCAGTGCTCCTTCCACCCGGACGGCACAAGAGTGCACGTTCAATGCGCGCCCTACTTCGTTGGCTGCGGTTTCGAGAACGCTCTCGAGTTCCAGTGAGTTTCGGATTGCGGTTGCGAGGTGATTAACCACGAGTTCGCGTTCGGCTTGTTCCTGTAACAAGCGCGCGAGTTTGGTGGTGACTGAAAGCGTCAGTTGCAACGAAGTTGCTTTTGGCATTGAGACGCGTACAGCTTCGGCAAAAGAGTTGGCGTAAAAGGGGTGTTCTGCTGTAACGCGGGCCATCAAATACTCAAGCGCCGAGTAAACGATGTCCGGATCAAAAGTCCAGTACACTGTGTCTCGCGCTCGGTCTTCTGCATCTGCGCTGTGGATTGAGGCGAGCAGGGCTGAGAACCGGGCGTCGGCAATCACCAGAAACCGCTCGTCACTATTGCCCTGTTCTTCGCGTTCAAAAACCACCGTCCTGGTGTTTTCCCTGCCACGGCTGAAGCCGTCCGCTAAGTCATCTTGAGGGCTGAGCCAAAGGAAGAGACTCTGTGCAGTACCATCGAGCTGGTTTATGCGCGCCAGGTCGCGGGGCGCACGTTTGCCTGAGGCCGGCAAGCTTTCAACTACCAGGGCCCCCAGGTTGTTTTCCAGCACTACATCCTCGAAATACCGGTGAAGTTGCGAGATGGTTGAAGTGGCGCAAGTTACCGGCAGGAGTTGTCTGGGATGCTGAGCCAGGAGGGAGTGATAAAGAGAATACATGGGCGAACGAATCACCGGGGCCGCTATCAGTTTGTTTTGGCTCTTGCTAGGGCACACAACCCGGAATCGGGTCCGCAAAGGGAAGGCCAAAATCATTTTACATTGATAAACATGGGGTGTCTAGGTAAATCGGCCTGAATTGCACGGTCGGATTTGGAGTGGGCTTCAGACCTTGATGTAGGTGCTAAGTGCTGTTGTTACTAGCTTTCCGTCTTCGTCGAACACTTCGGCGGACACTGAAAAAAGCCTCTTGCCGGCCCGCAACACCCTGGCTGTCGCCCTGAGCCGGCCTTTGGTCATCGGACGCAGAAAACTGAGGGTTAGGTCGACCGTCGTGACTTTTTCCGCCGGGTCGAGGAGGGAAATGATCGCAAAGGCGGTAGCCGTGTCGACAAGTGAGGCGAGGGCGCCGCCGTGGACTACTCCATGGTTCTGGGTTAGCTCCCGGCGAACGTTGAGACAAAGCGTCGCCGTTCCACTGCCAATGTCTTCAAGCTCGATACCCAGCAGCTGAGCGTAGGGCACTTGTTCAATGGCTTCGTTGACCCGCCGGAGTTGCTCGGCAGTTAACGTCGACTCCATCATGAACGATAGCTCGACTCAGGATTCGAAGGCTCGACAATTACGGCAGTCCCATAAGCCAACACTTCGGTAACTCCCGTTGAGACTTCCGTAGCATCGTAGCGTGCACCCACGATTGCATTCGCGCCGACTTCCGTGGCGTGCTGGATCATGATCTCGAATGCATCAGCGCGAGTGTCCTCGCAGAGTTTGGTCCAGACGGTGATGTTTCCTCCGACAATGGTTTGCAAACCCGCGCCGATGGTAGCGAAGATGTTTCGCGATCGGACTACTATCCCACGGACCACCCCGAGGTTTTGCGTGATGCGGAAGTTTGGCAATTCAAACGCAGTGGTCACCATCTGGTGTGACACGGAATAACGAGGAGGGCTGACTGCGTAGGGCGCTCTGCTATTAACTGAATCCTGGCTCATTGGGCAAATCCTCTAAGTTGAGAACGTCATTTTTTGAAGAGGCTGACTTGTTTTCGTTTGGCGTTACGCTCAGCCTTCGATTGACTTGGAATCCACACATACTCCTGTAGATTGCACCTTCCCCGTTCGTTGAACCTAACACCTTCCGCCTCCAGCATCCGGCGCTGCTTATCGAAGGGTAGTGCGACTCTGCCGGTAGAGCATCCGCCCTGGGCGTTGATTACTCTGTGCCAGGGTGTCTGGTCGTCGGAACCGTGCATCACGAAGCCCACGGTCCTGGGCGTGTAGCCGTCGCCAAGAATCTCGGCGATCTGGCCGTAAGTCATGACCCGCCCTCGAGGAATCTTGCGAACAATTCGAAAGACGCGCTCTCGATATTGCTTGTCAGGTTTTTCCGGCATGGTGTTACGCCTTCCGTAGAACGGCGCGCGCGGGCGCACCATCGCCGCTTCCACTTGCGATCTTCAAAGGTAAACAAATCAATTCGTAGGAACCTTGATCTATTCTCCGAAGATCGAGGCCCTCCAAAATCGTGACTCCGTTTGAGAGCAACGCGTGATGAGTCGGAAAGTCTTCCGATTGGTACCGCTCTACTGACAGATAATCAATTCCGACAAGTCTAATTCCCGCGGCAACGAGTCGCTTCGCGGCGGCGGCGTCGAGATACGTGTAATCGGTGCGAAACCCTTGTCCGGCATTATCCCAAAAGGCGGAGTTGCGTGTCTTGAAGAGGACCCGCTCGCAATTCTTCACCGCACTGGCCACGAAGTTTTCGTCAATCACCGTCATCTCGGCGGGCACTTCGACCACCTCGGCCGGGCCGATAAGACTTTCAAGTGATAACGAATCGACCTTGGCGCCTCCCTCAATGAAGTGGGCGGGAGCGTCAACGTGCGTGCCTGAATGTGCTCCAAAATGTAAGACCGTGACATTGGCAGCATCGCCGCTCGCGAGGGTCATCCATTGCTTGATTTCAATATCGGGATCACCCGGATAGGTCGGCGTCACCTCTGAAAGCGGAACACTGATGTCATGGATTTGCATGAGTCGATCGGATTCTCGTGTTGGCGGGCATAGTAATTGTCGCGCTTAAAAGGTGTCAACGCGCCTGACAAGGCGCCGGCATTTTGAATCAGAAAGCCAATGGACGCGACTTACAGAACCGAGCGCCCTTTCATATATAGAGTAGCGCCGGGTCCTGGAAATCAATTTGCGTTCATTCGCGTTAATCCGCGGCTGAACATCTTGTTTTCAGGAGCACAACGACCTCGACCCAACTGCCCACTTGCCGCGCCTGAGTTGATTTCGTTAGCATCGCGCGGTTTGTTTGGAGTCAATAGGAGGTTCGAAATCACCAACATTCGGAAACCACGGCTGGCTGCCTCAAGCTACTTAAATTCGGCCCCCCTAATCTGGAGCTTCAACCATGGCTCGCGCCAGGGTGACGTCGAACTCGTTGAACCGGTGCCCGCCCGCTGCGCCGATTTGCTGTCGAGCGCGGAGGTGGATTTCGGGCTGGTTCCGGTCATCGAGTATCAACGAATCACAGATGCGAAACTGGTGCCGGATGTTTGTGTCGGCTCGCGGAATAAAGTGCGCAGCGTAGTGTTGACCTCGCGTCTCAATAATCTCAAGAAGGTGCGTACAGTGGCGCTGGATGAATCGTCCCGAACCTCGGCGGCGCTCGTAAAAATAGTATTCAAGGAATTTCTTGGCTTTGAACCGCGCTGGACCACCTGTTCACCCGACATCAAACAAATGCTGCGCGACAACGATGCAGCCTTGATCATTGGCGATCCCGGGATGGCGTTTGCACGCGAGAATCTTCACGTCTGGGACATGGCAGCATTATGGCGGGAAAATACCGGCTTCGGTTTTGTTTTTGCGATGTGGATGGCTGCCGGCACCGGCGACGTTGCAGCGCCTGACTTCGCCGGTGCGTGTGATGAGGGTCTGGCCAAAATCGAAGAGATTGTCTCTGAGTATGCGCAAATGATCGAAATGCCTCCCGAGGAAATTCGCGACTACCTTAACCACAACATCGTCTTTCATCTCGACGAGGACCTTAAGCAAGGCATGCAACTCTACTTCGAGTTGGCCCACAAGCATGCGCTAACCGAGGAACTAAAACCCCTGCGGTTCGTAAAGTCTAATGACGAGGCTCAACATCCGAATCAAGTTGTGAGTTAGGGCCGGCGATTGATTAAGATCAGTTCAACTAATAGACTATTGCCATGCCGATAGAAATAAAGGAGCTGGTAATCAAGGCAACGGTGGGCGAACGCCTGTCGGCGGCTGAATGCACGGCGCTCCTCGAGTCGGACGATATTGCTCAGATTGGTGCCGGGGCTGACGAAATCCGTCGTCAAAGACACCCGGACAACGTCGTTACCTACATCATCGACCGGAACATTAATTACACCAACGTTTGTAACGTGGTGTGCACGTTCTGTGCTTTCTACCGCCGGCCGGGCGCCCCGGACACTTACGTTCGCACCCTCGATGAGATTTGCCAGAAGATTGACGAGACCATCGCCCTGGGCGGGACCGGCGTGCTCATGCAAGGCGGCTTGCATCCCGACTTCGGCATTGAATGGTACGAGGAGCTGTTGCGAACGCTGCATGCAAAGTATCCTGACTTCCAGCTCCACTGTTTTTCGCCACCGGAGATTCACAACATTCATCTGATTTCCGGTCTTGACTACGAAACGATCATGGCGCGTTTGAAAGCGGCAGGGCTTTACAGTTTGCCGGGAGGCGGCGGTGAGATCCTCGACGACGAGGTCCGCAAACGCGTTTCTACAAAATGCACCACGGATGAATGGTTGGATGTCATGCGGGCCGTCCACCGGGTTGGCCTGCGTTCGACGGCAACCATGATGTTTGGAATTGGCGACACGATTGAGCATCGCGTCAGACACTTGCAAAGAATACGCGACCTCCAGGATGAGACCGGTGGCTTCACCGCATTCATTCCGTGGACGTTTCAGCGCGAGAATACGGCGCTGGGTCGTCGCATCAAGGAAGAGCCAACCGGTGTCGACTATCTGAAGATGCTCGCGGTGTCGCGGCTATTTCTGGACAATATCCAAAACTTTCAATCGTCATGGTTGACTCAGGGACTCAAACTTGGGCAGGTTGCCTTGCGGTTCGGCGCCAATGACATGGGCTCAATCATGATTGAAGAAAATGTTGTGTCGGCGGCCGGGGCCCACAATCGCGCTGATGAAAAGATGCTGCGCTACCTGATCCGCGAAGCCGGTTTCATTCCCCAACAGCGAGACATCCTTTACGCACGGGTCGATCGGGAGCCTGCGGAACCTGATCACGATCCCGCTTCTGAGTCCGTTGATGTTGCGGTCTGTTGAGCGAGTCTCCCGTTGAATCGTCTGCTTCACCCAACCCGTATGGAATAACCAGATGTCCCACCGATGTGTTTTTACCAGCTCCGTTATTTTGGTCCTACTGTTCTCGTTCCCTGCCCACTCGCAGGTATCTGATCCTCAACGAGTCATGGATGAAAATGCGGCGGCGGCAACGCGAAAGAAGGCGATCGACTTGCTGAAGTCGGTTGCGAGCCAGGTTGACAGCTTACGCTCGGTCGAAAACCGCGCCCGTATCGGATCAAACCTCGCCGGTTCACTTTGGAAGCATGATGAAAAACTTGCGCGCAGGATTTTGGCGGCAGTCGAACAAGAGATCAAAACTGGATTTAGCGACACCGACCCTGATCAGGCTGCACACTTCCACAGACTGAGGGTCTTTAATTACCTGCGTCACAACACCATCGAACGGATTGCGAAACACGATCCGGATCTCGCTCTAGACTTCCTGCGGGCTACTCGGCTTCCAACTGACGCAGTACCGCATTATCGAATGGTGGATCGCGACAAGCCACTGGAGATGCGTCTCGCTGGTCAAATTGCGGCGAAGAATCCTCAGCTCGCGTTGAAGCTTGGCCGCGAATCCCTGGCTGATGGGTTTTCTCAGGATCTCCTGTCGCTGGTTGCTCAACTAGGAGCGAAGGACAAGGAGGCATCGCTGACCCTTTACAGGGAGATCGTCGACAAATTGAAGGGTGCGAACCTGCCACAGGATAGAGCAGCAACTTCGATTGCCCTTGGGCTCGTCCGTTCGTTCCGACCGCCATTTGCTGACGAACTGGTTTACCGGGACTTGATTGGCATGCTCGTGACGAGCGCTTTGGCCAGCGGTTGTGCGGATGCCCCAGCCTTTGAACTTCCCCAGATTTGCCACGCGCTCGGTTCAGTATTTTCTCAGGTTGAGAAGTACTACGGCCCCCGCACCGCCGCGCTAAAGCGCCTGGCCGATGAGTCGCAAGGCTCCGCTGATTCATCATCTGAGGTGTGGCCAAGGGTCCGCGGAATAATCGACGAGGGGACAGTCGACGAGATCCTCGCTCTCCGAGAAGAGTATCCGAGCTGGCAGGGGCAGATTTACTGGGGGGCGATGATGAAAGCGCAAGCCCTGGGCGACGGGATGAGAGCGCGTCAAATCGCTTCCGAATGTCCCAATGAAGAACTGCGTCGAGAGATGCTCGCGAGGTTAGACCATGATCAAATGTGGAACTCAGTGAACCCGGAAAAACTGACCAGGCTTCAGCAAAGGCTCAGCACGATGGTACACAACGAGGAGCGAGTCTATCTTCTTGTGTCCACGGCTAAGCGGATAGGTTCAAACGACCGAAAGGCGGCGTTGGAGCTTCTGAGTCAGGCCGGACAGATCCTTGATTCGGCAAAGCCAGGGAAGACGCAACTCGAAGGACAAATCCATCTGGCTATGGCGTATTGCTCGTTAAAGAGTAACCGCGGCTTCGCAATCATGGAATCATTAATTCCGAAGCTCAATGAGCTGGTAACCGCTGCCGCGACACTCAATGGATTGGAGAACAACTACCTCAGTGATGGGGAGTGGAATATGACGGGCGCAGGTGTCCTGGGCGGGTATTTGACCGTATTGGCTCAAAACGCAGGGTACTTTGCGGAACTGGATTTTGAACGCTCCGTAACTCTCGCCAATCAGTTCGAGCGCCCGGAAATACGTCTGATGGCCCAGCTAAAGATCGCGCAGGCCATCCTCGGAGACCAGCCAAAGACGGCACTCGAGTTCAGTAGCCATTAGTCCCTGTTCATGACCTACGCAACAGACGCAATCACAGTTCTGCTCTTCGACTGGGATGGGACCGTGGTTGATTCCGCCCAGCTCGGGCAAACAGCATTTGAACGATCGTTTGCAGATTTGGGACTTGTATTCGATCACCAAATCTATCGCGCGACCTACTCTCCAAATTGGTACACAGTTTATGAGGCGCTGGGCTTGCCGAGGGAGCAGTGGGAACGCGCGGATGAATTGTGGGTCCAGCACTATGGAGAGCAAACAGCCCAACTTGTTGAGGGCGCTGGCCAGACACTTCAGGGGTTAAAACAAAAAGGTTACCGCCTGGGAGTTGTCAGCAGTGGTAATGATCATCGAGTGCGTCGCGAGATGCAGGAACTGGCGGTTGAACTGCTTTTCGAAGTAGTCGTCTGTAACGAACAGATGGAAAACAAGAAGCCACATCCGGAAGGTTTACATACAGCCATGCAGGTTCTTGGTTGTTCGCAGGTTGAATGTTGTTATGTGGGCGACAGCCCAGAAGATATCGAAATGGGCAAACGCGCCGGTTTGATGACGGTTGGCGTTCGAAGTGCGTTTCCAACCAGTTGGAAAATCGAAAGCTATGGTCCCGATATTTACCTCGAATCGTTCTCCGGTCTTGAAAGCCACTTCTAAAGCTCGCGCATAGCGCACGGTCCCATACACTGGCCTCCAATTTGCTACGATACGGTTCCCCCACAAGAGAGTTAACCCTTGAAAGCTTCTAAAAACAGGCAACTACTTGAACAGGCACCGAACGAAGGATCGGGCTCGCAGACTTCACGTCCTGTAAACCGACAGGACGATGAACTAAAACAATTTGTCGCAGTGGTCCTGGCTGGTACCGAGGACGTTTGGACCGATCTCTTTCGCCGGTCGGGACGACACTACCGGAAACCGACGCTTGTACTTTTCACTGATGAAGTCCTTTATAAGAACCCCGACTTCAGACAGATTAAGCGGCCGATATTGAGTTTTCGGCGTTTGTGCGAATCTGGTAAATCGATTCCATGACCGCAGACCGCACCTCGGTGGGCAGCGAACTTCTCACCGCCAGAGTGCGGAAAACCGGAACGATGTCAGCCTGGTTGCTAAAAGTGAGCAACTTGATCACCGACAACCGGACGGCAATACTCGGATGCTTTTCAATCGCCCTGATTAGAGTTTGCACATGACCAGCCTTGGCCATCAGGAACAGAATCGAGAACGCGTCATAGGTTTTTTCGCGGCTTTCACCTACCAGGTTGTCGATCGCTTCCGCCGCCAGACCGGATGTCTCAATCGCCATCGCGATGAGCCGGCGCCGCTCAATAGACGCTTCCCGCAAGGCGCGGGTGAACGAAGCCGCCCGATCGGAATTGAATTCATAAAGAGCGCGCGCAGCAGCATTTCTAACCTCCACTGACTCGTGGCCAAACAGCGCATTGATCACTCCGAAAGCTCGGTCGTCGCCCAGCTGGCTTAACTCCTGAAGGACGGCCGCGCGCACCATGACGTCGCCGGTCTTCAACCGTTCGGCCACCGCTGACAGGCTTGAAGGCTCTGCACTTACAGGTGCAGCAATCTCAATCTGAGTGACGTCGATCTCTTCGGCGGGACTTTCAGGCGACAGGTCAAGCGCGTCGGGTTCCTGCTGATCAACCATCGACGGTGCTTGCCAGGTGTCGCTCAATAGTTCGATCCCTTCTGTTATCTCAACAACCTGTGTATCCATCTCGGCCATGAACGAAAGATCAACATTTTCTTCCAAGTGCTCCGAAGCGACGACTTCAAGGTCTTCTTCGATTTCCACCTGCAGAGTCACATTTGCTGGGTAAGACTCGCCGGCTAAATAAGACTCTTCCACCGAATAGGATTCTTCCTGGCTGGCGACAGAGGGTTCCTCCGCCTGCTCGAACGCTTCCTCTTGAACAGTTTCTGAAACAGCTTCCAGCTCGGGCTCGGTGACGATCGTGCCGAGTGGTTCAGGTATTTCAGGCGCTAATTCCACTTCTTGATCGAGCCTGGGCTGATTCGCCTCTTCCTGAGCACGTACGCGGGACTTCGCCTCTTCCATGCGTGCGAGCTGTTCGACCTCAGCTTTCAATAACTCCTGGAGTTTGGTTGCGAGCTCTTGCTCTTTCGCGGTTCGCTTGTCGAGGTCCCGTTGAGTCTCGTTAATGAAAGCTTCCAAACGAGCTGTTGGGTTGGGTTCGCTTTGAGTGCGCCCGGTCTTCTTTGACGACCGCGCGGCTTTCTTCTGCAGCTTGGCTTCTAATTTTTCAAGCCGCTGGAGCTGGATCGCCTCCGCCTTTCGTAATGCTCCAATCTGCGCGGAAAGGCTGGCCTCCTTCTGTGGCCATTCTTCCTGAGCAAGATTAACCCTGCTTTCCATCGACTCTAGTTCGGCGCGCAATTCTGATTCCTGTGTCGCCAGGCGGTCCGCTTGCTCCTGCGCGTCAGAGCGCTTTGCTTCGAGCTTCTTGAGTTCTTTCAGGTCTCTTGACTCCGCTTTCCGCAGGGCCTCAACCTCAGCCTTGAGTTGTTTCAGGGCTTCGGCTCGTTGTTGTCTCTGGGCGTCTGATAGACTGCGCAGCGCTTCCATCTCAGCCAGTCTTTGCTGTTCCTCAATAGCAGATGCATCGGCTTCGACTTCGTCAGCCTGCAATGCTTGCTGGCGCACCAGGAGCTTCGCTTCGGCGTCTGCGACGCGTCTGCTCTGCTCAGCCTGGAGTTTGTCAAGTTCTTCGATATCCGACTGAAGTTGCTGCGCTCGCTCGGAAAGTTGTTGAACCGAAGCCGCCGCGAGGCTGCGGACTTTCTCGAGTTCCGCTAAGTGTTGTTCCTGTTCCCGGGCGATCAGGAGTGCTTCATCTTCCTGTTCCCGAAGCGCTTTCTGAGCCGCTCGCTGCCGCGCCTCGGCGCCGGCTTCACGGCGCGCGCTTTCTTCGGTGCTAAGTAGCTCTTCCTCCTCCGCCAGGCGCTGCGAGTTTGCTTCAGCTTCAAGCAGGTTCTTCTGCGCTTCTTGGATTTGGCTGGCCTGCTCCGCCTCCACTTCGCGTAAGGCGTCGATTGCGGCCGTCAGATGTCGGATTTTCTCAACGCGCTTCTTGCCTTCTGCTTCGGCAATTGTCCGGGTTGATTCCAAATCTGCCAACTGCTCTTCCTCTGCTCGAGAGCTCCGTCGTACCTCGGCTTCAACCAGCTCGTGCATTTCCCGGATGGCACGTTCGCGCTCAACCGCCGCAGCCTGTTGTCTTTGTACTTCGTCCGATTTCAATCGGGCTTCTTCCGCAGCGAGCCGGTCCGCTTCCGCTTGGGCGGCCTCAATTCGTTGAAGTTGTTTGGCCGTAGCTTTGCGGAGGACCTCGATTCCGGCGTTCAGTTGTCTTTCGAGTTCGGCCCGTTCCTCGGCCTCAGCCTCCGCTTTGCCCCGGATCGACTCGAGATCCGTCAGCAATTGGTTTTCTTCCCGGGCCCGAGATTCAGCTTCTGCCTGCGCGCTCGCTCGCGCTGCTTTTGCTGCAATTCGACGGGCTTCGGCATCCTGCTTACGAGTCGCCTCAGTTTCGGTCCGCAGGCGAACTGTTTCCTCAGCATACCTTCGCGCTTCTGACTGCGCCTGACTTAAATGTGCCTCACATTCGGCGATGCGTTGTCGCTGATCTGCTTCCGCATTACGCAGCAGTTCGATGGCAGCCGTTAATTGCTGTTCCTGACCTGCGCGAAGTTGGGCGTCCTTTTCCGCCCGGATCCGAATTGCTTCCAGACTGGCCAGATGCTGTTCATCTTCCGCCGCGCGGCGGCTGGCATCCGCCTCCGCCTGTTCGCGTTTCGCTTCCGCCAGGCGCTGACGTTCCAGATTCTCCGCTTGCCTGCGCTCGTGTTCTTCTGCATCCCGTTGGGTCTGCAACGCTGCCAGTCGTCGGGACTCTGCCCTTGCTTCAGCAATGCGCTTGATCTGAGCGGCCTCCGCTTCGCGTAGGGCGGCGAGTTGGGCGTTATACCTTTGTTCGCGTTCGGCTCGCATCCGCGCCTTGGCTTCGGCTTTGTGACGGGCTTCTTCCAGAGCGACTAAGCGCGCTTCGGTTTCCGCCAGACACTCAAGTTGTTCCATCTCAAGTTTCTTCAAGCCCTCAATTTCAGAATTGAGTTGAAGCTCGCGTTGAGCGCGCGCTCGCGATTCGGCGGCGGACTTGGTTCGGAGTGCTTCCATTTCCGCCAGACGCTGTTCCTGCTGCGCCGTGCGTTGGTTGGTTTCTTCCCGCATCTGCGTGATGCGCTCGACTTGCACAGTTTCTGCTTTCCGCAAGGCCGCAAGGCTCGAGTTCAGTTGCGCTTCCTCGTCGGCACGAGTTTGCGCTTCCGATTCAGCCTGGATCCTGATCGCTTCCAGCTGGGCCAGTCGTGCTTGTTCTTCTGCGGCACGGGCGTCAACATCGGCCTGCACCTGAGCGCGCTCTTCTTCCGCTGCCTTGAGCCGCGCTTGTTTCGCCGACGCACGAGCAGCTTTCTGAGCAAGCTTGAGACGTACTTCCTCTTCCGATTGCCGGCGTGCTTCCGCCTGAGCCTCACGAAGATCAGCCTCAGCCTGTTCAATTCGCTTGATCTGATCCGCGGCCACCTGGCTGAAGAGTTCCAGCTCGGAATTCATGACCCGTTCTTTTTCCGCGCGTCCTTCCGATGCTGTTTGGGCTTTACTGCGAATGGCTTCCAGTCGCTTTAGATTCTGCTCTTCTTCTTCTGCGCGACGCTTCGCTTCCGCCTCGGCTTTCTTTTGGGCTTCTTCTGCAGCTGCCTGACGCGCTTCCGCTTCGGCTTTTTGTCGAGCCTCTTCAGCGGCAGCCCGGTGAGCGTTTTCTTCATTCAACTGCAACGCTTCGGCTTCGGCCTCTTCAATGCGTTTAATCTGTTCGAGTTCAGCTTCTCTTAACTTTTCAATTTCACTCTGGAGACGCACTTCTCGCTCAGCGCGTTGGCGCATCTTGGTTTCGGTCTGATGACGAGCTTCTTCCAGCCCGGTCAAGTTCGCTTTGGCTTCCTGAATCTTTTTTGTCTGATCAGCAACAACATTCCTGAGTGCTGCGATTTCGGCGTTAAGCCTTTGCATTTCGTTCGCCCGGCTCTGCGCGTCTGCCTGGGCCTGGTCACGAAACGAATCCAGTTCGGCCAGTTTCTTTCCTTCTTCTGCTTCGCGCTGGCGGGCTTCGCTTTCCGCCTGACTGTGCGCCATTTCATGTGCTTCGAGTGAAGCACGGGCAGCCTTAATACGCAGAAACTGCTCAGCCTCAGCCTGACGGAGCGCTTCGACTTCAGCGTTGAGTCTTTCGGCCTCTTCAGTTCTGGCCCGGTGGTCTGTTTCAGCGCTCTCGCGAAGCGCTAGCAATTCCGCGATGCGTGCAGCTTCTTCCTGGGCACGTTTGCGTGCCTCAGCCTGGGCGCGGTCGAGAGCTTTCTTCTGAGCGGTCAGTGACAACTGCGCCGCCTGAATTCGCTGGAGTTGTTCTGCTTCAGCATTTCTGGCTCTTTCGATCTCGTCCTTGAGCTGCAACTCCTCCGTCGCTCGTGCTGCAAGCGCCATCTCAGCGGCCCTTCGAAGTGACTCCACTTCGGCCAAGCGAGCGGCAGCTTCCTTTTCCCTTCGACGCGCCTCAGTCTCAGCTTGATGATGCGCTTGTCTCTGGAATTGCAGGGTTGACTGCGCCGCTTCAATTCGCTTTCGGTGCTCGGCCTCAGCCTTGCGCAACTCGTCAACCTCGGCTTGGAGCCGCTGTTCAAGCTCCGCTCGTTGCTTCGACTCGGAAACTAACTTGGTGCGGGTTGCCTCCAGCTCGGCAAAACACTTGGCGTGCTCTTCCCTGGCGCGGCTTGACTTCGCCTCTGCTTCGCGACGTGCTTCTTCCTGAACGAGCAGAAGTGCTTCAGCTTCTTGCAGGCGACCGAGCTGCTCGGCCTCAGCCTGGCGGAGGGCCTCAATCTTGTCGGTCAAACGCCGCTCTTCAAGCGCACGCTCGCCTGCCTCTGCTTCTGCCTTGCTCACCAGAGCCTGTAACTCTGCTAATCGCTCTGCCTCTCTTGCTGCCCGCTCGAGAGCTTCAGCTTCTTCCTGCACCCGCGCCTCTTCCGCGGCCCGGCGGCGTGCTTCGGCGTTAGCTTGTTCGATCCGTTCGCGTTGTTCTGTCTCAGCTTGATGCAGGGCCTCAATCTCGGTTGCCAGCTTCTGTTCCTGTTCGGCCTTTTGTAACGCTTCTCGCGCGGCGTTTCGGCGGCTGGCTTCCAACTGATCCAGCCGGATTTGATCGCCTTGCTTGGAGCTGAAGGATTCCACCGCAAACGACTGATTAACTTCGGGAAGGAAAACTGAGCTGGATTTCAGTGTCGAGGAACCATTGGATTCGCGGTTGGTAATTGAACTAATTGCATCGGACAAGGTCCGCTTGAATTCGTCACTGTGCCACTCTCGGGCCAACAGATCCTGGAGAGGTGCGATGGCTGAAGAATCACCAATGTGTCCCAACGCTTGTGTGGCAGCCCGGCACACCTCCGGCGAGTTATCAGAAAGTGCGGCGATCAAATAGGGACAAGCCAGTGGCTTTCCTAACCGGGCAAGACGCAGAGCAGCCTCAGCTCGTTTAGCAGCGGAGTCTTCCATGAGCAGGTCGTGGGTCGCTTCGGCGAAATCACTCATGAAGGTGGTGGGCGAGGCATCAAATGCCGAGTCTCCAAAGACGGCTGGATTAGTTTCCACATGCCCGCCGGTCTTTGAGGGATCGGTTTGCGAAGAATCAAATGGGAAAGAAGACGATCGTTCCATTGCTGGGTACTGACCTCCGGATCTGTGAGTTGGGGGCAGCGAATCTGGTTTCCCTGATAAGGAAACGTTTCGCTGGATTCAGTTGAGCGTGGCTTGTGTGAAGCCTGCTGGGCTGCTTACGGCTTCAGATGGGTTAAACTAGAGACTTGCCGAGGGTTAAAAGTTGACAAACAGGCCGGGCCGGATCCGTCCGGGCTGTTTGGATTCTCGTCGATTCCGGCGATTACGTCAATAGATTTGGCGACATTGTCGCCTTTTTTGACTATTTAAGGGCCGAATGGCGGTCTGATTCGTCAGGTTTCAGCGTTGGCCGGCTTCAAAACGAGTCTGAAGCGGCAGCTGCGGAGCGCACCATGAACGTGTTTCTCACCAAATCGTTGAAGCGTTCAGGGTGCTCCTGTTCTGGCATCATCCGGCAGTAGTCGAACACTTCCAGTCGCAAGCGCGGGTTAAGCTTTAATAGAGCCGCCCCTTTTTCGACTGGGGTATTGGCGTCCTGTTTGCCCCAAACCAAAACAACCGGCTGGGCAAGGCGAGAGAGTGGAGAGCGCGTGTCGGTGTTGAGATAGCCCGAAAGAAAGGCTGCGATAGCGTGCTGCGCGCCTTGCTGATGACTGGTTGCGTATAAGTTGGTTACGAGCCGGTCGGTGACCCGGCTGTGATCATAGAACAAATTATTGCGCGCATAATCCCGGATGCTGCGCTCGCTGGCCATCACGTTGTAGAACGACGTGCCCAGCACCGGCGACTGCAACAACCCGTAGAAGGCTGCGCCAGCCATTCCCGGTCTCCGGTTTAGAGTGTCGGAAGCAGTGGGCGCATTGAGAATCATCGCGTTGATCAATTCGGTGTGTTCATCGGCCACTCGGATGGCATAAGCAGCGCCGAGAGAACTGGCGATTATGTTTGCCGGGTAACCGGCTACCTCGCGAAGGAAGTCGCTGACTAGTTCGACGTAAAGGTCAGCGGAATAAGAGGCGCTAGCCGGCTTGTCAGAAAATCCGAAACCGAGAAGATCGACGGCATAGACGTGAAAGTCCTTTGCCAACTCATCGAAGTTTTTCCGCCACATGAAGCTCGAAGCTCCCGCACCAATACCATGGAGGAACACGAGCGGTGGGCCGGGGTTGTTCACGCCCGCGGTTTTATAGAACACGCGACCGTGTTTCCAGGGGTAGAAGTGGGCCTCGCCTCCGAGCGCGCTTTCGTCGGGTTCAGTGGCGTTGCGCCGAATCGCGGCGTTGAGGGCGGCCAGCGCAGCCACACCGGCGCCGCCTGCCAGCATCGTCTTCCAAAGATTACCGAGTTTACCCATTGATGAAGGATCTAAGATCTGAAATTTTGAGATCTCAAATCCGAAATTCCCACCTAAATGAACGCAAAGTCAAACTGTTCCTGATGAATCATCGGATCGCTGTTAAGGTCGACCGGACCGAGGTATTCCTCGATTTCATTCAAAACGTCGCGCTCGGAACTGCGCAGCGCCCGTGCGACCTCCGGATGGATCCGCAAGGTGGTTTGCTTGTTTTTTCCATCACCATTCATCGCTTTCGCAAGTGTCCGCGCCTCCTCCAACAATTCGTAACACACCGTTTGCGGGGATTTTATCAGACCCGCGCCCTGGCAATACTGGCAGGGAGCACACAGGGTTCTTTCCAATGATTGTTTGACGCGCTTCCGGGTCATGATCACCAGACCAAAGTCATTAAAAGAAAGAACTTTCGTTGGTGACTTGTCATTGCGCAGCGCGTCCTGCAACGTCGCCATTACCTTTTGCCGGTTGCGCCGTTCTTCCATGTCAATCAAGTCCAGCACGATGATTCCGCCAAGGTCGCGCAGCCGAATCTGACGGACAATCTCATCGACCGCCTCGAGATTTGTCCGCGTAATCGTGTCTTCGAGGCGGCCGCTGCCGCGACCGACAAACTTCCCGGTGTTGACGTCAATCGCCACCAGCGCTTCTGTCTGGTTGATCACCAGGTAGCCACCCGACTTCAGCCACACGCGAGGCTTGATTGCTTTGTCGATTTCGGCCTGGACGCCGTAGGTTTCGAGGATTGGTTGGTCGCGAGTGTAGAGCTTGACGCGTTTCACCATTCGGGGCTGAATCCGATTCACGAATTCAACAATACCCTGATATTCGTCTTCAGAATCTACGCGAATAACGGCGAAGTCGTCGGACAACTGATCCCGGAGAATACGCTGCACCAGATCAAGGTCCTTATGGACCAATGTTGCAGGTTTTGACTTCTCCGCAGCTGAACGAATGTCAAGCCAGGTCCGGACGAGATAACGAACGTCTTCACGTAGTTCCTTTTCGCTGATACCCACGCCGGCCGTGCGAACGATGAAGCCGCCGGAAGGAATGTCCTCGTCGCTGCGAAGCTGCTGGATTAACTTCCGCAGACGTTGGCGTTCCGAGTCGGATTCAATCTTTCTGGAAACGCCCACATGCTCCACCGTCGGCATGTAAACCAAAAAGCGGCCGGGCAGCGCAATATGAGAAGTGATTCGAGCGCCTTTTTTGGCAATGGGCTCCTTGGCGATCTGAACAAGAATCTCCTGCCCTTCGCGCAACAAGTCGGTAATGGTTGGCTGTTGTCGATCCCGGCGCGAGAATCCACCTCGCTGCCCTCGTCCGGTGTGGCCCTTGTCTCTGGCGGTTCGGGTGGAAGTTGGCTTAGCCACAGGTGCTTCGGGAACGGCCTCTTGCGGGACGGGTTCCGAAGCGGTTTCCGGTTCTACGGCTTCGCCGTTGGTCGATTCTGCCTCGGATGCTTCAGTCGCCGCGCCTTGTTTAACTGGACGGCGGCGTCGCCGTCCTCCGCGACGGGTAGCAAACTCAGCCCGCGAACCTCCGTCGTCAAGACTGGCTTCTGCATCTGCGTAAGAATCCTGACCACCGGGCTTGTCGATTTCCGGGGACCCTTCAGTTTCTTCAGCAGCGAGCGCTTTGCCTGGTTTCTTGGTTGACGCGCGCTTGCCGGCGGTCTTCTTCTTTCCACTTACGCTGTTGAGGAGTTTGCCGAGCCTCGATCTCCGGGTCGCCGGGCGCCCTCGGGACGGCTCCTCCGCTTCTTCCGCCGGCCCTTCGGCCGGGCTGAATGCGGCAGCGGTATACTCGAGTTCCTCATCGTCGCTAACGCGTTGAAAACTGCGCCGCAGTAGCGCGCTTTCGTCGATATCGTCAACGAAGCTCTCGAGATGAGCAGAGATCATTTCGGTGGTTCTGGGGGTGGGTTCGCCGGAACCGTCTTCACCGTCGTCTACGCGTTGAAACAGCGGATCCCGATAGTCAACGCTGGAGAGCACTGAACCGACTTCGGCCGCGTGGAAATCGTCCTCGAGGTTGAATTCGACAGCGTGAATCTGATCGAGCAGACGTTCCTGGAGCCGGGCGTCCTTCAGCATTTCGCCATTGACGGCCGCCGTCTCTTCTTCGTCGACTATCCTGTGAATGGATGGATCGGCTGCTACGAAGGGCGTGTTAATGTCCTCAGCCTTAATCGGCGTACGGCCGGTTTCTTCGATATCGCCGGTCATCTCCAGATCTTCTTTCACGCGGCCCCGCCGCCGGCCGCGCCGGCCGCGACGTTTGGCGTCCCCGCTTTCAAGTTGCGGTTCCGCTTCGGCCGCGCTTACCTCTGCTTCGCTTTCACGAAGCGGTTCAGCGCGCTCGTGCGTAGCTTCAATGCGATGTTCTCGTTCGACCCGCGCGAGCTCAATCTGCTCGGTCGCGGCTTTCTGGGCGTCTTCTACGTCGCCCTTTTTCGTCTTGTCGATTACGATTCGCTCAAACTCTTCCTCTTCGTCGAAAAAGTCGGATACGTAAAGAAACGCATCTCGTTCGAGGCCGATGTCAACAAAAGCCGACTGCATGCCGGGCAGCACGCGCATCACGCGGCCCTTGTAAATATTGCCGACGATGCCTTGATTGTTTTCTCCGCGCTCGATGTAAAACTCGGTGACTTTTTCGTTTTCGATGATCGCTATTTTCTTTTCGCGTCCGTTGACGCTAACGATTAATTCTTTTGCCATTGTGTACCTGATGTCTCCTGAACGTTGCAGCAAAACCTGTGGCGGATGTTCGACCGGCGCCGTGCTTTTCGGCGATTTCAACCGAGGGTCCGAGAATATGTGCAACGTAATCCAAAATTGATTTGACCGCCGCGCGCTACTAGCGTCTGAGCGAGGCGCTGGGCCGGTCGCATGGCGAGACGTTCATACGCCGCGCCGTAAACTGGGTGGTTGGAAGTTACCAGCTGAATCCCGGGCAGAATAGACGTGCTCAGGCGCCGGTTATGAATGGGTTGTCGGTCGCGCTTCGCTTGAGCTGAATCTGGAACGCTCTGGTCCAGAACGCGACGATCGCTGGAACTATTCAAAAAAAAACCCTAACTAGCCGCTTCGCGAATCCAATCGCTGGAGTTCCACTCACAGGGAGGGCATTCATGCGAACGCGCTTTGTCCGAGCTCTGGATTTCATCCGATCGCTCGCAACCTGTGGCGAAGTCTGCCTGGATTTTCAATGGGATTTCAATCCCAACGCGTGCTGTTCTGTTGGCTTGGGGCCAAGGTGAGCGGCTTGCGCAAAAAAGTTTCTGGTAGGTCGTCGGATTTGGACGACCGAAAAAAATTCGTGGCTCGCTGGTCGAGAGCACGGAACTTTCATAACGAAGGGTTCGTGCTGCTTCCTTTTTTCAAAGTCGACTCAAAAAATTCTGACTGCTGAACTAAGCCCAGCAGGGGCGAGCTGCAAGGAGTATAAACCGAAGGACCCGCAAACGCGAAACCTCAAGTAACGCAAACTGTTAGTTTGCGGGGACGAGGAGAACTGCCACGACGCAAACTAACAGTTTGCTTTGCCTTAGTTAACAAACCTTCTAAGCTGGACACTAATCGCGAAACCAATGGCGATGAACGTGGCGATCAACGAGGCGAGACCAGCGCTCATTAGTGGTAAGGGCACGCCGATCACGGGCAAGATCCCCAACTCCATGCCGATGTTTATGAAGATCTGACAGGTCAGGCCACCAACAATAGCCATGATCACCAGCATGCCCATTCGATCGGGAGCGCGTTTGGCCGCGGCTATCATGCGCAACAAGAGGATCGCGTAAGCAAGCAGCACCATGATACAGCCAATAAATCCAGCATGACCCGCGGTTACCGCAAAGATAAAATCGGTGTGGGGTTCGGGGAGGAATTTCAAACTGCTTTGGGAATGTCTGGATGAGTGGTCGGCGCCCAGCAGTCCACCTTCGCCGACGGTCAAAATCGACTGCCAGGTGTTGTAGCCAAAACCGCGCCGATCGGCTTTCTCCGGATCGAGAATGACGTTAATGCGCTCCTGCTGGTAGTTTTTGACGAAGTGAGTTTTCACGCCCACCCAGTAAGCAAACGGCAGGAGCACTACTCCCATAACAATTGTGGCTATGACATAACGAATCCTGATCGCCGAGAGAAAGAGGACCGTCATCAATATCGGAAGATACGTGATGACCGACCCGACGTCCTTCTCCAGGAGAATCAGGAAAACGGGCGCGCCCAGGATCAAACCGCCCACAGCTATTTCCTTTATTGTCAGAGTGCCCACTCGCGGTCGCCCGAAGTAGCGCGCCAGCATCATCGCAGTAGTTACCTTGACGAATTCGGACGGCTGAAACTGGCCAATACCGGGAACTCTGATCCAGGCGCGCTGACCGTTGATTTTCAGACCGATGCCCGGAATGAGCACGATGATCAGAAGGATCAGGCCAAATATGAAGAAAGCCGGCGCGTAATTGATCAGTTTCCGATAATCAGTGAAGGCAACTGCCAGCATTGCCACGATGGCAATCCCGAGTCCGACGAGTTGTTTGATCCAGTAGGTTTCCGTCGGCTGGGCATGCCGGATCTGGATCGCTCCGAAACAAACGATACCGATCGCCAGCACTGCCAGCACCCAATCAAAATCTCGCAAACCTCTTTTTTGAATCCTTGGAACCATAAAACCGGTGGTTGTTGGTAGTCAGTGGTTAGTCGTCAGTTGGTGAACTTGGAACTTAGTGCTTTGGTTGTCGTTTCTCTTGTTCTCATTCACTCAACTTGCGCGGGTCCTTACAAAGTACAAAGTACAAAGTACAAAGTTCAAAGCTCATGGGATCCGGGCAATCGCATCCGGCGATTTCTTAGGCTCGGGTTTGTTCTGCGGCTTTGGCGTTTTGGCGACCGGCAAAGCGTCTGGTGGTTCTTCATTTCGAGTCTTTCGGTAGTAGACGTCGTAGATACGCCGAACGGCAGGAGCTGCGTGGTGACCTCCAAAGCCCGAGTTCTCTATCAGAGCTACCAGCGCGATCTCAGGTTTGTAGGCAGGAGCGTATGACACAAACCAGGAATGGTCCTTGTTTTTCCCAGTATCCTTGCCAAGGCCAACAACCTGCGCGGTGCCTGTTTTGCCTGCAATGTCGAACCCGGCCATGCGAATCCTTGCCCCAGTACCCCCGGCGTTGACGACGCTCCACATGCCTTCTACCACCGCGTGATGCACGTCATCGGGAATCGGAGCCAGTTTCGGATTCGGTCGAGTCGAATCGAGCGGCTCGAAGGCCCGGCTGGGCCGGTAATCCGGAGCATTTGGTTCACCTACGGGCTTAAACTCCTTCAGAAAATGCGGCACATACAATTTGCCACCCACACTGATGCCTGCAATCGTCCGCAACAAAGCAATCGGCGTAATTACGTCGTAGACCTGGCCAAACGAAGCGTAGACCGTGTCAATATCTTTCCATTCGGGATTGCTGGGTTGCATGCGCTTTTTGAATTCTCGCGAAGGGGTCCAACTAACCACTTCATTGGGGATGTCGATGCCGGTCCTGCGGTTTAATTCAAACTCGTCAACCATCGCGACGATTCCATCGATGCCCATCTTCAAGCCGAGGCGATAGAAGTAGCCATCGCACGAGTGAGTAATTGCAGCCTTGATGTCTGGCGAGCCGTGATTTCCCATGCAGCGGGTAAACTTATTGCCGATGGTGATGCCGCCGCCGCAGACCAGATTGGAATTATCGAGTGTGATGGCGCCTTGCTCGAGACCGGCAGTGGCCATCGGAACCTTCCAGGTTGAACCCGGAGGATACCGGCTTTGCACGGCGCGATTGAGAAGCGGAGTGTCGGGGTCGGCCAGCAGCGCGGCATACTCAGCCCGCCCTTCCTTCGTCGCAATCCGTCCCGAAAACAGGTTTGGGTCGAACGTGGGGGCTGAAGCCAGCGCCAGAATCTCGCCGTTGTTTGGATCCAGGGCAATGATTACGCCGCGTTTCGTGGACGAGGTGCGAAGTTGTTCCTCGGCCTCAAGTTGAAGATCCAAATCTATTGTGCTTATCAAATCCTGGCCGGGTTGCGGCGCCACAGTTTCGATCTCGTCCTGAATTCGCCCGCGGCTGTCGACTACTACCTTACGATAGCCGTCACGTCCGCGGAGGTAATCGTCGTAGATCTGTTCCAACCCGCTCTGGCCAATGATGTCGCCCAGTTTAAAGCCTTTCTTAATGTAGGCGGGTTGTTTGAGTTGTTCGGAGCCGATTTCGCCGACGTAACCAAGTACGTGGGCCAGTAAGCCATTGGGTGGATAACGACGTTGCGGCTGTTGTTCCACACGCAGCTCAGGAAACTCAAGTTCATGGGCTTCCACCCAGGCGATATCTCCCGCGGTGGCGTCCTGTTTGACCAGAATCGACTCAAACGCTGGTTGCGAATCAACCTGCTGGAAGCGATCGCGCAGGATCTCCGTATCGACAACCAGCGCTTCCGACAGGGGATTGACGAGTGACATCAACTTTCGTTCATGCAAATCTTCACGGGAAAGGATGACGTTATAAATTGGACGGGAGTCGACCATCGGACGGCCCTGCCGATCGAATATCACGCCGCGAGTCGCCGGTATCGGCAGCAGCCGGATTCGTTGGTTTTGGGCAATCTCGGCATAATGCTGTCCCCGCGCGAGTTGGAGGTAGTAGAGCCTGACGCCCAGACCAGCCAGCATGAGGATGACAAAAACCTGAACGGCCCAAAGCCGGCTGCGAAGGTTTTGCGATGAGTCTTCGAATTTCATGGTACGGAAGTCAGAAATCAGGGGTAATCACTCAATGTTTCATCATCAGCGCCGGAGCAGTGAACCCGAGCTGCGCCGGGCTGCGCCTTTTCGACGCGAAGCAAAGCTCCGGCGTTGTCGAGCGCGTTCGGTAAAAATCGAGTCAAGCAAGTAGAGAACAAGAGTTCCCACAATTGTCGTCCCGATCAATCTGTAAGACATTGTCTGGGCAAACGGAGCGCTGGGCGGATAACCCAGGGAACGATGCCAGAACACATAAATCGCAGAATCGACGAGCGTCGCGGCGGCCAGCACAGGAATTCGCAGCAGCGCGTTTTCCAGGTTCACTCGAGTGGCCGCCACGAAAATCAAATAGGCAGTCAGCGTTTTTGAGAAACCGCCCGCGCCGATGAGTCCACCACTGGCGGCGTCAACGACCAACCCGGCTACCGTGCCCACAAACAGCGCCTGCCACGCATGGCGCTGCAAGGCGATATAAACAACCACCACTATTGGAAAGTCAATATAGGAGAGGGGGGGCCAAATACCGGGTACCGTCAACTGCAAAACTATGGCGAGTGCGAGAACAATCGCAATCTTAACTTGAGGCATTTGGAAACAGTGATAAGTAAATAGTGAAAAGTGAAGGTGACTCGAAGGACGTGGCCTTTTTACTCTTCAATCTTCACCTCTCACTTTTTCGTCTTGTCTACGTTTGGCAGGGTCTGCTCGGGTGCAGGCCGCTGTGGTGGATGATAGAGCAACACTGCCACTTCACCCAGTTGATCCAAATTGGCGCCGGGCCGCACCAGGATCTGATGAGCCTGGGTGGCAGAGCCGTGGTTGACTTGAACAACTTCACCGACCATCAAGCCCGGCGGATAAATACTATCCTGTCCAGTAGTCAGAATATGATCTCCGACTTCTACTTTTTCCAGGCCTGAAACGTAACGCATTTCAACCAGGCCATTCTTTCCGCTGCCTATCACTGAACCGAGCGCGCCGGAGCCGCCAAGTTGTCCGACGATGGCCCCAGCAGCAGCTTTTTCGTCAGTCAGCATCATTACCTGGGCGGTCCAGGGGCTCAAAGCGATGACCCGGCCCACAATTCCGCCGGCCGTAACGACAGGCATATTCAGGTTTATGCCTGAAGAACTGCCTCGGTCGATGGTAATGGTGTTGAACCAGACCGATGAGTCGCGAGCGATGACCCGGGCTGCTACTGGGTCGTAGCCGGTCTGTTCCCTGAGGCTAAGGAGACTTCGAAGTCGCTCGTTTTCCGCTGACGCCTGTTGCGAATTTTGCAGGTCCAGCCGGGCTTGGGCCAGTTCCTGCTTCAACCGCTCATTCTCAGTGGCGGTGCTGCGGAAATTTATGATCTGCTGTACGAAACTGGAGCCGGCGCCGCTGGCCTTGGTGGATACGCTCTGCGCTGGTGAAGCAATCGATTGGACCCACGTCCTGAGCAGGCGTTGCTTCGTTTCGTTATCTCGCGCATCGAGCGCCATGATCACGAGATTCGTCATCAACAGAGCAACCAGCCAAACCGGAGCTCGTTGGCGAATTTCTTTTTGCGTGCGAGTTGCGGCCACTATAAAAGTCCTGAGTTCTGAGTACTGAGTTCTGAGTACTGAGTTTCGAGTTCAGGTTCTAAAATCGAGAATGCCCTACGCCAGCCTACTGGCTCCTGCCCACTGCCCACCGCCCTACATCCCGCTGGTCATCGTGTTTTCCCACTTCACCCGCTTAAGCAGATCGAAGTCGGAGAGCATCTTCCCGGTGCCGAGCACCACGGAGGCAAGCGGGTCGTCAGCCAAAGAGACCGGCAATCCGGTTTCGATTGAAAGACGTTTGTCGAGGTTCTTCAGCAGCGCGCCGCCACCAGTCAGTACGATGCCGCGCTCGACGATGTCGGCGGAAAGCTCCGGCGGGGTGCGCTCGAGGGCGACGCGAACTGCATTGATAATGGTCGACACAGAATCGGCCAGTGCCTCGCGCACTTCCTCATCCGTCATCGTGATGGTCTTCGGTATGCCTTCGATCAAGTTTCGGCCACGCACTTCATAAGACAAAGGCTCGTCGAGCGGGTAAGCCGATCCCAGTTCGATCTTGATAGCTTCGGCAGTTCGCTCGCCAATCAGCAGGTTATACTTTCGCTTGATGTAGGAGATGATTGCCTCATCCATCTCGTTACCAGCGACTCGCACGGCGCGTGAATAGACGATACCGCTCAAACTGATGACGGCGATGTCGGTAGTGCCGCCTCCGATGTCTACGACCATGTTGCCGTGCGGCTCGGTGATTGGCAGTCCAGCTCCAATTGCCGCGGCCATCGCTTCTTCAACCAGGTATACCTCTGACGCCTTGGCCCGGTAAGCCGAGTCTTCCACCGCGCGCCGCTCCACCTGAGTGATCTCGGATGGAATCCCGATCACCACGCGTGGGCTGACCCACGTCTTGCCGTTGTGGGCCTTGCGAATGAAATGTTGAAGCATCTTCTCGGTGACTTCAAAGTTTGCGATGACGCCGTCCTTCATCGGGCGAATCGCAACGATGTTGCCCGGCGTCCGGCCGAGCATGTCCTTCGCGTCGCGTCCGACTGCTTCCACCTGGTTCGTGACCTTGTTAATCGCCACGATCGATGGTTCGGAAACTACAATCCCTCGCCCTTTGGCATAGACCAGCGTGTTCGCGGTACCCAGATCTATCGCCAGATCGCTGGAAAACAAGCTAAAAATCGATTTGAAAGCCATTTAGTTGATCTCTTCCCGTGAATTTGAACGAGAACATCGGCGGGATGGCAACCGAGAATTGGTCGGAGTCGATGCTGCTCGTAGCGGCGGGTTGGGGTCCAATTTCAGCCTCGCCCTGACCAATCTGACATCCTGAAATTCTGTCCTTGTTACCTAAACCAATTCCGAACTACTAAAGATACACCTAACTTCGATCTTTGCGCTATCAAGAAAAGGCTTTTCCGTCATCAGTCTCCATGACGTCAGTGGAAACGTTGACTTCGGAACGCACATTCGTGTCGTGCGGCAGGGTCGCGGAAAAACGAACGCAGTTCTTGCTGGCCGCCTTCGCTTCATACATCGCGGTATCGGCGCAGGCAATTAGTTGTTGCGGCGACGAGGCATGTTGCGGAAACGTTGCTACGCCGAAGCTGGCGGTCAGCGAGAGCTTCAGGTTCCGCCCACCGTTGAACTGGTGTTGGGAGATCTTTGTGCGAATGCGTTCCGCCACCGTACCGGCAAGTTCAATCCCAGTATCCGGCAGCACGATTACAAACTCGTCTCCACCGTAGCGTGCCACCGCGTCGGTATCACGAATAGACGACAGGATCACGGCCGCCATTTCCATCAGCACGTGAGAGCCGACCAGGTGGCCGTGAGCATCGTTCACCTGCTTGAAGTCATCGAGGTCCAAAAACAGCGCGGCCACGCTCGAACCGTAGCGCCGCGCCCTGCGAATTTCATTCAACAGAAACTGTCGCAGGTAGCGCGCGTTGTGAAGTTTGGTTAAGTCGTCAGTTTGCGATAGCCGTTCAGCTTCACCGATGCGCACGGCGTTAGCGAGTGCGGACGCGATTGGGAGCGACAGGGCATCAAGCAGGGGGACCTCGGCCTTTTTGAATTTCTGACGTTCGCGGATGCCCTCGAGTACACCGAGCACTCGTTCGCCGCAAACCAATGGCACGGCGATCACAAACTCTCCTCGTTCCTTTTTCCTGATCGTACCCAGTCCAGCGGCCGCGAACCTGGCCGCCCGGGACTCGGATCCCGGTGACACTTCTTCTGGTCCCATCAGCAGTTGACGCCAATCTTCAGCGGAGTCAGCAATTTTTTTGTCGCCCAACTTTCTTAGAGCAATCGGTTCGAGCGTCGGAGTCTCGGTACCTTTGGTTTCGGTTACCAGGTAAATGACCCATCGATCAGCTTCGACCAGCGAAGATAATCCTTCGAGTGCGGTGCACGCGGCGTCGTTCTGGTCGCCGATGAAGTGAAGTGATGAAACAAGATCGAAAGCGGCTCGGAGGCTGCCCACTTTCATCCGTGCGGGAAGCGAATGCGACGCGCGCTCAGCGCCGGCGCGAACGACGTCAGGAAGCCTTAACTCACCAGTGCCGCCATGGCCTTCAATTTCGCGCAGGATGGCTGGTAACTGCGCGGCCTTGTCCGCGATTGCGCGAAATCCCATGCGTTTGAGAGCGGCACCGTCGAGATTGCGCATTCTCAGGCCGTGAAAGGCCGTTACTTGCCGGCGACAGGCGATGATTGGGGCCCCGGGCCACAAGGCGTTGGCGTGTTTGACCGCCGCATGAAGTTCAACCAGGTCCGCTCCCGGTACCACTTCATAGAGGACCGCAATAGGCATTTCGATGTGATCAGTTGGACGCTCCGGCTCGCGCGGATTGAGATTGGTCAAAACTTCAACGTCGCGCAATCCCTCGATCAATGTAGTCACGCCGGCGAGCCGCAGAGCTTCGATTAGCTCGTAGGCGGGCGCCTCGTGGGCGTCAGTTAGGAGTATGACGTGACGTGACATTGATTAATTAATGCCGGAATAACGAGTACCGGCTCTGGTTCCGGGCATCCTTCGAACAGTTTCACGCTCTCGAACGGCTCGAGAGAGCCAAAGAATAATTGCTGCTGTTACCGCGCGGATCTTCGGCATCCACGCTGATCGTTTTCGTTCCGAGCGGAGCGGTGATCTGAAGTTGGAAAGTTCCCTCGGTGGGAACGAGCGTCTCGCGACCTGCCACCCGAATCGTGGTCCCCGGATCAGAACGTCCTTTTATCAGGTAGATATTTCCACCCAGGAATTCCGCCGTCAGATTTGAAACCGGAACCTGCGAACCTGAGCCTCGCGCCGCGATCACAAATTTCATCGGATCGCTCCAGTCACTGATTTGTCCGGTCGAGGCGGTGGCCCGCACGCGCCAATAGTAAACACCGGGCCGAAGGTCACTGGCGGTGAATTCATTTGAAGCCAGCTGGTCGCGCTCGATAACTTTGCCATCCGTGACAAAGAACGGTGAGGTCGCAACTTCGACTCGATAAAACGCGGCGGTGCCCGAGTGTGGCCGCATCCATTTCAGCGCGACATTGGCCGAACCAGTTCCTTCGACAAAGACTCTTTCCAGATCGCGCGGCAAAGACGGCGTCGGCATCTCCAATAATTTCTGCGGGTTTGCGATCACTCCTGAACGGTTGATCGGAACATATTCACCGCCTTTAAGACTGACCGTATCGCCGGTTCGATTAGTAGCCACGACCGCGCCGGTAGTAACTCGAATCTCTTCTGTGCCGTCCTGGTTGACGCCAAAGCTGGAAGATGTTTGGGCACCGATCTGGCTGGTTGCCTTCGGGGTTTCGACAACGTTCTTTGTCCCTTCCGGTTGTTGGTCGGTGCGGACTGACATCTGGCCGCTGTCTACGACGACGTGAACATTTGTTTTCTTACCATCATTAGTGCTGGCGTTGTCGCGCACGATGATGGTGCTGTTGGGACGCACCACTAGCGTCGAACCGTCGGCCATGCTGACGCGGGCGCGTCCACCCGCCTGGGTTTGCACGGTGTCGCCCGGGTAGAGCTCCGTTTCGCCGGTGGGGATTATTGTTTCGCGAGTAGCCGCGCGAACCACCCTGACGTCTCCTTCAATGGAGATGAATCGGGCTCCGGCAGGAACGTTTGAGTTCTTGCCGACATTCCTGAGCGGATTGCCATACTTCCAGACGTAGAGACCGGCGCCGGCCGCCATGACGCAGACCAGGAGCAGCGCGACGGCCAGGTAGACCATGCGCTTCTGTATTACCCACCAATCAAAGGCAAAAAGACGGGTTTTAGTGCTCATTCCTTTTGTGAAAATTATTTAGAACCGGGGGGCGCTAAAAAACCTCGAACCGCTGTCGTGCTTGGCAGGTGCCGGAAGACTTGGCGACGCAGCCAGCCGAAAGGAGTGAAGAAGGAGGGGGATCGTCGGGAAGGGCAACTGACTGCAGACCCCAGCCTTCGACCCCTGTATGGGAATCTAACACAGCCGGAAGAGCGTGTTCAAGCGTGTTATTTGCCGGTGCGAAGAGTCGTTGGCCGCTCAGGGTATCGTCAGGGAGATCGGCTTCAGAAGGGTTTATCGCGTTTAGGTGGGTTCGCAGACTCTGGGCCGCACTCATCTCCCTCTTCTTTTTCAGATTCCTGGTTGGGCGTATCGGTCTCGTCATCCTCGAAAGGCGAGTCGAAGTCTTCAGGGAGGTCGACTTTGATCTCAAATTGCGCCTCTTTTGGACGAAGTAGGGAAGCCACTACTGACGCAGTCAGGACTGTCCCCACCACGATGAGCGAGATCCAGATTGGAATGTGAACACCAACAGCCACGATGAGCATCTTGGTGCCGATGAAGGTGAGCACGATCGCCAGCCCCATTTTGAGATAGTGAAACTTCTCGACCACACCCGCCAGCAGGAAGTACATCGAACGCAGGCCGAGGATGGCAAAAACGTTTGAGGTGTAAACGATGAACGTGTCCGTGGTAATGGCAAATATTGCCGGAATTGAGTCGACTGCAAAAACAAGGTCCGTGACTTCCACAATCACCAGCACAAACAGCAAGAGGGTGCCGGTCAACCTGCCATCGATCCGGGTAAAAAATTTCTCCTCGTCGTAATGATGGCTGATCGGCACAAAGCGCGTTACCAGCTTCACCACCGGATTGTCTTCTGGTTGAATGTCCAATTCCTGCTGCCGGAACATCTTGATGCCGGTGTAAACGAGGAAGGCGCCGAAGATGTAGATGACCTTGTCGAACCGCTCGATGAGCGCCGCGCCAATAAAGATCATTGTCAGACGCATCACCAGCGCGCCCATGACGCCCCAGAAGAGGACCCGGTGTTGAAATTTGGCGGGAACCTTGAAGTAAGAAAAAATCAGCAGGAAGACGAAGAGATTATCAACAGATAGCGACAGTTCGATGATGTAGCCGGTGAGAAACTCCAACCCGCGCACAGTACCCTGGTACCAGAACACGATCCCGGCAAAGATCATCGCCAGGGTGATCCAGACTATGCTCCAGGTCACTGCCTCGCGATATTTTATTCTGTGTGCTTGGCGGTTAAAGAGGCCGAGATCCAGGCCCAGCATGAGCAGGATGAAAGCGGAGAAGCCAATCCATAACCACGTTGAGCTGCCCATCGGGTCCATTGAAGCAAATAAAATAGCATCGCGTTCGCACGCAAGCAAACTGAGCAGATTCTCGGTAGTGCGTCATTTCGGTCATCGAATCCACTTCGGTCTATTCGTCGAGAAAACAGAAAAGCGTACGAAAACCGGGCTGAGGCAACCTCGGACGCACGATGATATCCAGCATCCGGCGCTACGGGGCTCGGTTCTGTAACGAATATGTCTTTCCGCACGCAATTGTCTGACCATTGCGTCGCGCACATGACTAGCAACTGACCCGCTACGGCCGCACCGCGTCGGTTGCGGTGCTGCGTCACGTCCCGTACAATCCGCCATTTCTGGAGGGTATTAAGCAATGCTCAAACAACTAGGGCGGCTCGAACGCACCCGCAGCATCATCATCATTGGATTTGCCGTTTTGATGGCGGTCAGTCTTATTGTTTTCTATGCACCCAACCGGAGCGCGGTGAACGTTGACTCCGGCAAGAGTAAAGAAGTTGTGGCCATCGTCAATGGCGAGGAGATTACTGTCGGCCAGGTGGCACAACTTAAAAAGAATTACATGCAGATGTTCAGTGGCCGAATCAGTTTGGCGCAGCTGGGCGGGAACAAACGCTTTATAGACGAACTGATTCGCGGACGGGTCACCGCCCAGGAGGCAGAACGGCTGGGTCTTTCGGCGAGTGACGCCGAAGTTGGCGACAAAGTTCGCAAGCTGTTTGCTGACGCCAATGGCGTGTTTGTCGGCTTCGAGAAATACAAGGCTGCGGTCACGTCCCAATATGGGGATGTGGAGACGTATGAACGAACCGTTCGCGATGAAATCACGCTGGAGAAATTGCGAGCATTCGTGACGGCCGCTGTCAGCGTTTCCGATGAAGAAGTACAGGAAGACTACGTGCGTAAGAACACAATATTCAAAGTTAATTACGCCGTCATTGACGCCGATAAGCTGGCGGAGAAAATTCAAACCTCAGACGACGAACTAAACAACTATTACAAAGAACATCTCGAAGAATTCCGCATTCTGGTGCCGCAGAAGAAGATCCGTTACATCTTCGTCGATCAGGCGAAGTCAGGCGAAAAACTTCAAATCAGCGACAAAGAGCTGCGCGCTTCCTTTGACGCACTTTCTCCTACCGCAAAGCTGTCAGGCGTCAAAGTTCAGCAGATCGTCTTAAAGGTTCCACGGAAAGATATGGACGAGGAGGTAGAGAGCAAGGCCAAAGATCTGATTGAGAAGGCCCGCGCGGCGAGTGCCGATACCAGCCAGAAAGTCTTTGCCGACCTGGCGCGCGGAAATTCGGAGGATCCGGTAACCGCCAAAAACGGCGGCTTCCTGCCGCAACCGTTCAAAAAGAACCCGAACAAACCACATGGTCTCTACGAACGAACTCTCGACATGCAACCGGGCGATATCTCCGATATCCCGATCAGATATGGTGGTTCGTGGTACATCCTGAGACGAGGCGATGGCGTGCCGAAGACCTTCGAGGAAGCGAAACCAGAGTTGCTGGCTTCCTCGCGCAACAGCAAGTCGTACACGGCTGCGATCGGTATAGCCCAAGAAGTGCAAGCTCGCTTAAGCGAAACGAAGGATCCGCAAAAGGTGGCTCAGGAGTTTGCCGCCGAAGCGAACATGAAACCTGGTGACATGGTAAAGGAGACTCCTTACGTTCAACCTGGCGACGACGTTCCGGGGATCGGCAGCAGCCAACAGTTCGAGGCGGCGATTGAGCCGCTGAACAACCCCAAGGATGTGGGGCAGCAGACCGGCGTCAAGGGTGGCTTCGCGATTCCGATGCTGATCGATAAGAAGGAACCACGAACTCCGGACTTCGGCGAAATAAAGGACAAAGTAAATCAGGCAGTGAAGGAGAAAAAGGCGAAGGAACAGCTGGACCAGAAGGCCCGCGAGATTGCGTCTGCGCTAAACGGGGCGGGCGATGTGAAGACGGTTGCCGAGCAGGCGGGATTTGAGGTTAAGGTTGAAGAGGACTACAAGGTGACCTCACCCCTTGGTGATGCCGGCACCAGTGCGGCTTTAGACGAAGCAATCTATGCTTTGAAAACGGGCGAGGCCGCAAAGACTCCAATTAAGGTGGGCGAAAACTGGGTGGTTGTCGGAGTCGCGGACCGCAAAGAGGCGGATCTGGCCGCGTTTGCCAGCCAGCGCGACCAGTTGACGCTAACGATGTTGTCAGCGAAACAAAGCCAGATCTTCGGAGATTATGTCGTTGCTGCCACTCAGCGGCTGAAGCAGAACGGAAAGATCAAGGTGTACGCGGAGGTGATGGCGAGATTGGACGCAGAAGAGCCACTTTCACAACCGCAGTTCCCTGGACAGCCATAAAATAGGAAAGTGAGGAGCAAGAGTACTGAGTTCTGAGAGACCGTCGCTCACTCACCAAGAAAAAGCGCCGCTGTCGAAACGATGGCGGCGCTTTTGGCTTTTTTACAAAGAGAGTATTTACTCAATCATTCAGTATTGAGAACTCAATGACTTTTCCCTGTCCTTTAGAACCCTCTTATCAACGGAGCAATCTGCGACTGCCCGACCGCAGTTCGAATCTGAAGTTCGTTGCCTTGAGTGGTTATCTTCAGATTGTTGAGCGCTGTTCGTGCCAGGCTTCCTTTGGCCGGTGAAAGTCTACCGATGAATAACGCTCCAAACTGCTTCAGCCCTTCGACTGTGTCGCCGAGGTTTTTGGCGGAATAGATATCGACCGTCCGCGCCGCCATCGTCAGTTCGAGATCTGTTGGAGTCATGCCCAGGGAACCATAGAGCTGACGAACAGCGGTCAGTTCCCGTGCCAGGCCGTCATTCGTGACGCTCAAGTTCTGGAGCAATGCCTGCGACACGTTGCCGCCAAATCCGGCGATGGCATTCGGATCACGACTCGCCAACGCAATCAACTCCGGGTTGGCATGCTTTCTCGTTCTGGCCGCGTCAATCACGCCTCGAACGCTCTCAAGATTTCCGAGCGCCAACGTGTTACTGTCAAGCGATGTCACTGCCAAATCCCGCACTCTCATGTCCCACACGCCCAGGAGACGCAATTGCCGCCCGAGGGTGAAAAGATAAATCGTCTTGCCCTGATATTTCTGCTCGGAGTATTTGCCGTTTGCGGCGAGACGGCCCGCAGCCACGATCGCCCCGGCATTAAAAGTCCCACGCGCGAGCGCCACGGTTGAGATTTTGGTTTTTCCTGCTGATGGATAAGAGTAGCGCATCCCCAGCGCGATCTGATCAAACGATCGGGGATCGAGTCCGGTAGTTGTTTTGAACTTATCCAACTCATCCGTCACTTCCGCCAGCTTGGAGGGGTTTTCAGCCAGGAGCTTTGGCAAAGCTTCATCGAGCACACGGTTGACATTTACCAGCGCCACTGCATCGGAGGGAGGCAACGCGGACAACAGCGTGCCACCACTGCCGGGCGCGGTTCGACTTCTTTGAGCATAGCTGGTCGCGGAAAGGATGAAACCAGCCGCCAACGCTACTGTGAACAATCCGAGAAATAATTTCTTCACAACGAAAAGCCTTTCTTGATCTTGTTGACTCTACGCAAGTCAGGTTTGATGCTTGTTAAGGGAAATAAATGCCCCGGGAGATAAACACTTCGGGAGTTAGGGGACCTAAAACGCTTTCAAAAGCTTGCGTTTCGGATGCGTCCGTACCGATCAGGGTTGGCTTTTATTTCGCCAAAGCTGATTAGTTACAGTCGTTATTACGTTCCAGCAATAAAGCGACTCCCATGCCGCCACTCACGCAAAGAGTTGAGAGTCCGCGCCTCGCGTTGATTTTCTCCATCTCGTGTAACAGCGTCGTGGTGATGCGCACGCCCGTGCATCCGATCGGGTGACCCAGAGCAATCGCGCCTCCGTTGACGTTAAGTCGCCCTGCGTCAAATCCCAACTCGCGATCGCAGGCGATCACCTGCGCGGCGAAAGCCTCATTGAGCTCGATCAGATCGATGTCGCCGAGACCAAGCTTTTGGCGGGTTAGCAAAGAGCGGATGGCGGGCACTGGTCCAATCCCCATTATTTCAGGCGACACACCGACCACTTCGTAGTCAACGATGCGGGCCTCGGTCCTGACGCCGGACCGCTTCAAGGCTTCCTCACTCATCACGACCACGGCCGCGGCCCCATCGGTAATTCCTGACGAGTTACCGGCCGTCACGGTCCCTTCCTGCGAAAAAACGGGCGCCAGCTTAGCGAGGTCCGGCAACGTCGTACCCGCACGATAGTGCTCGTCGCGAGCAAACTTTGTGGTCTCGCCCTTGCGACCCTTGATTTCGAGCGCAGTCACTTCGTCGTCAAAACGTCCCGACTCAATCGCGGTTTGCGCGCGCCGCTGTGAACGCAATGCATATTCGTCCTGCTCCGCGCGGGAAATCTGATACTGGCGCGCCAGGTTTTCCGCCGTTTCGCCCATCACCAATCCCGAGAGCGGATCGTTGAAGCCATCTCGATACATCCCATCGACGAGTTCGGTGTTCCCCATGCGCATTCCCCAGCGAGCGCCTTCGGCAAAATACGGCACCCGTGACATGCTCTCGGTTCCACCGGCGAGAACAATCTCAGCCCGGCCCAACATAACTAGTTGCGCCGCGAGAATAATGGCTTGCAGTCCGGAGCCACACGCCTGATTCACAGTGAACGCCGGCACGTTCTCGGGCACTCCGGCTCGATAAGTAATCTGCCGCGCCACATTTGGCCCACCGCCGGCTTGTCTGGCGCAGGCCCAGATAGATTGCTGAATTTCGTCCGGGCCGAGGCCTGCGCGCTCGAGACTCGCTTTGGCCGCGGCAACGCCCAGCTCGGCTGCGGTCCATGATGAGAGTGTGCCCCCGAATCGGCCGATTGGCGTGCGCACTGATGCTGCAAGGTAGACGTTTTTCATTCGTGAATTGTTAGCAGAAATATTCCGAACCTGGTTCTGAATTTGATTGACGAAAATGGTAGCACACGCTAGAAGTAACGGCGAACGCACTACCAAAACCGCTCTATTCCCTCAATCGGCCGCTCGCTTGTAACGCACGCCTGTTGGTTTTGCGTTGCACCAACCCTCAATTCACCCGGCACTGTCGAGTGTGTCCAGCAACTGCAAACTAACCGTTTGCAATACAAAAACATGGCCCAACGAGTTAACACGCCAGAGCGAGTTACATCCGCTCGGTCGGAGATTGCAGAGTTTTTGGCAGGGCATGCGGAGTGGTTTTGCACAGTTAGCGATGGAGAATCTCAAGCAGTAAGTAGAAATGAGTTGGATATCGCGGTCGCCCACGGCCGGCTCATTCTGTCGAGTTGGACGGAGAATGGTAGTCGTTCCTGGAAGATCTTTTCGTGGGAACGTGACGGCGACAAACTTGTCTTGCAAGCCGCAAGACGGATGGGCGCCGAACGTCCGCTGATTGAGCTGGTCCCCCGCGCTTCTGCGGCAGCAATCGCAGTCACGGTCAAGGCTGCACGTCAATTCCGTTGCGACATGCTGGCGCAGTTGGCTTGTGCTACCCAAACCGGCATGAAGATTGAACGCTGTTCGCTAAGTCCCGGGGCAAGACGTGGGCAACCAGGACGCTATGCGCGAATTGTTTGTCGCATGAGGAATAAGCGAATCGCGGTCACGGGTTGCGTGGCTGCGAGCAGAGCGAGCGATGCCGACGCGTTTTTGTCTGCAGCGTTAATGTGGTTTATGCGCACCAGCCAGCGGGCCAGACCTCCATATATTCAACAGTTGTGGTTGTTGGTGGAGAACGCGCTGCTCAAACCAATAACTCAAAGAGTTGCCCTTTTGCGACAGGGGTTGCAGGAATCGATTTCTGTTTATGAAGTTGATCAGCAACTGACCGCGGTGGAACCAGTCGAGGTTCCGGCCCGCGTTGAGCTCTGGAAGCGGCGGCTTGCTCGGTTTCCGCCGTTGCCGGCGATCGAGTTGAACGAAATCACGAAGCGATTGGTAGCGGTCGCCCCGGAGGCCATCGACGTTGTTAATGCCCGGCACGGCGAAACGCTACGCTACTTTGGGTTGCCATTTGCGCGCGTGCGTCGCGTGATGGGAAGCGAGCGAGTTTGGTTTGGACTGGACAGTGCGCGACGGCGAACGCTGGACGAAAAAACCGAAACGGAATGTGTAGATCTCCTGAGTGAACTTATGGAGCACCGGAGTGCCTCGGCAGGTGATCATCGCCATGCGCTCTATCGCAGCGCCGCTGAAGCATGGCTGGAGTCGTTACTTCGTCGTGATATCACAAGACTGGATCCCGGATTGATCATAGCTCCACTTCATGCGCAGTTCCGGACGGCGCGCGGAGGCGTAATCAGTGTGCGCCCGATCGATCTGCTGGCACTCAGACAGGACGGCCGGTTGGCGGTCATCGAATTGAAGGTTACGGAGGATCGCGAACACGTGCTGCAAGGCGTCGACTATTGGCAGAGGGTTGAAGCGCATCGCCGCCGCGGCCACATCACGCGGGCGAGGCTTTTTGGCGAGCGAAAAATTAAGGACCAGGCACCGCTCGTTTATTTAGTCGCCCCGACGCTACGCGTACACCCCGCATTCAACGCGTTGGCGCGAACGATCGCGCCTGATATTGAGATTTATCGCTTTGATATCAATGAAGACTGGCGCTCTGGAGTGCGGGTGATGCGGCGTGTGACGCTAACCGGCAGTTGGCAGTAACGGCAGGTCAAGACGCGTGGCGCCGTAGGATGTGGACGTCTGCGGTAAAGTGCTTGCGGCGCGCGGCGTGAAAGGGATATTGTTGCGGCCTTCCAATCTCACCAAAGCGGACCGGAAGGACATCGGCCATGAGCACTCACGAATTAGACAAAGAAACGTATCGCAGCATCATCGACACATACTTCCGGACTTTCGGGACGGGCGAGTTTTCCCAGGTGCAGTTCTCTTCGCAGATTCAATTTCTCAGTCCCATCAGCGGCATCACCATGAAGGGACGTGAAGAGGTTGTAAGATTCGTGACCGGCGTTGCGACCCGTGTTTCATCGGTGAACGTCATTTCAATCGCCGTCGATTTTCCCACCGCGAGTGGAGTATGGCAGATGACTACTACGAAGGGGGTCCAGTATACCCTTCACAACTTCTTTCGGCTCGACGGTGAAGGGCTTGCCTATATCTGGCCCATGTTCGATCCCAAAGCAGTCATGGACAATCCTCCGGCCTTGCTTCAATGGCTGACCGGCATCGGCTACTACAGCGTCGCCGCGCATACGCCGAAGCAGTTGGCCGGCGTGACGATATCAAAGGCTGGCCGCATCTTCGTCAACTTCCCCAGATGGGTCGATGAGCCTACACCCTCGGTCGCGGAGGTCGCTGCGGATGGCTCACTCGTGCCTTATCCCGATGAAGCCATCAATGCATGGGACAAAACACCGGGAGAGTCGGCCGGAGGCCATTTCGTGTGTGTGCAAAGCGTCGTCGTTGATGAGGATGATGTACTCTGGATCCTGGATCCGGCGTCTCCTGGCTTTCAGGAGGTCGTCAAGGGTGGTGCGAAACTGCTCAAAGTGAACCTCGCAACGAACGAGATCGAGCGCGTCTATCACTTCGATAACGAGAGCGCGCCGGCGAAGTCTTATTTGAACGATGTGCGGTTGGCGCACGGGTTTGCTTTCATGAGCGATTCAGGTCTGGGCGCCATTGTTGTTCTGGACCTCACGACGGGTAAGGTGCGCCGCCTGCTCGAAAATCATGCCTCGACCAAGGCCGACCCAAACGTCGAGCCGGTCATAGGCGGGCGGCCGTGGAAGTTTGCCGATAACACTACGCCACAGGTTCACTCCGATGGAATCGCCATTGACCCGAAGCGCGAGCACGTGTACTACAAGGCGCTCGTTGGTCGGACGCTCTACCGCGTGCCCATTAGCGCGCTGCTCGATGAATCGCTGTCACCCGAAGCTCTCGGAAACCTCGTCGAGCGCGTGGCGGTCACGGAGCCGACGGACGGCCTCGAGTTTGACAAGCAAGGGAACCTCTACCTGACATCGCTCGAATGGAATGCGATAAAGGTGCTGCGTCCGGACGGTCGGATCGAGGTCATCGCCAGGGCGGCCGATTTTCTCTGGCCAGACACCATCACGATGAGCCGCGATGGAGATCTCCTCTTCTCAGCTTCGCAGTTTCATCTAATGCCTGCCTTCAATGGAGGCGTAGACAAGCGAATGCCGCCGTATAAAGTCTTTCGGCTAAAGCTTCAGTAAGTTGTCCGAGTCTTTATTAACCGTTCAGTGCTTCACGAAGATGCTGTCGCGTTCGCGGCGTTCGGCGCCAGATGGTGCTGGAACGTTTGTCGGAGTCATGGTGTTCATTGCCTGTTCGGCCGAGAGGATTCCTGATACGCGCATCTTGAATTCATCAGCGTTGCTGGCGTTGTGCACCGCCTCTTCCATCGAGATGAGCCCGGACTGCAGTAGATGGAACAGCGATTGGTCAAACGTCTGCATCCCATACTGCGACGCGCCGGCGGCAATAGCCTCACGAATCAAATAAGTCTTTTCTTCGTTGATAATGTAGTCGCGAATCAACGCCGTCGAAACCATGATTTCAACTGCCGGCACGCGGCCGGCGCCTTTGGCGGCCCGAACCAATCGCATCGAAACTACGGCTTTGAGAATGCCGGCCAGCTGAATGCGCACGGATTTCTGTTGGTGCGACGGGAAGCATGACACGATGCGCATCACGGTTTCGGTGGCATCAAGGGTATGAAGCGTGGACAACACCAGGTGTCCGGTCTCGGCTGCCGTTAGCGCGGTTTCAATTGTTTCGTAGTCGCGCATCTCACCGACGAGGATTACATCTGGATCCTGTCGCAATGCTCCGCGCAGGGCCTCCGCAAATGATCTCGTATCGACATCCACTTCGCGTTGGGTCACAAACGAAAGTTTGTCTTTGTGCAAAAACTCGATCGGATCTTCGATGGTCACGATGTGACCACTTCGTCGCGCATTGATACGATCGATCATGGCGGCGAGCGTGGTGGATTTACCCGAACCCGTCGCACCGGTTACCAGGATCAATCCGCGGCGTTCCTCTGTAATGCGATCGATTACCGGCGGTAGACCAAGGGCGGCGCTATTCCGGGTTTGATCCGGGATAACGCGAAGGACGATGCTTACGGTGCCGCGTTGCTGAAAAATGTTTGCGCGAAATCTTCCCAGGCCGGCAACTCCATAACCGATATCAACTTCGGAGACCTCTTTGAAGCGTTGCTTCTGGCGGTTAGACATCATCGCAAACGCCATATCAAGGGTATCTTCAGGTTTCAAGCGAGGGGCGTCAGCGACGGGATGAAGTTCACCTCCGATGCGCATTACGGGGAAAGCGCCGACCTTGATATGAAGGTCAGAGGCGGCGTGGTTGGTGGCAACACGGAGAAGATCGTCAATTTTTACGGCCATAGGAGGGCAAAACCTTTCGAATTCTATCTGGACTGGGCGACCTGGATCTTTAGCGCGTTGGGCGATGAGGTGCTGGATCTGCGGATGAACATTGCCCCCCGGTTTGGGGCTAACGCTCGATTTTGATAATAGCCCGCCGGGGCAGCGAGCGTCAACGAATAAAGGTTTTGTTCAGTAAACTGTCAAATACTGGGGTGCCGCGTCCGGTACTTTTGCTGCCGGAGTCTCTGGCGGCGGACTTCGTCCATCCTGTCCTGGTCGCGGCGCTTTTGTTCCCGGTCTTGCCTAAAGAAGCGAAACGCAAATCCCCAGGAGACAAAAATAACCACCAAGCCGAAAATGAAAGGAAAGATTTCCATAAGAACCCCAGGGGGACGAAAATGAGGACAGGGGCGGGGAAAGTGCCTCAATTACTCGGAAGCCGTAGCTGCTGTCTGGTATTTCAAAACCGGTTCCACTTGATCGACAGAACGACCAACGTCCGAGATTCTATCATTATTGTGACCGTTGTCACGTGGCTGTATTCCCTTAGCTGACTTGACGTAAGTGAGCCAGTCGCCAGGAGCTTTACGTTCTCCCTTGGTTATGTCAAAGAAAGCGCTTTGAATCGTCGTGGTCAATTCGCCCCGCAGGCCGTTGCCCACGGTGATACGGTCAACTGAACGAATCGGGGTGATTTCGGCGGCCGTACCTGAGAAGAACAGTTCATCAGCAACGTATAGCGCAGCGCGTTGAATGCTGCGTTCCTTAACAGTGATACCTAATTCATGGCAGATCTGAACCACACTGTCACGCGTGATTCCCGGAAGAATCGATGATGACAGGGGGGGAGTCAGCACCATTCCGCCGCTGACCATGAAAATATTCTCGCCCGAACCCTCCGAAACGTAGCCGCGATCATCCAGCGCAATGCCTTCGGCAAAACCGTTGAGCAATGCTTCCATCTTGATCAGCTGGGAGTTCATATAATTTGCGCCGCTCTTGGCCATGGCGGGCATCGAATTTGGCGTCAGGCGGTTCCAGGTCGACACGCAGACGTCAACGCCTTTTTCGATCGCCTCGTCACCGAGGTATTTGCCCCAATCCCAGGCGCCCATGTAACAAGCGAGCGGGTTAGGAAAGGGATTTACGCCAAAGGCCGGCCGTTCTTCGTCAAGGCTGCGGAACAATATGGGACGGATGTAACACTGATCGAGATTGCTGCGCCGCACTAATTCCACGGACGCATCACACAACTGGTCCAGACTCCAGGAATGATCCATGCGGTAAATCTTTGCCGAATTCAAGAAGCGTTGCATGTGTTCTCTCAAACGAAAGACTGCCGGCCCCTGTTTGGTGGCATAACAACGAATCCCCTCAAAAATGCTGGAGCCGTAGTGGAGCACGTGTGACATGACGTGCACGCGAGCGTCGTGCCATTTGATGAACTCGCCATCATGCCAAACGACGTCACAAATGCGCGGGGTTGCCGCATCTTTCGCTTTGCCTTCTTTTGAGAACATTCTGTTCTACTCCTTCAGAAAAATTCGGTTTGGGGCGCGCAGGGTAGCGAGGAATCTAAAACTTCAAGTTGCATGTAGAAGCCGATTCTTGAAAACCAATTCTACAGGAAGTCGTCGTCCATTCGGAATGGCTCATTCAGGGTTAACCGGTACAGCGCACGATACCGTAAATTTGCCGAGCTTGGCAAGGCGCGCTTGATTCGATCGTGAGGAGCAAAGTACCATCAAAACACTTCTCAAAATAGCAAAGATTGCTAATAGGCAATGCTTTCCTGTGAAGTGTCGAAAGTATCCGCCGCGTGAACGGAGGGACCGGCAAATTCGCTGGCTGCTTTTACTGGGCGCCATTCTCCTTTCTATTGTCTCGGCAAACTGTCGCATGCCTGAAAAAACGGAAAACTCATCAAACACGACTAAATCGAACAACAGCAACGAGGCCTCGGCGATACACCGGCGAGCGATCGCCGTTGACATGCACGCCGATACAACTCAGCGTCTCGTCGACGAAGAAATCGATCTAACGCAACGGCTGGCTGACGGTCATTTTGATTCCGTGCGTGCTCGCGAAGGGGGACTCGATGCGCAGTTTTTCTCGATCTGGGTGGAGCCGCAACTCTTCGGTGGCGGTGGGACGAGTGCCATAAAACGCGCCGACGCTCAGATTGCGGCCGTGCGTGAACTGACCGAAAAACACCCTGACTGGTGGCAGTTTGCGACCTCTGCCGAGGATGTGCGTCGCGCCTCGTCGGAAGGCAAACTGGCGGCCCTGACGGGACTTGAGGGCGGGTACGCGATTGATGACAAGATTGAAAATGTTGAGCGTTATTATCAGATGGGCGTGCGCTACATGTCGCCGGCCTGGACCATAAGCACCAGCTGGGCCGGTTCATCCGGTGACACTGTCGGGGAGAAACGAGGGTTGAATGACTTTGGGAAGCAGGTCATTCGCGAGATGAATCGTCTGGGCATGATGGTCGATGTTTCACACGTTTCGGATCCAACCTTTTGGGACATTGTGAACACGTCCACGAAACCGGTTATTGCAACCCACTCCGGCTGCCGCGCAATAGCGAATGTTCCTCGTAACCTGAGCGATGACATGATTCGCGCCCTGGCTAAAACTGGTGGAGTCGTCAATGTGATCTTCTATCCGGAACACCTTGAGCCGGGATGGGTTGAGAAGAAAAGGAAGGTTGATGCGGAAATAGCTTCACAAGTGCAACAAGCATCTGCGGAAGAGAAGGGCGGGGTAGCGCGCAAGAAGATGGCGCGGGATCGTGTGCGCCGAGAAGCTTTTGCCAAACGCCTCCCGCCCGTGTTTGTCTCCCGCCTTGTCGATCACATTGATCACGTGGTGAGGCTGGTGGGAATCGATCATGTTGGAATCGGTTCTGACTTTGATGGCGTGCAATCAACGCTCAGCGATCTCGCCGATATTGGAGAGTTGCCCAACCTGACTGAGGAGTTGTTGCGGCGCGGCTATTCTGAAAGCGACATAGCTAAGGTCCTCGGTGGCAACATGCTTCGGGTGATGGACGAAGTACAGCCGAAGTAATTGTGGGTCGCGTTCTATTTTGAAATCCTCTGTGCCTCACTCTGTGTTCTCAATGTCTCTGTGGTGAGCATTTCGTTTCATGGTCTATTCACCACCGAGGCACAGAGAACACTGAGATTCACAGAGAGGGCTTCGATGGTAGGGAAACAACCGGGCAAGCAACGGCCAAAGATCGGTTTTCATGCGCCAATCAAGGGTGGTCTTCACAACGCGCTCCTGGTTGCGCGAGACACCGGCTGCGATACCGTTCAGATCTTTTCGCGAAACCCACGTGGCTGGATGGCCAAGCCTCTAACCAGTGCCGACGTTGCTCTGTTTCGCAAGACAAGGCGCCTGTTGAAACTCAAACCCGTTGTAGTCCATTGCAACTATCTTGTGAATCTCGCTGCGGCGGACACGCTCCTACTTGAGAAATCACGCCTATCGTTTCGCGAAGAAGTTGAACGCACGCTGTTGCTGGGGGCCGACTATTTGGTAGTGCACCCTGGCAGTGCTCGCGGCACTTGCGAAGCTGATGGAATCGCAACCTGCGCTGAGAGTTTGAAGGTCTCCTGTGGCGGGTTGAAGCTGGGCAAGATGCGAATCCTACTCGAGAACACAGCCGGACAGGGCGAGTGTATTGGCCACCGGTTTGAACATTTGCGCGAGATTATGACGACCTGCAGAAAACTTCCGCTGGGAGTTTGTTTTGACACTGCCCACGCCTTTACTGCCGGCTACGATCTTCGCGAAGAAGATGGTCTCGAAGCGTTGATCGACAAGATTGAAAACACAGTTGGGACGAGAAATGTGCGCGCAATTCATTTCAATGATTCGCGGGCTGTCTACAATTCGCGAGTCGACCGACACTGGCATATTGGTGAAGGTCACATTGGCGCTGACGCCCTGCGACGAATCGCGCGGCATCCACGACTCGCCCACGCTGCCTTCATACTTGAAACGCCGTATGACGACCCGCGTGCGGACGTTAGAAACCTGAATTTGCTCCGATCGTTCGTCTGCAATACCCCCCCCCGGACTGATACCGCCGCTACACGATCTCGCTGACAAAGAAGCAGCGACCTAATACCACCTGAAGACGCACACTCGTATTAGACAGAAAAGGCCCTCTTCCCATAGAATTGCCGGGTCAGTTACAAAGCCATGAGCCAAGGCACGCCACTTACCAAGCTCCTCCTAACGGTGCCGCTTTTGCGCCGCGCGTTTTTCTGCGTGGTTTAGCCGGAGCGGCGAAACTTCACCCAACAGGCGAATCCATTAACGCAGCGCGCGTAAACAGACAGTTTGCGCGACGGGCCAACCGGCAGTTTGCGTTACCAATAATTCGTGTTAAGTGTAATGACCTTCAGGATAAAAGAGCATGGACGAAAAATACTTTCCGGAGAAGATCGAACAGAAATGGCAGCAACGTTGGGACGAGTCCCACGCTTTTGAACCTCGCAACGACGACCCGCGTCCCAAGTTCTTTGCGCTGGAAATGCTGCCCTACCCGTCTGGTTACCTCCACATGGGCCACGTTCGCAACTATGCAATTGGCGATGCGCTTGCCTGGTACAAGCGGCTGCAAGGTTTCAACGTGCTTCACCCGATCGGTTGGGACAGTTTTGGACAACCTGCGGAGCAAGCGGCAATCAAGCGCGGAGTCAATCCGCGCGATTGGACCGAAGAGAACATCGTGCACATGCGCGGCCAGATGAAACGCCTCGGCATCAGTTACGACTGGTCCCGTGAGATCGCCGCCCACCGTCCCGACTATTACAAATGGGACCAGTGGTTTTTCTTGAAGATGCTGGAGCGTGGCCTGGCCTATAAGAAGTTGTCGCCGGTCAACTGGTGTCCGAAGGAAGGCACTGTTCTTTCGAATGAACAATCGTCCGGGGGAATTTGCTGGCGTTGCGGCGCGCAGGTAGAAAAACGCGACCTGGAGCAGTGGTTCTTGCGGATCACTGAATACGCTGAACAACTCGTCGAACACATCAAGCAGATCGAGAACGATTGGCCCGAGAAAGTACTGAAGCGTCAGCGCGATTGGGTCGGCCGCAGCGAAGGCGCGTACATCGACTTCACCGTGAAGGGCAGCGACGAGAAGATCCGTGTGTTTACGACGCGCATCGACACGATCTACGGGGCGACCGCGGTAGTTGTTTCTGCCGAGCATCCGTTGCTCAACAAGCAACTGGAAGGCTCTTCGTTAAAGGCCGATGTCACCAGGTTTGCGGAGCGGGTCAAAGCTGCGCGAGGAACCAGCGCGCGTGACGAGGAGGAAGAGAAAGAAGGAATCAACACTGGTATTCTGGCCATCAACCCGTTCAGCGGGGAAACGGTGCCGGTGTGGGTGGCAAATTACGTGTTGATGGAATACGGCACCGGCGCAGTGATGAGTGTTCCCGCTCATGACGAACGCGATTTCGAGTTTGCTCAGAAGTATTCACTGCCAATTCGCAGGGTCATCGAGCGAGTGTCCCACTCGCAGGAGTCGATCGTCCATGATCCGAGCAATCACGATCAATCACTCGCGATGCCCCATGCGTTTACCGACTACGGAATCCTGGTTAATTCGGGCCAGTGGAGCGGCAAGCTTTCTGAACGCGCGATCAAAGAGATGGCCGAACATGCTAAAGCCGGCGGGTTTGGTGAGGCGGCAGTGACCTATCGAATCCGCGACTGGGGTGTTTCGCGGCAACGATTTTGGGGAGCGCCAGTACCGGTGGTCTATTGCGACAAGTGTGGCATGGTCCCGGTACCTTATGAACAATTGCCGGTCGTGTTACCAGACTCGGCGGAATTCACCGGTTCAGGAGAGTCTCCGCTGGCCGGAGTTCCCGACTTCGTCAACACCACTTGTCCGAATTGCCATTCACCCGCTCGCCGGGAGACTGACACGATGGACACGTTTGTTGATTCATCCTGGTACTTCTTCCGTTACACAGATCCGCGAAACGAATCCTCGGCGTTCAATCCGGAAATTGCGAATCAGTGGACGCCGGTTGATCAGTACATCGGGGGCGACTCCCACGCCGTCATGCACCTGATCTACACACGCTTCTGGACCAAGTTTATGCGCGACCTCGGACTTGTTTCATTTGACGAGCCAGTGAAGAGACTGTTGACCCAGGGAATGGTCACGAATCGCGTTGAAGGAACCGATGAATGGAAGGCCATGTCGAAGAGTCTGGGCAATGGCGTAGACCCGGACGAAATGATTGCGGCATTTGGCGCAGACGCCGCCCGTCTGTTCATTCTCTTTGCGGCACCGGTCGAAAACGAGTTGCGCTGGTCCGAAACCGGCATCGAAGGCGCGGTCAGATTTCTCCGGCGGGTTTACACACTGGTTTGGCGTTGGCACGAGCGTCTGACAAACGGGAATGTCCCGGCTCAACCTGAAAGCGAACTTAGCGCGGCAGCGCGTGCCTTGCGCAGGAAGACGCATCAAACGATCGTCAAAGTTACCAACGACTTTGACGGCCTCCATCTCAACACCAACGTCGCCGCATTGATGGAATTGTTCAATGAGATCAGCGCTTTTGACGCAAACCCAGCCAGCGCGAACGATGCGGATGTATTCGTGGTGAGCGAATCGATTGAATCCCTGGTCCTGATGTTGGCGCCTTTCGCACCCCACGCGTCCGAGGAGATGTGGGAGGCGTTGGGTCATACGGGGGGCTTGTTGGGTTCAGGGAGTTGGCCGGCGGCTGACCCGGAATTGGCGCGTCGCGAGGAGATCGAGATTCCGATCCAGGTGAACGGGAAACTGCGGTCGCGTGTGATAGTTTCACCTGAAATCACCGAACCGGATCTCCGCGCGGCGGCCCTGGCCGACGAGAAAATACGCTCCCTGATTGAGGGTCACGAAGTGGTGAAAGTTATTGTTGTTCCGCAACGGTTGGTCAACGTAGTCATTCGTTGAGACTACTTTATCCTGTCGTCCAACTCCTTGCGGGAACATTGTTTGCCGGTTGCTTGCTTGCGGCAGAAGCCGCTAGAATCACCGCGCGACTGACATACCGCCGCCGCGTTCTATCGAGCGACTAATGAAAGAATGCCCAGCCTGTAAGCGCTGTTTCCCTGACGAAGTCAACCACTGTCCCCAGGACGGCGATGCCACTACGCCATCGCTGCTGGGGGAGCCCATCCTCGACGCTCGTTACCAGCTCGAGCGTCGGCTGGGCCAGGGTGGTATGGGCGTAGTGTTTCAGGCCCGACACATTTTTCTAAAAACATCTCACGCTATCAAAGTAATCCTGCCGGATCTGGTTGGGAACGATCCGATGCTGGTCACCCGTTTTCGCCAGGAAGCCCTGGCGGCTGCAGCCATCCGTCATCAAAACATCATTGCCGTTACTGACTTTGGCGTGGTGCGGGGCACGATGCCTTTTCTGGTGATGGAATTTGTTAGCGGCAAATCACTGCAAGACATTCTGGCTGAGGAGAGGGTGATGTCTCCGGCGCGAGCGCTTGAGTTCACCTGCGCCATAGGAGCGGGTGTTGGCGCGGCCCACCGTCAGAATATTGTGCATCGCGATTTGAAGCCGCTAAACATCATGACGCAGGAGGGCCAGCCGGTATCGGAGGGTTTGAAAATCCTCGATTTCGGATTGGCAAAGATCAAATCCGGTGAACTGCTGGGCTCGTTTGTACAAGCCAAGACGAGCGGATTGATGGGTTCTCCTTTTTATATGGCGCCCGAGCAATGGTCTGACGATGAGCCGGACGCGCGCGCGGATGTTTATAGCCTGGGAATAATTCTTTACCAGATGCTCGCCGGTGATGTGCCGTTCAAGGGTTCATCAATTCCCTCGATCATGAAGAAGCACCTGACGCTTCCACCCCCGACTCTAAAGTCGATGGGTGTGGATGTAGCGCCCGGGATTGAAGCAGTGGTCCGGCACGCCCTGGAGAAGGAAGTTGAACAGCGCACTCCTTCCGTAGAAATTTTTCTCAAAGAGCTGAAGGAAGCAGTGGCAGCGGCGGGCGCAACCGCCAAAATGGTCCAGGAAACCAGATCGGTAGATCCCGCGGATACCATCGTTTCACCGGCGTTTTCTGCTGAATCGCAAAAACAATTCACTTCTGAGACTCAGGTTGAAGCAGGCCCGGTTTCAACTGAAGATGCCCAGAAGGCAGCCGCCGCGCGGGAAGCTTACGAGCGCGAGCAGAAGGAAAAAGAACGAGTCGCGCGCGAGGAGCTCGAGCGTGAAGCTGCAGCGCGGCGCAAAGCCGCGGAAGAAGAGAAACGCAAGCGCGAGGAAGAGGAGCTCAGGCGAAGGGAAGAAGAAGAACGGCTACGTAAAGACCGGGAAGAACGGGAAGCACGCGAGCGACAACAGCGTGAGCAGATGGAACGAGTGGAGCGCCAGGCAAAAGAGCTGGAGGAACGGCTGGCGCGCCTGGCTACAAGCATGCCTCCTGCGGCTGCTGTAGTCGACACGGAAGCGACCCAGGTTCATCAGGAGCTCAACACCCAGGTCATTAGCAACAATAGTTTTCCAGGGGCCGCGCCGGGAGTTCATGCTACTCATGGGTCGTCGTTTGCAGTAACGATACCGCCTGATGCGAAGAAAAGGAGTAATTCTTTACTCCTGATCGGAGCGGCCGTCGTCCTCTTCGTCGTCGTTGCGGGAGCCATTGGCGGATATTTGCTTATCAAGTCAACTGCAAAGCCAGCCGGCGGTGGTTCGGGTCTTCCGACGCCTGCACCGACTGCTACACCCAAAAGACCTAAGGCCGATCTGGTGGCGATTCCTGGTGGTACATTCAAAATGGGTCGCAACAACGGACCGCTACAGGAAACACCGGAACATCAAGTAACCGTTCAGCCGTTTCTGATGGATCGGACAGAGGTGACCAATGAAGAGTACGCTGAGTTTGTTCGCGAGAGTCATCACGCGCCGCCGGACGACTGGAACGGGACTAAGCCAACTTATGGCACGGAGCTGTGGCCGGTCTTGAATGTGTCAATCGATGACGTAAACGCGTTTACTGTCTGGCGTTCGAGGCGAGATGGTGTTAGTTACCGTCTGCCGACCGAACAGGAGTGGGAATACGCCGCCCGCAATGGCGACAGTAGCGATCTCTACCCCTGGGGCAACGAGTGGAAAGATAACCCGGCGCTCCTGAAGACAGCCACGCCCGGCAAGGTTGCTTCGTATCCTCAGGGAAACAACAAGTGGGGTGTGGCGGACCTCATCGGGAATGTTTGGGAGTGGACCTCGTCGAAGACATCGGCGTATCCGGGCAACAGAACTCAGATTAGCGAGTCAAGCAAAAACTGGGTCGTGATTCGCGGCGCCGGCTACGACAGAGACCCCTTTGACAGAGAGTATCCGGTGTCAGCTTGCATTCGCTCGTTTGTCCCTGCAGAGAGCAAGATTCCGCAATTGGGTTTTCGCCTTGTGCGATCGGGCCAATAACCGGTCGTCGCACAAACAGTTTGTAAGTTGTCATTTCAGATTTGCCGAAACTCTGCTACAACCTCAGCGCAGCTTATCGGGTTGGCGCTGCGAGTTAATCCAAGTTAGCCCAACTCCGGAAACTGGGCTACAATTCCCCAAGTTCAAATTCATCTGGTGAAGTTATTATCCCAAGTCAATTTCAGGAGCGAATCGATGAGTGCTTCTTCGCTTTATCGCACGGTTCTAGCTTTTATAACGTTGGCCGTCGCTTTCTCAATCGGCGGGGATGCCTTTGGTCAGGACGTAGGGGTGGACGTTGGCGGTGGCGCAGGAATTTTCCGACCCAAGAATCCTGAGACTAAGAAACGACCCGGACGGCCCGCGCCGATTGTGAGGCGTGGATTTCCACGCCCTGCGGGCACAACTGGTACAGGGGTCGCGGATCGGGTGGAGGATCTGCTGGAAAAAGGAAACGGGTTTCGCGATGTGCGCAAGTTTGCAGAGGCGGAGGATTCCTACCGTAGCGTATTGAGAATCAAGCCGCGCGATGGTCGCGCTGCATACGGTCTTGGCAACGTCTACTCCGATCAGCAGCGTTGGGAGGAAGCTGAGAGCTCCTATCGGGAAGCAGCGGCCTGGAGTCCTTCCAATGTTGATGCGTTGGTGGCTTTGAGTGTCGTGTTGGTACAGCCACGCGCTGGTGCCGGTAATGCAAAGCGTCTTGCAGAAGCGGAGACGTTCGCGCGTAAAGCAGTCTCGCTTGATCCAAAGAACGCCGTGGCGTGGGATCGTTTGGGAGTTGCGCTGCAGTCTCGTGGTGTTTGGAACAACGAAACCGAACACGCCTACCGGCGTGCGGTGGAGATCGCTCCTGAATTTCCGGTGGCCTACGCGCACCTGGCTCGGGTGCTGAACCGCATGGGAAAACGGGACGAGGCCGGCCCGCTTTACGAGAAGGCCACGACGCTGGCCAAAGATCCGGCTACGTTGAATCTCATCGCTGAGTCGCTTCAGGCTGAACAGCAATGGGAAAACTCGGAGCCCGTTTTGAAGCGAGCACTTGAACTCGATGCTCGCAATCCAACGTCGCTACTTTTGATGGGTCGGATGCTGGTGGTCTTCAAGAGATTTCAGGAAGCAGAGTCTTATCTGAAAACCGCTACTGAAGTCAGCTCGCAGGCGTTTCAGCCGTTCAATTTACTGGGTCGCACCTATCTCGCGCTGGATCGTCTCGAAGAAGCAGAAACGACTTACGCTCGCGCGCTCGAACTCGCCTCGGAAGCTGATCGCAAACACCTGGCCGGAGTTTTTGGGTTCGAAGGCATTGGCGATGCTTACTTAAACGCCAAAAACAAGGCAGCCGCGGCCCGCGCTTACCAGCGCGCGCTCGAACTCGATCCCGGTAATAAATCGCTGGAACTGAAACTTTCCAAAGCGCGCTAGCCCAAATAGTCGAAGAACCCCTGGCGTTTGACCCGACTAAAGCTTGAGCGTTACATCATAAGGAGCTGATCTCTCTCATGAAGCGTTGCCCCAAGTGTAATCGTACTTTTCCTGACGACAATCAAAAATTTTGCACGGTCGACGGCGGCTTGTTAGTTGCCGATGCTTTCGATCCCAATGCGACCGTAATGTCTAGTCCAGCTCCTCCAGCCAGACAGGCGGGAAGCAAGCCCGAGGATATTCATACTTCCGGCGCTCCCACAATTACCCTTAACAAGAATACCGGCCCTACTGGTTCGCAAACTTTTGGAAAGCCAACTCCGCCGCCCCAACCGCAGAGTGCGCCTTTGCCGCAACCTCCAAGTGGACCGCTTGCGCCCGGCCAGGCAGCCCCGCCCAGGAAGAAATCGAAACTGCCGCTCGTGTTGGGAATCCTTGCGATCCTGTTTGTACTTGGTGTCGGGGCGGCCGCAGCCGCTTTCTTCCTCGTGATCAAGCCTAAGTTGGATGAGATGGATCGCGAGCGCGGGGTTGTGACGCTAAACAATCAAAACGATAGCGCCAACGAAAACGCCAACACCACCGCTAACACTGAGGCCAACAACAACTCTGAGGTGACGAACACCCAACCGGAATTCGTCCCGCCGCCTGATGCGGTTCAGCTGATGAGTTCAAACTCCAACCTCGACGGAAAACTGGCCGAGCATTATTTCGATTTCTCGTTCTACTATCCAAACAGTTGGGTTGTGGATCCAAAGGCGGGCGTGCCGGGAGCTACCAGCTTTGCCAAAGTTGAACGGTCTCTACCGCCCGACTTCACGCAGGAAAACTTTTCGGTGGGCTGGTACGACAGCAAGGGAACGTTCGCTGCGGATGAAGCAAACTTTCCCCGGCTGGTAGAGACTTTGAGCGCGAGCCTGTCCAGACTTCCGGAGTATCGTAAGGTTTCGGAGGGTCCGACCAAAGTAAACACCCTTGACGGTTACGAGTTTCGGTATGTTGGTTTGTCAAAAGGAACAGAAAAGGGTGATATTCAGTTGTGGGGACGAGTGATCTTTCTGCCGCCCGGCGTCGAAGGTGAAACAACCGGAGCAACTTTGAGTATGCTGACCACATCGCTGGCACCAGAGTTGTCAGGTGTCGATGATGTCGGCGCCCAAGGCCAGATGCCGATCATTCTCGAATCGTTCCGGTTTGGAAAGCGATAAGAAGTAGGAACAATGAAAAAACGTCAGCAACCCGTCACTACGAAATCACTCTGGAGCCCGGCGCGCGTGGCCCTCACGCTGGTGGTGTTGTCCCTCCTGGCGGCATTCGGGATTTCCAGTTGCATCTCCAATGATGAGAAGCCAGTTGCGGTTGGCAATAAGAATGCGACCGCGACCAGAAACGCACCCGTGGCGATGTTGCCGGCCAACGTTGTAAACGCCGAGTTGAAAGCAGTAACCGGCGCGCCGATAAAACTTTCGGAATACAGTGGCAAGGTACTGATCGTGAATCTTTGGGCGACCTGGTGTGGTCCATGCCGCATGGAGATTCCCGAACTGGTGAAAATCGGCAAGGAATTTCGATCCCGCGGTCTGGAAATCGTAGGTTTGTCAACAGAGGATCCAGACGCAACGGCAGAAACGGTGCCCCGGTTTATTCAGAACTATAACGTTGACTATCGAGTTGGTTGGGCCACTCCGGAGGTGGCCGCGACCCTGATGCAGGGTCGCGATGCCATCCCCCAGAGTTTCGTGATTTCACGAACTGGCCGCGTGGTCAGACGTTTTGTCGGCTACAACGCGACGTCAACACCGCCGCAGATCAGAGCCGCGATCGAGGAAGCACTTAATGAAAAGAGTGCAGCGGATTAAGCTAGGTCGACTCTCTCGCGTTTTTCAGCTCCCGTTCTCCTTCGTCCCTTAAGCGATCTCCTTCGCGCGCCAGATTTCCGTCGTTCAAGCCATCAGCCACCTGCCTTCTGGCCTGGCCTTTGAGTTTCTTCATCTCTGCTTCCACGCGTTCCTCAACCTGATCGATAGGCGCCGGTTCATCCAGTTCGTTCTGTGTCACAATTTTGTTTTTATCGAGATTCATTCCTGGTTCTCCAATCGGTTTCGTCGTATAGACTTGGGTGTGATGCCTGATCGTAGCTTCCGGCAGTTTCAGAAGTACTCGAAATTGATGACAATTTCGCGTTGTTTTTTAGGCGGTCGGCAAGCTTTAGCTAAAAAAGGCACGAAATGCAGGCAAACATGCGCAGTGAATATCTCGACAAGGTTGATAAACAGAAGTAGACTTTGGTTGATGGATTTTGCCGCTGCCAAGATTATCAGAGTGACGCTCGCGATCGCGGTCGCGCTCTGGATGGCAGGCGCCGGTTGTCTCCTGGGCTGCGAGAACGCGGTGATGGCGGCGTCGAGTTTATCCGTAGCCGTTTCCGATTCGCCGACCGTCAGTGGTGATGCCTGTGCGTCATCTCGTTCACACGATTGTTGCGCGAAGCGCAAATCGATCTCGTCGCATCCTCAGCGCGCGCCCGGAATTACCTCGAACCTGCCGGTCAACACTCTTGCCTCAGGATTAGGCGCGATTCCTTCACCTTCGATGGCAGATTGTCCGTTGGCGGTGAATGCCAGCGCGGTCGTCTCAAGAGCCAGACAAGATCAGTCGAGTGACGGCATTCCGCTGGATCGCTTGAACGTTGCGTTGCCGGTTCTTCGGGAACAGGTACTTGCGCTTTCTTCCCCGCTTCGATTGCCAAACCGAGGCCATACCTACCTCCGCTGCTGTGTCTTCCTGATCTAAAAATCATCTGCGACAGGCATGTTTGTCTGTCATGTGTCGCAAAAGCAGGCTGGAAAGTCTGCCCTACAGGGTATCAGTCTGTTCACTGATATCCCGGCAATGATCTTTTAGACAGGAGAATTCGAAAATGAAAAACACAAGAGGATTTGCTCTGGGGCTCGTCATTGGGCTGGCCCTGGCTCTTTCAAGCATCGGCTTCGCACAAACTACCACGCAAACCGAAAAGAAAGGCGCGGCCGAATCATGTTGTGCGATGGCGTCGTCTTGCTGCAATGGCCATTCGTGTCAGATGAAACATGACTCAAAAAGCCATGCATCCATGCAAGGGACGGAAGACAAGCATGAGTGCTGCTGCTGCGGCGCCGACTCGTGCGAGATGAAGATGAAGGAGAAAGACAAGGAGTAGGGTAGCCAGGTACTCTCAGCGTGCGGGCGTTTTTGCGTGCAGTGCCTGGCGCGAAAACGTCCGCACGATTAACCAGGCCTGGAACGGAATATTCCTGGTTTGACGTTTTTGGGGTAGAAATTATGGGTAGGTACAAACTGCTTTTCTTGTGCGTGGCGTTAGTTGGCTCCTTATCGATGACTCCGGTAGCCTTTTCGCAGCATGAAGGACACACGATGCCGGGCGTGAACAAGCCGAAGACGACGGCGAAGGCGAGACAAACGCGGAGACGAAAGCCGGCACCGCGCAGAAATCGGGCGGCGCGCCGGACAAAGAAAAAACCACCCTCACATACGGTGCATCAACCCGGCACGACTACTGCTCCAGCGGAGTCTTCTCAACCAACAACTGCATCGCCAGGCACTGAAAAATCGCCTCTGCACGCGCTTGGTATGCACCCGCCGGCTGCGACGGCTTCACCTGAAGCGCAATCTTCTCCGAACCAACACGAGGGTCATCCCCCGCCGAAGCCTGAATCTCCGGCAGCACAGCCACAGCAGACTCAGCCGGCAGCGCCCCCGCATTCACACGTCAAACCTGAGACGCCACAAACTGAAACGCCACAGCCTGAATCGCAAGGTGCAGTAGATCATTCCAAAATGAATGATCCAAAACACGACGGCGCGACAAAAGGCGGCTCCACCGCAGATCATTTAATGAATGTCGGCCCGCTCATGGTGATGTCGGGAGACCGGATGAGTATCCGCGTGGGCGCGAGTGAAACCAATCTGATGCCGATGGGGCAAATGGGTTCAGGCACTTCCTTGCTGCCGGCCTCAAGCCCAACCTACATGTTGCACAAGCAAGCCGGTGATTGGTTGTTGATGTTTCATTACAACGCTGTGCTTGGGGTAAACGCTCAGGGCGGGCCACGGGGCGTAACCAAGGTTGAATCTGCAAACTGGTTCATGCCGATGGCCCTGAGACGAATAGGTAAAGGCACACTTGAGCTGCGCGGGATGTTCAGCTTCGAGCCGTTTACCTTTCCACCCGGAGGCTCACCGCTGCTTTTTCAAACCGGCGAGACTTATCAGGGCCAGCCGATAATAGACCGTCAACATCCCCACGATCTTTTGATGGAACTTTCCGCGTCGTACACGCTGGCTTTGGGAGACCGCGCCACGTGGTTCACTTATCTCGGCTATCCCGGCGAGCCAGCACTTGGCCCGGTAGCCTTCATGCATCGCGCCTCAGCGTCCGAGAATTCATCGGCGCCTTTGTCACACCATCTCCAGGATTCATCGCACATTAGCTTCGGCGTTGTTACCACGGGGTTTACTTATCGGTGGTTCAAGTTTGAGGTTTCCGCTTTCAATGGACGGGAGCCGGACGAGAGTCGCTATGACTTCGAAGTTCATCCATGGAATTCACGCTCGGCGCGGTTGTGGTTTGCCCCGAACCGCAACTGGGCAATACAAGTAAGTCATGGAATGCTGCGGAATCCGGAAGCGCTGGAGCCGGGCGACGTGCGACGCACGACTGCGTCAGTGAGCTACAACCGGCCTTTAACAAGTGGTCATTGGGCGACAAGCTTCATCTGGGGACGCAATCACGAGAGTCACTCCGGTGAAGTGTTCAATCTCAATGGTTACATCGCAGAGTCGACGGTCAAATTCTTCGACAAGAATTATCTCTACACTCGACTCGAATTGGCCGATAAAAACCAGCTGTTGCGCGACGCCGATCGGCTGCAACTTGGCATAACGGATCATCATCCCGCCTTTCGCATCGGCGCCTACACGTTTGGTGGCGCCCGCGACGTTTGGATTAAGAAAAGAATGACCGTCGCTGTCGGCAGCGATTTGACGTTCTATTCAAAGCCGCCGGCGCTTGACCAGATTTACGGAACCAATCCTGTTTCATGGAAGTTCTATTTGAGAATTCGCCCCGGTAAGATGGAAATGGCAGGCATGCACCAGTAGAACCCACAGGAGTTAAGTCATGAAGGGCAGAGCAGTCGGAATAATCGTTGTGGCAGTCGCAGTTGTGGGAGCCGGGTTTCTGCTTATGAAGCCTCGCGCCGCGGATGACAACGTTCTAGTGCTTTCCGAGAGAGCATTATCCGGGTTGACTTGGGGCCGCTCTCCGATCTAATGTCCGCCATCTCAAACCTTTTCCTTCAAGAATCTTGCTCCAGGGAGGACCTCAATGAAGAAGAACTTTCGTTACGTCGTGTTCCTCACGCTTCTAGTCTTTGCAACGTTCGGAACTTGCCTTTCGCCGACTTCCACGGCTGCACCCGAAAGAGTCATTGATCCGGCGTGCGTTACTGAATGCACCGCATTGCTGTTCCAATGCATTGCTGACGGCGGCAGAAATAGCGAGCACGGGTGCATTGGAGTCTATCGACGGTGCATTGCGCAATGTGGCAAAAACTGACGGAGACCGCGCTTTAATCAAAATCCTTAGACCTGTGATTCCCTCATGCCGGGAGTTTTGCGCCAGGAAGAGTCCGTCGGGGGTAGCGTCCTCAGAAATGTCGCTCGACTTCATTTCGCTTTGGGAAAATACTTGTCGAGGTAAAACTTTTCGATGAAGTAGCGATTGCGCCAACGAGTTTGTATTCTGTCGAGTAGCAACCCTTCGCCAGCGCCGAGAGGATAGAAAGCCGAACGCTCATACTTGTCCAACTGCAGACCGGCCAGTTGCTTGAGAATTTTATCTTCTAATTCCCGGGCTGCTTCACTGAAAGTCGTGTAGTCCTGCAAAGCCTTAAATGATTGAGTCGGCCGGTACTGCCTGGCAGCAAGTTCGGCAACTCTAAGCTCCGTATATCTGGCGATGCCTTCCTGCCAAACCTGAAAAGAGAAATATTTGTAGTCGTCTGGTTCGACCATCTCTTCAAAATCTTTTCGCGCCTTTAGATACTCGTCGAGCTTGCTCGAGAAGTCAGATCTCCCCTTCGTGTGCAAAGCAGCTGCCAGCATCCTGCTCATTGCCTCAAACTGCTGTTTCACCCGCGGTTCCTTGTAGGGGAAGGCGTAGTTAAGCATCCACATGCCGCTCTGGTCACCACGAGCAAGGTTCAGCGCATTGACATCACTGTAATAAGTAGGCTGCGAATTCTGCAGCTGATGAAAATGTTCGTGGAGCATTGTAATCACCCAGCGAGTTGAGGTCTTAGCGTCGGTGTTCTCAGCTTGTCCGATAACAATCGTGGAAACCGGGCTGCCTTCAACCGCGGGGAAAGTGGCTAACAGGTTGGGACTCAGGACTCTCTTGCGGAAATAGACTTCGCTCTTGAGGAGCGAGTCGTATCCCAGCAAAGTAAACTGCGATGAAGGCTTGGGATGGCGCAGGAGGAACTCAAAGTCAGGTGTGATAAGCAAGACAGCAAACGGGGCGCGGTTCCAGTCCTTCCAAATCTGATTTCCCAAAGCATCACCAAGGCGGAAGGCCTCAGCCATTCGTATGCGGTCGGCCTGAGCTATTCTGGGCTTGTCTTCCGCGCGGGCGATCCCGGCCCACAAGAACAGGAGCAAAATAACGGCGAATTTAACCTTCATGGTTCCTTTCTTTGTCTTGGGGTGGTTCAAACCCGGTGGCAATGTATGACACTAACGCCCGCGAGAGAAATTGGTTTCGTTTATTCGTCCTTTTGAAATCTGACGGCATGCAGGCTTGATTTAGTGATTCGGGCGTCATAGCTTAAACCTATGCAACCTGTATCTGAGTCGAAGGTGGCGACAGATCCCGTCTGCGGTATGACCGTCGATCCTCTTAAGGCAGCCGGGTCACTCGCGTACAAAGGCGCAAACTTCTATTTCTGCTCCACACACTGTCTTAAAAGGTTCCAGGCAGATCCCGAGGCCTTCATCAGCAATTCCCCTCAGCCGTCGACGATGCCGCCGGTCCGGATTAGCCGGACGAGGCCCTCGACCGCCGATTCCGGTTCTGAGAAAACCACCTACACCTGCCCGATGCATCCAGAGGTTGTTCGTGATGGACCGGGTAGTTGTCCGATTTGCGGGATGGCGCTCGAACCAAGAACTGTTTCGCTGGAAGACGAGGAGAATCCCGAGCTACGGGACATGTCGCGACGCCTATGGGTTTGTCTCGCGCTCACAATCCCGCTGTTTCTGATCGGAATGATCGAGATGTCTCCAGGAATGCCACTGGATCGCATCGCGCCGAAGCGGGTTTGGGGCTGGATTGAGTTCCTCCTCGCGACACCGGTTGTGCTCTGGGGAGCCTGGCCATTCTTCGTGCGGGCCTGGCAATCGATCATTAATCGCAGCCTCAACATGTTCACGCTCATCGGACTGGGGGTAGCCACGGCTTATGGGTTCAGCCTGATTGGAAAACTGTTTCCCGGCGTTTTCCCATCATCGTTTCGCGACGCGCACGGTGGCATGCCTGTCTACTTTGAAGCCGCCGCCGTGATCACGACTCTAGTGCTCCTGGGACAGGTCCTGGAACTCCGCGCGCGCGACCGTACCGGTGCCGCGATAAAAGCACTTCTCGGCCTCGCTCCAAAAACCGCGCGTCGAATTCGAGAAGGTGGAGAGGACGAAGACGTTCCGCTTGGCGAAATAAGACGTGGCAATCGACTACGTGTGCGGCCCGGTGAGAAAGTTCCCGTCGACGGCATCGTCATCGAGGGAAAAAGCAGCATCGACGAATCGATGGTGACCGGCGAACCGATGCCGGTGATGAAGCAACCGGGGGACGGCGCTATCGGTGGGACTGTCAACACCACTGGCTCGTTTGTAATGCAAGCCGAACGCGTCGGTTCACAAACTCTGCTCGCGCAGATCGTTCAAATGGTAGCCGAAGCGCAACGCAGTCGCGCCCCGATTCAAAAATTAGTCGATCGCGTGGCCTCTTATTTCGTGCCGGCGGTCGTGGTCGTCGCCCTCTTGACCTTTTTTGCCTGGAGCATTTGGGGCCCTGACCCTCGGATGGCCTACGGCCTGGTTAATGCGATTGCGGTTCTGATAATCGCTTGTCCCTGCGCCCTCGGTCTCGCAACGCCCATGTCGGTAATGGTGGCAACCGGCAAGGGCGCGCGGCATGGCGTGCTGTTCAAAAACGCTGAAGCGATCGAGGTGTTGAGAGAAGTCGACACGCTGGTGGTGGACAAGACCGGAACACTGACAGAAGGAAAACCAAAAGTCACTGCCGTCATCACGCTACCAGGTTTCGACGAACAGGTCTTGCTTGGCCAGGCGGCAAGCGTTGAACGCGGAAGCGAGCATCCTTTGGCTAACGCGATTGTTGCTGCCACGCAGGAGCGCGGCATCAAGTTGGTCCCTGCGACAAACTTTGAATCGTTTACCGGCAAGGGAGTTGCCGCCATTGTTAACGGCCACAAAGTAAGTGTAGGAAACCGTTCGCTGGTTGAAGACCTGGGAATTGACTACACGAGTTTTCGGGATGATGCCGAAAAGTTGCGCGAGGACAGTCAGACGGTAGTGTTCGTCTGCGTTGACGATAAAGCGGTCGGGTTAATTGGCGTAGCGGATCCCATAAAAGAAACAACTCCGGCGGCGATCAAGCAGCTCCACCGCGAAGGCATTCGACTCGTGATGCTAACGGGTGACAACAAGACAACGGCGACTGCGGTGGCGAACAAACTTGGCATCGATGATGTAATTGCAGAGGCGATGCCGAATCAGAAGGCTGAGTTCGTGAAGCGCTTGCGGTCCGAGGGTCGGAAGATTGCTATGGCCGGCGACGGCATCAACGATGCGCCGGCGTTAGCGCACGCAGACGTGGGAATTGCGATGGGCACCGGCACGGACGTGGCGATTGCGAGTGCCTCTATCACGCTTGTGAAAGGCGATTTACTCGGCATCCTGCGGGCGATCCGGCTCAGCCGGGCAACCATCAAAAACATCAAACAGAACCTCTTCTTTGCGTTTGTTTACAACGCGCTTGGTGTGCCGATCGCCGCGGGCATTCTCTACCCGTTTTTTGGCATATTGCTGAGCCCGATGATTGCGGCCGCGGCGATGAGCCTGAGTTCAGTGTCAGTGATCACAAACTCGTTGAGACTGCAAAAGGCGTCCTTGGAAAACTAGTCGCATGGGATTTACAGCATTGACGAGCTTGCCGGCACCTACAAGCCTCGCATGAGGCCCAATTGAATTCTGTCAATCCTGTGAAAAACTTATCTCTATTCGCCCGGTTACTAACACCTCTCGTTGCCAGTTTGTTAAGAATTCCTTGCGTCACCTTCAACGCTACGCTTTGGAGTTTGATTTGCCTCCTCTCTCACCAGTGGGCGAATTGTGTCCCAATCTATTTCACGGGCAGATGAGGTAAGAGATAAATGATAAACGACCAGGGAAAATCCGACACTGCTGAAACTGAACCAGAATTGTCGCCCTCGCCGGCACACTTTGATCGCGAGGCGAGTATCACCGCCCAGCCGGTTGAGCCATTAGCAGGAGGCCATGTGGCAGACTCGAAACTGAGACCGGGTTTTCGAGGAGACTTGGTTGCGGGTCATACGCGAGCGCTGGTTGCCGTCGTGGTCCTGGGTTTGGCCTCGGGCGCGCTCGGTGGGATGTTGTTGGCAAAGAGAAGTGAACAGGCACCGGAAGCGTCAGCAATCGCATCCGAAGTTTCAGGCGTTGAAAGCAGGAAGGCCCTGGTTGAAACCGGGAAGGAAGGCCAGGACGAAAGCCAAAAGTTAAATTCCTTTGCCGCGCAGCTTAATGCGGCATCAGGAAAAGAGAGGCTACCGGTCGCGCGAACTCGGAAATCCCGCCGGGTTAGAACCAACCGCGCGCCACGCGCTTATCGCTTGGGCGTAATTCGTGAATGATGAGATTCGCGTTGCCGTTCTTCTCAGTTTCGAGTATTAGTTTGTCTCGAAGAGTCTTGAAAAATCCTGGAGGTAGGTAATGAAAAGTTCCCTCAGCCGTGTCTTCTCTTGCTCCCTGATAATTTCATTGTTGATTGCCATATTCGCAGTCCCGGTGCCGGCCGACAATAAATCGAGAACGCAGGACGCGACGCGACACGCGAGTTCAGCGGCAAAGGTGTTTACGGAAATAATGAATGTCCGAGAAAGAGCAATTCCCAAGGAATTGCTGGACAAATCCGAAGCGATCGCGGTCTTCCCTGGGGTAATCAAGGCCGCGTTTATCTTCGGCGGGCGCGGCGGTCAGGGCGTCATCAGCAAGCGCACCAGCAAGGGCTGGTCGCCTCCGGCGTTCTTCAACTTGAGTGGCGGGAGCTTTGGCGCGCAAATCGGCGCGCAAAAGAATGACTATGTTTTTCTCATCATGAACGAGGATGGTGTGAAGGGTCTGCTGGAAGACAAGTTTGAATTAGGCGGCGAGGCTGGTGTCGTTGCTGGACCAGTCGGACGCGAAGCAGCTGCATCTACGAGTCTAAGACTCGATGCCGGGATTCTTTCATACTCCCGTAGCAAGGGGGCTTTCATCGGTGCTGCGCTGAAGGGTGTTGTCATCAGTCCTGACAACGATCTGAATGAAGCTGTTTACGGCATGAAAGGAAAGGAACTGTTGTTGGCCAAGCCGATGACCCTGTCAGAAATGCCGGTAGGCGTTCGCATCTTCCCGCGCACGCTCGCTCGATATTCAATCCGTTGAAGTTGTCCTTCCTGGATGCCAGGGCGCGTTAAGATGGTGTCGCAAGTTTGGATTTCTCCGCGCCCACCACGTTCTCTGTGTCTCCGTGGTATGTGGTTATCGGGTGTTCATTCACCGCAGAGACACAGACAACACGAAGGTTGCAAAGCGAAGTCGTCAAGACATGACACTACTCGCGTTAACAAACGCTTGACGCTTTTGTTGGCGCGCCCTAGAATGCCTCGCGACCCTTTTCCTGGGGTTTTGACTTGTCGTCGTTGAGGGCGTCCAACGTCAAAGGCAAAGAAATGAATCTCCCACGCACAAAACGTCAGAAGGAAGTCCTCGATTACATTACGCGCTTCGCTGAGCGTAATGGTTACGTTCCTTCCTACGCCCAGATCGCCCGCCACTTTGGTGTCAAGTCGCGCGCCACGATCGCAAAACACATCGAAGCGCTGGAACGACAAGGACTCGTGATCCGAAAACATACCGAGGGATCGTTTGCGCTCAACGTGAAGGTTGATGATCCCGACGCGCTTTGCGAAGTGAGACTTCTGGGAGCGATCGCTGCCGGCACTCCGTTGGACGTGGTTGCTTGTGAAGAGACGGTGGCAGTGCCGCGGTTTCTGATTGGTCGCGTGAGTCCGAAGAGTGTTTACGCATTGCGCGTCAAAGGCGACTCAATGATCGATGAGCATATCTGCGATGGTGATATCGCTTTGATCGAGGACCGGCCGGTTACGCGTGACGGCGAGATTGTGGTGGCCCTTCTCATCGAGGAGAACCAGGCGACGCTGAAGAAGCTATACCGCCGCGGCGCTAATGTGGAACTCCAGCCGGCGAATTCGCAGCTTCAACCGTTTACCCTTCCAGCCGACCAGGTCAGTGTTCAGGGAATCTTTTGCGGCCTCCTCCGCCCCCCTGCCCGAAACTAGAAATATTCAAATTTACTAAGGAAAATGCGCATCTGCGACCGTGCCGCCTTTGGCTGTTCGGCTATGCCGCGTTCCGTTCGGTAAGGCTTTGCCTTACCGCTCAGTCTTACTTACATCCTTGAAGGCTACGCCTCGGTTTGGCACAGAGGCAGTGGTGGCACCGGTTATTCAAACCCTCGCAGGGGCATCTCTGTCGATCGCTGCAGCCAGTTGCCGGTGGGGTAATTACAATTGCTGCTGATCACATGGAGAGTGTAGGCATGACGCGACTTCGCAGATCTATTTGCAAGACTCTTGTGTGGCAGCAATCCGTTAAGCACGATGACGCTTCCTTTTTCCACCTCCAGAGGGACGAGTCTGTCTTCAGGCCAGGGTGTTGAATCGAGATTCTCAAACTTCATCGCGCCTTCAGGAGTTCGTACCCATCGCGACTTAAGGCCCAGTCTGTGTCCTCCCGGAATGGCCCACAGACAGCCGTTTTCGAGCGTGGCATCTTCCAGCGCAAACCACAGCCCGGCGATGTCCACCGGCTCCGTGTACAGAAACGTGCTGTCCTGATGACAGGTAACTTCGCCGCCGATCCTCGGTTGCTTGAAGATGTACATCGACTGCAATAGCAGAGGACTCCTGATCCCAAGATCTGCGATCAGATCGCTTAGCTCCGGCGTTCGCGAGAATTCGTTGAAGACCGGATCAAGATCGTGGAGTGCGTGACCGATCTTGTTGATCGACTGCTCCTTGCTTTGTTTCAGATTCCCAAGCGTATCGAAGGCATCCTCTTCAAAGAAAAAACGAATCTTATCGCCTGACTCGAGGAAGTACTCATCAGCGCGCCTGCTTTGCTCGTGGGTTGAGAATATTGAAATCACACCAGGAGGGTCGAAATTATCAACTAACTCCTGTGCGCGCAGTCGCAAACGATCGCAACCTGGGCCGGCGACGAAGTTGTCCAGGACGAGGAAACCATCCTGGTCGTATTGATCCAGTTGTGCGGGACTGAGGCGCATAACAGAGCTTTGCCACCTACGCGCGTGAACCTATACTGTTTGGGAAGTATTTATTGTGGAGCCGGCTGCCGGAATTGAACCGGCGACCTTCTAATTACGAATCGGTTTCGAGCGATTCTCGTAAACTAACCATCTTTAACAGGTTGCAGCCACGGCGGTTTTTCAAGGGTTTTTGATGAATCTATATGCAGCTTTACCGACCGCTAAGGGCATTATATAAGTTCGCGTCACAATTACGTCACAAGCGCTTATTGACAGGATAATTCCTGATACTCGACGCATGTACAGAACAATACTCTCTGACGCCGCAAATTATGCTTCCGTGATAGGGCTATTGCTCACAGTGTCCATTTGGTGGGGCCTGAGAAAGATCAAGAACACTTACATATTCAGAGTGAGGGCACCGGAGTTTGTCAGGATACTAACGAAGCACGCTTCAGCATTGGTTGCGTGCGGAAATGACTTTGAGAATTCTAGGCAGGCTATCGGCGTTGAACTCGCGACATCAGATGTTACGCTCCGCTCTATGCACCGAAAGATGCGCGGGGAGTCAAAGAAAGCAGTAAAGCAATTGCGGATATTGATCAAAGAGTACAAGCAAGACCCCGATGACAAGGAAAAATTCTATTCGATTTATACTGAAATGCAGAGGGTGATTGAAGAAGTCAGAGAGCTTCAGAAAGAGCTTAACTTGGAGTAAACCCCTATGTCCGACGAGAAAACCAAATCGCTTGAAGCTGTGACGCGTATGATAGAGCTTACGCAGCAGGGAAAACTGCAATGGACAACTGAAGCGCCGGTACGCACCAGGAATGTTGAAAACAATACCACTCCGATCTTTTACACGACCTACAAAGACCGGATGCTCAGGTTGTACAAGGTAAGAATTGACGTGGGTAGAAGCGGGTATTCTGGCTTTTCAGAACGCCCCGCATCGCAAGAGAAGATAGTATTAGAATTCGTCAATGAGAATGGCTATGCGCTTTGGATGTTTCCAGAAATGTCCGCACTACAAGACTTGTTGACAGCAGTGAAATATCAGTTAGCCGGAGTTAGCGATTTTTTGGATGAGATACTGAGTGAATGACTCATGTCGCTGCGGGCGAAGTAATGAACTCCAGGAGTTGATGTCCCATTTCTGTTACTCTCAGCAAAGGGCGTGTTCCCGGCGCTCCCTCAGATGCTATAAGCACTGGTTCATAAATATCTGTAAAGTCGTCTACGTCAGAGCTAATGCGTAACAAGACGCGAGCTTTCAAATCTTCACACAGTAGTCTGAATTCATCGCGCTCAATCTTACTTTCCGCATTTTTTCGGATAAACGCTTGAAACAGGTTTTCATAAGAATCTATCTGCGCGAGTTCCGTTTCATTCTCGCGGAGGAATCGAAGCAACGTGAGGTGGGACGGCGTTAGCTCATCAACGTAGCGTATGAAAAGTTGCTTGATATCAATACTGATTTCGATGCCTCCTGCTGTATTCACAACTGCATGACGCAGCGCTGTGATCTTCTCTTCTTGATGAGTGCGGAACGCGGCCTGAGATGCTTGTATGAGAATGGTCTGAAACTCATCGTTTGTTTTCAGATCATCGAGGCTGTGCCCACGGCTCTGTAAAAGGCTGATTAAGGTAGCACTAACATCTTCCATCCATCGCTGAAGCCGCCGATCATAGGGAGCTTTAATAAAGTCGGCAAAGAACGTGATTGCAAGACTACTGCCGGGCACAAACATTTCAGCGATAGGCGGCACCAAACTGCGCCCCGCCGCGAGTACCTTGTCAGCCGCACTCTCACTTGGGGGTTCATATTTATCAAACTCGTTGTCATCATCACTGTGTTTCATCTCGAATGGGCACCCCTTGTCTTGGGAAATACAAGCTAGTTTAGTCGTAATCCTCAGTGATCGCACGGCGCATCCGTCGAGTCTTGCTCAACGCCCAGGTAACGCTCTGTAGTTTGGATCGATCCGTGGACCGGGCACCCAGGGATGACCTAGCAGGCTGCGGAAAAACCAGTGTTTGGGACTAGTTTCGTTTTCACTGTTGGCGCTTTTCAGTTCGATTGGGTTTCAGCTTTGAAGTTTCATGACTATGCGATGCGCTTTTGATTCATTTTTGTTTCGCCGCAATCGTTTTCCGCGCCACCAGGCACACTACTGCCTACACCGTCACAAGTTTCCTCATTCTTACCAGGTTGTAAGCCGCAGTGGCGAAGATAAAGATCCAGTTCACCCGCGCGGTGCCGCGATGGCGCAGTTTGCGCAGCAAGCCCACCGACTTCAGCCAGCCGAAGATCTCTTCGATCCGTTTGCGCTTCTGTTGACTGATTTGATAACCGCCGTGACGGGTGGTGCGACCATCAATGGCCGAGCGGCGATTAGTGTTGTTCTGGGCCACGTGCGGCGTCACCTCCAGTTCGCGCAGGTCTTTCACGAAATCATGAGTGTCATAGTTCTTGTCACCGCCCAACGTCACGCGACCGTCGCCGCTGATCTCTCCAGCAAAGTCCAGCGCCGCGTCGCGCTCGGCGGTGCCGGTCGCCGGCGTCACGCAAGCAGAGACCGCCAGGCCATTGCGATTCTCCATCAGCAGATGGCCGGCGTAGCCCAGCTTCGCTTCTTTGCCTTTGCCCTTGCGGCACAACATCGAATCCGGATCAGTAGTAGATTGATGGGTTTCGTTCGAGCGCTTCTGGCCGTGAAAGTTCACCGTCGGATTACCAGGATCATCGGGCGGCGGCTCGTCTTGATGGTCCTTCGACTTGAAACTCTTCAGACTCGCCGCTGCTTCCAGCAACGTGCCGTCAACCGTGAAGTGCTCATCGCTGAGCAACTCGTACCCGCGGGCCTGGTCCAATACCCCCGCGAAGAATTCCTCAGCGATGTCGCCACGCAACAACCGCTCGCGATTCTTTGTGAAGGTGCTCGGATCCCAAACCCAGTCGTCCATGTTCAGACCGACGAACCAGCGAAACAGCATGTTGTAGTTCAACTCTTCCATCAGCAGTCGCTCGCTGCGCACGCTGTAGAGCACTTGCAGCAACAACGCCCGCAGCAACTTCTCCGGCGCGATCGATGGTCGACCCATCCGCGCATACATTTTGTCGAACTGTGGCGACAGTTCCACAAACACCGCATCGGCAATCTTGCGAATCGCCCGCAGCGGATGGTTTTGCGGCACTCGTTGTTCCGGCGACAAGTAACTGAACATTCCCGCTTGCTGAAGATCGTCTCCGCGCATTGGTTCTCTTTCTCCTGGTTCCGAGGTTGTACTACTCGCTACTATTACGTTGGACCATGCGCTAAAGTTACTTTTTCAGCAGCCTGCTAGAAAACATAGGTAGGATCGGCTTGTGGTATGTGTTCGGGATTTTCCTGCATTGCAATTGCGAAGATGCGCTACTGAATCATAAAGCGTTCCGGCGAATTGCAGACACAATCTTTTTTCGGTTCCACCCGACAGTCTCGCGAGCGATTTCGCTAACTAATCGCGGAATCTGTCTCGCACCCCACGGGATAATTCCGACTATAGGTTTGTTGAAGTTTTGCGCCGAAGCAAGCTCATACCGCACAAAGTTCCTAAAGTTGACTTCCATTCCTGCCGGAACCAAAACGATCTGACACATCCTTACAAGTTGCCTTAACGATGTCCGCAGTTTGATCTCATTCCGAAGGTCAAGAGGATTATCGCGGGGAACACTGTAATTGCGATACAAGAAGTTAGGCGTTGAATCTAGGAAATCTTTGATCTTCTCGTACTCGCCATAATCCCAAGCGTGAGAAATGAACACTCTATACTCTCGCAAATTTGGCATTCACTTACTCGCTTCTATGTGCCGCTACGGATTACCGATGATCCACAAGCGAATCGAAAACAAGATCACGAAGATGTACAGCAAGATGAAAACAAACGGTACTTTGTTCTCAATGTGAGTAAAGGGATAGTAGAGTTTCTTTTCCTTACCCCGTCCAACTGCCTCCCACTCTGCTTCGAAGGGTCGAATGGGTAGATGATTTTCGATCTCGTGAACGACTTTGAATTTGGCAGTACTCAAGTCTCTGTAAGCTCTGACCAGTCTGTACCATGAATATGACAGGATGATCGCAGCTACACTTCCGACAATGAACAACGGAGGGGAAACCTTCTGAGATGCGAGGTTAGCAATTCCGAAAGCAGAAAGCAGACCAGTGTTGATGGTAAGAAAAAAAGTGTTCGCAGCGGATCGCCGATCACTTATCTTGTCCGCCATGTTCAGGTACTGCTTGTACTGCTCTAACATGTGAGCGTTATAGTTGTCGCCATAGGTCTCTGTCGGAACGCTAAGTAAGACTTTGGCAATTTTTGCCGTTTGATTGAGACCATTTTCCGCGCTGTCTCGTGACTCGCTTGATTCAATATCTGCGGCAGCTTTAGGATCAACGCTCATAACGAGTTGAGAAAACTTTTGATATTGTCCCAAGTCCAGTAATCCACGCGCGTTGTCCCAAGCTCACTTGGCCTGCAACACGGATCGTCTTTGTGCACCCAAAAACCTCTGAGCGGAATGTTTTCATCAATCGCACACTTTATTTCCCAACACGCGCCCTCCGCACTAGGCGTTTTCCTGCTTATGAACGCTACTACACCGTCGCATCCCTTTATTCTCTCCCGACACTGAGTTTTCCAGGCTGATGTGAAAGGTTCTTGGACGCTCATGTCAAGAAACTCAAAAGGCGTGTGCTCTTGACCGGATTGATAAACTAGATTGTCTCTTGCGAATTTATCCTCAATCGCAAATGCGATGAAAACTTTCTTCATTGATCTGTCCTTTCCAACCAGACTCAAACGCCCTCATTATCAGACAGCCGAGCTAAACAGCAACGCCCTTGCTTCTCAAATTCGGGTAGGCGCACAGATTCCAATCGGCTTTTCCCCAGGATGTCGGGGATAGTCGAGGACTGATGCCGCAGGCGCAAGCGCCGTTGCAATTGAAGCTCATCAATTGAGGCGATGTGATCGCCTCTGATGATTCATCACAATAAAAAGTGCGATACTCAAATTTCAAAGTTGCCGTGGTTTGAAGTCGCGGACACTGAAACGAAACCGTCTCGCGCGTCGTTTTATGTGAGGGACACCTTGCCTCTCCGTAGTGCTCACTTTAACAACTGCCGTTTACCGTATTCGATGCCCGCCGCTGTGCGCATCGCTCCCCAACTTGCGAAATCTGTATTCGCTTTTATGAAGTCTGAAAACTGTTCGGTCTCAAGATCGGCACTTTCTTTGATGCCGCCTGCCTCGAACAGCACCGCAGCGTCTTTGAACCTACTATGCGCCTGAATGAAGTCAATAGGCATTAGCTCCGAGTAAGAAAGCTTGCGAGTGCCGTGCAACTCTTTCGCGTTCTTTTTGATGCGCTCAAGGCCGCTCATGTCAATTTTTACTGACATCTGTTGAACACCTCTTTCACCTGCCGAATTGCAGGGACAATAGCACAGAACAAGCCGCGAAACAAGGTTGCACACGTGCAACACGGGAACGATTGCACGCTCCGCACCTTCGGAGTGGCATGCCTACCCCACCAGGATGCGCCTACGTGCATGTAAACTAACCCGCCCGCAATAGACCAATAACACATACAAAGTGATCCTGGCGTAAGCGGGCGGTTAGGATCGACAATGTGTCAGACGTGCTGAGGTAAAGAAAAGGCATGGTGGTGCCTTTGGGCAGATAATCTCAACGCGCAAGAAATAATAATCGGCGTATTTTCTCAGATGACTAAAGATCGATTAAGTGAAATAAGACTAAAGGTTGAACGGGCGATCAAGCACATCGATGATCTCGCAGCGGTCTGCAAGAGCTTCATCGACTCAACCCCTTATAGTCTCGGACGTGAGACCGATCCAACGACCGGCTATTACCACTTTACCGTCAATCACGTGCAGACACCGCCGCCCCAAGTTGGATTATTCGCCGGGGATGCAATACACAATCTGCGCAGTGCGTTGGATCACCTGGCATGTCAACTAGTGCTTGCTAACGGCAACACACCGTCTCGTCAAACGTGTTTTCCGATCTTCGACAGCGCGGCAAAATATCAAGCTATGGATGCGAGAAAAGTGCGCGGCATGTCGCAGGGTGCAATAGATTCAATCGATGCAGCCAAGCCGTACAAGGGTGGAAGCGAGGCGCTATACACGTTGCATGAGTTAGACATTGCCGACAAGCACCACGCTTTGCTCGCTACTCTAGTTTCAGTTACGCAAGCGACAATTGATGTCCCTGGAAGCCTTCGCGACTTTAGGTCGCCCCGCTTCGCTTTGCCTAACTTTCAAGAGCCGTTGAAAGGTGGCGACGTATTCTTTATCTGCGAGCCTGGCGTTGAGAACGACACAAAGATCGCTTTCGATGTAGGACTGTGCGAACCTGAGATTATTAAGGGTAAGCCGATAGTGCCGGTCCTAGGGCAGATGGTAAAGCACGTCAACACCACAATCATTAGCTTCGAGAAGTTTCTAGTGTAGAACGTGATCGATTAAACGTGCATCCTTAGACCACGTGGGCCAGGTTGCACCGGGCGGCCTCGGCGTTCACAACTTCAGTTCTGTGAGAACGGGGTGCTTTTCGATTAACTCAGGCGCTATTTCGATGGCCCAGGTCAGATGATCTGATCTCTCTAGCCATTTGTCGAAAGCCCCCAGGATCAACTTGTTCGCCTCCTTTTTCTTGATGCCGTTGACTTTCATTAGTTGATTTACGGCTTGTTCGCCGCGCTCTGCTGTTCCCTGGTCGCGTCGTTTGCCGCCGATCAGCAATGACTTGCCTAGATGTAAGACTGAATCACAGTCGCGGCAGACAATCTCAAAAGCGTTGAGCGTGGCAATGTGTTGCTGATCATCGTATTGCCATATCTCGTTGCAGACCATATGACTGTCATACTGTGCAGAACAGCGGGCGCAGGTGTTAGCGGCAGCCTCAAGCACGGTACGGCGTAGCGCTTCCCATTGCTTGCGGCGCCGCGTTCTGCGTAGCTCGTTGTAAACACTTCGGCCCCACAGAGGGCGAGGCACCATAGCAGGCATGAGTTTGTGAGGTTTATTCGCCATTTCATTTAGCAGATGCAGACTCGCCGGGTTCATTCGTCAATCTATGTACTTCAAACACGCAAGGATCATGCGTTTAGCTATCCACCGGGCGTCAGTTAATTCCTCAACCCTTGCGTCGCGCAAAGTGTCAGGATTTTGCCCCCGGTGCCTTCCTTGATTTAGTGGTTCGTTGTTACAAAGAGAATCTAATCGCTTCCAATCTGCATTACTGATACCCAGGCATGACTGTGCTGCTCTCTTACCACCGAACCTTTTCATGAGCGCGTCGCTAATCTCATAGAGGTGCACCAACTCATTGGCCGGATCATTTACTGATGCTTGATAGCTAGAAAGCATTCTTCTAACTGTTGAATCAGTTATGCTATGTTTAGCTGCGAGTCTTGCAAACTCCAGCTTCTCACGGATCCTATCTGCTCTCGTGTCTGAAATAACATTGCCCGCCGAATCAGCAACAATAATGTCAATCGTTCCAGTTTTAAGTTCCATAACACACGATTCGGGAAAGACTGTTACATCCTTTCCGCCATCTGGGTGCTGACGGTACAAAGTGTATCCTGAAAGCATAAATGGCTCATGGCTGACAACCTGAACACCCGAAAACAATACTCTTACTTGCTGATCAATCACATCAAGCACTTTATCATCTTCATCGTACACTGACGCAGGTAATGTCGCCGTCACTTTGCCATCCGCGATCCTTAGCTTAAAGGTCTCCCAATCCTCTTCGACGTCATCCTCAAAGTAAGTTTCAGGCGTATACGTCCATTCGATTATTATTCTATCTTCCATAACCCTGTTGAAAAATCCCGTTATGACAATTCAGAAGTGTACGTGCTTGGAAACTAGCTTAAGGTCAGAAGCTGAAAACAAAAAGGCCGCATGTTAGTGCGAACCCTTGAAAAGGCTGGCATTGTGAGCACTGTTGCGCCGTTGTAAGTTTCAGCTTATATGATTACACGGCGCGTCCGTCAAGTCTCGCTCGACGCCCAGATAACGCTCTGTAGTTCGGATCGAACCGTGGCCCAGGAAGGGTTGAATCTGATCGAGTGCTGAGCCGCCTTTGTGCGCGAGCTTGGCGAATGCGCGGCGCAGATCGTGAGGCGCGATTTTACCGAAGCCCAGGCGGTCGGCAGACTCCGCAACAATGTTGTAGATCGCTTGCTCCGTGATGCTGCCGTGCGTCATCTTGCCGCCCCTGTTGATCGGACGCACCACGATTAGACTAAAAAGCGTACCACAAGCGGCAGATGAAAATTTAAAGTGGCGAAGGTATGCAGAAACCGCAGACTTTGCCGCCTATCGTCCCGATACCTATACTGTTTGGGAAGTATTTATTGTGGAGCCGGCTGCCGGAGTTGAACCGGCGACCTTCTAATTACGAATCAGACGCTCTACCAACTGAGCTAAGCCGGCTTCAAGCGCAGTCACTTTTGAATGTGCCTGCGAGCGAGATTGCACTATACGAATGCCCACTTTGAAGTGTCAAGCAGCCATTTCCGTGAAGCAAATTGTTAGTTTGCATACTTTCCCCGGAAGCCACCCGAGAAAGACGAGTCCTGGAAACGCAGTGAAATTCATTCGCAGCGGACTGTTGTTTTTGATGGTCCTGGCTTCGATAGGCCCCGCGGCGGCCGGCCAGGCCACAACCGCTATTTCCAGTCAAAAACTGCCTTCCGCCGAAAAAGTGATTGAGAATTATTTGAAAGCAATCGGCGGAAAAAAACGGGTTGCCACCATCAAGGACGCCACTTACGAATGGCAAATCCAGCTTCATGGCCAGACGCTCGGAATTGCCAGAACGCAGACGAAGGCGCCCGCATCTGTGTTAACTGAAATGACTTTCGGCAATGGGAAAGTAAGGACCGCATCGAATGGGCGTTCAGCCTGGAGCCAGGGCCTTGATGGCGTACTACACACACTGCGCGACGCAGAAGCAGCCGCAGTCAAACTTCGCGCGTCGCTCGATGCGAGGCGTCTAGTCGATCTCAAAAAAGGAAATGTTCTCGCCCGAGTAGTTGCGATGGACGCCGCCCCGGCTGTGCCCGCCTACATCGTTGAGTTTTCTCTGAAAAGCGGCGCTCGCCTCAGATACTGTTTTAGCGCAACCTCAAAACTGCTCCTTCGTATTGAAGACGACGCAAACAAACTCACTACCCGGTTTGAAGACTATCGCGTTGAAAGAAATATTCTCGAGCCCCATCGGGTTCACCTGAATCAAAGTGGCACCGGCGATTTGGTGTTGGTCCTGCAAACCGTAACTTACAACGCCGGGGTCGCTGATTCGGTTTTCGATCCACCGCGAAGTATGGAGTCGTTGGATGTAGTCGCCTTGCTGCGCGAAGTCGCTCGCAATCAAGATGAACTGGAGCAACGATTCACTGAATACTCATTTCGCCAAAAGGAAACTAACCAAGAAATCGACGGCAAGGGGGTAGTGAAGAAAGAAACGGAAAAGGTTTACGAGGTTTATCCGATTGCCCACCGCGAGCCGATTATGAAATTGATCAGCGAGAACGGAGTTCCGCTATCGGCGGAGCGCGCGGCAAAAGAACAAAAGCGAGTCGAAGAGGAATTTCTCAAGGCAGAACGGGAGAAGGACAAAGACGCTCAAAAGGCGAAAAAGTTTCGAGCAGAGCGCGACCGGAAGAAGGCCGCTCGCGTGGAAAAAGGAGAGGACGAAGACCTGGAAGTTTCGGAGTTCTTAAGAGTTCATGAGTTCATCTCTCCGAGGAGGGAGCGGTTACGGGATCGTGATGCCGTCGTCTTCGACTTTCGGATGAAGCCGGGGTTCAAACCGCGTAATCGTCAAGCAGATCTGGTTTCGAAACTTGTTGGGGTATTGTGGATAGATCCGGCAGACAAGCAGATCATGCGGCTCGAGGCGAGGTTGGCTGAAGGATTCAAAATCGGAGGGGGCCTGGTAGTTTCGCTGCGACCCGGAGCGGCAGCGTTGTTTGAACAGACGCGCATGACCGAGGGTATTTGGCTGCCGCGTTTGGCGCAAATTAACTTGTCGGTAAAAGTCTTTCTGTTTGGCGGTGGCGACATAAACAAGACGATCGAGTGGAGCGACTATCGCCACTTTTCAGGCGATGTGCGCGACTACAAACTAGACGCGCCCGGGACTGAGGGTGAGATTCCTCCTGAGAAACCGTGAGCAAAATAAATGTTATTGGCGGCGGTCTGGCCGGGGTTGAAGCTGCATGGCAAGCGGCGCGCACGGGTGCGGAGGTTCGCCTCTTCGAGATGCGACCGGTAAAGCAGACTCCCGCGCACCGCACGGACCGGCTGGCGGAGATCGTTTGTTCCAATTCGCTGAAGTCTGATGAGCCGGGATCCGCCCCATTTCTGCTTAAAGAAGAGTTGCGACGAGCGGGTTCGCTGGTTATGGCGGCAGCGGCGCAGACTCGCGTGCCTGCCGGCGCGGCGCTTGCCGTTGATCGCGAAAAGTTTGCGGAACTTATCACCTGCGAGGTCGAAAAAAACCCAAACATTGAGCTGGTCCGGGAAGAAGCGACGACGATCCCTGATGATGAAATAACCATCATCGCCACGGGGCCGCTATCTTCGGATGCGTTAACCGCCGAAATAATGAAGCTCACCGGCAATGACCAGCTTTATTTTTACGACGCTATCGCCCCAATCGTTGCTGCCGAATCGGTGGATCGCGCAATAGCGTTTCCGGCCGCGCGCTATGGAAAGGGCAGTGACGATTATTTGAACTGCCCGTTCGACCCCGACCAATACGGCTGTTTTTATCAGGCATTGATCGAGGCCAAAAGCGTTCCGCTGCAGCGTTTCGAAGAGACGCGGTGGTTTGAGGCTTGTCTGCCCATTGAAGAATTGGCGCGTCGTGGTGTCGACACGCTCCGGTTCGGACCGATGAAGCCCGTTGGCTTGATCGATCCACGCACCGGAAGGGAGCCTTACGCGGCTGTCCAACTGCGTCAGGAAAATTTAATGGCCGATGCGTACAGCCTTGTTGGGTTTCAGAATCATCTACGTTACGGCGAACAGGCGCGCGTGTTGCGTTTGATTCCCGGGATGGAGAAGGCCGAGTTTTTGCAGTTCGGGCAGATCCACCGGAACACTTACATCTGTTCGCCGCGTGTTTTGTCTGGCACGATGCAAATGCGCGCGCGGCCTCAGACGTTTTTCGCCGGACAGATCACGGGAGTTGAGGGGTACGTCGAGTCGGTCGCGATGGGCTGGCTCGCTGGACAGAACGCGGCCCGGCTTCTTGCAGGTCGCAGTTTGATAGAAGCTCCGCGGTTGAGCGCCATGGGCGCCCTGGCGCGTTATGTTTCCAACGCGGAATCAAAAAACTTCCAGCCGGTCAATATCACTTTTGCCCTGCTTGAGCCTCTGGCTGAACAAGAACGAAGGCGCGTTCGTAGAAAACGTGACCGCCACCAGCTTCAGGTCGAATTGGCGTTAAAAGAATGGGATTTGTGGCTTCAAGAAACTCTGGATGGCCAACCGGCGCTTCAGGCTCACGCATGAAGCCGAGATGTTGGTCGTGTTCCTTCTCTGCGACGCTTTTCGTCATCATGGCGCTCGCCGGAGCCCCGTTTGTTGCCGCCCAATCGGGTCGTCAAAAGCCTCCTAAACCGCCAAATTCGAAACCCGGAAGTGGTCCGATATCGGAGCCAACCCGCGCTCCAGTTTCCAGCTCAACCCAAACACCCTCGAACAGTCGAGGAGAAAATCCAGGTGACGAAGTTGACGAATCGGACGTTGTTCGCGTCACTTCCAACCTGATTCCAATACCGGCGACGGTCGTCGATGACAAAGGTCTGGCGATAACCGGGCTCAAGCTGGAAGACTTTGAGCTGCGAATTGATGGCCAGTTGAAACCGATCAGCGAGTTGACGAGAACCGAAACCAGCGTGCGGTTGGCGATGCTTTTTGACAACAGCGGAAGTCTGGGTTACGCCAGAGATTTCGAGAAGCGAGCTGCGATGCACTTTTTTCGGAGAGTAATGCGTCCGATTGATGAAGCAGCTATTTTCTCTATCGAGTCAGAAAGCTATCTCGTGCAGCCCTTGACGAAGGACATAGCCCGTCTTGAGTACGTCATTCAGAGTTTCGGAAGGCCGGAAGGATCAACATCGCTTTTCGATGCGATTGTGGATGCGGCTGCTTATCTGCGTCCATATTCGGGACGGCGAATCATCGTTATTGTTTCAGATGGTATTGAAACGACCAGCCGAAACGATTTTGAGACGACGATGAAACAAGCGCTTGCCGATGACTGTCAGATCTTCATTGTTCAGACCGGACTCTACGAAGGCGCCAATCTGCGCGCGCTCGCCGCCGAACGGCGCATGGAACAACTGTCCGGTCAGACTGGTGGAGCGGTCTATCTCCCCAAGACTACGGGTGAACTGGAACAGGCATTCGAGCAAATCGCGGCGGACCTTGCCCAACAGTATGTGCTCAGCTATTACTCGGCCGAGGAGCGTCGCGACGGTAGGTTTCACGCCATTGATTTGCGCATCAAGGCGCGGAAGAATGTACGGGTTCGAGCGAGAAAGGGATATTATTCAGTGCGTCGGGCGAATGTGGCGGTGAACTGAACCGAAAAAATATGGAGCAACTGTTACACCAGTTTCTCGAGCACCTGCGCTACGAGCGCAACCTCAGCGGGCACACCTTACGAAACTACCAGAGCGACCTCGAGCAATTCTTCAATTATCTGGCTCCTGAAACAGCCAGGCCACCTGATGCCCGGATCAATGGGAAGCGGGCGGGCAAGGCCAGGGCAAAGCGGCCTCCGCCGGAGATCGAGCAAATAGATCACATCACAATTCGAGAATGGCTGGGCACGCTTCACTCGGCCCAAAAGAAAAAAGCGTCGATAGCGCGCAAGCTGGCAGCGCTTCGGACGTTTTTTCAGTTTCTCGTGAGAGAAGGAGTTCTCGAGCTAAATCCGGCCAAGCTGGTTTCAACCCCGCGCCTTGAAAAGAAGCTGCCCGTACATCTCTCGATCGAGGAAGCCGTCAAGTTTGTAGAAACGCCTGACACAGAGAGTGATCTGGGGAAACGCGATCGAGCGATGCTCGAACTCATGTATGCGACCGGCGTGCGTGTAGCTGAACTTACCAGGCTGGATCTCGGCCATATCGATTTTCGAAACAGGTTGATTCGCGTTACGGGAAAACGCCGCAAGGAGCGGATAGTTCCTTTCGGCGAACCAGCTCTGGAGTCTTTGAAAGATTATCTTGATATTCGCGACAAAATTTTAGACGCAGCGCCGGTCTCAATCAGAGAGCCCGAAGCACTGTTTCTGAATTACCAGGGAACGCGTATCACCACCCGGTCGGTAGGCAGAATGGTAGAGAAATACATTCGCTTATGTGCCGGTCGGTATGACATCAGCCCGCATGCGTTGCGTCATTCGTTTGCCACGCATCTGCTGGACAGTGGAGCCGACTTGCGCGATATCCAGGAGTTGCTCGGACACGCCCGCCTTTCAACCACTCAAATCTACACGCATGTTTCAATGGAAAAGTTGATTGAAGTTTACGACAAGGCGCACCCGAAGGCTTAGGCCAGGTCCAAAGTTCAAAGTCCAAAGTCTGTTTGGACCAATCGGCCCCTTCTTTCTGCTTGCCGAGTCACTCCGAACCGGAGTTAGTCAAACAAGAAATGTGGTTGGGTCAAGCAGACTTTGGACTTTGGACTAATCAGAGGGTGGCGTGTTCGTTTTCGCCGTTCGCGCTTTCTATTATCGCCTGGCACTTGGCGTCGTAGCGCGCGGTCGGTAAGGCTTCGAGGCGAAGCTCATTAATACCTTTCCCGCAGCGGGCGCAAATTCCATAGGAACCTTCCTTGATTCTCAAGAGCGCCTGATCGATGTCGGCGACCATCTTTGACTCGCGATCGCCTAACCGCAACATCATTTCCTTGTTGATATCCATGAGCGAGAAATCAGCAGGGTCTTTGACGCCGTCATCCGAGAGTTCGAGGGCAGCAGCCCGGTCATCACGGATGTGTTCAGTGTGTTGACGAAGTCCATCGATAAGGCGACGACGAAAGTGTTCCAGTTTCTCTGCGTTCATGTTCGATATTGCCGGCAGTTCGTGAAAAATACTTCTGTAGTAAGGGGAAGGGAAGTATAACACACCAGATCCGCTAGTTGATCTGGTTACACACTAAATCCATTCAGAAAAAGCGCGACCAGGAGAGGTCGCGCTTTTGTCACGCCAATTTAATTCCGCGAGACTTATAACCATTAAAACTCAAACTTAAACCCTGCTTGAATCCCGCGCGGCGGTCCGGGCAACAATCCGCGTGTGCGATCAGCAATGTAGAGGCGGTCAAAGACATTTTTAGCAGTCACAAACAGAGTCGTATCAAATCTTTCGAGTTTGTAGTTCAGCGTTGCATTCCAAATTGTATAGCTCGGGATCAGTCCTGTTTGTCCGTTAGCAGAAATTGGATCGATCCTGTTCAAGTCTTCGCCAAACTGCGATCCTACGTAAACGCCTTCCACAAATGAATTCAGTCCGCTGGAGTGTGAAAACCCAGCGGTTGCATTGACCAGTTGTCGTGGAGCGTACGGAAGACGATTACCCATTACGCTTACCGTGGCAAATCCGGGTACGTTGCTGAACCGAACGCCGCGAAACTCTGCCAAGGGTACGAAGGTATAGGCTGTTCGCAAAAAGAAATTGTATCGCCGCCGGAGGACTGATGAAGTGTCCATTGAGACGGAAACTTCGAAGCCCTGATGCAGCGTCTTACCGCCATTGGTAAAGGTTGAGCCAACTCCGCCAGCCAGGCTCGCTGGCACGATCTGGTTCTCGTAGTCCATACGGAAGAAGGTGGCTTCCATCCGCACCACCGAATAGGGTCGCGCGCGCAGTCCGGCTTCGTAGTTCCAACTCAATTCAGGATCCAGATCGATGCTACCGCCGGTAGTGTTGTTGATTACATCTTCAGTTCGCGGGGGGGCAAAGCCACGGTGCACTCCTGCGAACACAGTTAGTTTGCCGCTGGGATTGAAAGAAACTCCGATGCCGGGAACGAGTTGGGTCAATTGAGTTTTACCGGAGACGTTCAAGAGTCGGTTTGAGCGTCGATACTTCACATGTTCGATGCGAAGACCTGGAGTAACGGTTAGGTTGCCCAAATTAAATCTGTTTTGAACAAAGGCAGAATAGGCCTGGTTGCTGCGTTCGTTGTTCTCAACAATTACCCCATCTCTTGAGGTGGCACGGTCCCCGTTTTTCTGTAGTCGCTCCTGATCTTCGAAATGAATGCGGAAGCCAAGCTCGAGTTCGTTGCGGCGCCCAGACAGCGGTTTTGTAATTCGCAGGCGCGGTTCGATGCCACCAAAGATGTAACGACGCAGACGACCTTGAATACCACAGGTCGTGCTCAGATTTGTCATCCCGCCACAAAGCGGATCAGCCGAATCATTCGGCCGCTCGTTGGAGTTTGACGACTGGCGCCACCAGTGACGACGGAAGTAGGAGCCGTAAAGATTTGTTGTCAGAACTACGTCCGGATTGAAAACAAGAGCGTGGGTTAGGGAAGCGCCCACTCGATTACCGTAGAAGAAATCGTTGCGGAAGGGGTTCTGGCGCGGATCAGCGCGAAACTCATCCTCTCTTAAACCGGAATACGTGACGTTAGAGTCTTCAGCGTAATAATTAAATTTGCCGGTCAATGCTTGCCGTGTACTGACAGTAGTTACCGACTTGAAATTAAAGTCATTCAAACCGGAGCGAGTGTTTTCGCGCGATCCCTGTCCTTGCTTGCGAGTAAACCCAAAAAGCAGACCGGTATTACCAAGAGTGTCTCCGTAGCCAAGATGGCCATTGAAGTAGCTGCGATTGCCACCTGTAAGAGTTATCGAACCTTCGCGGTCTACCGGCGGAGTGGGCGTGATGTAATTCACCACGCCACCAATTGTCTGCGGCCCATACAATATTTGGCCGGAACCCTTCACCACCTCGATGCTTTCAAAACGATCGATGGGAGGATGATAGTAAGAAGCATTGTCGCCGTACGGAGCATAGGTGAGCGGAATACCATCCTCGAGAAGGAGAACCTTTGTGGAACGGGTGGGATTCAGTCCGCGTATCCCGATGTTGGGCCGAAGACCAAAGCCTTCTTCATCGCGCAGGTTGATCCCAGCCACTTTGCGCAGAACTTCTGTAGACGTCAGTGCGCGACTATTTTTTAGCACCTCCGAGTCAATGATATCGATTGATCCCGGTATCCTTTCGGCAACTTCCGCCGACGTCAGCACGTGGCTACTGGTTACAACCACAGATGCAGCAATCGACTCAGGTTGAAGCACACATTCGAATGGGTCGCCAGTTGAGTTGCTATCAGCCGGTATGCGCACAGTCTTTTCCAAAGTTTGAAACCCTGTGTGCTTAACGACAAGTCGATACTCCGCAGCGGGGAGGGCATTAAACTGGAAGAATCCCTGTTCGTCGGTCACCGCTGATTTCTCGTCGCTAGAATGCTTTTCTCCCATGTGAACCGCGGCACCGCGTATTGCTGCGCCATTTTGATCAACGACGCGTCCTGCAAATAACGTGATCTTTGATTGAGCAAACGAGGCAAAGGTCAGTAGAGATAGTAGCAACCCGAACAGAAGTGAACGAAAGCAGAGTCGAGCCATTTGTTTATGATTCCTCTCCATAGAGTTATGATGAAATTGAAAATGATTTTCAATTTCGACGCGCGGGAGGATTATCTTTACTGGGAGGACTTGTGTCAAGGGGTACTACCAGGTTTTTCCCAGATCTGAGAATGGGCCTAACGTTTCCTTTTCAAAGTTGGAAAGGACGGATTTACGAAGATCGCCGACAGATTAGTTCGGCAGCCAGGAGCGGGATCGTCAATTCATGATGGCCAATTACGGAATAGCCCTGCCCGGCGCCGTTGGCGGTAGGACGCCGGACCACGTTTGTAAGAGCACGATATGATTGAATGAAATCGAAGTTTGCCGTGGTGATGTCAGTCAACGGGTTGCCGAGGTTACGTACTAAGGTGATTGCTTTGAGGAAGACTTCCGGCAAGGTCACGGCTGAGCCGATATTTAAGTAAACTCCACCTCCATCCATGCGACGTACCAGCTCAGCGATCAGGCGGAAATCAATGTGCGTCGTGGCACCGAGTGCGCTGCCGTTGGTGTGCGGGTGAAAGTGAGAGATATCGCCGCCTATTGTGATATGAGCTGTGAAGGGAACGCGGGCCTCGTAGGCGGCGCATAGCAAGGATTGGCTGATGTTCGTGGGCTTCAGCGCCAACAAGGCCCGGCCTGTTGCTTCGCCAAGCCCGATGCTATCGCCTGCGCCCTCCTCGGCGGCCCGGTTCAGCAGTTTTCCCGTCTCGTCCGCACCCCCAAAAATGCCCTCGCCCAGCGTCGCGTCTACGTCTTCTGAAGTCGAACCCACCATCGCAATCTCGGCGTCATGGACCAGCACCGAACCATTTCCGGCAATTGCGTTCACAAAACCGCGGTTCAACAGATCGATGATTACCGGCGCGAGACCGGTCTTGATCACGTGCCCGCCGATGCCCCAAATGATTGGTTTCTTCAGTTCGCGCGCCCGTTGCATGCGTGCGGCGAGAGCGCGAAGGCTCTGGACAGCCAGGATGTTCGGAAGACTGTCCAGGAACTCCGCGATTGAAGCGTTCTCAGTGATGGGTCTGGCGAAATCGTTGAGCGAAACTTTGCTGGGACGAGAAGCAAGCGGATACGTCGTCACGTCATTTAGTTCAATGGGCCGCAGGTTGTCTTCGTAAATTGACATCAACGGAAGCAATTTGTCGGTCGGAAAGCGCGAAGTATATCACGCGATTTTCTTGTCTTCGCGGCGAGCGTTACCGTTGCCGTTGCGAGCCAGGCGGCCATTCAGTAGCGGCCGTAGCACGTGTCCGGTATGCGAGCGACGCGATCGGGCGACTTCTTCCGGTGTGCCGGCTGCCACCACTCGGCCGCCGTGCTCGCCTCCTTCTGGGCCAAGATCAATGATGTAGTCGGCTGATTTAATAACGTCGAGGTTGTGTTCAATCACCAGCACCGTATTTCCCAGAGTCACCAGGCGCTGCAGCACATCAAGAAGTTTGTGTACGTCGGCAAAATGAAGACCGGTAGTCGGCTCGTCGAGGATGTAAACGGTGCGTCCCGTCGCGCGCTTCGACAATTCTTTGGCCAGTTTAATGCGTTGTGCCTCACCACCGGAAAGAGTGGTGGCTGACTGGCCCAGCTTCAGGTAACCCAGACCGACGTCCAGCAGCGTCTGTAGTTTCTGTTGAATCTGCGGAACGTTTTCCAGCAACGTCAGAGCTTCCTCAACCGTGGTGTCGAGCAATTCAGCGATCGACTTCCCTTTGTACTTCACTGACAAGGTTTCACGGTTATAACGAGCTCCTCGACAAACATCGCAGAGGACATAAACATCCGGCAGGAAATTCATCTCAATGCGTTTCATGCCGTCGCCTTCACAACCTTCGCAACGTCCACCTTTGACGTTAAACGAGAAGCGCCCCGGTTTGTAACCGCGTTCCCGCGATTCCGGCAGCATTGCATAGAGCTCGCGCAGGGGAGTGAAGAGGCCGGTGTAGGTGGCGGGATTCGATCGCGGCGTGCGACCAATTGGCGACTGATCGATTTCGATGACTTTGTCGATGTGTTCCAGCCCATCGATCGCTGTGCAGGCGCCGGGCTCAGTGAGCGAGCCATAGAGATGACGCGCCAAAGCGGGATAGAGAATGTCAGCCACCAGAGTTGACTTACCCGATCCGGAGACTCCGGTGATCACAGTCAGCAGGCCCAGGGGAAACGAGACGTCGATTTCCTTCAAGTTATTCGCGCGGGCGCCGTGAATCGTAAGATATTTTCCGTTGGCCAGCCGTCTTTCCGACGGCACTTCAATTTTGAGGGCTCCACGAATGTAAGCTCCGGTTACGGAGACGGGGCTGTTGGCCACATCTTCGGGGCTTCCAATCGCTACCACCTCGCCTCCATGCGCGCCTGCCCCTGGACCTAAATCAACAACATAATCTGCACGACGAATTGTTTCCTCGTCGTGTTCGACGACCAGCACTGTGTTGCCAAGATCCCGGAGCGCTGACAATGTTTCGAGTAGTTTCTGGTTGTCGCGCGGGTGCAAACCAATTGAGGGCTCGTCGAGCACATAAAGCACCCCACGCAACTGGGAACCGATTTGTGTGGCCAGGCGAATGCGTTGTCCTTCGCCCCCTGACAATGTTGCCGACGAGCGGTCTAGTGTCAGGTAACCGAGACCAACACTTCGCAGAAAGCGAAGTCGGTTTTTGATCTCTCTGAGGACCTGACCGGCGATCTGGTCTTCGCGGGCTTTCAAGCTTATGGATTCAAAGGCATCAACAGCATCCTCAATAGGCAAGGCCGTGAACTCGGCAATACCACGACCTCCGAGTCGCACTGCAAGCGAATCAGCTCTCAATCGCCGGCCTTTGCAATCGGGACAAACTGCCGGCGATACCAGTTCCTCCAGGGCAACTCGCACTTTTTCAGAAGGCGCTTCGTTAAGCCGGTCGCGAAGCCAACGCAGTGCTCCTTTCCATGGGCTCTGATATGTGTAGAGACCCTGCCTGAAGGTCAACTGGCCGCCTACGCCATGGAGAAACCCTTCGCAAACCTCTTTCGGCTGCTGCGCAAATGCCAACTTCATATCTGCGCCGTAATGCTTGCAAACCGCCTGTATCGCACTCCTCAGGTAAACCGAACCCTGCCGATCTCCCAGACCCATGAAGGAAAGTTTGTCGGCCGCAACATTGGCGTCGGGAATCAACTTCGCGGGATCAACTTCCAGTACTGTGCCCAATCCATGGCAACGCTTGCAGGCGCCGTATGCTGAGTTGAAAGAAAACGAACGAGGTTCGAGTGGCGGAACGTTGATTCCGCAGATCACGCAGGCCATGCGTTCCGAGTAGAGCTTTTCCTCGCCATCGACAACTGAGACCAGCACCGCCCCGCCAGTGAGTTTTAGTGCGGTGCGGACCGACTCGGAGAGACGTTCGGTGATGCCGGGTTTGATTAACAACCTGTCAACAACGGCTTCAATCGTGTGGTTACGACGCTTGTCAAGCTTGATTTCTTCGTCGAGAGACAAGAGTTCGCCGTCAACGCGCGCACGCAGGAAACCGTCTTTGGCGAGTTTCTCGAGTTCTTTCTTGAATTCACCTTTTCGGCCCCGAACAATTGGCGCCAGGATCATGACCCGTTCCCCTTCAGGCAGGGCCAAAACGCTCTGGACGATCTGCTCCACACTTTGCCGTGTAATCGCTGCCCCGCAAACATGACAGTGGGGTTGCCCGATCGAGGAAAACAGCAGACGCATGTAATCGTAAATCTCCGTCACAGTGCCGACTGTTGACCTTGGACTTCGCGAAACTGTTTTTTGCTCAATTGAGATAGCGGGCGAGAGGCCATCCACCGAATCTACGTCCGGCTTCTCCAGTTGGTCCAAAAACTGACGAGCATAGGCTGAAAGAGATTCAACGTAGCGACGCTGCCCCTCGGCATAAATGGTATCGAATGCAAGCGAGGATTTGCCTGATCCGGATAGGCCGGTGATAACCGTAAAGCGGTCGCGTGGTATTTCTACGTTGATGTTTTTGAGGTTGTGCTGGCGGGCTCCTCTGACTGTGATGCGATCGATTGCCATGGGACGAGAAAAAGTCAGTCGCTACAGATGCAAATTTCAGGCAGCGAAGAACCAGTAATTCTAGCCCACGGAATGGTGAACGGCAAGTTTGCATTTTGATTACCTTGACACTCTTTTCGAGCGAGTCCTAAACTGCAAACCATCCCAGTGCCGGGTATTGGTTTCTTTACTTTTCAAGGCCATAACTTGTGAATCTGCCAAATGCTCTCACACTACTGCGAATCTTTATTATCCCGCTGCTCGTCGTAGTTTTGCTCACGCCTTTTTCGGAGAATTGGTTTGGTGTGCCACGCCACTTGCTTGGCGTTGGGTTATTTCTGGGCGCTGCGTTGACTGACTATCTTGACGGCCACTTCGCGCGTAGCCGGGGGCAGGTCACCCGTTTGGGCCAGCTTCTTGACCCGATTGCAGACAAGTTGTTGATTTCTGCCGCCCTGATTTCTCTGGTTGAGAACCAACTGGCGCCGGCGTGGGCGGTGGTGATTATTATTGGTCGAGAGTTTGCCGTGACGGGGCTGCGCTCGATCGCGGCTGCGGATGGAGTGATCATCTCGGCATCGAAGATGGGCAAATTCAAGATGGGTCTTCAGGTGTTGACGGTCGCCCTGCTGATCGTTTCAAGCGTGGCGGGAAAACCGCCAGTTGGGAACTTCGGGCAACCGTTTCCGGCGATCAAATTCTGGTCAGTCCCGGAACTTCGAGCAGCCTGGCAACATCTATTTGGACCTCAGCCTGTCACCGGCAGCGATTGGCTGGTGCTCCTCTACACCGCCGGGCGAGCATTGCTCTGGTTGGTGGTGATTTCAGCTTGCCTTTCGATGTATGGCTATTTCAGATCTTTCTACCGATCCGTGCTCGCGCCGGACAAAGTCGACGAGGTCAGCAAGCAGCCCATCAGCCAGGCTCTGCGAGACTAGTTTTCCTTCCGTCAAGTTCTTAAGCCACGAAATTCCCCGTCAAAGAAGCATGATCTTACAGTGACCAAGTACGTCGTTTTACCGCCCCGAGTGTTAAGATATCTGTAATCCTGACTGCGACTTGCGTTTTGGAATGCGTGTTGGTAGTATCCGCATTTTGTCGGAATGCGCTATTTGCACACTATAGCGGGCCGGCGTAGCTCAGTTGGTAGAGCATCTGATTTGTAATCAGAGGGTCGGGGGTTCAAGTCCCTTCGCCGGCTCCACTAAGCACTTGGCAGGAAATGCAGGGGTGGTCGAGTGGTTAATGGCACCGGGCTGTAAACCCGGCGGGCTAACGCCCTACGCAGGTTCGAATCCTGCCCCCTGCACCATCTGAGATCTCAAGTTTGAAATTCCAGATCTGATCGGGCGGGTGTAGCTCAGTTGGTAGAGCATCAGCCTTCCAAGCTGAGGGTCGCGAGTTCGAATCTCGTCGCCCGCTCCAGAAAGTAAGGCTGAAGGATGAAGGTAGAAGGATGAAAGATTTTCGATTCGATGAAACGTTCATCCCTCATCCTTCCGCCTTCATCCTTGGGCAGGCCCGCGTAGCTCAGGGGTAGAGCGCCTCCTTGGTAAGGAGGAGGTCATGAGTTCAAATCTCATCGCGGGCTCCAGTTAGTTCTAGCCCTCGTTTTGAGAGTGGTTAACGATTCTTAATTAGAAGAGGCCAGGAAGAGATGTCGAAAGAAAAATTCGATCGAAGTAAGCCGCACGTAAACATCGGGACCATTGGTCACGTGGATCATGGGAAGACGACGTTGACGGCGGCGATCACGAAGGTGCTTGGGAAGAACAACCCGAAGGTGCAGTTTGT